>NZ_JACOGB010000004.1:0-422918 GCF_014284215.1 Undibacterium sp. FT79W | reverse complement strand
TGTTGTGCGGGCACCAATCGGATCACTTGGCCTGACTTCGGTCTGTCGACTGTGCGGGCTGCTTTTTTACTTGCAGCTCTTCACTTTCTTCCCCCGCTTCTCAGCGGGAGCCGAACTATAGCAAAACAACACCGCCTTCGCAATGAAACTCGCAAATTATTTATAACTTATTGATTCTTAAATTCCGGCGTACGTTTTTCCAGGAATGCTTTCATGCCTTCTTTCTGATCTTCGGTTCCGAAACTTGAGTGAAACAGGCGACGCTCAAAATGCACGCCTTCCGACAAAGTGGTTTCGTAAGCGCGATTAACAGATTCCTTAATCATCATAATGATAGGCAGCGACATGCTGGCAATCGTGTTCGCCGCTGACAGCGCTTCTTCCAGCAACATATCAACCGGAACAATGCGTGAGACCAGTCCGGCGCGCTCTGCCTCTTCCGCATCCATCATGCGCGCGGTCAGGCACATGTCCATCGCCTTCGCTTTCGATATTGCACGCGGCAAGCGCTGAGTACCGCCAGCACCCGGCAAGGTTCCTAACTTAACTTCGGGCTGGCCAAATTTTGCGTTATCAGCAGCAATGATGAAATCACACATCATCGCCAATTCACAACCACCGCCTAAGGCGTAACCTGCCACCGCAGCAATGACTGGTTTGCGAATCTGGCGAATCGTTTCCCAATTGCGCGTGATGTAATCACCTTTATAAGCATCCATGAACGTGTAGTTCGCCATTGCGGCAATATCTGCACCGGCAGCAAATGCCTTCTGACTTCCGGTAATCACGATACATTGGATCGCATCATTCTGGTCAAACGCTTTTAAAGCAACGCCTAATTCATTCATCACCTGATCATTCAGCGCATTCAATGCCTTCGGGCGATTGAGAGTAATCAGTCCAACCTTCTCTTTTGTCTCTACTAATATGCATTCGAATTCCATGGAAGTCTCCTATATAGTGTCAATGGATGTGCCGCTCAGCGCGGCAAGGCTAAATTACTCAAAACAATCCAGCTTATCTATTTGCAGAACAGCCAGATTGTAATCAAAGGAAATCTATGTGGTTATTGCTATTAGAAGCCGGAATGGCGCTCTTTATATTGATCTTTATCGTATGGTGGACCATGTTTTCCGGACGACACCCGGAAAACAAACCGCACATTGAAGAACAAACTGACAGTAAGAACGACAGCAAATGAGCTTCATCGCATTAATTAATGCAAAGTGCGCGGAATAGAGAGCACAAACTCAGGAATCGTCACTTCGAAACGATGCCCATCTTCCGCCACGCAGAAATACGACCCTTTCATGCTTCCCTGCGGCGTCGTTAAGGAACTACCGCTGGTGTATTCAAAACTTTGTCCTGGCGCCAAAAACGGCTGATGCCCGACCACCCCCAGCCCTTTTACTTCTTCAATATGATTCTTTGCATCTGTAATAATCCAGTGACGCGAAATGACCTGCGCTGACACCGTCCCCGTATTCTTAATCGTTATGGTGTAAGCAAACACAAAATTCGCCTGATCCGGATTGGATTGCTCTTGCAAATACTGTGTCACGACCGACACACTCATTTCGTAGGCTGCCACAGTCTCCTCTTTTCTTTATCAACTGCAATTGAATCTCTATTGTGCCAGAGGATGACAAAGACGACATGGATGGTGCAAGGTAAAATAGCGCATCTTTTCTTTTGCAAGACCATTGCCATGACAACCTACCGAATTGCCCCCAGTATTTTATCCGCCGACTTTGCCCGACTGGGCGAGGAAGTGCGCAATGTCGTCGCTGCCGGTGCCGACATGATTCACTTTGATGTCATGGATAACCATTACGTCCCGAATCTGACCATAGGCCCGTTGGTCTGTGAAGCGATACGCCCACATGTGCAGGTGCCGATTGATGTTCATCTGATGGTAAAGCCTGTTGACCGCATCATTCCCGATTTTGCCAAAGCTGGCGCGAATATCATCAGCTTTCACCCGGAAGGCTCAGAACATATCGACCGCAGCCTGCAATTAATCCGCGATCACGGCTGCAAAGCCGGTCTGGTGTTCAATCCTGCGACACCCTTGCATGTGTTAGAACATGTCATGGATAAGCTGGATCTGATCCTGTTAATGTCAGTCAACCCCGGCTTCGGTGGTCAATCGTTTATTCCGCACACATTGAAAAAAATCACCGCGGTACGCAAATTGATTGACGAATCCGGCCGCGACATCATGCTGCAAGTCGATGGTGGCGTGAAGATAGACAATATCCGCGAGATCGCCGCAGCAGGTGCAGATACGTTTGTTGCCGGTTCAGCGATTTTTGGCAAACCAGACTACAAGGCCGTCATTGACGCCATGCGCACAGAACTCGGTAAAGTCTGACCCATCATTCACCGCTTACGTTCCAGACACTCAATATACATGCGGCTTGTGGCATCAATTCCTGCCAGGAACCGCATAGTTATTCAGACATTCAACAGGCAACGCCATGTTTAACAATATCAACGCCGTCATCATTGATCTCGATGGCACCATGCTCGACACCGCACCGGATTTTCTGGTCGCGATTAATCGTATGCGGAATGATTTTTCCCTGACGCCAATAACGCTAGACATGGTGAAATCGATGGTCGGTAAAGGCTCGGAAAATCTGATCACCCGTGTCCTGAGTCTGGATTTCGATGAAGCGGGAGTGCAACAACATTTTGCGCAAGGGATGGCGTCTTACCAACGGCATTATCTAGACATCAATGGCGATCACAGCACGTTGTATCCGGAAGTCACCGAAGGTTTGCAAGCAATGCAGGCGATGCATCTGCGACTGGCATGTGTCACAAACAAGCCGCTCGCTTTCGCCATTCCTCTGATGCAGAAAAAGGGCTTATCCTCCTATTTTGAACTGACTTTCGGCGGTGATTCTTTCGCGCGAAAAAAACCAGATCCGCAACCCTTGCTTGAAGTCAGCAAACAATTTGGCATTGCGCCATCACACATACTGGCCATCGGCGACTCCAGCAATGACGCCATCGCAGCGCGCGCAGCAGGCTGCCCGGTACTCACAGTGCCCTATGGTTACAACCACGGCGAGGCTGTACAAACGATTCAAAGTGATGGTATAGTCGGCACACTGTTGGAGGCGGCACGACTGCTGGCGACAGAAAATCAACATTAATTCGACATTAATCACTTTCATTCCACTCACGAATGTTTCCCGAAAACAAACGTCCCGAAATAACACCAGGTGCCTTTGAGGCCTGGCTATGGCGACGCTGGCAATCCTCTTAATCCTGGAATGCCGCGACTGGCTCTGCACATCCTCCGCACGACTTGTCGCTTGTTTTATCAATCTGTCTTATCCGTCCTTACTCAAGATGCGAGTCTTTTTGCTCGTTTTCTGTGCCTGCAAGCATCGCGAGCTATGGCTGACGGCTGAAAGAAAACCATGACCGAACTCGAATTCAAATCGCTGGCCGCGCAAGGCTACAACCGTATTCCGATGATTGCGGAAGCATTCGCTGATCTGGAAACTCCACTGACCCTGTACCTGAAACTTGCTCAGACCCAGAATGCAGGCAAAAACACGTTCCTGCTCGAATCCGTCATGGGTGGCGAGCGTTTCGGGCGTTATTCCTTCATCGGACTGCCTGCCAATACGCTGTTGCGCAGCTACGGTGAAAAAGTAGAAATCGTCAGAAATGGCGAAATCATCGAAACGTATCACGGTAATCCACTCGATTTCATCGCAGAATTTCAAAGCCGTTTCAAAGTAGCGTTACGTCCTGGCATGCCACGCTTTTGCGGCGGACTCGCCGGTTACTTTGGTTACGATGCGGTACGCCATGTCGAAAAACGCCTCGCACACAGTGCGCCCAAAGATGATCTTGGCCTGCCGGAAATTCAGTTGCTGGTGACAGAGGAATTAGCGGTCATCGATAATGTATCAGGCAAGCTGTACCTGATTGTGTATGCCGATCCTACACAAGCCGAAGCGTGGTCAAAAGCGCGCCAGCGTTTGAAGGATTTGCGCGCAATGTTACGCCGCAGCGTTGATGCGCCCGTTACATCCGCCTCGGTGCGCACCGAATCGATACGCGATTTCGCGAAAGAAGATTATTTAAAAGCCGTTGAAAAAGCCAAGGAATACATCATGGCTGGCGATCTGATGCAGGTGCAGGTTGGACAGCGCATCAAGAAACCTTATGTTGATTCGCCTCTCTCACTGTATCGCGCACTGCGCTCACTGAATCCGTCGCCGTACATGTATTTCTACAATTTCGGCGACATGCAGATCATCGGCGCCTCGCCAGAAATTTTAGTCCGCAACGAAAGCCTGAATGATGGCTCACGCAAAGTCACGATACGTCCGCTCGCCGGTACGCGTCCGCGCGGTGCGACGCCAGAACGCGATGCTGAACTCGCCAAAGAATTGCTGGCTGATCCCAAAGAAATTGCCGAACACGTGATGCTGATTGATCTCGCACGCAATGACATCGGCCGCATCGCCACGACTGGCAGCGTCAAGGTAACGGATCAGATGGTCATCGAAAAGTACTCGCATGTGCAACACATCGTGTCGAATGTCGAAGGCACATTGCAACCACAATTATCGAATCTCGATGTGCTGAAAGCGACTTTCCCTGCCGGTACCTTGTCCGGTGCGCCCAAGGTGCGTGCCATGGAGTTGATTGATGAACTCGAACCGGTCAAACGTGGCATCTATGGCGGCGCCTGCGGTTATCTGTCGTTCGGCGGCGAGATGGATCTGGCGATTGCGATTCGCACCGGCGTGCTGAAAGACGGCATGTTGTATGTGCAGGCTGCGGCGGGCGTGGTGGCGGATTCAGTACCGGAAATGGAATGGCAGGAAACAGAAAATAAGGCGCGCGCAGTTTTGCGCGCAGCCGAACAAGTACAAGATGGTCTGGACGGAGAAATTTAAATGCTGCTGATGATCGATAACTATGATTCTTTCACTTACAACCTTGTGCAGTATTTTGCCGAGCTGGGTGAAGATGTGCACACCTACCGCAATGATGAAATCACACTGGACGAAATCGCCGCATTAAAGCCGGATCACATCTGCATTTCACCAGGGCCATGCACGCCGCATGAAGCTGGTATTTCTATTCCTGTCATCGAACGTTTTGCCGGCCAGATTCCTATTCTCGGCGTTTGTCTTGGCCATCAAAGTATCGGTGCGGCATTTGGCGGCAATATCATCCGCGCAAAACAAGTCATGCATGGCAAGACGTCGATGATTGCACACACCGGCGTGGGTGTCTTTAAGAATTTACCCAGCCCTTACACCGTTATCCGCTATCACTCGCTGGCGATTGAACGCGCTACGCTGCCAGATTGCTTGGAAGTCACCGCCTGGACTGACGATGGCGAAATCATGGGTGTGCGCCACAAAGAATTTGATCTGCAAGGCGTGCAATTTCACCCCGAATCCATCCTCTCAGAGCATGGCCATGCTCTGTTGAAAAACTTTCTGACTGGAGCAGCACAATGACCATTTCTCAGCAAGAAGCCCTGACGCGCCTGATCGAACACCGCGAAATATTCCATGACGAAATGCTGTATCTGTTCCGCAAAATCATGGGAGGTGAAATGTCACCGCTGATGATCGCCGCATTAACGATAGGTCTGCGCGTCAAAAAAGAAAGCATAGGTGAAATCACCGCAGCGGCACAAGTCATGCGCGAATTCTCGACCAAAGTGCCATTGGTCAATACCGAAAATATGATCGATATCGTCGGCACTGGCGGCGATGGCGCGAATACGTTCAACATTTCCACCACCTCGATGTTTGTGACTGCCGCTGCCGGAGCGCGCGTCGCCAAGCACGGCGGGCGCAGCGTTTCTTCATCATCTGGCAGCGCCGACGTGCTCGAAGCGCTGGGTGTTAACATCAACCTGAATCCAGAACAAATTGCACAATCCGTAGCTCAGACCGGCATTGGTTTTATGTTTGCACCGAACCATCACGGTGCGATGAAACATGCGGCACCAGTCCGGCGTGAACTGGGTGTACGCACCATTTTTAATATCCTCGGCCCGCTGACGAATCCGGCAGGCGCACCAAATATTCTCATGGGTGTATTTCACCCGGATCTGGTCGGCATTCAAGTACGCGTACTGCAACGACTGGGCGCTAAACATGTGCTGGTCGTGTGGGGCCGTGACAATATGGATGAAGTGTCGCTCGGTGCACCGACGATGGTCGGCGAACTGGTCGATGGTGAAATCCGCGAATACGATATTCATCCGGAAGACTTTGGCCTGCAAATGGTATCGAGCCGGAATCTGCGTGTGTCAGGTGCGGAAGAATCGCGCGAAAAAGTATTGGAAGTGCTGAACAATGTCAGCGGTGCAGCGAAAGATATCGTCAGCCTGAATGCCGGTGCCGCTTTATACGGCGCGGGCGTTGCCAGCTCGATTGCCGACGGCGTCAAGAAGGCGCAAGAAGCGATCGCCTCTGGTGCTGCACGTGCCAAGATGGATCACTTCATTCATGTCACTCAGCAACTCGGAAAGTAAGCCATGTCAGACATACTTAACAACATCCTGGCAGTCAAAAAAGATGAGATTGCTGCAGCAAAAAAATATCAGTCGCTGATCAGTCTGCGAGACGAAGTCGAATCCGATAAAGAAGCACGCGCACAACTACGTGGTTTTGAATCCGCACTGCGCAGCAAAATTGCGGCGGGCAATCCTGCGGTGATTGCGGAAGTCAAAAAAGCCTCGCCCTCCAAAGGCATCATCCGGCCAAATTTTAATCCGGCAGACATCGCGAAAAGCTACGAGCAGCACGGGGCGGCCTGTTTATCGGTACTGACAGACGTGCAGTTTTTTCAGGGCGCACCGGAATATCTGCAACAGGCACGCAATGCCTGCGCATTACCGGCGTTGCGCAAAGATTTTATGATTGATCCGTATCAGGTGTATCAGGCCAGAAAATGGGGCGCTGATTGTATCTTGTTGATCGTTGCCGCACTCGATCATGGTCTGATGGCAGAACTCGAAGCCTGCGCGCATGAACTCGGTATGGACGTGCTGGTTGAAGTACACAATGGCGCAGAGCTGGATGCAGCACTCAAACTGAAAACCGCGCTGCTAGGTATTAACAACCGCAACCTGCGCACCTTTGATGTGACGCTGGAGACGACGCTGGGCTTACTGCCGAAACTGTCACCGGAAAAACTGGTGATCACGGAATCCGGCATCCTCAATCCTGACGACGTAAAACGAATGCGCGCTGCGGATGTGCATGGCTTCCTGGTCGGCGAAGCATTTATGCGGGCAGAAAATCCTGGTGCAGAGTTACAGAAATTATTTTTCTGAATCGATACACATCTGACGGCATGCCCTAATCAATCTGCGGCTTTCCAGGTATTTTCCTGCCAGAAGCCGCATGAATATTCAGAGATATCGTTACCAATAGAAAAAAGCCGTTAGCGTGATCTCTGCGCTAACGGCTTTTTTTATTCGATACTGATCTTACGATTTCATTGCTTTACGGTAGGCGGGCCTTGCCGTCGCTAACACGGCCTTGCTGTCACTCTCAATTTTGAAGCTCACTGCAGGCACATCATCCGCTTGCAATTTCGCTTTCACTACCAGCAACTCATCACGGCGGAACGCATGAATTTCCACTGTATCGCCGACGCGATAGCGGCCGATCGCCACCGCGAGGTTGTCGCCAACATCAGCAACACTCACACGCAAACCGTTAATCGCCACCAGAATATCGTTGGCGGATAAACCCGCCAGATGTGCGGCACGGCCTTCATACGCGTGAGCGATCTTGCAGCCATTGGCATCGCGTGCCACTTTCACGCCAAGACTGGCAGGCTTGTTGATATTACCTGCATCGAAGGTAATGCCGAAATCAGCAAACAACTGCGCCAGCGGCACATCATCAGTTCCGCGCACATGCTTATCGAGGAAGCGGCGCACATTCACGCCAGTCGCTTTTTCGATGATCGTTTCGATTTCGTCTTCGGCCAATCCCTGCTGTTTTCCCGCCGCAAAATTGGCATAGAAATCACGGCCATACTTTTGCCACAAAGCGCGCATCACATCATCGAGTGATTTTTTTCCACCAGTTGCGGTACGTATCGTCAGATCCAGACCCAGCCCGACCAGAGAGCCTTTGGTGTAATAGCTGACAATCGCATTCGGCGAATTTTCATCCTGACGATAATACTTCGTCCAGGCATCAAAGCTCGATTCGGCCACACTATGCTTAAGACGCCCGCTGCCGCGCTGGACGTTATTAACAGTCTGCGCCAGCAGTTTCAGATACGCTGCTTCATCAATCAAACCAGCGCGTACCAGCATCAGATCATCGTAATAACTCGTGAAACCTTCAAACAGCCACAACAGGCTGGTGTAGTTTTCCTGGCGCAAATCATAACTGGCAAATGCAGCAGGCTTAATGCGTTTGACATTCCACGTGTGGAAATACTCATGGCTGCACAAACCTAAAAAGCCGCGATAACCATCGCTCATCTCAGGCTGATGTTTTACCGGAATATCGGTACGGTTACAGATCAAGGCGGTTGAGGCACGATGTTCCAGGCCACCGTAACCTTCACCGACTACCATGGTCATGAACACATAGCGATCCATCGGCGCTTTTTTGGCACGCGGCTCAAAAAATGCGATCTGGCTTTCACAGATTTTTTTGACATCAGCGACCATGCGCTCCATGTCCATATTCGGTACTTTTCCGGTCACGACGAAATCATGTGGCACGCCGTGCGCTTCAAATGTCGCCAGTGCGAAATCGCCGCACTCAACCGGATGATCGACCAACTCATCGTAGTTCGCGGCAATATAAGTGCCGAAGCCATAACGCTTGGCTTTCAACTCAGGCAAAGAAGTGGCGACGCGCCAACTCTTACATGCGAGAGCATCGGCACGTTGAATATCAACAATGTGCGGTAAAAACTCTTGTCCGTGTACGCTCAGGAATACGCTAGTGCCGTTAAAAAAGGCATGTGACTGATCAAGATGCGCCGCGCGCACCGACAAATCCCATGCATACACGTCATAACTGATCAGCAGTTCAGTTTTGCACGGAGCTGCCTGCCAGGTATGTTTGTCGAGCTTTTTGAGAGTCACTTTTTTACCGGCGGCACTTGCTTTGATCTGCACAATATTTCGTGCAAACTCACGCACCATGTAACTGCCGGGTATCCAGGCCGGAAGGCTGACTATCTGCCCTTCAGGGTCGGGCTGACTGATGTGCAGCGTCACCTGATACAAGTGAGCGGCTAAATCTTTGGGGATGATCGAATAATGAATCGCGTTTTTGACGCTGTTGCGGCTTGTCTGACTTTGAGTTGCTTTTTGAGTGCTCATCGTTTTTGCCATGCTCAACGATCTTTCTATTTTAATTGTTAGAGATATTAGTTGCGCACATTCGCAGCGATGAAGGTGAATATCTGCGCCGTCACGACCACCTGGGTCAATTGCAAGCGCAAATGAATAAACCATTCAGGAACATCATAGCTTTGATAGAGTTTTTTATCGATTTTGTAGGCCGCGATAAAACCAATCACCTGCACTAAAAAACCGAGCAGCATATTACCCAGAGAACACCAGGCGATCACAGTAGGAATCACGCCCCAGATCAATGCCTTTCTGGTTTCATGATCATCCTTGCCGTTGGCCATAATGGTGATGCCCCAATGTACGCCACCGAGAAAAGATAAGATGGCAATGCCGTAAGCGAGCTGCGCTTTAATGAAATAACCCAACCATTCCGGATGCACCAGCCAGCATGCGAGCGTCAGCAGGATAAATGGAATCAAGCCTGCAAAACCAAGGCGGATAACGAGTTTCTGATTGAGATTATTCATAAAGTATCGCTGCTAATGTCGCAACGTCTGTTTTCTGTCAAATTGAAGAAAAACGCTATTCTAAGAGGAAATCAGAGACTTAGATATATCTGACCATCGCAGATGTATGAATAATGTTTCTTGGTTTATTGCGCAGATAAATCGGTGGGTAGATCAATATCCTGCAAAATTCCGGCGTCATCCACCAGAACCTCCCGCACAGGAAACTGCTGCAATAAGCCGCGTGCGCCGCGATCACCGCTCAGCGCCAATAATTCGGGGAGATATTTACCTGAGAAACCGACAGGATTACCACGCTGCCCCTGAAACACGGGCACCACAATATCCGCACCGTTTTCCAGCTCACGCAAGAGTGCGGCAATGGTAGCGCTCTTTACAAAAGGCATATCTGCGAGCGCAATAATCCAGCCTTTACTGCGTGCAGCGTGGCGCAGCCCACAGGTCAGTGACGCCGCCATGCCTTGATCAGCATCAGGGCAGATAACGACCTCATATAACTGATGCTGAAATTCCTGTAGCAACGCCCGATTGTCCGGCCGCACGACAACGACGACATGCTTCATCACAGAAGACAAATGCTGTGCCGCTGTCAGCGCAACCGGGTGTCCGTCAGGCAAAATTTGTTGCAGCTTATCTTCTACACCATGCGGATCAAAGCGTCGCCCGCGTCCGGCAGCAAGCAAAATGCCCGTCCAGCTCGCGGGAGAAAGCGTCATGCTTATTTTGCAGAGCTCAGGCTGGCCAACTTCTCTTCCAGGCCTTTTGCATCCATCGCACCGGGCACCCGCGAACCATCTGCAAAGAAAATGGCCGGTGTGCCGTTCACGCGTAATTTCTGTCCGAGCGCCAGTATTTTTTCGTTTGGCGTTGCGCAGTTTGAGGGAGCGGCAGATGGTGCTTTACCGTTCAGCATCCACTCATCCCATGCTTTATTGCGGTCAGCAGAGCACCAGACGTTTTTTGACTTGACCGTCGAATCTTCCGACAAAATGTTATACAAGAACGTGTAAACAGTAATGTTGTCCATGCCCGCCAGGGTTTTACGGAAACGTTTGCAGTATCCACAATTCGGATCTTCAAACACCGCGATCACACGCTTACCATCACCTTTGACCATTTTCAGCGCGGATTCCAGCGGCAAATCGGAGAACTTAATCTTACTCAGTTCATCCGTTCTGGCTTTGGTGTAATTCGTGCCGGATTTGGCATCGAGTACATTCCCAACAAATAAATACTGCGCTTTTTCATCGGTGTACAAAATATCCGAGCCGACACGCACTTCGAACAAACCGCTGTAAGGTGTCTTGATGACGGAATCCACCTTCACTCCCTGACCTAACTTTGGCTCTATCAGTTTTTTTACCGCAGATTCCTGTGCGGTCTGCGCGAAAACGACGCCAGTAAAGGTGAGTGACAAGAGCGCGATACATTGCTTCAGATTCATATTATTCCTTGTAATTCCGTGTGGTGGCCTTCGCCATAGTTAGCAATGCTTACTTACCCATTGCGTGGGAGATTAATTTGTTCTTTAAGACAGGCAGACGATTCAGTAAGTTCAATCCGACATTGCGTGCCAGACGCAAAGGAGCCAGATCAGAACCGAATAATCGAGCCAGTCCGTCGGTCGTGATCTGCATCAGCATCACGTCTTCTTTACGCGAACGACGGTAACGTTCCAGCAGTTTGGCATCGCCACAGTCACGATGATCTTCACGCGCTTTCATCAACGCCAGTAAACTCGTCACGTCACCAAAACCCAGATTCATGCCATGCCCGGCGAGCGGATGCACGGCATGCGCTGCATCGCCAATCAGCGCCACACGCTGTGCAATCATGCTGTGCGGACGTATTAATCGCAAGGGAAACGCCTTGATATCTTCTGGCAATACCGGCGTCAGATGACCCAGCGTATCCAGACAATATTCTTCCAACCGGCTGACCAGCGCAGACAATGGCTCACGCAGCAATGTCGCCGCCAATGCATCTGGTGCAGACCACACCAGCGACACCCGGTTTCCCGGCAAAGGCAACAAAGCAATAATGCCCTGCTCTTCGACAAACCACTGATGCGCAACACCATGGTGCGGAAGCTCGCATTCAAAATTAGTGACGACACCCTGTTGTCCGTAAGAGCGATAATCCAGACCGATATCGCACTGACCGCGCACCCACGATTGGGCACCGTCAGCGCCAACGATCAGACTTGCCTTGATCTGGCTGCCATCCTCAAGATTAATCTGCGCACCATGTTCATCTGCATGCAAACTCGCGGCAGCACCCTTGACTACCGATAAATTCTGCGCAAACTTCATTGCTGTATCGAGCGCGTGATTTAAATTTTTATCTTCAACGATCCAGGCCAGCTCTCCGGTACGGGCGCCGTATGCATCGAACGCGAGTTGACCATCGTCAACCGACTTGCCACCGCGTACATTCATTTCAGTGACAGCCGCGACACGCTGCAAATCCAGTGCATCCCATACTTTAAGTGAGGACAATAAATCATGCGCAATATGGTTCAGCGCGAATACCCGCACATCCCACTGTGCCGACATCGGCAAGGCAACGGCAGAACGACAAAGTACAGCCACCTTCAGACCCGCCTGCGCAAATCCCAGTGCAGCAGCTTTACCCACCGCGCCATTACCCACGATACAAATATCACAATGATGAATCTGAGCCGTCATATAAAAGACCTTCGCCATAGACAATGGCAGGCATTATACGGCACCGGAACCAGCACCCGGCTGAGGCACATCAATTCAGAGCTAGCCCCGGCCGGCAGCTTTTTTTCGCAAGGGACTTGCAAAGCGCCGAACACATCTCTATAATGCGTGGTCTTGGCCTGGTAGCTCAGTCGGTAGAGCAGAGGATTGAAAATCCTTGTGTCGGTGGTTCGATTCCGCCCCGGGCCACCAAGAAATATGTAATAAAAAGAAGGGCTTACAGAGATGTGAGCCCTTTTTACATTGTGCATAAGTTCTACAATTATGTCGCAAGTTCTACAATTATCAGATATTGTAACGTCGCAGCGAATTTGTCACCCATTCGCAAAACATTTGGCTCTACAAACTATGCAGATTTTGCAGATTAATTGTCACTGAAAAAAGAAAAGCCGCTTATCACGGCTTTTCTAATAACTCTGTTTAATCTGAGTTAAGTAGAAACTTTAAGTTTCCTGAGAGTTTTGTTGCTATCGATAGCGCAGGAAACCACCTCAATACTTGAAATTTCCACAAAATTAATATTCCTTTCTGACACAAGTACTATTACGTTTGGGTTATTCTGTATATTCCAATGCACCAACGATCCTCGCATTTCCTTTCCAGATTTCGTCGTTACTATGATTTCCTAAAAATAACCGCTAGCGTCTTTCTCTGCATAAAATCGCAATACTGATGCTATTGTATTCATAGGTTCTACCTTTATTTTCGGAGTTAAACTCTGTATAGATTCTCTAAAACAGGCTATCCATAATACTTGGTTCCCAGTTAATAATCACCAGTTCTTGGCTTGTTTGAGGTGTACCGTGGGCGTTAGATACACTGTATTTAATATCCAGCTCCATCATCGTTAAACCGTTAAATGCTTCCCTGATAGCTGGGTGGTCGTTGATGCTGACCATCACCTTGCCCTTGCATGTCCGCATGAATTCAGCCATTTGCTCATACTGTTCAAAGCCAAAGTTGACACCGTAGCCCTCAGTCTCCCAGTAAGGTGGATCGCAGTAGAAGAAGGTACCCACCGACACAGTGCCGTTTTTTAACGTCCCGCCTGCATCTTTTAATGTGACCGGACCACCCTGTGTGACCCGCAATGAACCTGGTAGGATTTTCCCACCGATATAAAGCTGATTGTCTGATGAAAAAACAGTAGTACGGGTTTCTGTGATATCAGATCCGGACTGTGCCAATGTCGTTTTACGTTGATTCATGCGTGAATCAATAATCGGCACTTCGATTTTTGCGCTAGGTACTAACTGTGTGAAAATAGTTGATGCATTAATGACATAGTCACCAACGCTCACTGCACTGGTTAATAACGCGGTTCCATAGTATCTGGCAGCATCAGCGACAATCGTAGAATAGATCTTTGTTGCCGTTAAATATGCCGTTTTGTCTGGCCCTCTGCGTGATGCTTCAAAGCCAATGTAATCGTTTGTCAGTGCATCGCTGATTGTCATCAGTATTTCAGCTTTTTTATATATACCTTCAGAATCTGTGAACGTGCGAATACGGGAAGTGACATCAGTCACACGTACAAACTGTTCATAGGTGTTGGCGCTAGTGTTCTTTCCAGAATGAATGATCTGGTGGAAGCGTTAAACCATCCCAGCTCTGATGCAGCGGTCGGGGATAAACCACGCTATCGCTATGCTTGTACTGCCAGTACGGCATGGCTTTTAACAGTTCAGGATCATTCAACTGCTGCCAGCGGCCAGCGGCGTAACTGGTGGACATGTTGGTTTGGTAGATTACTTTGGTCCGCCATGCTGTACGTGCTGCCGATTCTTCACCAGTCCAACCCGTCCAACCCGTCCAACCATGTTTGGCGACGATCTGCTTAAAGTCTTTTCTGAATGCTTCTATACCTGTACCGGATTCAATCGCCTTGGTGATTGCGCCTCGCAGATCAACCAGCAGATCAGCGCTTTGAGCACCGGCAACCATAAATGCCTTATCGTGCGCCTGGCGCATGATGTCATTCCATGCTTCTGTCGGCAAATTCAGTTTGCGTTTAAAAAAAGCCAATTGCTCTGCAAACGTCTTATTCCACGGCGGCAGCTCTTCGTAGACTGGCATGGCTACTGACCAGTTTTAACGTCAAACATGCCTGCCAGCTGCGCCAAAGCGAAGCCTTGCGCCATCACTGACTGCAGATCTTCCAACGGCAAACCACTATACGCAGCAAGCAGTTGATTTTGCAGCGTCGGCAGGTCTGGTGCCTCAGCGACCAGTTGCTGTACGTGGTCGACAACTTGCGACCAGGCATCATCGTTTTCTTGTTCAACTCGTTGTTGTAGTGGCACTTGTGGATTATCTTGCGCTTTTAACGCCACACGATTCACAGCGATTGCATTTGTTTTGACTGGTGTTTTCGTTGCTACCAACACCGGTTCATTGTTTTGTGCCGCTGGAATAGATACGAGTGATGCAGTCTTTTGGTACTCAACAAAGCGGGTCAGGCTACGGTCTGATGGCAAACCATCGTCGCTGGAGCGGCCACGGCCATCCCTGGCGAGTTTCAACATAGCGACCAGCTGTGGGCTGGCATCGCCATTACGAGCGATATCGATCAAATATTTTGCCGCCCGTTTTAACGGATAGCCAGTGCGCTGCATAACAGCGTTTAACGCATCAAGTACACCTTTACGTGCGTCTGCCGTTAAATTCTGTGCTTCGGTGTGTGCAAAACTGGATTGCGGTGCAACCACAGGCATATTTTGCGGGGTAATTGTCGCTGCAAACTGTTTCGTCGCGGCATGGCGAATCAATTCCATGACTTCAGCCGGTGGTGTGTATTCACGACGTAGACCATCACGGCCTGATACTTCTGTGTAGTTCCAGTTTTGGCGATCTGCGAGTGCAATGATGCTGACCTTTGAAGTCGGCAATCCTGGTAAAAGCATTGCCGCAAGTTCAGCAGCGGTGTACTGAGACTTGACGATAACGGTACTCATCTGTCGCTCCCAAACAAAGCAAGCTCAGGTTGAGATACCTTGATGACGTTGTTACGTTGATAGCCTAGTTCAGAGAGCGTTCTGGTTAAAACAGAAACTGTCTTTTCAACATCGTCACCATTCTGATAAAACCGAGCCAGTAAGGCGATTGCTTCTGCAAAATTGGCTTGTACTTCAGCCAGGTCAGTGACATTGGCTTTTTTTCCAGACGGGATGTCTATGACAATCTTGTTTCCGTGGGCGGTGCAAAGATACTCACTGATATAAGATGTACCGCAAAACGTCTCAAATTGGCGGATACGGTTTAACGGCATGGAGCTGTCTGACATCCAGCGATACAACAACTTGACATCAATCCCCATTAAATCTGCCAGCACTTTGGCTGGACGACGGTGGTTTTCTGTTGCGTAGTCCAGGCACAGTTCAATCGCATGACTGATACTTGTGGCCTTGATTGACTTCCATTTTCTTTTTCGCAACGACATTTTTTTACTCCACGAAATTCATCACTAGCGTTAAAAACAACTGCAAACTAAGATTCAGTTCAGGCAGCGCACTGCAACGGTTGGGATGAGTTAGGGGAGGAAAGCGTTAAAACTGGCGTAAAATTCCGTTTTGCGTAACGCTCAGGCCAGATTTCCTCTGGAGCTACGCCAATCGCAGCAGCGATGATGCGTTCTGCTTTGGGATAAGGGCGGTTCAGTGCTTCTTTAACGGTGCTTGCACCTAAGTTGCTCTGTAACGATAAGGCGCGTAATGACCAGCCCTTTTTATGCAGGGCGGCAACGATATCCGCACGATGCCAGTCTGTTGGTAGTGTGGATTTTTTTGGGGCTTGTGGTGTGCTCATGGCTTTTCCTTTTATGGGTAGTCAGTGAGCACATCTTAATAAGTGTTAAGTGTAAAGTCAAAGGTTAACACTTAATTCTTATAAAAGTTTTTCATTTCTCTATATATCGAAATCGTAAGTAATTGATTATTAAGCAAAATATCAACTTAACAGTTTTACCTTTAAGTGTTTTGTTTTGTTAACAGTTTTCTGAATGGAACCGTTAAGTGGAAAAACTATTGTCAGCCAGTGAAATATTGAAAATGAACATACCTGGCTTACCAAAAACTAAGCCTGCACTCCTAGCCAAAGCTGAGAGAGAGGAGTGGTATTGCGAAACCAAGATTGGCTTAGGGGGAGTCCGTAAGGTATTTAAGATTCCACTAGCTTATTTACCTGGCTATCAGCCAGATAAGACCGGGTCATCATTCCAGGCTCCATTCGCAGTCCACGCGGTGAGTAAAGTAGCTGGATCAATTATGGGCGGGGAGCAGATCAATACAGAGCGGCTGGCGTCTGCAATACGTGCTTTGGATGAATATTTGTTGGAAAACAACCTGACCATAGAAGACGCAGCCAGAAAGGCCGAGATAGTCACGTTTTTGTATAAATTTCTTGAGAAGAAAGTCGGCGCGGGGGAAATTACTGATTTGCTTCGCTTAGTAACGAAGTGAGGTATTGTATTTGTAACTATTTGTTAGTAAAACTCAAACTGTCTATGTGTTAATAGGATAACATTGTGTTCCTCTAAAGATGCAGAGGGCGCATGCAGTTTGAAGGTGATCACGATGATGTCCGTACCTTGAAGGGCTTGCTGTTAAAGGCTACAAGTAAAACAAAATCGCATTCGACAACCACCATCGTTCATATCGGGGCGGTGGTTCATCATCAGTCCGACGCGGCAAATGATCCCGTTTACTCCAAATCACGTCGGAAAAGCGCAATTTGCAACCATTCTGGCGACAATAAACGCGCAAAAACATACCGTTTATCACTAATTTTCATCATTTTTTGCATCTGGCTTTTTCTGGGCACTTTTCGCCTGATTTCCGCGCTGGCATTGAGTTTTGCCGATTTTATTAAAAGCCTCGCCCAAGGACAAAACACTCACTCCCCCACATTGCCTTTAATATTTGTAGGGCGAATCAAACCAAGCAGTCAATGCAAAATGATTTCAAATCTTCTGTTTGAATCACTATTCCAATGTTAAAAATTTCAAATCCGAGTTCAATCAATGAACGGCATGGAAATCCTAATAGACATAGATTCGAATCTGAATGACAACCAACCTCTTTACAGGATAGTTGATTTTTTTGCTGCGACCGATGTTATTTCAACCCAAAAGCTAAGATTCTCCCGGGCAGATACTTTCCAAGATCAAAATGAAGGGATCGATAGGCTGTTACGCCAAATTCAGTATGGCACTCGCTTTAGATGCGGGGGTATGGGATGGTCTGATATTGAATCAGCAAAACAAGCACATTTCTACACTCAAAAGAGTCATTTTATTAGCTGTTGGACGACAAATCCAGAGTCGGTCGCTATGTGGTCGCTTTACTCTCCAGATCACACGTCAGTTCGGTTGAAAACGAGTGTAGGAAAACTGCGTAAAACTTTACTAAATGTATTAAGTAAGAAATCGTTAATGCGCCTATTGGAAGTGGATATAGGAAAACGTATCGTTGTATGCGTCGGGGCTCGTATATCAAGTGTGGACTATGAGCCATTACACGACTTACTTTATAAAGTTACTCGACGAGCAAAAGCACATGACCGACTATTTGACCAATATACGCGCCGAAACCAAAAAATTCCTACGATTATTAGTAATCCAAGTCGCTTTTACGCACGGCAAGCTGAGCGAAAATTTAAAGCAATCAATTCAAACGCAACTTGTAATTTGAAAGATACGAGTTTTGAACATGAACATGAAGTCAGAGTTGTTCTTAAGTTCGGCGAAGAGGTTTGTACAGCGTCGGTTCTAGAACAACAACAATGGATAGATCCGGCACATGAATATCACTCACTTTTGAAAGAGCATATGAAATTTTGGGGATTAGTACGGCTCACGGACTTACCAAACTATGAGTTTGCTAATTGCACAAATGATTTTATCGAATCAATCTCTATTGATCCTCGATGCCCAAAATATAAACGTGAATTTATGGAGAACTGGTTTGCGAGCCAAAATGTTCATATCGATGAATCCCATTGCTTTGGTTATATCGCAAACGCGTTTACTGTATTTCCCGAGAAATAACTAGATTCGTCGTTTTTAAATTCACCCAAATATTGGTAGTAACATTGGCGAACTTCCTGATGCAATTTGACTAGTGTTTCGTTATTTAAAACACCGTTTGAAGTTCACAGTAATTATCTTTTAAGTGGTTTTACCAATTCCCCTTTACGGTCTCGTGTATATATTTTTGTAGTACTACGATTTTTATGTCCGAGCAGCCTCTGGGCATGTGCCAAATCTTCAATATCAGTGGCAGCTTTCGCTCTTAAGTCTCTGAATTGAAAATCCCCCCCCCCCGCAATCTCTCTGGCTTTATCAAAGCGAGAACGCAACGCAAAATAACTCAATCGCTGTCCGTCCAGGTCTTGCAATAACGACTTATTCACCTTGTCTCGTGGCTTCGCCAAAATCCGGTCGATTACTTCCGCAAGTTCACCCTCAATTGCGATGCGCAATTTTTTACCCGTTTTATTTTGGGTCAGGCTTAGACTTCCATCTGTGATATCTGTCACATTAAATTTCAGCACATCAGCCGGGCGCTGGCCGGTACACAATGCCAAGTCCATCGCATTTTGTACCGTAGGATGTGCACACGCCCATAAAGCAGCATGATCGTCGATAAAACTTAGATACCGACGAATTCCAAGTCCTGCATTCTCAACCTGAAATCTGCCTGCGTTTAATGAAAACTCTGATCTCCGATAGTTGCCGCCTGCAAATCAGGACGCCGGTTATACGCCTATTTCTTTCTATGCTTTGCGCCAAAGAATGAAATGCCTTCGGTAGTAAAGCGACCATCCAAGCACAGATCAGGAAAATCAGAAAAGGCTCGTTCGAGCAATCTGGAAGCGATGCCCTGACGACGATATGCAACGTCAATGTAGATGTTGTCGATCACATGACGGTTTTGGTGATTAAGTTTGAGTACCAGAACACCAACAGCAAATTCTTTATTCCCCTGAAATTGCGAAATTTTTTTTCCTGTCGGATGTAAATCGTCTGAAGCGATGCAAAGGTATCGGATGAAGTAATTATTTGTAGAGATAACAGTGTGCGCATCCTGAAACACCACTTTTTCGCTACCTAACACCGTATTGGCCAACGCGGTGTTAGGCATTGCCAGGCAATGAAGTACCGAGCTATCCGGGTTATATAACCGCTCCACAACCTGACTGACAATCGGGATGCGGCACGCAAGGCGCTTCTTGATACTGGAAATTTTTTCTTTTGACAACGTCATGCCTCTTTCAATAATTGAGGTCAGCAATTGTATTAACTTTCAATATTATTTCCTGTTTCAAAGTGTTAACAGGATGTAACTTTACATGTGCTGGCAAATGCCAATTTTGAAGGTATTCCCAAGGGTCATTTCTATCACTCAGGGTAGTACAAAAACAGGTTTTTAAAAGCTGCCTACGGCACTGGTCTTGTCACAATTCGGTATTTGCTTTTAGTGAAAACGAGGCGATCGAAAATACTTTCGTCGAGCGATGTCACTGAAAAATGGCAGCTTATTTAGTACGCAGATAAGTAAGAAACAGGCTGAAATCAGTCTTGCACAGCAAGATATTCCAATTAAACTTAACTAAGTTTCGTTAAAGTGAGTTAGTTGCAGTGAGGCGCGGTAGTTGGTCCGTAGCTTGGTGAGTAATACACTCACGGCAGTTCAATTACTAAACTATCTTTCCGTTACGATATCTTTTTTGATGCAGGTAACAG
The DNA here is from genome assembly GCF_014284215.1 of Undibacterium sp. FT79W. Classification (NCBI taxonomy): domain Bacteria; kingdom Pseudomonadati; phylum Pseudomonadota; class Betaproteobacteria; order Burkholderiales; family Oxalobacteraceae; genus Undibacterium; species Undibacterium sp. FT79W. The sequence continues at coordinate 402,590 of NZ_JACOGB010000004.1, read as the reverse complement.
GCGCTTACGTTATTCTTAACGAATGATGATTCAACATTTATGGAGTACTTCTATGCGTAAATTATGGCAGGCCGTATCCATCATCCTGATCCTTTGTTTATCTGGCTGTGGCTACAATACGATACAGACTGAAGACGAGCAAATTAAGTCAGACTGGTCAGAAGTGTTAAACCAGTATCAGCGACGAGCAGATCTGGTGCCAAATCTGGTGAGCACGGTCAAAGGTTTTGCGGAACAAGAGAAAGACGTGCTGCTTGGTGTCACCAATGCCCGCGCGAAAGTTGGCAGCTTACAAGCAACGTCTGAACTGATCAATAATCCCGAAGCCTTTGCTAAATTTCAGAGTGCACAAGGCGAATTATCAGGTGCACTGTCAAAGTTACTGGTTGTTACTGAAAATTATCCGCAGTTGAAATCTGACGCCGGTTTCCGCGATTTGCAGGCGCAACTGGAAGGCACTGAGAATCGTATTGCTGTCGCCAGAAATCGCTACATTAAATCCGTGCAGGAATATAACGTCACCGTTCGTTCTTTCCCTTCCAATCTGACCGCGATGGTTTTTGGATATCAAGTAAAACCTAATTTCACTGTTGAAAACGAAAAAGCACTTGCAGTGCCGCCGAAAGTTGATTTCGGTACGCCGCAAGGGAATAACGGAAATCAGAAATGACTATTCTGAAAACGGCAAGAATGCTGATTCTTGCCGGTTCTTTATGCTGCTCATTTTTTGCTTCGGCAGAACTTGCCGTTCCTGCGCTGAGTCAGCATGTCACCGATCAAACAGGAACGCTCAACACAGAACAACAAAGCAGTCTGGAACAGACCTTGCAATCTTTCGAAGAAAAAAAAGGAAGCCAGATTGCAGTATTGATTATCGCCAGCACGGCACCGGAAACGATAGAGCAATATTCGCTGCGTGTTGCTGAACAATGGAAATTAGGTCGCAAGAAAATTGATGATGGCGCCATTCTGGTGATTGCCAAGAATGATCGCACTTTACGCATAGAAGTCGGATATGGTCTCGAAGGTGCGCTCAATGACGCGACCAGCAAACGCATCATCAGCGAAACGATCATTCCGCAATTCAAGCAGGATAACTACTTTGGCGGTATCTCCGCCGGAGTCAACCAGATGATCCAGGTCGTGAATGGTGAACCTCTGCCTGCAGTCAAACAGAGAAAGGCGACAAATGACGATGGTATTGGACAATATCTTCCTGTTCTGTTTATTTTCGCGATGGCCGCCGGCGGAATATTGCGTGCGATATTTGGCCGGCTTCCCGGCGCGATGATAACCGGCGCTGTTGTTGCAGGCTTAACCTGGATACTCGCTGGTGCGATCACGGTCGCTTTGATCGCCGGTATCATTGCGCTGATATTCACTCTGTTCAGCGGAAGTATCGGAGGACGTGGGGTTGGCACTTACCGTGGTGGCGGAGATCATGGTGGTTTTGGTGGCGGCGGCTTTGGAGGTGGCGGTTTCAGCGGAGGCGGAGGCAGCTTTGGCGGTGGCGGCGCGTCCGGACGGTGGTAATCATGAATCTGAGACGCTTAATCAAACATTTATCGATAAGCCGCTGGCAACTGCAGCGCTATTTCCCTGAAAAATCTCTGCAGGCGATTGAGCAGACAATTAGACTCAGCGAGACCCGGCATCTGGGCGAAATTCGTTTTGCCATCGAAGCCTCACTCGATGGCGCGCCGCTATTCAGGGATCAATCCTCCCGAGAACGTGCGATTAATCTGTTTTCCGAATTACGTATATGGGACACAGAACACAACAACGGTGTTCTGATCTATCTGCTGCTGGCCGACAAACGTGTCGAAATCATCGCAGACCGTGGAATCCACACGAAAACTGGTAACGCCGAATGGGAAAAAATCTGCCGTGATATGGAAAGCTACTTTCAACGAGCAGAATATGAGGCCGGTGTGATCGCCGGAATACAGGCTGTGACACAGCATCTGATACGGCACTACGCAACAGAACATAACACCCGCAATGAGTTACCGGATCAGCCTCTGCTGCTGTGAGCCAATACACGCATCTTTCGCCAATTGGCACAGACGGAACAACGTAGCGATAAAATTTAATACGTATTCTGTTTTCTTTTTTCATATTCCGGGATTCATCACGGGTATGCCCTGCCGGATGCAGCAATGATCTTGTTCAATCCAGAGCAAGATCAAAATTTCCCATATGCGGAAATAACATTGTTGCTATGACTCCATGAGTGTCATCAATATGCAATTCAAAGTGACTGGGCATTCAAATTTTTTAAATGATGTCGTCAAACGATACGCGGCATCAGGTCGCAGGAAAATGAAATAATCACTGCCATCAACAAGGAGAAACCTATCATGCTTACACTCAGAAAATCTCAAAGTCGTGGTCGTGCGGATCATGGATGGCTTAAAAGTAATCACTCATTTTCTTTCGCAGATTATTACGATCCTGATCATTCAGGCTGGGGCAATCTGCTGGTGATCAATGAAGACGTTATTGCTCCCGGCACTGGATTTGGCACTCATGGCCATCGCGACATGGAAATCATCAGCTATGTGTTATCCGGGCAACTCGCGCATCAGGACAGTATGGGTAACATCAAAGGCATTCCGCCAGGCGATGTGCAAAGAATGAGTGCAGGTACCGGCGTCAGACATAGTGAATTCAATCACGCAGAAGGTGAAACCACCCATTTTCTGCAGATATGGATTACGCCAAAACAAAAAGGAATCGCGCCGGGCTACGAGCAAAAAACGATTCCGGCAGCAAAAAAACGTGGCACTTTGTGTTTAGTTGCGTCCCCTGACGGCGCGCAGGATTCTGTTGCGATGAATGCGGATGCTGCGCTGTATTCCGGCTTGTTTGATGGCGATGAAAAAGCGGAACTGATCTTGAATCCTGCACGTAAAGCGTATGTGCATCTGATACGCGGAGAACTGGAAGTCAATGGTCAGCGCATCAGTGGCGGTGATGCTTTCAAAATTGAGAATGAAAGCAAAATTACCCTCACCAATGGCAAAGACGCTGAAGTATTAGTGTTTGATCTGACTGCCTGAACAAGCTGTTTCACTAAAGAATCGGAGTCACTATGTTTGATGCATTAAAAAATCCTTTAGCACTCGCTGGTCGCTTATTGCTGGCCTCGCTGTTTTTACCTGCGGGGATCGGTAAGCTCACGGGTTTTGCAGGCACCATCGCTTATATCAGTTCGGCAGGGTTGCCTATGCCTGCACTGGCTGCGGCAGCCGCGCTCATCGTTGAAATCTGCGGTGGCGCAGCATTGATTGCCGGTGCTGGCACACGCATTGCTGCCTTGGTACTTGCGCTGTTCACGCTGGTCGCATCATTTGTTTTTCACGCTTACTGGGCGGTTCCGGCTGATCAGCAATATGTCACGCAATTGCTGTTCTTTAAAAATATTGCGGTTGCTGGTGGCTTGCTGACACTGGCCGCGTGGGGTGCAGGTGCATGGAGTATTGATGCTCGTATGGCGACAAATTCTCGGCACCGTTAATCTCGGCAAATATAAAAAAAGGCGTCGTCCAGACGCCTTTTTTCTTTGCTACGCGCGATATCAGGAATCGCTTCAGATCAGCTCACTATCGATCTGAAACTGTCCACTCAGCGCTTTATGTATCGGGCACTTATTCGCAATACGCAGTAAATCTTCACGCGTTGTCTGATCCAGCTCGCCAAGCAATTGTATGCGCCGGATCAGGCGATAAATACCACCCGATTCTTCCCGGTCAATTTCCACATGTATGCCTGCAAGAGCATATCCCTTGCGCTTCGCATACAACTCCAGCGTCAGCGCGGTACATGCCCCGAGTGCGGAGTCAAGCAGCTCATGCGGCGAAGGATGTTGCCCTGATCCGCCAGATTTTTTATCGATATCAGAAATCCATTGCAAACCTTCAAATTCAATATTGCATGCAGTGCTGCCACTAGCGGCTTGCCAATCAACCGAAATCGTCATCATCAAACTCCTATTAAATTAAATGACAGGTAGAAAAATTATCCTGCCTCATCTGAATCACGTATGCCGATAGCCTGAGATATCAGACATTACGCGTGGCCGATTGTCTCTACCGGATACCCTGCATCGATCCAGGCGTCGATACCGCCATGTAAAACACTGGCGGCAATTCCACGCCGACTCAGTAAATACGCGGCTTTGAGTGCGGACGCATCATTCGGACACGAGCAATACGTAATAATTTTTGCGCTTGCCGGCCATGTATCGACAGGGGCAGTTTCTATGCCGCTTAATTCTATGTGTCTGGCACCTTGAATATGTGTGCGCTGCGCATCCGCTGCCAAGGAAACACGGACGTCAACAATCACCAACTCTTCACCACGCTCAAGCAGATCGGCCAGCTGAGCAGGCGCTACACGCGGCAAACTGGCAACCGAGCGTTTCACGCGCCAGCGCCGCCAGATACGTATTGCAATGTATAAAGCAACTCCACAAGCAACCAGCAACATGGCGGTATCGCCAAGCTGACTCAGGTAAGCCAACAGTTGCCCGACCTGATTGTGAAACAGTAAACCTCCTGCAATACCACTGCCTGCCCACAGCAGCGTGCCGGCAATATTAAATATCACAAATGATGACACCCGCATGCCCATTGCCCCTGCAAGCGGCGGTGTGAGAATCGACAGTCCCGGAACAAACTTGGCGACGACCAGAGTTGCGATACCACGGCGGGCAAAACTCAGCTCACTCTGACGTACGCAAGTATCGGGAGAAATTGAAATCCGGCACAGTAATGCCAATACGCGATGACCAAACCTGCGCCCGGCATAGAACCAGACAGAATCGGCAATCATTGATGCCAGCGTCGCCACTGCCAGCGCCTGAACCGCAAACACACCGTTATCCGCCGCCGCGACACCGGCTAACAACAGAAAAGGCAGGGCGGGAATAGGAACACCGAGTTGCTCGACCAGAACACCAAAAAACAGCGCCAGCAACCCATGCTGAGAAAAAAGAGAGGTGATATTTTCCATTGTGACCGACTTGAATGTTCCTGATAAAGCTGACTCCGCAGTCTACCATTTCAGTTTTGTTCTGGCGCGAACAAATAGCGAATCTCTGCGATCACACTGCGGCGATGTTTTCGCGTTGGCATTTTTTGAAAATGCCTGACGACCGTCTCTCATCAATATCGCCCATCAAGCAATGAGCAGCCTGATCCCACCTCCCCATCATGCCTGACAAACACACTGTTTCCACGGGTGAAATTTGATGTCATGATTCTGAATAAATGAACGAATAAATACACCATGAATACTCCCCGTGATGTCCTGACGCCAGCGGCACTGGCGATGTTGCAAGTCATCGCTGATACCGGCAGCTTTGCCGCGGCGGCGCGCGCCAGCAATATGGTGCCAAGTGCCCTGACCTATCGCGTGCGTCAGATCGAAGAAGCGCTCGATGTATTGCTGTTTGATCGCAGCTCCCGTCAGGCGCAATTAACGGCTGCAGGGATGGAATTACTACGCGAGGGAAACAGTCTGCTGGAAGAAATCGACGCCATCGCCAATCGTGTGAAACGCGTTGCTACTGGCTGGGAGCCACAATTCACCATCGCCGTTGATAGCATCATTGATCGCACAACCATCATGGAATTGTGTGAACAGTTCTTTCAGATGAATCCACCAACCCGGCTTAAACTAAGGGCGGAAACCTTATCCGGCACCTTGGAGGCGCTGACATCAGGACAAGCCGATCTGGCTATCGGTGTCGTGATGGACAGCAATACGAAAACCGGCTTACAACGCGAACACCTGGGTACTGTCGATTTTGCCTTCGCCGTCGCGCCACATCACCCGTTGGCAACCGCGACAGAACCCTTGTCTGACAAGGTGATACGCCAGTATCGTGCGGTTGCTATTGCCGACTCTGTCAAACAAGGAACCAGCATGTCGATAGGTTTGCTGACAGGGCAAGATGTGTTCACCGTTGCCGATATGTCCGCCAAACTGGAGGCGCAGGTGCGAGGACTGGGAGCAGGATTTTTACCGACCTGCCTTGCTAACCCATGCATAGACAGCGGAAAACTGGTCGTCAGAAAAGTGGAACGGGCGCAGCAGCAGATACAGTCAAGTTACGCGTGGCGTCAAAGCAGTAAAGCCATGCAAGGACGTGCGCTGCAATGGTGGCTGGATCAACTGCAAGCGCCAGTCACCCGCGCAGCATTACTGGGAGTGCGCCGACAGCGCCATCTCTGATGCGGCAAAGCTGCTACGACTCCTTATCTGCAACAACGCCCTTCGTGACGTTTTCACCGTCCTCATTTTTTAAGGTCCAGAAAAATATCGACGACAACATCGTGACCATACCTAATGTGAGGAAGGCGTGGTGTAACGCACTGGTTACCGCCAGTTGATCGCTCTGCGGAAGTGCGCCGAGATACCATGCTGCGACCAGTGAGCCGCAAGCCAGCCCAAAACTCAAGGCCATCTGCTGCAAAGAACTGCCTATTGTGCTGGCCATGCTGGAATCGACGGGCTCAATATCGGCATACGTCATCGAGTTGATACTGGAAAACTGGAGTGAGTTAAAAAATCCCTGCGCCAGACTCAGCGCCACAATCAATATCAACGGTGTGGAAGAGGAAACACGGGCAAACAAGCAGATCGTCACGCCTATCATGAACGTATTTGTAATCAAGATTTTGCGATAACCAAATTGACGCAGCAAATGCCGGGCGATCAGTTTCATACCCATCGCGGCTGCAGCCGCAGGCATCATCAGTAATCCGGATTGCCATGCAGGTAAGCCCAGCCCCAGCTGATACAACAAAGGTAGTAAAAACGGCAGCCCACCTATGCCTAAGCGCGTGACAAAACCACCGACAATAGACACCCGGAACGTGCGTATCTGAAACAGATTTAAGCGTAACAACGGATATGGCGTATGTTGCGAATGCCATCCATAAGCTGCCAGTAATATCAGCGAGATCACAAACAGAACTGACTCCGACGTAATATCAAGGCGGTGCTCACCAAAGATTTCCAGCAGCCATGACAACAAGGCGGTTCCGGTGCCGAATAAGACCAATCCAACCACGTCCAGCGGGCGCTCCTCATTCCCGTAATAATCCGGCATGTGGCGATACGCCAGCCACAGCGCAATGATGCCAACCGGCACATTGATAAAGAAAATCACACGCCACGACAACCAGTGCACAATCAGTCCACCAACGGTCGGCCCCAATAACGGGCCTATCAGTGCGGGGATGATCACAAAATTCATCGCAGTCAGTAATTCTGTTTTCGGGAAAGTACGGATAATCGCTAACCGGCCGACGGGCATCATCATGGCGGCTCCGATGCCCTGCAAAATGCGGGTTGCGACGAGCATAGGAACACTGACTGCCAGACCACTCAGAACCGAAGCGACGGTAAAAATTGCGACGGCAAAACCAAAAACCCGGCGTGTCCCAAAGCGATCTGCAATCCAGCCGCTGACAGGAATACCAACGGCCAGACTGAGAATATAACTGGTTACTGCAGCCTTCAAACTTAAAGGCGTCACCTGCAAACTCGCCGCCATAGAAGGAATCGCGGTATTCAGAATAGTCGCGTCGAGCTGTTCCATGAATAGAGCAATCGCGACGACCCATGGCAGATAAGATTTGACCTTGAGATCATTCATCGTAAGTGCGCTGACATTGTGAGAAAGTGAAAATACCTGGCATGACGTGAGGCGATTTGAAACAAGCTTGCCAGTGTAACCCTAAGACGGTAACGCGTCACGCTGCCGTATGCAGATGAATCAGTACGTCATCAGAATTTTTCTGCACGAAATATTCAGATCGCTGGATGCGCTACCTTACGATAAGGTCGCCATCACACCGAAATAGAAAAGCCTCTCCCCTGCACCGTTGATCGGGAACAATACAAAGACGGGAAAAACAAAATCGCGGAATGCAAAAGCATGCGCCGGAACAAGCAGGAATAACGAACACCAGTTTCTGCATTCTCTGAATAGACATTGCAGAAACCGGTGTCCGACGATGGTAAGTTTATTTTTTTCGTGGAGCGTAAATACGTGCCATGTCTTCTGCAAAGTGCTTTTGCAAATTCAGACGTTTCAACTTCAGCGTTGGTGTGATCAAGGTACTTTCTATCGTCCACGGCTCGGTCGATAAAATCACGCCTTTAGGCTGGGCGTAAAACGGAAAGCTGCTGGTCAGTTCACGCACACGCTTCAATACCACGTCAGTTGCAGCGGGGGATTTTAAATTGTTCAGATCCGTGGCATCCAACCCCAGCGTTTGCGCTAACTGCGCCCAGTAAGACTGACTCAGTACAACGACGCAACCGATGAAAGGCGCATTCTCACCAAAAGCGTACACCTGCTCAAATGCCGGATCGGTGGAAATTGCGATTTCCAGATCGACTGGCGCAATTTTTTCACCAGTAGATGTCACGATAATCTCTTTGACGCGGCCGAGTATGCGCACTCGACCATCAACGACTTCTGCCTGATCACCGGTACGCAGCCAGCCATCAATAAATGCTTTGGCAGTATCTTCTTCACGCTTCCAGTAACCGCGCATGACGTTAGGACCGCGCACCTGCAGCTCGGCGTTTTCACCTACCCTTACCTCAACACCTTCAAGAATTCGCCCGACGGTGGAAGGATTATTGTCGTCCGGTGCGTTGAATGCCACAACCGGCGCGGTTTCTGTCATGCCGTATCCCTGCACAATAGGAATTCCGAGGCCGAGGAAGCAACGCGAGATCGACGTGGAAAGTGCAGCTCCGCCACTCACTGCAACGCGCAGGCGACCACCAAACTGATTTTTCAATTTGCTGGCGACTACAGGCTCCAGCACACGCCAGACGATAGCATCGCCAAGACGTTGTAACGCACCATCTGATGATAAATGCTGCACGCGTGTAAAGCGTCGCCAGCCCACTGCGATCGCAGCATTAAACAAAAACGACTGTACTTTTGACTGCGCCAGCCTGGTCTGAATCACGCTGTACACACGCTCGTAAATCCTCGGCACAGAAATCAAAATTGTCGGCTTAATCGTGACCAACTCTTCAGGCAACTGTTTGACCGAATGCGAGAATGCAACACAGGCACCGGCCGCCACTGGCAGGTAATAACCGGCTGTACGCTCAAAGGTATGCGACAAAGGCAGGAACGACAGGAAGACATCGCTAATTACCGGCGCAACACGTGCAACCACGGCTTTCACATTCGACATGACATTATTGTGTGTCAGCATCACGCCCTTGGGCTTACCTGTGGTACCTGAGGTGTAAACCAAGGCGGCAAGATCATCCGCCGCAGCCTCGGCCAGCCCCTCAGCAGCATTCACACTCGCCGCAGCAGACAGCCATTCTTCGCTTGAAACGACAGGAACACCGGCGGGATAATCAGCCGCCGTCAGATTTTTTTCCAGCACCACGACCTGACGTAAAGCAGGCAGCGCAATCCCGGCATTGCCTATGTCTTTCCATTGTTGATCAGTTGTTGCGATCAGTACGGAAGCATCGCTGTCACCGATGATGTAAGCAATACTTTCAGGATTATCAAGCGCATGCATCGGAACTGGCACGCACGCCATCTGCAACGCCGCCTGATCGATGCACACCGCCTGCAAACCATTCGGCAACAAAATGGCGATACGCGCACCACGCTCCAGATTCAACAACGACAGCGCCCGCACGCAGCCCATCACGCGCTGATGGGTTTCTTCCCATGTGTAACTGATCCATTGACCATTTTGTTCATTAAACTGCCGATAAGCTTCTGCGGATGGCGTTTTCGCTACGCGCCATGTGAAAAGTTCAGCGAGGGTCTGGAGGTCTGTCAATGCGCGCTCTTGCAATGGTCTCTGTTGGTTTGACATGATTTTTAAGTTTTCGTTAAGCACCGCTCTGTGACGGTAGGCTGGTCGCCGGATGAGAATGCAGCTCAGACAACATGTTCAGGAAAATAATTTGCTTCTGGCAAGTACGAGGCTGCGTATGAACAAATGCGCCACTTGTGAAACATGCGGCATATGCGACGCATGCAATACCTGATTCACTCAGACAACATATGTTTATATTACTACTATGACAGCATATCGGCGCAGAACAGTCGGCTGAAAATAGCACATCCGTGCGGAATTCAGGGCAAACGAATTATAGGACGCCATCAGGCCGGGGCATTGACTTGGGTCATTGACAGAATGAGCAAAAAATTGCTATTCCTTACTGCGGATGAAAATCGGCGAGATGCGCCCTGACTCAAAGCCTGCGATCAGGGCGGCATATCATGTTATGAAGCGGCTAATGCCTGTTCGAGATCAGCGATCAGATCGTCGATATGTTCAATACCTATCGACAAGCGCACGGTGTCTTCGGTCACGCCTGCTTTGGCGAGTTCTTCCGGATTTAATTGCCGGTGCGTCGTCGTCGCAGGATGGCATGCGAGAGATTTAGCGTCGCCGATATTTACTAAACGAGTGAAGAGTTGCAAGGCATCCTGAAAGCGCCCGCCAGCTTCACGTCCACCTTGCAGACCAAAAGTCAGTATTCCTGATGGCTTACCGCCCAGATATTTCTGCGCCAGCGCATGATCTTTATGATCTGGCAGACCAGCATAATTCACCCACTTCACTTTCGCGTGCTGTTGCAGATATTCGGCAATCTTGCGTGTATTGTGGGTAATGCGATCCAGTCTTAACGCCAGCGTTTCTATGCCCTGCAAAATCAGGAATGCATTGAACGGCGACAAGGCAGCGCCCGTATTACGCAATGGCACCACGCGCGCACGGCCTATGTAGGCGGCAGGGCCTAAAGCTTCGGTATAAACGACACCGTGATATGAGACATCAGGCTCATTCAGACGTTTAAACCGTTGCTTGTGTTCTGCCCACGGAAACTTGCCGGAATCAACGATGATGCCGCCTATCGTCGTGCCATGTCCACCCAGGTATTTAGTCAGCGAATGCACCACGATATCGGCACCAAACTCAATCGGCCGCAACAGATAAGGCGATGGCACTGTGTTATCGACAATCAGCGGCACGCCATGTCTGTGCGCAACGGCAGCAATCGCTTCGATATCGGTGATATTGCCCAGCGGATTACCAATCGATTCAACAAATACTGCTTTGGTTTTATCATCAATCAGCTTGGCAAACGACTCAGGGTCACGATAATCCGCGAAGCGAGTTTCTATGCCGAATTGTGGCAAGGTATGCGCAAACAGATTATAGGTACCGCCATATAACGTCGATGCCGAAACGATGTTGTCGCCAGCCTCAGCAATCGTCTGTATCGCATACGTGATAGCGGCTTGCCCGGATGCCAATGCCAGTCCAGCAATGCCGCCTTCAAGTGCAGCAACGCGCTTTTCCAGCACATCATTGGTCGGATTCATAATCCGTGAATAAATATTCCCCTGCACCTTCAGATCAAATAAATCTGCGCCATGCTGGGTGTTATCGAAAGCATAGGCAACGGTCTGATAAATCGGTACCGCAACTGCACGTGTCGTCGGGTCTGGCGAATAACCGCCGTGAACAGCAATAGTTTCCAGTTTCATTGATGCTTTCCTGTCGTTTGAGATGGTTTGAAATGGTTTGAAAAAAGCTGTGATGATCATAAAAAGCGCCAGAACACCTGACAAGGAAGCATTTCATATTTCTATAGTTGAAAATTAAAAAACAACAGATTTCAACTATCAGCATCTGATTTTCAACATAGGAAAATTCCGCATAAGCAAGGCGAAATATCTTCGTGTACCGCGATAAGACCAGATGCAATACTGGCCTGACATATTGCTCATCCATCAGGTTTTCGCATGTCCCGACGACTACAAACATTAAGTGACGCCATCGATTTTCCATCTCCTGAAAACGAGATGATTGCCATCGCCGCCAACCTGGCTGATCGTCTGGCGCTGAGCGCAGTCGAACGTGATCAGACTGGCGGTCATGCAGCAACAGAACGTGCATGGATACGTGAATCCGGCTTGTTGACCTTATCCATTCCTGAGGAATTTGGCGGTCAGGGCGCGAGCTGGGCAACGATCTTGCAGATCGTACGATTGCTCGCCAAAGCCGATAGCGCCCTCGCGCATGTGTTCGCGTTTCACCACTTACAAATTGCAGGCATAGAGTTGTATGGCAACGCGCAGCAACGCCGGCGTCTGTACAGCGCCACCGTCGCACAAAAATTATTCTGGGGTAATGCGCTGAATCCTCTGGATAAACGCACGATTGCAACCCGTACTCAAAATGGCTATCTGCTCAACGGTATTAAAAGTTTTTCGTCTGGCTCCGTGGGTTCGGACTGGCTGACCATTTCAGCCTGGGATGAAGCAACGCAAAGCGCGCTGATTGCGGCAATACCTAGCACCCAACCCGGCATACGCATACAGGCAGACTGGGATGCCTTCGGCCAGCGCCAGACAGATAGCGGCAACGTGCATTTCGATCACGTCTTCCTGCATGACGATCTGGTGTTGCAGGCGCCGGGACAAGTACCGACGGCGCAAGCCACACTGCGCTCGCAAATTGCCCAACTGATGATGGCAAACCTGTATCTGGGCATCGCGTCCGGTGCGTTTGATGCCGCCCGCAACTACACGCGGGATAAGGCCAGAGCCTGGTTTTCCTCAGGAGTCAGCGCCGCCACAGAAGACCCTTACATTCAGCATCGTTATGGTGAACTCTGGTTATTGCTGCGCCCAGCGACGGCACTTGCCGATCTGGCGGCACAAGAACTGGAAAGCACTTTCAGAAAAGGGGCGCTAGTCACTGCCGCAGAGCGAGGTGCGCTTGCGATCTCGGTCGCAGAAGCAAAATGCCTTGCGCACCGCGCAGGTATTGAGGTGAGCTCGCAAATGTTTGAATTGACCGGTGCCAGTTCGACTTCCAGCCGCTATGGCTACGACCGTTTCTGGCGCAATGTCCGGGTACATACGCTGCACGACCCGATTGATTACAAACTACGTGATCTGGGGCGCTATGCACTGAACGGCAGCGTGCCTGAACCGACCGCCTATTCGTAATACGGAGCCCATCATGAGCGACAATATCATACGAATACAGTCTGCGAGCAAATCCTTTGTGCTGCCGCACGGCGACATTTTTCAAGCGGTCAACAACGTCAGTCTGGACATTGCAAAAGGCGATATTTTTGGTCTGATAGGAAAAAGCGGCGCAGGAAAATCGACGCTGCTGCGTCTGTTCAATTTACTGGAGCGTCCAGACACTGGCAGCATCACGGTCGCCGGTAACGAACTGACGCGACTCAACAAAAAACAATTGCGTGAAGCACGCCAGAACATAGGCATGATTTTTCAGCAGTTCAATCTTTTACAAAATGCCAGCGTGTTCGACAACGTCGCGTTCCCGCTGAAGATACACACCCATCTGAGCAAACACGAGATCCGTGAACGTGTAGAGGAATGTCTGAATATCGTCGGCCTGACGAATAAAGCCAACAGCTACCCGGCGCAGTTATCCGGCGGGCAGAAGCAACGCGTTGCAATCGCACGTGCGCTGGCAAGCAGACCGCAAGTGCTGTTGTGCGATGAACCAACCTCATCTCTCGATGCAGAAACAACACGCGAAGTGCTGGACACTTTGCGCGACATTAATCAACGTTTAGGAGTCACGATTGTGATCGTCAGCCATGAATTATCCGTCCTCAGCAGTATTTGTAATCATGTCGCGGTGATCGTCGATGGCGCAGTCGCTGAAAGCTTTGCGCTGGCCGATACCGACATCCCACGCCAAACCGCGTTAGGACGTGAACTGGCGTATTACAGCCGCGAAGAAAGCAGCGCCGGACAGTGGAAAGATCTTGCCCATGTTTGAAAATCTGATCTCACTGTTACCTGAACTCGGAACGGCTCTGCTGCAAACGCTGACCATGCTGGGTATAGGCTTGTCAGCCGCCGTCATCATCGGCGGGCCACTCGGTATTCTGTTGTTTCTGGTCGGCAACGGGCAATCGCTACAGCATCGCCCCCTCGCACTGGCGCTAGGCTGGCTGGTCAATACCGTACGCTCATTTCCTTTCATCATTTTGCTGGTTGCGCTGGTGCCATTCACACGCTGGCTAGTCGGCACCTCCATCGGCCCGCTGGCAGCAGCAGTGCCACTGTCGTTTGCTGCGATTCCTTATTTTGCGCGGCTGGTTGAACAAAGCTGCAAAGAAGTGCCACGCGGCGTCATCGAAGCCGCCCATGCGATGGGCGCCACCGAATTTCAGATCGTCTGGCGGGTCTTGCTGGTCGAAGCCCGTTCCGGTCTGGTGCTCGCCCTGACAGTATTGGCCATCAGTTTTCTGTCTTACTCCGCCATTGCGGGCGTGGTCGGCGGCGGTGGCATCGGCGATCTTGCGATCCGCTACGGTTACTACCGCTTTCAGACCGATGTCATGTTTTTTACTGTCGCCATTTTGGTAGTTCTGGTGCAGTTGATTCAGTTCACCGGCAGCCGTATCGCCAGAAAAATTGATCATCGTTGATTCGTTACCGTCACCACTACCGTTACCTTTACTGCATTCACTTTCATACTCAACTTTCTGAAGGAATTTCTATGCTGCGTCGTACACTTCTGACTACCCTGCTGACGAGTTTAGCGCTCGCCGTTTCCGTTCCGGTATTGGCGAAAGACCCGAAAGAATTAGTCATCGGTACGAGCGCAGGCCCGTATGCCGATCAGGTGAAATTAGGCATTAAGCCTGTACTGGAAAAGCAGGGATACAAAGTCAAAGTCGTCGAATTTAACGATTACATACAGCCGAATTTTGCCCTCGCCGAAGGCTCCCTCGATGCGAATGCGTTTCAGCACATCATCTATCTGACCAAGTTTTCGAATGAAAACAAATTGCCATTAAGCGAGCTGATTAAAGTCCCCACGGCACCGATTGCGATCTACAGCAAAAAACATACGTCACTGAACCAAGTTAAAGAAGGCACGACCGTCGCCTTACCAAATGATCCGACCAATCAGGCCAGAGCATTAGTGCTGCTCGACCAGTTAGGATGGATCAAACTGCGGGCAAATTTCGATCCTATCCGTGCCTCGGAAAAAGATATTGCCGACAACATCAAAAAAATCAAACTGATTCCACTGGAAGCAGCGCAGTTACCACGCTCTTTGCAAGACACAGATTACTCGTTTGTGAATGGCAATTTTGCGCTGGCGTCAGGCTTGAAACTGAGCGAAGCGCTGGCGCGTGAAAAAATCTCTGCCAATTATCAAAACCTGGTCGCGATCCGCACTGCCGATAAAGGCAAAGCCTGGGTGAAAGATCTGGAAGCCGCTTATCGTTCACGCGAATTTTTAGATATCACGAATAAACATTTCGCCGGGTTCTCCAAACCGGATTATCAGCAAGCGCTGGAAAACAGCGGGAAATAAATCAGGCCATGAGCAAAGTCATCCGCTTCAATGCGTTTCAGATGAATACCGTCGGCCATCAGTCGCCGGGGCTGTGGCGACATCCCTGCGATCAAAGCCATCAATACACCAGCGCCCGGCATTGGACCGAGCTCGCACGCTTACTGGAATACGGTTTGTTTGACGCCGTATTCCTGGCCGATGTGCTGGGGGTGTATGACGTCTTTCAGGGCAAGGTGGATGCGGCGCTGAAACATGCAATACAAATCCCCTTAAACGACCCGCTGGCCTTGGTACCCATCATGGCGAGCGTAACCAAACATCTGGGCTTTGGCGTGACATGTGCATTGACCAGTGATCATCCCTATCCGTTTGCGCGTCGCTTATCGACACTCGATCATCTGACCGAAGGACGCATAGGTTGGAATATCGTCACTGGCTATCTCGACAGCGCCGCCCGCAATCTGGGTCTGCTGCAGCAACTCGGTCACGACGAACGCTATGACCTGGCAGATGAATATCTGGAGGTCGTCTATAAATTGTGGGAAAAAAGCTGGGATGAGCAAGCGCTTCAGCGCGACAAATTGCGCGGTATTTATGCCGACCCGGCACATGTGCATGCGATTGCGCACGAAGGCCGGTATTTCAAAGTACCGGGTATTCACTTATCTGAACCGTCACCACAAAGAACGCCACTCTTGTTTCAGGCTGGCACTTCCAAGCGCGGTACTGCATTTGCCGCCAAACATGCTGAATGCACGTTTGTCAGCGGCCCCAGCAAACAGGTCGTCAAACGCTATGTTGACGATATTCGTCAAGCAGTTGTTGCCGCTGGCCGCCAGCCTTCCGACATTCTGATTTATGCGCAGGCACTGATCATCACCGCAGAAACCGAAAAAGAAGCGCAAGCCAAATATCTGGATTATCGGCAATACCTCGATATTGAAGCATCGCTGACCTTGTTGTCTGGCTGGACCGGTGTCGACTTTTCACAATTTCCACTTGATGCCACGATAGACTACATCGAGTCAGAGGCAGGCAGATCGGCGCTGGCCTCGTTCAGTGCAGCAGATCCCTCAAAAAAATGGACGGTCAGGGAAGCGGCGGAATTCATTGCGCTCGGTGGTCGCGGGTCGGTCTTCATCGGTGACCCGCAACAAATCGCCACCCAGTTAGAAGCCTGGGTCGATGAAACCGGTATCGACGGTTTTAACCTTGCGTTTGCCATCGCCCACGAAACGATGCGCGATGTCGTGAATCTGATCGTTCCCGAATTACAGCGCCGCAAACGCTACAAGACCAGGTATGCCAGCGGCAGCTTGCGACATCAGCTGTTCGGCAAAGGCCCTTATTTACCCCAAAATCATGCCGGACGCCGGGTCAGCATCACGCCCCCGGTCGCAGCTACAGCTGCAGCCTGATTATTTCTTTTTTTTGAAAGCGCCTCATGAAACGTCGCCATTTCCTTGAACTTGCCTCCGCTTCTGCAACCGCAGCTTTATTACCCACATTCGCTCACGCTGCGACACCACTGAAAGAATTGCGGCTGGACTATGCGTATTACTCCCCCACCAGTCTGGTATTACGCCGTTTCGGCTGGCTGGAAGATGAATTCAAAGCCGACGGTACCAGTATCAAGTGGGTGCTGAGTGCAGGCAGCAATCGTGCGCTCGAATATCTGAACGCGAACAGTATTGATATCGGTTCAAGTGCCGGGCTGGCGGCCTTGCTCGCCAAAGCCAACGGCAACCCGATCAGGACGCCGTATATTTTTTCACGCCCCGAATGGACGGCGCTGCTGGTGCGGAAAGACTCTGCCATCCGCAATCTCGCCGACCTGAAAGGGAAAAAAATAGCGGCTACCAAGGGCACCGATCCTTATCTGTTTTTGTTACGTGCGCTGAAAACGGCGGGATTAAAACGTAGCGACATAGAACATGTCAGCCTGCAACACGCCGATGGTCGTGCTGCGCTGGAGCAAGGTAAAGTCGATGCGTGGGCAGGGCTGGATCCGCACATGGCCGCCAGCGAACTGGAATCGAATTCCAGACTGATCTACCGTAACGTGGCTTTCAACACCTATGGTTTTTTGAATGTGCGCGAAGAATTTCTGAGCAGTCGCCCGAGCGAGGTCGCGCGTGTCATCCGCGCCTATGAAAAGGCACGTCTGTGGATTATCAGTAATCCATCGGAGGCCGCAAAGATATTGTCGGAAGAAGCCAAAGTCACGTTGCCAGTCGCTTTATTGCAAATCAAATTACGCAGCGACTTCAGCCAGCCTTTGCCGACAAATGAACATATCCAGGCTTTGCAAACTGCCGCCCCTATCCTGTTGGAGGAAGGGCTGGTCAAACCAGGCACAGATCTGAAAGCCGTGATTCATGCACTGATCGATACGCGTTTTTCCCAACCACTGATTAGCCGCAGCTGAATGTCATGAGCACATCTGCCATTGCGATGACTGCTGCCAGCACAAATCCGGCAGTGCAAAAAAAGAACCCGGTGTTACCACGCGCTTTGTGGGGCCTGCTATTGCCGCTGACTGTTTTACTGCTGGCGGAAATCAGTGTCCGCTTTGCGCTGATTCCGTCTAATCTGCTACCAGCGCCGTCTGAGATTTTTGGTACGCTTTTGTATCTCTGGCAGCATGATCTGCTCAGCCACATCGGCGTCAGCAGCGCTCGCGTTGCAGCGGGATTTGTCATCGGTGCGGTGCTGGCAATCTCCACCGGTTCTATGGTTGCGCTCAGCGGACGTCTGGACACATTGCTCGATCCCAGCTTTCAGGCATTGCGTGCGATTCCCTCGTTGGCATGGGTTCCTTTATTGCTGTTGTGGCTGGGTATTGATGAAGCACCGAAATTAGTATTGATCGCGATCGGCGCTTTTTTTCCGGTGTATATGGGCGTTGTTTCCGGCATCCGCGGCGTTGACCGGCGACTCACGGAAGTGGGCAAACTATATCGTCTGACACCTTATGCGATGACGCGCCGCATCTTACTACCGGCCGCCTTGCCAGCGATTCTGACTGGTTTGCGTAACGGACTGAGTCTGGCGTGGATGTTTATGGTCGCTGCTGAATTGATTGCCGCAAGTCAGGGGCTGGGCTATCTTTTGACCGATGGGCGCGAAACCAGCCGTGCCGACATTGTTCTGGCCGCCATCGCCTTACTCGCCTTGCTGGGCAAGATCAGTGACTGGGGTATGCAGCAACTGGAGCAGCACCTGCTTGCGTGGCGTGATACTTATCAGGCAGAAGGAACATCCGCATGAGCGATTTCCTGCATATCAGTATCGACGACAAACACTACGGCAGCCGCCAGGTATTGCGCTCGCTGCACATCGATATAGCACGCAGCGAGATCGTCAGCCTGATCGGCGCCAGCGGTTGTGGTAAAAGCACACTGCTCTCCATCATTGCCGGGCTTGATCGTGATTACCGTGGACAAATACAACTCGAAGGTAAGCGGCTATATGGTGTCAGCCACGACATCGGCTTTATATTTCAGGAACCCCGCCTATTTCCTTGGCTGAGCGTCGCCGCCAATATTGCCTTCGACCCCGCGCAAACAGCCACAGAACACTCATCGGTGTCATATCTGCTGTCAGAAGTCGGCCTGTCCGGATATGAAAATGCGCTGCCCAAGCAGTTATCCGGCGGACAGGCACAACGCGTAGCAATCGCCCGAGGGTTGTACTCCCACCCGAAGTTACTGCTGTTGGATGAACCATTTTCTGCAGTAGATGCGTTCACCCGCATGAAATTACAGGATTTGCTGCTCAGCGTGGCGCAAGAGCATGGACTGACGATAATCATGGTCACACACGATATTGATGAGGCGCTGTATCTGAGCGACCGTATTATTCTGCTGGATCGCGATGCAGGCAATGTCAGATCCATCTTCCGTCCCGGGCTTCAACGACCAAGGAATCGTGCACAAGCGACGCTCTCACCGTTAAAAGCAGAGATCCTGGACAATTTGCATGCTGCACATGCGTTCTAGATCTCGTTTCATCAATAGAGATGATTTCTGCTTATATCCGCTTACGTCTGTTACATAAATTTTCCATATGGAAAGTTTTACTGAGAAGCGTCGTGGAATTGCCGCTTGGCGCAAGAAAACCTTGCTTATTTTTGCAATCTTTTCTGTCAATTGGTAGGATGAGTCCTTTTAGCAGGTATCAAACTTACCTGCCGAAACGCGTGTCAATATACTGCGGATGATTTCCTGACCACAAAATAATGATACGCTGGCGACTGCCTTTCCTTTTCTGATGAATGCCATGCAAAACAGTCTGACGCGTAAGCCCATAGAAATAAAAATTTCCACCGTTGTCGCTGTCGCTGTATTGCTGCATGAAGCGTCCACTCCTGCGCTGGAAGCTGCCTTAAAGGAAATGACCGCTGGTTCACCGGATTTTTTTGACGATGAATTCGCAGTCATTGACGTTGAAAGCATCGCTGCAGAAACCGTTGACTGGGATGCGCTGATCCCACTATTCAAAGCGCATGGCTTGCATCCGGTCGCGGTTCGCAATGCGCGCGAAGAGGATTATGCAATCATCCGTTCACATGGTTTAAGTATTGATGTGGTAAGCAAACCACGCCACGAACCAGAAGTGATCGCAGCGCAAGCCGAAGTACCGGCGCCGGCAGCAAAAGCCGAACCACAAGTGATTATCCGCAATAATCCGGCAATGGTGATCGATACACCGGTCCGCGCTGGTCAGCGTATTTATGCCCGCGGCGCAGACCTGATTATTACAGCCTCAGTCAATAACGGCGCGGAAGTTATCGCCGACGGCAGCATCCATATTTACTCTACGCTGCGCGGACGCGCATTAGCTGGCGCTACCGGCAATACGGAAGCACGAATTTTTGCACTGCAAATGGAACCTGAACTGGTGTCGATTGCCGGCATCTACCGGACATTTGAAAATGGCTTCCCGGATTTGCAGGCACAACATCCCGCACAAGTAAGGCTGATTGGTGACAGTATTGAAGTATCATCGGTAAAAACGGTCGGATAACGCCCTATATTTCAGTTATTTCGAATAGAAAAAGGAGTTTTTTGTGGCAAGAATCATTGTTGTAACATCCGGCAAGGGCGGCGTAGGAAAAACCACCTCCAGCGCAAGTTTTGCCTCAGGTCTGGCAATGCGCGGGCATAAAACAGCCGTACTGGATTTTGACGTCGGTCTGCGCAATCTGGATCTGATCATGGGTTGCGAACGCCGCGTGGTCTATGATCTGGTGAATGTCATCAGCGGTGAAGCAACCCTGAATCAGGCATTAATCAAGGATAAGCATTGCGATAACCTGTTCATACTGCCCGCCTCACAGACCAGAGATAAAGATGCACTGACAGAAGAAGGTGTTGAGCGCGTGCTGAATGATCTGGCAAAAATGGACTTTGAATTCATCGTCTGCGACTCACCGGCGGGTATCGAACGCGGTGCCGTCATGGCGCTGACATTTGCTGACGAAGCAATCGTTGTTACCAACCCTGAAGTGTCCTCAGTACGTGATTCTGACCGTATCCTCGGCATCATTCAGGCGAAGTCTAAACGCGCACAAGCTGGCGGCGAGCCAGTCAAAGAACATTTACTGATCACACGCTATTCACCAAAACGTGTTGAAGCCGGTGAAATGCTGTCGTACACCGATGTCCAGGAAATTTTGCGTATCCCTCTGATTGGTGTGATCCCGGAATCAGAGGCTGTATTACATGCATCGAATCAGGGTAACCCTGCTATACACATGAAAGGCAGCGATGTCTCTGATGCTTATGAAGATGTGGTCACCCGCTTCCTCGGTCAGGAAGTTCCGTTGCGCTTCATCACTTACGAAAAGCCAGGCTTACTGCAGCGTATTTTCGGAGGTAAATAAACATGGCCTTGCTTTCTTTTTTATTTAATAGCAAACCAAAAACTGCCAATGTGGCAAAAGAACGCTTACAGATCATCATCGCCCGTGAACGCACAGGTCGTGAAGGTTACGATTTTTTACCCGCGTTGCGCGAGGAGCTGATCGCTGTCATTTCAAAATACACCAAAGTCAGTCCGGAGGACATTACCGTCTCTCTTGATAAGCAAGGGAATCTTGAAGTGCTGGACGTGAATGTTGTTTTGCCTGAATTAGAACTACGTAATTAAACAGTTGAGTCAGCAACTGGATGAGCTACAGAGGCGGACAAGTCTGCAATGCGTTCGCCTTGAATGAATCAGATCGGTGTTTCACATCACTTAACGAGGTAATGCTTAAAGAAGAATGATCGATGCGGTAATAAATAAATAAATTTCGTTGCAAATGTTATTTTTACGGGTTACATTTTTTAACAAATTTCATTTTTCTTACTTGCTTTCGATATAATGATAAGACCCTGTTCAATTGCCAGACATTAACGATAACTATCCATGAGAATCGCTGTACTTGACGACGACAATAATCTGCTGGAGCTGGTCTGCACTATTTTGAATGCGGCTGGTCATACATGTCATCCTTTTTTAAGCGGCAAAGAAATGCTGCATCAGCTGCGTCGCGAAAGCTACGATATGCTGATACTGGACTGGCAGGTTCCCGATCTGAATGGCACTGAAATTCTGCACTGGGTGCGGGAAAAGCTCTCACCAACGCTGCCGGTTTTGTTTATGACCAGTCGCTCAGGTGAAGACGACATCGTCGCTGGCCTCGCTGCTGGTGCAGACGACTACATGATCAAACCTATCCGCCGCAGTGAACTGGTGGCCAGGGTGCAGGCGCTGTTGCGCCGGGCGTATCCGACGCAGACGGCGTCAGAACATCTGCAATTCGGCATCTACAAGTTTGAGACCCGCGCGGGTCGTGTCAGCGTTAACGATCAGCCGGTAGAAATGACGCAAAAAGAGTTCGATCTCGCGCTGCTGTTATTCCGCAACCTCGGTCGCCCCTTATCCCGCGCATACATACTGGAAGCGGTCTGGTCGCGCGATGTCGATATTCCGTCCAGAACCATGGACACTCATATCTCCAGGGTGCGCAGCAAACTGGAATTGAGGCCTGAAAACGGCTACAGGCTGGCACCTGTTTATAGTTATGGCTACAGACTAGAACAGGTTACAGCAGAATAAATTTCCGGGTCAGCATAGTCTGACCCGGTTTGCATTTAATGCACAGAATTTTGATACATAGGATATGCGCATGAGTTCAGGCTCACCTACACTCCGTCGGCAATTATCAGTCTGCACTCTGCTTACGGTTTTTCTTACCTACTCCCCGCTGTTGCTGGCGGCAAAAGTCACCGGCGAACCTGGTAGTATCGCGGCCACACCGCCGGACATGACCTATTACGCTTTACAAGGCGACACCTTAACTGGCATCGCAAAACGATTTACTAATAAATCCCAAAACTGGGAAGTGCTCAGCAAACGCAATCATATTGCCAATGACAGGGCCATCCCCATCGGCACAGCGATCCTGATCCCGGCGGATCTGTTACCGGAAGAAGCAAGTGAAGCCCGTGTTGTTGCATTGGCAGGCAACCCGACGTTTAAAACAGTCGATGGTGCAGAAACAGCCTTGTCCATCGGGGCTGTGGTGAAAGAAGGAACCAGCATCACCACCGGAAAAAACGGATTTTTAACGCTGGCATTTCCAGACGAATCGCGCGTGTCCATTCCGTCGAATAGCCAGGTCAGCTTGAGTAAATTACGCAAAACAAAGTACGTCGCCAGTCCCAGAACTGAGATTTCTTTATCTGAAGGAAAAGTCGAATCCCGCGTCACCAGTCTTTCAAGTAACAAAGGACGTTTTGAAGTACGCTCGCCACTTGCCGTCGCGGGGGTGCGCGGTACGCATTTCCGCGTTGGCATCAACCCTGACGGTACCGCGAATGAAGTTCTGGAAGGTGGCGTTGCGGTCGGAACGGGTAACAAAAAGACGAACGAACTGATACTGTCAGCGGGCAAAGGAAACATCGTCGGCGCAAATGGTGTCGGAAAAGCCGTTGATTTGCTGCCGCCGCCAGTATTAGAAGCTGGTTATGCAATTCAAACGCGCCCCACCGTGCAGTTCATCGCACAGAAATCCGCGGTGACCGCCGCGTATCGGGTGCAGATTGCCAGAGATGCACAGGCATTGGATGTCCTCGCAGAGAACCGTTTCAAAGAAAATCGCTTCAAATTTGATGGACTGGAAGACGGCCAGTATTTTGTCCGCCTGACGGCAATTGATGCACTGGGGCTGGAGGGCTTGCCACTCACGACAGCTTTCACGCTGAAAGCGAGACCAGAGCCACCATTCTCGATACAACCCAAAAATAAAGTGCGGGCGGCCAGTGTTGACTTCACATGGACAGAAGCGGCGCACGCCTATGCTTACCATTTGCAAGTCGCGAAAGACGCAGAGTTCAAAAACATTATTCTGGATCAGGCAGACATCAAGGATGTGCAATTCTCCGGCACATTGCCACAAGGAGAATATTTCTGGCGCATTGCGTCTGTCATACAAAAAAATGGCCAATTTGATCAGGGGCCGTACGGCGATATTCAGAGCTTCCAAAAATTGCCGCCACAAGCAGCAGCCTCTTTCAGCGATTCTCAGAGCAAGCAAATTTCTTTCAACTGGACAGCAGAACCGGGGCAAAAATTCCTGATTCAAATCGCACTTGATGCAGAATTTAAACGACTGTATTTATCACAGGAATCAGATCAGGCTGAGCTGAAAATTCCACGCCCGACGGCCGGTGAATACTATATCCGTGTCCGTGCGACGGATGCCGATGGCTACGTTGGTGCCTTCTCCGCCACACAGAAGATCACCATCCAGTCGCGCTGGACGACAAGTGATGGCGAGGCAATCAATAGTGGCAGCGGCGCCATTCGCAGTGGATTTTAACGGCTAAGGTATGGCAACCAGATATATACAGGTGGAGCGCATCGCGTTTCGCGAGTGGCTGATACTAAGTCTGCTGCTTTGTATTCTGACTGTTGCTCTGGTTAACTTTAAAAGCCTGGAACGGCTGGATATGGTTGCCTACGATCGCTACATGCAGATCAACAGCCGCGAAGCGCGTGACGACATTCTGATTGTGGCGATTGATGATTACAGCCTGAGTGAGCTGGGGAAATGGCCCTGGCCACGGCAACGGCATGCGGAACTGTTAAAGCACATCAATGCGGCAACACCGGCCGCTATTGGTATGGATATTCTGTTGACGGAAGCAGAATATCCACAGGCCGGCAATCAGATCAACGGTGACCAACTGCTGGCGGATGCTATCGCTCAGAGCAACAAGGTCGTTTTACCCTTGGTCTCACAAAATGGCGGAAAAGGTTTGGTAGCTGCGCGCCCCATTCCCCTGCTGGCAAATGCGGCACGGCAGATCAGCCACATCCATATCGAACTCGACAAAGACGGTGTGGCACGCAGTGTCTTTCTGCGTGAAGGATCACGAGGCGAATGGTGGCCTCACTTTGCACTTGCGTTAAAAGATGTTGCGCAAAACACTGCTTACGGTACCGAAAAATATCTGCCGGGAGAAAGACTGCCCGTGCGATTGCGCAAAGAAAATAATCAGGCCGACCTGTGGCAGCGTGATTACCAGATGCATATTCCGTTTTACGGCAGTAGCGGACATTTTAAATCCGTGCCGTATGTATCAGTGCTACGCGGCGAAGTTCCCGCAGAGTTCTTAAAAAATAAGTATGTTCTGATTGGTCCAACGGCATTGGGCATGGCCGATTCATTTCCGACACCGGTATCCGGCAACGATGGCACCATCTCTGGAATTGAAATCAATGCCAATATTCTGGCCAGCCTGCTGGATGAACGTGCCATTGATTTTGCTCCAGCCTGGCAGGTGGCTTTATACAACCTGTTGTTGCTGCTGGCGGCACTGATCTCTTATCAGTTGCTATCACCACGAAAAGCCTTGCTACTGACTATTCTGTTTATCTTCGGTGCTGCAGCAGGCAGTTTCCTTGCCATGCGCTATGCAGGAAAATGGATATCACCGTCAACTTCATTGCTGACCTTAATCATTGCCTACCCGGTGTGGAGCTGGCGCAGGCTGGAAGCAGCGATTAAGTATCTGGGCGAAGAATTTACGCTTCTGGAAAAAGAGCCGCATCTGCTGCCAGAATTTATTGATGACGAAGAAGAAAAAAGCGCGCCAGTTCTAACAGATACGCTGGAACAAAGTATCAATGCCGTGCGCGTCGCTGCCGACAGAGTTCGTGACTTACGCCAATTCGTCAGCGACAGTCTGGCCAGCTTGCCAGATGCGACACTGGTGACTACCACCGATGGCAATGTTTTACTCTCTAATCCGCCGGCACTCAGTTATTTTGCCAGTCAGGGATTACCCAAAGTGAACGATTCCCTGCTGCCATATTTATTCGCCCGAATGTCTGCGCCAATGGAGTCTGACGAAAATCAGACGGGTAGTTTCAGTTGGTGGAATCTGTTGGATCTCAAACATACTGCACGCATGAAGCAAGGCGTCGAAGTCAGGGATCCGCAGGGTCAGGATTTACTGATCAAAAGCGCCCCTTGTTACAGCGCCAGCCAGCAACTGGTCGGCTGGATAGTCAGTATCATCAATATCACCGCCATCCGCGCCGCCGAGCGCAGCCGCGATGAAACCCTGCATTTCATCTCGCACGACATGCGCGCGCCGCAAGCATCGATACTTGCTTTGCTGGAAATGCAGCAGGATGCAGCAACCGCGTTGCCGCAGGCGGAATTTATTTCCCGGATTGAAAAAGCCTCACGCATCACGCTGGGGCTGGCCGATAATTTCGTCCAGCTGGCTCGTGCCGAATCGCAGGATTACCGTTTTGAAGAGCTTGATTTACAGACGGTGTTGCTGGACGCGACGGAAGAAATGTGGTCGCTGGCCAAGAGTAAAAACATACGCATCAAGTGCACGATACCCGATGGAGAATATCCGATTCGCGCCGACCGCTCACTGTTCACGCGGGTTCTGACGAATCTGCTGTCGAATGCCGTCAAATACAGCCCGCGCGACACCATCATTAGCTGCACACTGGCCTATGAACAACATCTGGCTGGGGCAAATATCGTGTGCAGCATCAGCGATCAGGGTTACGGCATACCGCGCGCAGAACAAAGCAAATTATTTCAACGCTTTCAACGCTTCAACAGCACCGATCAACCCAAAAATGATGGAATAGGACTGGGCATGGTGTTTGTGAAAGCGGTTCTCGATCGCCATCATGCACAGATCGATTTCAGCAGCGCACCGAATGAAGGCACCACTTTCAATATCAGATTGCCATCAAGCACCATTTGAGCTACATCAAGCCCATCCGGACGGAAATTAATGCCGCCAACGCGTTATAATGATGGTCTGATCTTACGCCCCACATCGCATGCAACTGACTGCTGTTGGACTCAACCACACGACTGCGCCGCTCTCGCTGCGCGAAAAAGTCGCCTTCTCGCCTGAACAGATAGGTCAGGCGGTGGTGGCTGCACGTGCTTGGTTTGGCAACAACGCAGCAAACTCCACGCATTCGTATGGCAATGAAGCGGCGATTTTATCGACCTGCAACCGCACTGAGTTGTATGCAGCTTGTGCCGCAGCAAATCCGGTCGACGCTACTGCACATTTTCTGGCAGATTTTCATCAGTTGCCTTACGCGGATTTACGCCCGCATCTCTACACGCTGCCACAAGACAATGCCGTCCGTCATGCGTTCCGCGTTGCTTCCGGCCTGGATTCCATGGTGCTGGGCGAGCCGCAAATTCTGGGGCAAATGAAAGATGCAGTACGTCAGGCAGAAGCTGCAGGTGGTCTTGGCACCTATCTGCATCAGATGTTTCAACGCACTTTCGCGGTCGCTAAAGAAGTTCGCAGCACCACGGAAATCGGCGCGCACAGCGTGTCTATGGCGGCGGCGGCGGTCCGTTTATCGCAGCGTATTTTTGACAAAATTGCCGATCAGCATGTGTTGTTTATCGGCGCAGGTGAAATGATAGAACTCTGCGCCACGCATTTCGCAGCGCAAAATCCGAAATCGCTGACCATCGCCAACCGCACCCTGGAACGTGGTGAGGCTCTTGCCCATCGCTTTAATGGTAAAGCGATCCGCCTTGCTGACTTACCGCAACAACTGGCGCAGTTCGACATCATCGTCTCCTGCACTGCATCCTCATTACCGATCATAGGATTAGGGCTGGTCGAGCGTGTTGTCAAAGCGCGTAAACATCGTCCTGTATTCATGGTTGATCTGGCCGTGCCACGCGATATTGAACCGGAAGTCGGCAAACTCGATGACGTGTTTTTATACACGGTGGATGATCTCGGCAGTGTGGTGCAGACCGGCATAGAAAGCCGTCAGGCAGCCGTCGCACAGGCAGAAGCGATTATCGAAACGCGGGTGCAGTCTTTTATGCACTGGATCGATGGCCGTGCGGTGGTGCCCGTGATTCAGGACTTACATGAAAGCAGCGAACAACTCCGCCTGATGGAACTCGAACGTGCACGCAAAATGCTGGCGCGCGGTGATGACATCGACGCTGTGCTGGAAGCGCTTTCCAAAGGTATCACAGCCAAATTCCTGCATGGCCCGCAACAGGCATTGCATCAGGCCAGTGGCGATGAACGGGCTCGTCTGGCGAGCTTGTTGCCGCAATTATTCCGCACCAAGCGTTAGCGGATTCTGCTTTTCTTTCTGATGCAGACTCTCTGCGTCATCTTCTCGGTGACTGTTTTCAAGCCTGAAGCAGTTCCCTCCGGATTCACCTACTATTCTTCCCGTATGAAACCATCAATGCTCTCCAAGCTGGATCAGCTGGCTGAACGTCTCGACGAAGTTGGTCACCTGCTGATGCAGGAAGGCGCCACCAATGACATGGACAATTACCGCAAACTCAACCGTGAGCATGCAGAATTAGATCCGCTCGTCACTCTCTACAAAAATTATCAGCAGGCACAAGCCGATCTGGACGAAGCACAGGAAATGCTCAACGATCCCGACATGAAAGCATTTGCGCAAGATGAGATAGAAGCCGCAAAAGAAAAAATGCAAACGTTGGAAGCGGATCTGCAAAAAATGCTGCTGCCGAAAGACCCCAACGATGAACGTAATATTCTGCTGGAGATCCGAGCTGGTACCGGCGGTGATGAAGCTGCCTTGTTTGCCGGTGATTTATTGCGCATGTACACCCGTTTCGCTGAACGTAACCGCTGGCAAGTAGAGATGATGTCGGAGTCGCCTTCTGAGCTTGGCGGCTACAAAGAAGTGATCGTGCGTATCGCCGGTCTGGGTGCGTATTCCAAGCTGAAATTTGAATCCGGCGGACATCGAGTGCAACGCGTTCCGGCGACAGAAACGCAAGGCCGCATCCATACTTCCGCCTGCACGGTCGCCGTGATGCCTGAAGCGGATGAGCTCGCCGACGTGATCATCAACAATGCCGATTTGCGTATCGACACTTTCCGCGCCAGCGGTGCCGGCGGGCAGCACATCAATAAAACCGATTCTGCGGTGCGCCTGACGCATATTCCTACCGGTATCGTGGTCGAATGTCAGGATGGCCGCAGCCAGCATCAGAATAAGGCGCAGGCAATGCGGGTGCTGGCCACCAGAATCATGGATGGTCAGTTAAGAGAAAAGCAGGCGAAAGAGGCAGCAACCCGTAAGAGCCTGATCGGTTCCGGCGACCGCAGTGAGCGCATACGCACTTACAATTATCCGCAAGGCCGCATGACTGATCACCGCATCAATCTGACCTTGTATAAACTCGATTTCATTATGGATGGCGATCTGACCGAACTGAGCAATGCCCTGATCGCAGAACACCAGGCTGAACTCCTTGCGGAACTTGGAGACGATTAAACTATCCAAGTCAAGGTACCAACAGCGCCAGCAACACCAGCATTCCATACTATTTAGTTTCTTATAAACATGAGGCTTTAAATAGCGTGTAAGCTGGCATCCGCTTTCATTTTACGAATGACCTACATGCGTTCCTCTAAATTCGTCTTACTCGGCATCTCTGCCACCTGCCTGCTACTGATAGCGGTTGCTCTCTATCTGCAAATCGTTGAGCTGATGCTGCCTTGTCCCTTATGCGTCTTCCAGCGTTACGCATTCCTTGCCATCGCGCTGTTCAGCCTGATCGCTGCTTTTCTTCCTGCCGATGCGCGCCGTTACGGCATCGGCCTCGCAGGTTTATCAGCATTCGGCGGCATCGGCATCGCAGGCAAACATCTGTATGTCTTGTCGAATCCTACGCTTTCCTGCGGTATCGATCCGCTGGAAACCGGGCTCAATAAAATCTTCTTGTCGGAATGGTTTCCTATCCTGTTCCGCGCAGACGGTTTGTGTGAAACACCGTATCCACCGATCTTCGGTCTGGCGATTCCGACCTGGGCCATGATCTGGTTTGTTATTTTCAGCCTCACGCTGATCGTACTGTTTTTTCAAAAACAAAAAACCGGCATGTTCGGAAAGCGTCACTGATGACAGCAGGACAGCCGCTCAGCATTGCCGATCACGAGCGCTTGTCGCCGCTGGACAAGCTGGAAACACGCATGTTGCTCATGCATGTGACTGGCTTTAGCCGCATACAACTGATTACCCGCTCGGACTATCAGCTCAGCGCTCAGCAAATGTCTCAGTTTGACGAATTGCAGCGACGTCGTTTCGCTGGCGAGCCCATCGCGTATCTGACCGGTGAACGTGAATTTTTCGGTCTGCCCTTTTATACCTCACCAGCGGTATTGATTCCCCGGCCGGACACAGAATTGCTGGTGGAACTCGGTTTACAATTCGCACCGCAAAACTCCACCCTACTCGATCTCGGCACCGGTTCCGGTGCCATTGCGATTGCGATTGCCCACGAACGCCAGGATCTGGATGTCTGCGCCGTCGATATCAGCACTGAGGCACTTGCGATAGCAAACAAAAATGCCGCGCGTTTACTGCCGCCTGATCGCCTGCAACTGCTGCACAGCGACTGGTACAGCGCGCTTACCGGCAAGGTATTTCAGACCATCGTCAGCAACCCGCCCTACATCGTCAAAGATGACCCACATCTGAGCCAGGGCGATCTGCGCTTTGAACCCATTAATGCACTCACCGATCATGCAGACGGCCTCAGCGCTTACCGGCACATCATCAGCGGCGCGCATACACATCTTGCGCCACAAGGCTGGCTGCTGATGGAACATGGTTATCATCAGGCCGAGGATGTGCGCGCTTTGTTAAACGCCGCGGGCTACACGCAAGTACAAAGCTGGCACGACCTCGCTGGCATAGAACGCGTCACAGGCGGACAACGCAGCTGATCGGAAAAGAATTTTTATGCACATTACGACAGATAAAACCGCGCTCGACATTGCGCTGATACACGATTTTTTATCCACGACGTCACCCTGGGCGCAAGGGATTCCACTGGAAACGGTACAACGCTCTATTGAGCATTCCCTGTGCTTTGGTGGATTTATTGACGGCAAACAAATCGCGTTTGCCAGGGTAGTCACAGACCATGCGACATTTGCCTATCTGATGGATGTGTTTGTCTTGCCGGATTTCCGTGGCCAAGGTCATAGCCGCCGTCTGCTGGAAGTGATACAGGATCATCCTGATCTGCAAAACATACGCCGCTTTATACTGGTCAGCAGTTCTGCCCGTGGCCTGTATGAAAAATTTGGT
The DNA here is from genome assembly GCF_014284215.1 of Undibacterium sp. FT79W. Taxonomy (NCBI): domain Bacteria; kingdom Pseudomonadati; phylum Pseudomonadota; class Betaproteobacteria; order Burkholderiales; family Oxalobacteraceae; genus Undibacterium; species Undibacterium sp. FT79W. Next base: position 371,541 of record NZ_JACOGB010000004.1, on the reverse strand, counting down.
TTCCGCTCACCGGCAACGCCAGAAAATTTTATGGAAATTCATCGGCCCGATATTTATCGCTGATATTGATCGCTAACATTGACCGGCGAAAAAAAACGATGCAGTTCAACGCATCGTTTTTTTTCGCTCAAGTCAACGCGGTTATGCGCGCGGTGTCCAGGGAATAACAGCATTCGCTACTTTCTTCGCTTCCTTTGCTGCCTTTTTTTCTTTAGGAGTGGATGAGGCCTGCTTCTTGGTTTCTTTATTGCTCTTGGTAACTTTGCTCATGATCTGACTCCGGATAAACACCCGCGTATGCAAGTGAAGATTCAGTATAGGCCATCATGACCACGCACGTTGCCTATTTCATGCATGGCGCGACTACAACCGCTGCAAAGCATCTGCGCCATGAAGAAACATTATTTCCGTGGATCGGGAAGAACCGGCTCAGCAGAACCAAAATACCTTAAATACGAAACCCATATTTCGTCAATGCGCTCGTCATACAGTCGCAACTGGCACTCGGCAGAATCGCGTATCCGGGCAGTACCTTGCTCACGGCTGTACAGATAGTCGCAATGCTTTCGCAGATACTTTTCCCACAGCTGCTGTGATTCAGCCAATTCCTCGGCGTTGCCGCCGTATATTTTTATATCCAGCTTCTGCGCTGCCAGATAGTACTTTTTAAATTGAGCCTCTTTCAAATCAAGCTCATGAGAGAGGCACTCAGCTTCTGCCTGTATGCCTTTTATATCAACGCATACAGGGACATATCGATCTGCCCCAGCGGCATTCGCGGCGTTCCCGACATTTGCGGCAAGCGCAAAAATAGCGGCGAAGAACAACTGCGCAAACGGTTTATGTTTCATCATTCAATCACCTATTCAAAAAGAATTCAGGCAGACATTTCCGGCAACACGGCGCATAAAATAAACATCTCGCGCAGATCAGCTATACGACCGGCCAGGTGTTCAGTAACGGCACCAGTCTGTCATTTGGCATCAAATATACTCCCCGGAGTATATTTTAAAGCCCTTATTTCATAAGGAGATGATGGCATTTTTTGCTTATACTCCCCTAAAAATGCCATTTCACGCAACAATTTCACACAAGATATTACGCAGTTTCGCGGATGAAACTTCCATAAAAAAGCCAGCATTGCTGCTGGCTTTTCAGTTACTAAAACAGCGATCACCGATTAACGATACACCGTTACTGGTTCCGTATTTTGTACTGGCACTGCAGGTACCACTGGCTGACCATTGGCATTCGCCGGACGGTTCGCGCCGCGTGGCAAACCGAACTGCACCATCAGCTCGTTATAGGCAGCATCTGCCAGACTGCGTGACGTTTCCTGCATGACCTTACCGCGATTGAAGACAACACGATCACCGGCACGGCTGATGATTTTGGTATCAACACCGGAACCACTCGCGCTGAATGCCGCTTTGACTTCATAGGTTTTGGTATTAATCAGGCTGAAATCGGCCACCAGATCGAGTGACAGGCTGGCTGTCATCGAATTGCCGTATTGCAGTTGATTGCTTTCCTGACGGAACTGGATATTGCTGACTGTGCCGAACAACACATAATCCGCACCGGGATACATGCCTTGTTTGATGCGACCGATGATGTCGTAAATTTTTTCCATCGGTTTACCAACATACGGACGCGCCTGAATCAGATGCACACCACCGCCTTTGATCATCGCGCCTTTCAAATCGGCCGTGTAGGTTTTTAATTCGCCACGATCGATATAGGTGTAAAAACCTTCCGCTTCGTAGTAATTGCTTTCGCTCTTGGCATCAATTTTGCCGCGTTGTGAATAGCTGCGATCGGTTTCGCGTTCGCTGTAGCTACCTTTGACGCTGCTTTTGCTGCTGGCAGAAACGACACGGAAATACTCGCTGACTTTTTCTTCGTAAGTCAGATCGGTCACGGCAATTTTCGGTTCTGCTGCCAGCGCGCTGCATGCCGCTGCGGAGCAGAAAACGCCTGCCAGAATTTTTTTCATATTCAACATCTTGCGTCCTTCAGGAGCCGGTTAAAAACCGGTTAAAGATTGATCAGGGCTGATTATTTTTTCGATGTTTTACGGATTTCTTTTTCATCTTGCCATTCGATGGAACCATCTTCGATGTCATACAGTTTCAATGTCATCTTGTAGAACACATCTTTAGTCGTGGAATTTTGTTTGACGATAGAAACGATTTCACCTTCGAGTGAATATTTCGCTGCCGTCATGTTGCCCACTTTGGCTTTACCCTGGGATTTGTACAAGCCACTTTGATTCTGACGTTGTAACTCATCCACGCCTTGCTGCATTTCATCAGCGCTACGTGTGAATTTTACTTTTTTACTTTTCACCAACGCAGTCTGAATACTGTTCATGATCGATTTAGTGTCGATGTATTCGCTGGTTTTATTGCGCACGCCAGCCAGTGTCAGTGTCGGGCGATTTGCCAGTGCCGGATCTTCGAGCAAGGAACCGACCATTTTTTCTGCAATCATTTGCAGGTCAGTCGAACCGAATTCATTCGTCACTGTTTCTACTGCTTTGTTGTCGCCATAATTGACCTGACGCGCGAGGCTGACTGTCGGCTGCGATAATTTTGTCTGGCAGGCAGACAGAGAAGTCATGGCCAGAATCATCAGGCACAAAGTAGTGGATAAAGAGGAAATGCGTTTCATAATAACTCCGTAGTTCTGTACAATTTTTTTAAAACAAATCTGTGATTAACGTGGCTCAGCGCTCATTTCGATTTTGAAATCTGTCGCTTGCGGGCCATAGGCGGTGCCTTTGACGAGCTGGCTTTGCTTACCCAGTATCATCAATGGTTTCCAGACTTCGCCGTCGCCAACCTGCATACCGGCCGCATCTGTCCAGCGGAAACGGTAATACACGCGCACATCTTTCGCCGTGGTGTTATACATTTCGGCCTGCACAACCAGCACATCATTGCGACGCTGACCGCGCAGATCAGTCACCTGCACACCTTCAAGCGTGCCACGCACCATTAATTTCGCAGCAATGCCAGGAGAAACTGCATTTGGCACATCTTCGGCCATGACCGGTGCAGCAAAGCAGGCTGCGATGACAGCCGCACAAACGGCAATTTTTTTAGACATCATGGATGATTTTTCCTTAGTAACTTTGTACATCAATTAAATCGACTGGTTTCTGTCGTCTTGCCAGTTTTACTTAGTTAGCACCTGCAGTAGCAGCAGCTGGTTTCACCTGCTTTTGCGCTGCTTTTCTGTTCGCTGGCTTCGTCGGTGCAGCTTTTACCGCTGGCGTTTCCGCTGCGATTTGCGCCGCTGGTGTCACGCTACCGAATTTTGCCAGATCACCGACATAAGTTTTGTTCGGATACAAACGCACTGGCACCACCATGTAACGGCCATCAATACTCAGCTTGGTGCTTTCGCCAGGACGACCCGAAAAATTCACATCATATTCGCCCGGTGGTAAAAACGCACGAGCAATAAAGACGCGCTCTGGCAAACTACGCCACATACGATCATCTGCCGGGCCTTCAGTCGCTACCACGGCAATATTAGCAGCCAGACCAGCGAGTGCGCCGAAGTTTTTATTGACCTGATCCTGCACCACACCTTTGGTAATTGCGCGGATCGCAGCACGGGTGTAAATACCTGGCATTTCATCTTTCAATGCACGACGCGCCATCACGTTGAAATCAGTGATCAATGCCGTTGGCAAAGATTGATTCGCAATATTCACCGAGCGGATCACCGCCGCTTCTTTATCCGGCTGGATCACAGGGAATGTCAGCGATACCGTAACCAGACCGCGTGAAGTCGGCAATGGCAGTGCAAATTTCTGCGACTGGCGGGCTGGCGCATTACCGGTTTCGACCACGAACAGGACATCCGTCACGCCTTTTTTGCGACGGAAACTGGTGCGTTGATCGAGGCCTTTCAAGCCATCTTCCAGTACCGGTAAATCCGGGCGCAATTCTATCGCCTTGCGATAGCCTGGTGCCGCCAGACCTGGTTCATTCAGGGCTTCGTATACAAAACCTGCGAGGTAATGACTCAGTGCATTCTGATAACCGTTCTTCAGTTTCAGCACTTCAGGGTCATTCAGGGTTTCAACCGGATAACCGTTAATTTCCTTGTTACTGGTTGTTACACCTTTTTCTTTCGCTTCCTTTTCGGCGGACTCTGTTTCTTTGGAACGGAATTCAGCAATCACCGCTTCACGCTCATGCGTGCGTTTGATATCGACGCGGGCAGTATCAAGATCACCCAGATTGATACGATCCATCGCCATCCGTACAGTCAGCATCACTTTTTCGTAATCCTGCCCTTCGTAATCGCGGCTGGCATCGCCCATGATCGTGGCGCCGATCTGGCCCATCAATTTCTGCGGATTACTTTTAGCGTTTTCTTCCCACTCTTTCACCTTGGTGTCGGCAATTGTCAGCGCATTCAAGCTGTCCTGATAACGCTTGCCGATACGCATCAGTTCGCCTTTTTCCAGATTCAGCAATAAATCATTCTGATTAGCACCTTTAGTCTGCTCTTCCACCTGACGGATCGCATCCTCGATCTGCCCGGTTTTAACAACTGCCAGTGAGTTAGAGACTTTGCTGTCGTGGGTTTGCGTCGTAACGCAACCAGTGAGAACCAGAGCAGCAACCAGAGGTGTGAGCGAGAAGGAAGAGAGGCGCATTTAGCTTATATATTTGAGTGTTGAAAAAGGCGGCCGGACTAGCAACATCATTTTTGTAACGATCAGGTACACATCGTACAAAGTGATAAATACTGCCCTGCAAAATAAGGTATTACCAAGGCATGACCAGCATTAAAACGGGAAATTATAAAGAGCGCGTTTGTTTTTGTAATGCTTAAAATTGTTAGCAAAACATACAAAACAACACTTTTTCAAAATTATTATTTTTGCAGCAAATAAACTTTGCTTTTAATCAAACTCCATCACCGGAAGCTGGGCTTCGGATTCTCTTCATCGAGCAACCACTGATCCAGTTGCCACATGAAATCTGGCAGATAATTTTTATGCTCACCACGCAAGCCGTGATCAGCACCGGGATAAACACGCAATTGCAGATCGCTGCGCCCGGCATCGCTGAAGGCTTTTCTCAAGGCGTTTGCCGCGCCCGGCGGAATTAAGGTGTCCGCCTCACCGATACCAACGAACACCGGCAAGCGAGCGGCGATCAGATTGCGCGTCTGATCAACGCCAGCGATTTCCGACCAGTAGCGCCAGCTGCGTCCGTGAATACGTGACTGCTCAGGGTCAGCAGGGGAACTTGCCAGTGCGCGGGATAAAACATTCCAGCCCTGCTGCATATGCGGATAGATGCCAGCGAGCGCGCGGTACGTGGGAATCGCGCTGTTTCCCTCATTCGCCAGCAAGGCCAGATGCGTGATGTGCGGCAGATCGCGCGCCAACAGCGGCACCAACAACGGCACCAGCTCTGCACCTTCAGAAATACCCAACAAAATCACGCGCCGTGGCTGCACGCCTTGTTGTTTGAATTGGCGCAACTGCGCTTGTATGAATGCCCGCTGATCGGCCTGCCATTGGCTCAGATGATCGGCGCGGATAAATGCCTCGCTGCATTCATCGCCGCTGGCCTGATCGCTGATATGGCGCTTCTGCAAAACGCTGATGCGGGTCGCCCCTGATTCGCCTTCGAATCCGGTGAAATACTGCGGCAAATATCGCCCCATGCTGCCGCAACCTGCACCGGCGACAACGAAGATCAGATTCACCGGTGCAGCCGCGGAAATCGTCGGCGCAGACACCGCAGTTTCCGCCTGCCACGGCTGTTTATCCCATTGATAAAACAGGGCAACGCCGCCATCGGCAAAGGTGAATGTTGATGGCTGCAATTTCAAGCTTGCAGTTGCCGCCGTTGCCGCCGAAGCTGAAACTGCCGATGTGATTGCGGCGATGGCAGCAGTAGTAACAACACGGCTGTTGTCCGCAGGCGCAGGGGCCGCCAGCGCCGGGCGTATCACCAGCGATAGCAACATCAGCCAAATCAGCAAGCCCGCCGCCAGCCATACAGCGGCATGTCTGATCTGTTTGGGAAGGCCAAAAAACATGAAAATCACCCTTAAAATACTCCCCCCAGTATATGTAAACACCCTTGATTTCATTAAGAGAATAAGCGTAAATCGCCACATACTCCCCCTCTTCTCCCCTTTTTTTGCTTCCTGAGCGGGATTTCTGCGGCGCTGCGGGTCATCCTTCCGGGATGCTGCGGGAACCAAGCCACGCCAGAATGCCGACTATTAACCGCAGTCAGAACGACTGTCAAGACTGGCGCAACGCTGCAAATTGCGTATCATCTGCGCCTTCATTGCTTTTTTATTGTCTGGATTCTGGATTTATGCTGCCTTCGATTGAACAAAGACTCGCCGTAGAACTCGCCGCCAAGCCGGTACAGGTGGCCGCTGCTGTTGCCTTGCTGGATGAAGGCGCGACCGTACCGTTTATCGCCCGTTACCGTAAAGAAGTCACCGGCGGCCTCGATGATACGCAATTGCGTCTGCTCGAAGAACGTCTGCGTTATCTGCGCGAACTCGAAGACCGCCGCGCCGCCATCATCGCCTCGATCGATGAACAAGGCAAGATGACGCCAGTCTTGCTCGATGCGATTACGCACGCCGAAGACAAAACCCGTCTCGAAGATTTATATCTGCCGTACAAACCGAAACGCCGCACCAAAGCGCAGATCGCCGTTGAAGCAGGTTTGCTGCCGCTGGCGGATGCCTTGCTGGCCGACCCCATGCTGACGCCGGAAACAGAGGCTGCCAATTATCTGAAGCCCGCGTTCAGCACCGACAACGGCGACAACCCCGGCGTGCCCGATACCAAAGCTGCACTTGATGGCGCACGTCAGATTCTGATGGAACGTTTTGCTGAAGATGCGAGCCTGTTGCAAGCGCTGCGCGAATATCTGAACGACCACGGCATCGTCGAATCGAAAGTCGTCGCAGGCAAAGAAGATGCCGGTGAAAAATTTGCCGATTATTTCGATTACTCAGAAACCCTCGGCACGATTCCATCGCACCGCGCGCTGGCCTTGTTCCGTGGCCGCCGTGAAGAAATGCTGACCGTCACTTTACGACTCGATACCGAAGAAGAAAAACCAAAATGGGATGCGCCGCTGAACCCATGTGAAAGCCGCATCGCCGCACGTTTCGGCGTCAGTCAGAAAGATCGCCCGGCCGACAAATGGCTGGCCGATACCGTGCGCTGGGCCTGGCGCGTCAAAGTCTTCATGCATCTGGAAACCGAGCTCATGGGCAAGCTGCGCGAGAGCGCAGAAATCGAAGCCATCAACGTGTTTGCGCGCAACCTCAAAGATTTATTGCTGGCAGCACCAGCAGGGCCGCGCGCCACGATGGGTCTCGATCCTGGCTTGCGTACCGGTGTGAAGGTTGCGATTGTGGATGCGACCGGCAAAGTCATGGAACACGCCACGATTTACCCGCATCAGCCGCGCAATGACTGGGACGGCTCGCTGCATACGCTGGCGAAGCTCGCTGAAAAACATCAGGTGTCATTAATCTCGATTGGTAACGGCACCGCCTCACGCGAAACCGACAAACTGGCGCAGGATTTAATCAAACTCAAACCAGAATTAAAGCTGACGAAAATCGTTGTCTCTGAAGCCGGTGCATCGGTGTATTCCGCCTCAGAATTTGCGTCTAAAGAATTGCCTGATCTGGATGTCTCCATCCGTGGCGCGGTCTCGATTGCACGTCGTCTGCAAGACCCGCTGGCGGAGTTGGTGAAGATCGATCCGAAATCCATCGGTGTTGGTCAGTATCAGCATGATGTCAGCCAGACCCAGCTCGCCCGTTCGCTCGATGCGGTGGTCGAAGACTGCGTGAATGCGGTCGGTGTTGATGTGAATACCGCCTCTGCGCCTCTGCTGGCGCGGGTGTCCGGCTTGTCTGCCAGTGTCGCGCAAAGCATCGTCAATTTCCGCGATGCCAAAGGTATGTTCAGTTCACGCGCCGATCTGCGCGCAGTACCGCGCCTCGGTGACAAAACATTTGAACAAGCCGCCGGCTTTTTGCGCGTGATGAACGGCAGCAATCCGCTCGATGCATCCGCAGTGCATCCGGAATCGTATCCGCTGGTCGAAAAAATTCTGGCCGATATCAAGAAAGATGTGAAAGGCGTGATCGGCGACAGCGGCTTATTGAAATCGCTGAACGCAGCCAAATACGCCGATGAAAAATTTGGTGTGCCGACCATCACCGACATCATTAAAGAGCTGGAAAAACCGGGCCGCGATCCGCGCCCTGAATTCACCACCGCCACCTTTAAAGACGGCGTGGAAGACATCAAAGATTTGCAGCCCGATATGATTTTAGAAGGCGTCGTCACCAACGTGGCCGCGTTTGGCGCGTTTGTCGATATCGGTGTGCATCAGGATGGTCTGGTGCATATTTCAGCGCTGTCGAACACCTTTGTCAAAGACCCGCACACCGTCGTCAAAGCCGGTCAGGTGGTGAAAGTCAAAGTCATGGAAGTCGATGTCAAACGCCAACGTATCGCGCTCACCATGCGCCTCACCGACAGCGCACCGCAACCCGGCAGCAAACCGGAACAACGCGGCGACCGCAACGACGCCAAACGCCTCGGCCAACACCAGCAACAACGCAAGCAAGAAGCCGCCCCGGCAGGCAATGCGATGGCAGCGGCGTTTGCGAAATTACGTGGTTGAGATTAAAAATTCTGCGAAAGATAACACTGCAGTAACACAAAAAAACACCCCGGTTTTTACCGGGGTGTTTTTTTGCGGCATCCTGCATGTCGTACGATTTCGGCTCGCTGAATGGTGGCGACTCGTACTTATAACGCAAACCTTTCTGCACCTGATTCAATCAACACGGTTTTGGCGATGTCGATGAAGTAGGGTTATTGTCCGTTTGGTTAACCTGGCTCGATATTCAGCATAAGCAAAGGCAACAAGACTTCCTACGGATTTCAAGGTTCATGAAGAAAATTGTCTTTTTTGACATTCAGAGTTAAGCTTCACTTTTGTCAAATTAAATAAACGTTATGCGCAAAAGAAGCATCATGCATAGAATTGTTCAAGAAGATCGAACTGGTTGTGGTTTGGCATGTGTAGCGATGTTATCAAACACAACATACAAAAAGGTTCGAAAAGCGGCACTTGAAATTGACTTACTAAAAGGTCGCACCTTATACACCAGCGCAAAAGATTTGCACAACTTAGCCAAAAAATTTGATTTGTCTTTAGGTCAAAGACGTAGAAAGTTCAAAAGCTTTGACGCGCTCCCTGATACAGCAATACTCGCCATAAATTATCGACCTAAAACAGGTTCATGGCATTGGGTTGTTTATCACAGAAATTCAAAAGATGAGTATGTTATTGATCCAATGCGTACAGTAAAAACAGATAAGCGTAAAGATTTTAAAAGACTTCAAAATAAAACGAAATGGTGGGTTGAGGTCAACTACAAATAGCAAGCAAGCGTAGGGCGCGTTCCAGGCATCATGTTTTGCAAGTACTCCCTTCATATATTTAACGTGTCCATCTATTGCAAAGTCATGCACACAAGCCTGAAGATATGGGAGTACCGAGCTGGAAGTTACATATCTTAGAAGGTGATCTGGCTAGCCACTGGTCAGTCACGGTGAATGGCAACTGGCGACTGACTTTCCGGTTTGAAGATGGCGATGCCATCCTGGTCAACGATCAGGATTACCACTAGGAGCACACGATGACACGTTTATTTAACCCACCACACCCCGGCCTGATTTTGCAAGAATGGCTAGGTGATATGTCGGTTGCCGAGGCCGCCCGTCGCCTGTCAATTGACCGCACCACACTCTCACGCTTGCTTCATGGCAGTAGCGATATGTCACCAGAAATGGCGCTGCGTCTGGAAATCGCGTTGGGCACCAGCCCTGAAATGTGGATGGGGCTGCAAGCCGATTACGATCTGTGGCAAGCCAGCCAAAAACCAAGACCAGAAATACGCCGCATCCTTGAAGCGGCTTAACATTAAAGATTATATTCGCAAGCGTGTGAGCCAGTTCTGAACTCTGTCTTAACGTTTATGATGTTCTGATAAATGGCGTTTGGCGATGGCTGCACACGCTCTTGCTCATCACCCGCGACGCTCACTAGCATCTGCTGCGGGCATTGCAAACCCGATATTTAGATTGAACACATAATGCGAAAAATATTGTTCCTTGTGCTAATTGCCGCTTGCGGCTGGTGGTATTTCATCGGTGGGCGCAAGCTGTCGATTGAACATGTCAATGGCTTTTACCGCGATCTTGAAATCGCGACGTTGCAGCGTCAGCCTGACGCGATATGCGCGCTGCTGGCGCCGGATTTTCACTCCACTGGCAGCGTCAGCACAGCCGGAAACAGGCAAACGGTGAACCAAAACAAGCAGCAAGCCTGCGACTCCTATCGTGACTTGTATGCGACCTGGGAAAAGCTCGGCGAGAAAATGGGCGGCATGTTGCAACTGGATTCTCAATACGCGATACACAGCATCTCGCTGTCGCCGGACGGCAAAACTGCGACGGTGGATGTCAGCAGTTCGCTGGACGTTGCCGGAACGCTGATGCATATCCGCTCGCGCAGCACGGATACGCTGATCCGTCGCAACGGAAAAGTTTTATTACTGCACAGTTCAGGCCTTGGTTCTGTCGGCGCGGGGTCGTAGCGCTGATTCGCAGCATCTGTTAAACGCGCCCCGCTCCGTCGGTATTGCGCGGACCGGATTGGAAATCCTTGAGTTAGGTCAATCCTGGTTAAAAACATATACTCCCCCCATATTTTTTCAAAACTATGCTGATCTCCTTATATTCATTGGGTGTTAAACATATACTCCAGGGGAGTATATTTATTCCTCTAGTGCAAAACAGCGCCTGTAGTCACGCTGTTGGCGCGCAGGAGCGCTACCGGAGTTTCCTTTATAATGGCGGCACATTATTAACCAAGGAAAAGCCATGAGCGACGTACAAAGCTGGATCAAAGAAACCGTTACCCAAAACCCTGTCGTGTTGTTCATGAAAGGGACTGCCCAATTCCCGCAATGCGGATTTTCCGGTCGTGCGGTGCAGGTATTGAAAGCCTGCGGCGTACAGAATCTGGTGACAGTCAATGTGCTGGAAGACCCGGAAGTGCGTCAGGGCATCAAAGATTTTTCTAACTGGCCAACCGTACCGCAGTTGTACATCAAAGGCGAATTCATCGGCGGCTCTGACATCATGAACGAGATGTTTGAAAACGGCGAACTGCAAACCTTGTTGAAAGACTGAGCCATCAATGACGAGCACCAGCGCACAACCGAAACAACGCCTGATCATCGCCATCACCGGCGCGACCGGCTCAGTGTATGGCGTGCGCTTGCTGCAAGTATTACAGGCAAACCCGGATGTCGAAACGCATCTGCTGATTTCTGAAGCCGGGGTCTTGAATCTGCATCAGGAACTCGATATGAAGCGTAAGGACGTCGAGGCCTTCGCTGATGTCGTGCATCATGTGCGTGATGTCGGCGCCAGCATCGCCAGCGGTTCGTTTCAATCAGACGGTATGGTGATCGCACCGTGCTCGATGAAAACGCTGGCCTCGGTGGCGCATGGCATGTCAGATAATCTGATCACGCGCGCTGCCGATGTCGTGCTGAAAGAACGCCGCCGCCTGATATTGATGGTACGGGAAACCCCATTTAATCTCGCGCATCTGCGCAATATGACCGCCGTCACCGAAATGGGCGGCATCATCTTCCCCCCTCTCCCCGGTTTTTACCACCGTCCGCAATCGATACAGGAAATGGTCGATCACACGGTCGGTCGCGTACTCGATATGTTTTCCCTGCCGCACGATCTGACACCGCGCTGGCAAGGTTTAAAAGACAGCCAATAAATTCACGCAACTAACGCGGATCTCCGCCATCACGCAGAATCGCGCATATGGCTGCGTCTTCTTTCTCATCTTCCACATAAGTTGTTCCAACTCTCTGTGCTGTTGTTATCTGTCATCGCTGTAATCACAGGGTCATATCCGGTCGCTACATTTTGTTACTTGCGATCACATTCATCGCCCTGCACCCGGTAACGGCGTGCTTGCAAGCACCTCGTCAAACAACAGCGATTGCTGCAAAGCAGTCAACCTCGACAAGCACAGGATCAACACATGAATCACAACAAAAATGTATCGCTGCTGGCCGCGCTGACGGCAAGCGCTTTGGTGGCCGCCTGCGGAGGCTCCGACACGACATCCACAGCCACCCCGGCACCGGTCGCACAGTCAGGCGTGTTTCTGGATGCAGCGGTGGAAGGTCTGGATTACACCAGCGGCACAGCAAAAGGTACAACGCAAGTCGATGGCGGCTTTAGCTGCAACAGCGGCGACAGCATGAGTTTTTCAGTCGGTGGCATCAGCCTCGGTTCTGCGCCATGTGCGGCAGTGATCACGCCACTGAGCCTGGCAAATCTGAGCAACAGCAACGACGATAAAGTCGTCAATCGCCTGATGGCCTTGCAATTGCTGGATGAAGATAATGATCCTTCGAATGGCATACGCTTATCTTCTACAGTTAAAACTGCGCTGGCAGGTCAGGCTCTGGATTTCAACGCGAATGCGGCGACTTTCAACACGGCGATGACGAATCTGCTGAGCAAACTGCCGGCTGCCTATCAGAGCCGCAGCGCGGATGCGGATCGTCGCGCATTAGTACGAGAACATTTTGAAGATACGCTCGCGTCCAAAATGGACAAGCCTGTCGTTGATGCGGTCACGCAAACCAATGCACTCGGCACGGTGGTGGCGAATGTGACGCGCTATCAGATCAAAGCGGCAGATGCATTTTATGTTCCGTATGAAGGCACAAATGCAGCCGTAAAAGCCGATTTCCCGAAAGGCTTTTTGCCATCGTATGGTTCTGGCCTGACGTTTAAAGGCAAAGCGGCCGATGGTTCTCTGGAGTTCTACGGTATTACCGATCGCGGCCCGAACGGCGACGGCCCGAAAGTACCTAATTCAGTCGTGACCGCCGGTGCCACTGGTACCAGCGACGCCAAATTTTTCCCTTCACCGAGTTTCACGCCATCAATCGGTCTGATCTCGGTCGGTAAAAACGGCGCGACATTGAAATCATCGATGCCGATTAAATTCAGCAGCACCATCAATGCGTCAGGCTTATCGATCGCCGCTGGCAAAGTCGGCTCCTCCGGCGAGGTGCCGCTGAACGACGCGATGAAATACGATGCCGCCAGCAAAACCACCTTCAGCGATTACGGTCTCGATACCGAATCCGTCGTGCTCGACACGGCGCGCGGTGTGTTCTGGGTATCGGATGAATATGGTCCGTTCATCCTGAAGATCGATATGAATACCGGCATCATTCTGAAAAAATATCAGCCAGGTACCGGTGCTGCCGACCTGCCCGCAGTGCTGCTGAAACGCCGTGCGAATCGTGGCATGGAAGGTCTGTCGCTCGATGCAGCCACAGGTAAATTGCAGGGCTTTATTCAAAGCCCGCTGGATGATGGCAAAGCGTCTTATAAAGTGCCGGGCGCGACCGTTGCGACGAATGAAAGCATCAAGGATTACGCCAAATTTAACCGCTGGGTTGAGTTCGATCCGACGACAGAAAAAACGAAGTTGTATGCGTATCCGCTCGACAGCACGATGTATGCATCCGGCAAAACCGGCGGCGCTAAACTCGGCGATCTGGTCGCACTCGGTGGCGGTAAATTCATTGTGATTGAACAGGGTGCCAGCGTTGACGGCAAGGTCTTCAATCGTCTGATGCTGGTACAGATTCCAAGCGATGCGACCGATATTGCAGCGATGGGCACCGATCTCGAAAAGAGCAGCATGACAGGGGCAGCGGTTAACGGTGTGAATTATGCGAATGTGGTGACGCTCAAAAAGACCGTGTTGTTTGATCTGAACGGCGCAGGCTGGCTGGCAGAAAAAGCCGAAGGTCTGGCACTGGTCGATGAGTACACGCTGGCATTGGTGAATGATGATGACTTCGGTCTGAAAACCCTGATTACTGATGCGAACGGTAAAACAGTGGAAGGCGCCGATATCACCAAATGCACGGTGGATGCGAATGGCGCACTGACCACTACGGCCGGCGCCACTGGCTGCGTTGCCGGTAACTCGGTACGCGTGGCTCGCGGTGCGGACAGCGAACGTCCGAATCGTTTGTGGCTGTTTAAATTCAACAAGAAACTGGCCGACTTCGCAATGCCAGCGCAGTAATGCAGTCACGTCGCTGTGATGTCACCGCGACGTGACTTCGGCATCATTACAACGGCGTCACGCGGAACCTGATCTGAGACGAGCCGCCACCTGCGTGTGGCGGCTTTTTTATTTCGTTGAAGTCTGGTAACGGCAGCGGCTAAGATCAGCAGGAGATCTGCAGCGGACCGTTGCATCTGGATGTCCGTAAAGCGCAAACAGCCTGCAAGCAAAGATAAAACAAGGCCGAAACGGGGTCAAAACGAGTCGAAAACGGCTTAAATATACTCCCCCCAGTATTTTTTAAACCCCTTATTTCATGAGGAGAATAAGCTGTTTTCTTCATATACTCCCCTGTTTTTTTAATTTTTTACAGAAAAAAAAGGACGCCACGGCGTCCTTTTTTCATAGCAATTCCGGCTCACAGTTTCTTTTGCAGAAATTCCCATTTCGCTTTTTGCAAAGACCAGATCGTCCAGTCACCGCGCGGGCCGTGACCTGCGCCCGGATAGAGTTGCAGGCTGTAATCCTTGCCGCCTTTGATCAGCTCGTCGATCAGCATCACGGTATTTTGCGGATGTACATTGTCGTCCATCGTGCCGTGCATGATCAGGATCTCGCCGTGCAAATCTTTCGCCGCTTTCAAGACGCTGCCCTGATCGTAACCGCTCGCATTTTCTTGCGGCAAGCCCATGTAACGCTCGGTATATACGCTGTCATACAGACGCCAGTCGGTTACCGGCGCACCGACAAAACCTATCTTCCAGGCTTTACTGTGCGTCATCGCATACGAGGTGAAATAGCCGCCGAAACTCCAGCCGTTCAGCGCAATCCTGTCCATGTCCGCCCAGCCTTGCTGACGCAACCACGCGAGGCCATCGAGCTGATCCTGTAATTCGAGTTGCCCCAGTTTTTTGTGGATAGGCCACGCACTTGCCACGCCTTTATTGCTGGCGCTGCGGTTATCCAGCACCCACACAATATAGCCTTGTTGCGCGAGGAAGTGATGGTACAAATCGTTCGACCAACGGTCATTCACCTGCGGTGCCATCGGCCCGGCATACAAATGCTGATACACCGGATATTTTTTTGCAGGATCAAAATCCGGCGGCAGGTACAACAGACTTTCCAGTAAAAATCCATCGCGTGCGTGGATTTGTTGCTGGCTGACTTTTGCCAGACGCAGGCCGCGCATTTTCTCCGGCATGCCAACGTCGTCGATCAGCCTGAGCTGTTTTCCAGCATCGTTAAACAAGGCCTGCTTCGGCGTTTGTTTCAGGCTGCTCCAGCTATCGAGGAAATGGGTAAAGGTTTTATTCCAGCGCACATTGTGCGTGCCTGATTCTTCGGTCAGGCGCTGCAAGCCTTCGCCATTCAGATTGACGCTGTAGACATCGTTACCGATAGGGTTGCGCTGATTCGCAGAAAACAGGATACGCTGATGCGCTTCATCCACACCAAACACGCTGCGCACATCCCAGTCGCCGCTGGTGATCACTTTTTGCAGCTGATAATGCTGATCATAACGATATAAATGACGATGCCCGCTGCGATCCGATTCCCAGATAAAGCCGCCGTCTTTCAGAAACACCGGAAATGGCAGACGCTCCGTCCATGCCGGGCTGGTCTCGCGCACGATCACTTTACTCTGCTGCATATTCGCATCATACAAACGCAGATCGAGCCAGGTCTGCACTCTATCCTGCCAACCGGCCAGCAACTTGCCGTCCGGCGTCCAGCCGACTTGCACGATCAGGGTTTCTTTTTCGGGATAAGGATTGACTGTCCAACTCAGTTTGCCGTCTTTATCAACGATACCTAATTTGACTATGGGATTCGGATCGCCCGCTTTCGGATAGCGGGTCAGATTAGTTTTCAGGGGCTGCGCATGATCACCGCTGAGGGTGTAGACCGGCACTTTGCTTTCATCGAAATTCAGAAACGCGAGTTTCTGTGAATCCGGCGCCCACCAGAATGCCCGCAATTTGCCGCGTCCGTATATTTCTTCCATATAGACCCAGTCGAGACGACCATTCAGATTCGTCTCGCTGCCACCGGTCGTCAGACGTTTCTCTGTCGCGCTGGCGATGTCGGTCAGATACAGGTCATTCCCTTTCAGGTACGCGACCGATTTCGCGTCCGGCGAGAGTATCGCTTCATCTTCGGCCTGATCCGGCGTATGCGTCAATTCGCGTGCGCGTGCATTTTGCAGATCGAGCAGCCACAAATCATTTTTATAGGTGAACAAATACGACTTCACTTCAGCTTGCACCTGTTGCCCCAGCTTTTCCGCCAGAGTCAGGGCCGCTTTATCGTCTATCCCAGCAGTTTTAAGATAGCGCAGAATATTCCCATCAACCGTCAGCGCCTGTTTTTCCCAGGTATCGGTATTCACAACCGAAAGCTTGACGACACCGTCTTTCACTTCGGACTCGATCAGACTGTTTTGCTGATCCCACGACAAACGTGTCAGCGGGCGGGTATCGAATTTCTCTTTCTTCAGCGGGTGATACAGCATCTCCAGACTCAGCTTGCCGTCATCGGCAACCGCCATCGCTGCGCTGGCGGCGAGAAATAAACACAAGCCACTGTTGATTATTTTTTTCATGAAACTCCTCTGTGTATTTTTTCTGTGCCGCCAACACTGGCTCATCAGCACACGCTTGCGCAGTATGACCATGCAGAGCTGTGCACAGTTATGTTTGAAAGAGCAGGAATTATCAGGGCAGCACCGCGAATAAGAAAATGCGATGGCAAAGAAAAAACCCACCGTTATTGCTAACGATGGGTTTTTAATTGGTGCCGGCTGCCGGAATCGAACTGGCTACCTGATGATTACAAGTCAACTGCTCTACCAAGTGAGCTAAGCCGGCGAAAATCTTATCGTGTTTGCTTCGTTTCCGTTGCATTCCCGAAGACCAAGATTATAGGCTACTTTATTATTTTTAGCGAGGGCTTTTCTGATTTTTTTTCTGATTTTTTTTGTTCAGTGGATAAATCCGCTTTTTCTTCGCTATCCGGTTTGGAACTGACCGCGGCCAAACCTAATTTTCTCGGCGGCGCCTCGTTTTCAGGTATTTCTTTTTCCTCTGCGGATCGCACTGTTTCCTGCGTTTCTTCCAGCTCGGAAAAATCCAGCTCAAACGCCATTCCCTGACCATTCTCGCTTGCATAAATTGCCATCACATTCGCGACAGGAACGTAAATCTCGCGGGAAACGCCGCCGAATCTGGCTTTGAATGTCACGGCTTCGTTATCCATTTTCAGGCCACTGGTCGCGCCAAAACTGATGTTCAGTACAATTTCGCCATTCCGGACAAATTCCATAGGCACCCGTGCACCGCCCTGCACTTTCACCGCCATATAAGGTGTATAGCCATTATCAGTACACCATTCGTAAATGGCACGCATGAAATAAGGTTTCGTCGATGTTTCTTGCATGATGCTTACTCAACAGATCAAAGTTTAAGAATAGATGGGACCGATAAAAACAACAAGGCTGACTTGATGGAATAAGTCAGCCTTGTTGAAATACCGTTGATACAGAAGACGTATCATTCAGAGCTTAGCGACGCATCACTTTCTCGGAAGGTGTCAACGCTTCAATGTAGGCTGGGCGGGAGAAAATGCGCTCAGCATATTTCATGATAGGTGCAGCGGTTTTCGACAATTCGATACCGTAGTGATCCAGACGCCATAACAATGGTGCAATCGCTACGTCGAGCATGGAAAACTCATCGCCCAGCATGTATTTATTTTTGATAAATAAAGGTGCCAGTTGCGTCAGGCGATCACGAATTTCAGCGCGTGCTTTGTCCTGAATTTTAGCGGAACTGCTGCTCTTGTCATTTTCCAACGTATGAACGTGAACGAACAATTCTTTTTCAAAGTTAAACAGCATCAGACGTGCACGTGCACGCTGCAGCGGATCCGCCGGCATCAGTTGTGGATGCGGGAAGCGTTCATCGATATATTCGTTGATGATATTGGATTCATACAGAATCAATTCACGTTCAACCAGAATCGGTACCTGACCATAAGGATTCATGGTCGAAATATCTTCCGGTTTATTAAACAGATCAACATCACGGATTTCAAAATCCATGCCTTTTTCAAACAGCACTAAACGGCAACGTTGAGAAAATGGGCAGGTTGTACCCGAATAGAGAACCATCATTTTTATAGTTCCTTAGAAACAATCAGGGCGAGGAGCCAATTTTGCGCGCCTCACCCCAAGGATTACTCGTCCGTTTACGACGGATAGAAACGGACGATCTTAGAAATTCCTGCCTTACGATTTAATGAATCGCAGACGCAAAACAGGAAACAATACCTTATTTTACTTCTTTCCAGTAAGAAGCATTCAAACGCCATGCAAGTGTTGCCAACAATGCCATGAAAATCAGCACAACAACACCAAGACGTTTGCGCGTATTTTGCGCTGGTTCACCCATCCATTGCAAGTAGGCCACCAGATCGCCAACCTGATTATCGTAAGCAGCCTGATCAAGTGAGCCATCTGTTACTTTTTCAAATCCGACAAATTTGTGTACGGTTTTAGAAGCATCATGCGGGTCTTTTTCTTCCACAAATTTGGCATCGCGAACGCCTTGCAGCTCCCACAATGCATGAGGCATACCCACGTTCGGGAAAACCATGTTATTCCAGCCTGTAGGACGGGAATCATCTTTGTAGTAGGTACGCAGATAGGTGTATAACCAGTCCGCGCCAGAGCCGGCTTCAGAAGCACGGGCACGGGCAATCACGGACAAATCCGGCGGCACCGCACCAAACCAGGTTTTAGCGTCCTTGGCTAACATCGTATTCTTCATCAGATCGCCAACTTTCTCGCCAGTAAACAGCAAGTTTTGTTTGATCTGCTCATCCGTCAAACCAATATCTTTCAGTCGGTTATAACGCATTGCTGAAGCCGAGTGACAGTTCAGGCAGTAATTGACGAACAGCTTCGCGCCATTCTGCAATGCCGCCATATCTGTAGAACGGTCAGGAGCGCGATCCAGAGGGAATGTCGCACCAGCAGCCATCGCTAATGCAGGAACAAACGCCAGGACAGCGATTATCTTTTTAAGTAATTTCATGCTTATTCTTCCTCGCTTAGTTCGCTCAGTGTGCCGAAAATGTAACGCGCTTCGGCACTGGCTTAAATGTACCCATTGCACTCCACCAAGGCATCAGCAGGAAGAAGCCGAAATAAATCACAGCGCAAACCTGAGACACACGTTCGCCGGTTGGGGATGGTGGTTGTACCCCGAGATAGCCGAGAACAACAAACGCAATACCAAACACGATATAGACATACTTATGCCAGTGAGGGCGATAGCGTATAGACTTCACAGGAGACAGATCCAGCCAAGGCAGGAAGCCCAGAATCACAACGGAGCCGCCAAACAATACAACACCCCAGAATTTCGCATCCAGACCAAATGGCAGCATGCCGATAATTGCCAGCAATGCGACGCCAGCAATCGCCATTTTGACAATTTGCGGTAACTTGGTTGTCAGCCAGATCAAGGCGACATAAGCAGCAACACCAGCCTGAACCACATACAAGAACTCAGATGTCGTGGCACGCAAGATCGAATAGAAAGGCGTGAAGTACCAGGTCGGCGCAATATGCAACGGCGTTTTCAGAGAATCGGCTGGAATGAAGTTGTTATATTCGAGGAAATAACCACCCATTTCAGGAGCAAAGAACACCACTGCGCTAAAGATCGTCAGGAACACTGTCACGCCGAAAATATCGTGGAAAGTGTAATAAGGATGTGACGGAACACCATCAACAGGGTGACCATCAGGGCCAAGATTTTCTTTGATCTCAATGCCATCAGGATTGTTAGAGCCCACTTCATGCAAAGCAATCAGATGCGCAGCGACCAAGCCCAACAACACCAGAGGAATCGCGATCACGTGGAAAGA
This sequence comes from Undibacterium sp. FT79W, assembly GCF_014284215.1. Classification (NCBI taxonomy): domain Bacteria; kingdom Pseudomonadati; phylum Pseudomonadota; class Betaproteobacteria; order Burkholderiales; family Oxalobacteraceae; genus Undibacterium; species Undibacterium sp. FT79W. The sequence continues at coordinate 351,370 of NZ_JACOGB010000004.1, read as the reverse complement.
GAAGAAACGATTCAATGTCGCATCTGACACCACATAGTCACCACGGATCCACAGGGAAAGATCAGGGCCGATGAAAGGAATCGCACCAAACAGATTCACAATAACCTGAGCACCCCAGTAAGACATTTGTCCCCATGGCAGCAGGTAACCGAAGAAAGCTTCCGCCATCAGACACAGGAAAATCGCAAAACCAAACAACCAGATCAGCTCACGTGGCTTACGATATGAGCCATACAGGAAAGCACGGGTCATGTGCAGATAAACAATGATGAAGAATGCAGAAGCGCCAGTCGAGTGCATGTAGCGCACCAGCCAACCCCACGGCACATCACGCATGATGTATTCAACGGAAGCAAACGCCAGATTCGCATCTGGTTTGTAATGCATCACCAAGAAAATACCGGTCACGATCTGGATCACCAACACGAGCATCGCCAGCGAACCGAAGATGTACCAGAAATTGAAATTCTTAGGCGCGTAGTATTTGCCCCACTGGTCGTTCCACAATTTCGTTAACGGAAAGCGCGAATCGACCCAGTTCAAGGCTTTATCCACGACAGGAGCGTCCGCCGGGAGTTTTTTCTCAACAAATGCCATGATTAAGCCTCGCCTTTCTCATCTTTACCGATGACAATTTTGGTATCTGACAAAAACATGTGACGCGGCACATCCAGATTTTGAGGAGCTGGTTTATTTTTATAAACACGACCAGCCAGATCGAAAGTAGATCCGTGGCATGGGCAAAGAAAACCACCTTGCCAGTCATCCGGCAACGATGGTTGCGCACCTGCCTGGAATTTGGAGCTTGGAGAACACCCCAGATGTGAGCAAATACCAACGGTGATTAACAGCTCAGGATGTTCTTTGCGTGAGCGACTTTGTTTGTCGCAGTACTCAGGCATATCCATCGTGTAAGGCTTTTTGGAGGTAGGATCCGCCACCTTATCTTCGGTTTTTGCCAGACTCGCCAGCATTTCCGGAGTACGTTTCAGAATCCAGACTGGCTTACCGCGCCACTCGACTGTTGTCATCTCACCCGGTTTCAAAGCTGAAATATCAACTTCCACCGGAGCACCAGCTGCTTTGGCTCGCTCAGATGGCTGGAAAGTGCTCACCAGTGCTCCTGCTGTTGCCAAACCTGCCACACCACCCGCCGCGCAAGTGGCGACGAGCAAACCGCGACGGCCAGAATCGACCTGCTTTTCGTTACTCATACCAACCCCAATCTGTCAAAAATCAAAACCCGATGAAGCTCAATCCAACTTCTAGCAACATTAAATTATAAAGTAGCTGGATATGCTTTTAAAGCAAAAGATACCCGAAACGCCCGTTTCAAGGCTTTTTTTCAACAACTTACACACTTTTTGATTTACTTCAGATCTTTTCCTGTACTTTGTGATTAAAGCAAAAAATTTACGAAAAGATAATTGACAAAGCATCCTGATTATTCAGGCCACTTTCGGCCTTAAAATACAATCTAACTATCTTGGCAGCGTTTGCCAATATATTAATCAATATATTTACGGAGAAAAATAATGAGCATGATGCAGGAATTTAAAGCTTTCGCAAGCAAGGGCAACGTGGTTGATCTGGCGGTAGGTGTCATTATCGGTGGTGCTTTCGGCAAAATCGTTGACTCTCTGGTGGGAGATGTTGTCATGCCTATCATCGGGCGTATCTTCGGCGGTCTGGATTTTTCCAACTATTATCTGCCGCTGAATGGACAAGGAACCACATTGACGCTGATCGAGGCGAAAAAAGCCGGCGGCGTGCTTGCTTACGGCAGTTTCATTACAGTTGCGGTCAACTTCCTGATTCTGGCCTTTATCATTTTTCAGATGGTGCGTCTGTTTAATAAAATGAAAAAGGCAGAACCTGCCCCCGCCCCAGCACCAGTTGTAACGCCGGAAGATGTGTTGTTGCTCAGAGAAATTCGCGACTCACTGAAAAAATAACAACAACGCGACTTCAAAGGGATTGCCTGACGACGCCGGCAATCCCAACGGATATCAAACCGGATTATCAATATCTACAAATAAGTGTTCGATTCCGAACTTTTCTGCAAGCAACCCGCCCAACGCCTGAATACCATAACGTTCGGTCGCGTGATGACCACATGCCAGGTAGGCAACACCTGACTCCCTCGCCAAATGTACCGTGGGTTCCGAAATCTCACCACTCAGATAAACGCTTGCTCCTGCTGTGATCGCCGCGTCTAACATTCCTTGCGCGGCGCCGGTACACCATGCAATTTTGCCCAGAGGCGCCTCCGGCTCACCGATCAACAATGGCGGCCGTCCGAGGCAAGCTTCAATATGCAAGGCAAATTGCCCTACAGTCACGATCTCCGGCATCACTGAATGACCGATCCAACCAAGATCATCGTCACCAAATCTTCCATCTGCCTGCAAACCGAGTTCATGCGCCAGACGTGCGTTATTTCCTATCAGCGGATGCATGTCCAGCGGTAAGTGATAGGCAAATAAAGAGATGTCATGTTGCAGCAAAAGTTTTAAGCGTTTATGTTTCTGCCCGATGACGCGCATATCCTCGCCGCGCCAGAAATAGCCATGATGCACCAGTATAGCGTCAGCCTGCAGGCTGACAGCTTTATTCAGCAGCGCCAGACTTGCCGTAACACCGGTAACAATGCGCTTAATTTCATTTCGTCCTTCCACCTGTACGCCATTTGGGCAATAATCACGAACACGGGCAAGCTGCAATTCTGTCTCTAGAAATTGGGCAAGTTCATCCCTACTTATTGAATTTACTTTCATCATTTACCTTATGCGACGTCTTTGGTTATTGTTTGCCCAGACTGTAACAGTTGGTCTGGCGATTTGGTTTATTGTAACCACCTTAAAACCAGGCTGGGTAAATCAGCCGTTCAGCGCAGCGCAGGGCGGCCCGATGGTGTCGGCACTCAGCCTGAAAGAAGCACCGGCAAACAGTGTCGGTGCGCAAAGCTCTTATCGCGGCGCGGCACAGAAAGCCATGCCGTCGGTGGTCAACATCTACACCTCGAAAGAAATCCAACGTGCGCGCAATCCATTATTAAACGATCCGTTTCTGCGTCGTTTTTTTGGCGAGCAATCAAATCAGAGAACGGAGCGACAGTCCAGCCTGGGCTCGGGCGTTATTGTCAGTGCTGAAGGTTATATCCTGACTAATAACCACGTAGTCGAATCGGCGGATGAAATTGATGTCGCCCTTGCCGACGGACGTACTGCTGCGGCAAAAGTCGTCGGTACCGATCCGGAAACAGATCTGGCGGTCATTAAAATTAATCTGCCGAATATTCCTGCCATCACACTCGGACAGCCCGACGACACCAAGGTCGGCGACGTTGTACTGGCGATCGGTAATCCTTTCGGTGTCGGACAAACGGTAACGATGGGTATTATTTCTGCACTGGGACGCAATAATCTGACCGACAACGCATTCCAGAATTTCATACAAACCGACGCAGCGATTAATCCGGGCAATTCTGGCGGCGCACTGGTTGATATCAATGGCAACCTGCTTGGAATCAATACAGCGATCTATTCTCAGAGTGGCGGCTCGGTCGGCATTGGCTTTGCCACCCCGGTCTCGACAGTCAAAGCGGTCATGGAACAAATTATCAGCCAGGGACAAGTGGTACGCGGCTGGATTGGTGTTGAGCCGCAGGACATTACGCCAGAGCTGGCTGAAAGCTTTGGGCTGAAACAGAAATCGGGGGCAATTATTGCCGGTGTGATCCGCGGTGGGCCAGCAGACAAAGCGGGAATGAAGCCGGGTGATATTCTGGTCTCCATTGCAGGAAAGCCGGTCAGAGATACGACCGAAATGCTGAATCTGGTTGCACAACTCAAACCAGGGAATACCGCAAAAATTACCGTGGTGAGAAATAAACAGGAACCCACTTTAGAAGTCACCGTTGGCAAACGTCCACCAAGCCGACGCGAAGAATAGGCTGATATATGCACCTGATTGATCTGCAAGCTTTTTTATCTGAGTTATCTGAAAACAATAATCGCGCGTGGTTCGTCATGAACAAGCCGCGTTACGATATTTTGCGCGCTGAGTTTTTACAGATGGTGACAGAACTCATACAAGGCATACAAAAATTCGACCCCGCAATCGCCGGTTGCGAACCAAAGAAGGCCCTGTTCCGGATTAATCGCGACGTCCGTTTTGCCAAAGATAAATCACCTTATAAAACGACGTTTTCCTCGTCTATTCTGCCGAGTGGGCGCAAGAAGCCCAGCGAAGGCGGCGGGCCAGCTTATTATTTTCAAATGGACGCTACGGGCAGATTATTCTTTGCCGTGGGCGAATATATGCCGCCATCTGATCGGCTGCGGGCAATCCGTCAGCACATCATTGATGACGCAGCAGGATTTGAAAAAGTGCTGAAAGATAAAAAACTCAAACAGGCTTTCGGGGCACTGCAAGAAGAAGGAAAACTGAGTCGTCCACCGAAAGGGTTTGATGCGGAACTGAAACACATCGAGTACATCAAACTCAAAAATTTCATGGTGTGGACAGAATGTCCGCTCAAAGGCATGGACAGTGACGAGGTTAAGCGTACCTTGTTACAAGGCTTCCAAAGTGCATTGCCATTGGTTCAATGGCTGCGCGCCGCATAAGTCTACGGGACACGTTCTGTCCCGCAGCATCTACTCGGCCGTGTCGGGTGACTGCGTTACGCGAACAAACAGTGGCGCAATGAGCAAACCAAGCTCATACAAAAACCACATTGGCAACGCCAGTGAAAACTGACTGACAATGTCCGGTGGCGTCACAATAGCCGCAATCACAAACGCCCCAACCACGACATAAGGTCGTATCGCTTTGAGTTTCTCAACTGTCACCAGGCCCATGCGCACCAAAACAACGACGACGACGGGCACTTCGAAGGTCACGCCAAACGCAAGGCACATCGACATAATAAAATCTAAATAATTTTCGATATCCGGCGCGATGCTGATCGACGCTGGCGAAAATTCGTTGATGAATTTAAATACCCGGCCAAACACCAGGAAATAACAAAACGCGACGCCGCCCAGAAACAGCAGAGATGAGGAAATGACCAGTGGAGCAACCAGTCGCTTTTCATGGGTGTACAAGCCTGGCGCGACAAAGGCCCAGACCTGATACAGTATCCACGGTAATGCCAGCATAAATGCCAGCAACAAGGTCACCTTCATCGGCACCAGAAATGGCGATATCACGCCCGTCGCGATCATTTTCGATCCGGCGGGCAACGACGCCAGCATGGGCCGGGCGAGAAAATCATAAATGGCTGCCGGCCCCGGCCACAGCATCAACACAATACATGCAGCGGCGAGACCGTAGACCGCCTTCACCAGACGGTCACGTAACTCAACAAGATGAGAAATGAAGGTTTCCTCAGCGCCGTGTTCAATCTTATCGCTCATGCGAATACCACCCAAAATAAAGAGCGCAGGGACATAAAAGAGGAATCAAAAAAAACTGACGGGTGGACGGGCTTTTGCCCTGTGTCTTGCCATCCGCGCAGAGCCGGACACGATATGACTGCGCTGGCCATGACGGCTTTTGTACCAGCCAGGAACTGCCGATGTTTTCGCCAGACGCTTGCGACGGAAATCTTTCGCTTTCTCGCTCACTTGAGCATGCGTAACGGTGAATGGCGTCTGCAAATCATCTTGAGCATCGCGTTCAATCGAACGCAGCTCATTCTCTGCTTCCTGCAGTGAAGCGCTGACAGATTGCTCTACATTCTGAGCTGCTTCCTGTACGTCTTTCTGCATTTTGCGCAATTCTTCGAGTTCAATTTCTTTACTGACTTCGGCCTTCACATCGCTGATGTAACGCTGGGCACGCCCAAGCAAAGTGCCCGCCATGCGGGCAACTTTCGGTAATTTTTCCGGACCGATGACGATCAAGGCAACGACACCGATCAATGCCAGTTTGCTGATACCAAGATCAATCATGGCCGCATCCCACAGAAGTCAGCAACACTTGCTTCACTGTTTCGATTTTTCTTTGGCGTCAACATCAATCGTGCTTTTATCTGCCACTTGCTGAGTCGCAGTGGATGATTTTTCTTCTTCACCTTTAACGCCGTCTTTGAATCCTTTGACAGCCTTACCAAGATCAGCACCAACGTTACCAAGTTTTTTGGTGCCGAAAACTAATATAACCACGACTAAAACGATTAGCCAGTGCCAGATACTGAATGAACCCATGTTTGACTCCCAGGAGAGCAATGCTCTCTAAAAAAATTAGCGTTGTCCGCGCCAAGGCTGCGGACCACCGATCAGATGCGTGTGCAGATGATACACTTCCTGCCCGCCATCCGGCCCTGTGTTAATCAGGGTTTTATAACCGCCCGATAAACTTCCATCTGCCATCACCGTTGGTGCACAACCATGCTCAGTCGCAAGCTTAGGCACCAGCGCCAGCATTTTTCCCAGCAATTCCGTATGCTCTGACTGTGCGGAAGACAAGGTATCTATGTGCTTTTTTGGAATAATCAATAAGTGCACCGGTGCAGCGGGATGAATATCCTTAAACGCCAGTAAGCTCTCATCTTCATACACTATCGTTGATGGAATTTGCTTGGCAACAATTTTACAGAAGATACAATTATCCACGTTTATCCGATCAAATTAAACAAGGGAAATAATTCTCAGAACCAAAGCCGCACGTCTTACTCCTGACGTGCTGCCTTTTCTTCGATACCGGAGATGCCCTCGCGCCTTGCCAGCTCATCTAATACTTGCTGAGGGCGCAAATCATACTGGGCCAACATGACAAGCGAATGAAACCATAAGTCAGCACATTCGTATAACACTTTGCTGGCATCACCTGAGACACGCGCATCTTTTGCGGCCATCACAGTTTCGGTTGCTTCTTCGCCGATTTTTTTCAAAATCGCATCGTCGCCTTTGGAAAACAAACGCGCGACATACGATTTATCAGGGTCGCCGCCATTGGCCAGTTTGCGACTTTCAATAATCTCTGCCAAACGTTCCAGCACTTGTACTTGTGTACTCATTTATAAATACTCTCAGGGTCTTTCAATACCGGATCCACTGCCTGCCAATCACCTTCATTCAGACTGCCTTCAAATTTCTGAAAAAAACAAGAATGACGTCCGGTGTGGCAGGCAATGCTATCTGCCTGCTCAACTTTAATCAGCACCACGTCCTGATCACAATCGAGACGGATTTCTTTTACTTTCTGCACATGACCGGACTCCTCGCCCTTATGCCATAACTTTTTACGTGAACGGCTCCAGTAAACGGCTTCGCCGATCTCAACTGTTTTGCTTAACGCATCGCGGTTCATCCAGGCGAACATCAACACGTCGTTACTACTCGCCTCTTGTGCGATTACGGGTACCAGCCCCTGATCATCCCACTTCACTTTGTTTAACCACGTCGCGGCACTCATACCAACCTCATAGGAATATTTTGCGCTGCCATGAATTGCTTCGCTTCTCCGACCGTGTGATGGCCGTAATGGAAAATGCTGGCGGCCAGTACCGCATCTGCACCACCGACTTTGATACCGTCAGCAAGATCCTGCAAACCACCGACACCACCGGAAGCGATCACCGGAATGGATACGGCATCCGACACTGCGCGGGTCAGGCCGAGATCAAAACCGGAACGGGTACCATCTTTATCCATGCTGGTCAGAAGAATCTCACCGGCACCAAGACGCGCCATATTTTGCGCCCACTCCACCGCATCCAGGCCAGTTGCATTGCGGCCGCCGTGGGTGAAGACTTCCCATTTTCCCGGTGCGACATTCTTTGCATCAATCGCGACCACGATACATTGTGAGCCGTATTTATGCGCCGCATCTGCCACCAGTTGCGGATTGGTCACCGCAGACGTATTGATGCCAACCTTGTCTGCACCCGCATTCAGTAGGCGTCGCACATCGGCAACCGTGCGCACGCCGCCGCCAACCGTCAAAGGAATGAATACCTGAGATGCCACGGCTTCGATAATCGGCAGTATCAGATCACGCCCATCAGATGATGCGGTGATATCGAGGAAAGTAATTTCATCGGCACCCTGCGCATCGTAACGACGGGCGATCTCCACCGGGTCACCGGCATCGCGCAGCTCTTGAAAATTAATTCCTTTGACGACGCGACCTGCGGTCACATCCAGACAAGGAATAATGCGTTTAGCTAATGTCATTCAGCGTCTTCTTCATCCAAAAGCGGCTCACCACTGAGTTCGTCAGCGCGATCCTGTGCCGAGGCGAGATCCAGCGTACCTTCGTAAATTGAGCGGCCACAGATAACGCCCTCAATACCTTCCTCCTGTACCGCACACAAGGCTTCCACGTCGGCAAGATTATGTACACCACCGGAAGCAATGACTGGAATGCTGACGGCCTGCGCCAGTCTGACTGTCGCTTCAATATTGACGCCGCCCATCATGCCATCACGACCGATGTCGGTGTAAATAATGGATTCCACGCCGTAATCTTCAAATTTTTTCGCCAGATCAATCACTTCGTGACCGGATAATTTACTCCAGCCATCGGTCGCCACCTTACCGTCTTTAGCGTCAATGCCGACGATAATCTGACCGGGGAATGCGCTGCAGGCATCCGCCAGGAAGCCGGGGTTACGCACCGCTGCCGTGCCGATGATGATGTAAGACAGGCCGCCATCAAGATAGCGTTCTATCGTATCGAGATCACGGATACCGCCGCCGAGCTGAACCGGGATTTCCTCAGTGCCGGTTTCTTCGGCATATTCCCGCACCGCTTTCAGAATGGATTTCACCGCGCCTTCGTTTTTTGGCTTACCGGCAAAAGCACCATTCAGATCGACCAGATGCAGCCGGCGCGCTCCTTGTTTCAGCCAGTGACGGGCAGTTTCAGCCGGGTCTTCGGAGAACACGGTGGCTTGTTCCATATCACCTTGTTTCAGGCGTACACAGTGACCATCTTTCAGGTCGATAGCAGGGATGAGCAACATGATGTTAAAGAAATTAAGGTGTCGGTATCAGACAAAAAGAGACAAAAAAAGAAACGAAAGTACAACAGAAAATCAGACTATCCGGCAAAGCATAAAGCAACAACATTTCGCCCGATCAGATACTCAAGGATTCCAGTGAACAAAGTTCTTATACAACTGCAAACCGGCATGCGCACTCTTTTCAGGGTGAAATTGCGTCGCAAAAATATTATCGCGGGCAACGGCACAGGCGAAGAGCTGACCATAATCTGTCATACCCACAATATGCTCCGCATTGTCAGGCTGTGCATAATAGCTATGCACAAAATAAAAATATTCCTGATCGGGTATATCTTGCCACAAAGCGTGAGACCGAGATTGCTGCACACGATTCCAGCCCATCTGCGGCACTTTAAAACGCGAACCATCGGCTTGCAGCTGACCATCCAGATCAAAGCGTACAACCTTGCCCGGCAATAGTCCCAGACCAGGCGTATTGCCTTCTTCACTCAGATCAAACAACATTTGCTCGCCAACACACACGCCGAACAAGGGTTTGTTACGGCTGGCATTGAGTACAGCTTCCTGCACACCAGAATCACGCAGACTGCTCATGCAGTCGGGCATCGCGCCCTGTCCTGGTAACACGATGCGGTCAGCACTCTGAATATCGGCCACCTCACCCGAAATCAATACGTTCGCTTCAGGTGCAACGGCACGCAGGGCTTGCGCTACTGAGCGCAAATTTCCCATACCGTAATCAACAACAACAATTTTATTCATAATGATCGCCCGACTGTCGCCGGGATCGGGATACGACTGACAATATTAAAGACAACCTTTGGTCGACGGAATCATACCAGCGGCACGCGGATCCAGCTCGATGGCCATCCGTAATGCACGGCCAAACGCCTTGAACACGGTTTCGCATTGATGATGCGAATTATCGCCACGCAAATTATCGATATGCAGCGTAACAAGTGCGTGATTCACAAAACCCTGAAAAAACTCACGTGTCAGATCAACGTCAAACTGACCTATCATCGCACGGGTGAAAGGAATGTGATATTCCAGCCCGGGACGACCGGAAAAATCCACCACCACGCGTGACAATGCTTCATCCAGTGGCACATAAGCGTGACCATAGCGACGAATGCCTTTTTTGTCGCCGACCGCCTGCGCGAATGCCTGACCCAGCGTAATACCGACATCTTCGACGGTATGGTGCGCATCGATGTGCAGATCGCCGACCGCTTCAACCTCAAGGTCTATCAATCCGTGACGGGCGATCTGATCGAGCATGTGATCCAGAAACGGCACACCGGTATTGAGCTTTTGCTGACCGGTGCCATCGAGATTGATCGCGACGCGGATTTGCGTTTCATTGGTATTGCGGGATACCGCCGCAATGCGCGGCTGATATTCATTTTGCGTTGGCTTATTCATTTTGATGTCAGAGATGCTGCAAGCGCAGCCATAAAAAGAGCATTTTCTTCCTGAGTGCTGACGGTGATGCGCAGACAGTTCTCAAGCAGAGAGTGCATTTTACCTACATTTTTGACTAAAATTTTGTGATCCAACAATTTAGCAAAGACTTGTTCAGCATTCGCCACACGGATCAGCAGGAAATTCGCAGCCGAGGGAAAAACCTGCACGCCGGGCAAGGCACTTAATGCCGTTGCCAATTGGCTACGCTGTGCGCGTAATTCGGCCGCCTGCGCATCCAGCACTTCGACCCGCTGCAACACAAATTCTGCGGCCGCCTGCGTCAGCACATTGATGTTGTAAGGTGGGCGCACTTTTTCAAACTCATGCATCAGCGCGTTATTGCCAGCCATATAACCAAGACGTATGCCTGCCAGACCTAATTTTGACACCGTGCGCACGACCACCAGATTGTCAAATTCCGCCAGACGCGGCATGAAACTCGACGGCGCAAAAGGCTGATACGCTTCATCCACCACCACCACGCCGCTGTCGCCAACGGCGTGTGCAATGGCAACGATATCGTCAGCGTCATACAAAGTGCCGGTAGGATTATTCGGATACGCAAGATACGTGATCGCCGGGCGGTGCGTGCGGATGGCGGCCAGCATCGCGGCCGTATCGAGCGTCAGATCAGCCTGCAGCGGCACACCGATGAATTCCAGACCGGCAAATTTCGCTGACATCGCATACATCACAAATCCGGGCACCGGCGCCAGCACTTTCGCGCCCGGCTTGGCGCATGCCACCGAGATCATGGCGATCAGCTCGTCGGAACCATTGCCGAGCACGATCTCGCGATCTGCGGGCACGCCCAGCTTGTCGGCGATCAACTGCTTCAGGCTGAAATACGATGGCACCGGATAGCGATTCAGCGCCACCTGCGCCAGATGCTGCGCCAGCGCCTGCTGCATTTCCGCTGGCAACAGATAAGGATTTTCCATCGCATCGAGTTTCAGCAAACCTGCCGCATCGGGCACGTGGTAAGCCGCTAAACTGCTGATTTCCGGGCGGATAATATCCGTGATACTCACTATATACTCCAGGCAGTATGTTCGATTAACACCAAAACATCCGCTATTTAATTAGGTTGTACGAGACGTTGTTCATATACTCCCCCAAAAGTGCACGCCGGAGAGTTATACGGGATGCGCCTGAGCGAGGCGTTTTTGTATCATCTCGCAATAATCAGGATTCAGTTCAAAACCAACGAAATCGCGCCCGCAACGTTGTGCGGCGACAGCGGTGGTACCGCTGCCCATAAATGGATCAAGGACGACGCCGCCGGGTGGGCAGGATGCCTTGATCATGCGTTCGATAATTTCTAAGGGCTTTTGTGTCGGGTGCTCTTCACGCTCGGCGTGTTCACGATGCAGACGCGAAACACTCCACACATCTTTGGGATTAAAGCCCAGCTCCAGCCATTTGGCACCTTCAAAAATCTTACGGCTGCGCGCTTTTTTGGTGGCCGCATCATACGGAATGCGGATCGCATCCAGATCAAAATAATAATCCCGCGCTTTGACAAAGAAGCCGATGGTGTCATGCACCGAGGAATATTTACGTACCGTTCCGCCCATCGAAGGCACACGCCGGTCCCAGATGATTTCATTCATCATGCTCATGCGCTGTTTGAGCATCACGAACACTTCCGGCGAATAACGCCAGGTCAGAAAAATATACAGACTGCCATTCACCTTGAGCTTGGGTAAGGCCAGATCGACCCACGCCGTCATCCAGTCAAGGTAGGCGGCGGCTTCCATTTTGTCGGAGTCGTTGCCGTAATCCTTGCCCAGACCATACGGCGGATCGGCCAGCAACAAATCAACGCTGGCATCAGGCAAACGCGCCAGCCCTTGCAACGCGTCCTCGCAAAATATCTGATTCCGCCAATTGGCTGCCATGCTAGGAATTCATGTTGAAAGTCACTTCAGGCGGAATTCGGCACTACGCGCATGGGCTTGCAAGCCTTCGCCATAAGCGAGCTCGGCGGCCACTTTGCCCAGCGTCTGCGCACCTTGTTCACTGACATGGATCATGGATGAGCGTTTCTGGAAATCATACACACCCAGCGGCGATGAAAAGCGCGCAGTACGGGAAGTCGGCAACACATGATTCGGGCCCGCGCAATAATCGCCTAAGGCTTCCGACGAATAACGACCGAGGAACATCGCACCGGCATGGCGGATTTTATCCGCCCATTGCTGCGGCTGTTCAGCCGAAATTTCCAAGTGTTCGGCGGCGATGCTGTTCGCAATCGCACAGGCTTCGTCCATGTCACGCACTTTAATCAGCGCACCGCGATTCGCCAGCGAAGTGCGGATCACTTCGTGGCGCGGCATCTCTGGCAGCAAACGGGCGATGCTGGCCAGCACCGCTTCGATATACGCTGCATCGGGGCACAATAAAATCGACTGCGCGAGCTCATCATGTTCTGCCTGCGAAAATAAATCCATCGCAACCCAATCCGGATTCGTTGTGCCATCGCACAAGACCAGAATTTCTGATGGGCCAGCAATCATGTCGATACCAACTGTGCCAAACACACGGCGCTTTGCCGCCGCGACATAGGCGTTACCTGGCCCGACTATCTTATCGACTTGCGGAATCGTCGCGGTGCCATACGCCAGCGCACCGACTGCCTGCGCGCCGCCGATGGTGAATACTCTGTCGACACCGGCAATCGCCGCTGCCGCCAGCACCAGCGGATTCTTCACGCCATCGGGCGTCGGTACCACCATGATGATTTCCTGCACACCGGCAACCTTGGCGGGAATCGCATTCATCAATACCGAGGAAGGATAAGCAGCCTTACCGCCCGGCACATAGATGCCGACGCGATCGAGTGGCGTGACCTTCTGACCAAGCACCGTACCATCGGCTTCGGTATAGCTGAAACCTTCGGAGCCGCATTCTTTCTTTTGTATCTCGTGATACGCACGCACTCGCTGTGCTGCCGTTTCCAGCGCATGGCGACGTTCGGCACTGAGTGAATTCAGCGCATCCTGCATCTCTTGCTGCGACAACTCCAGCGCCGCAACACTGTCCGCACTGAGGCGGTCAAAACGATTGGTCGCGTCCAGCACAGCACTGTCACCATGCGCTTTTACGCTGGCTAAAATTTGTGCGGCAGCACGATCAATCGCTTCATCTTCACTCGCTTCAAAAGCCAGCAAGGCAGAGAGCTTTGCGGAAAAATCTGCCTCAGTTGAGTCCAGCCGGGTAATCAGGGATGCGGGGGATGCCATGCTCATTCTCTTTAATTATGCTTTTAAACTGGTGGCGCGCTCGAAAGCTTCAAGTATCGGTTGCAAACGTTCACGCTTCAATTTCAATGCTGCCTGATTCACCACCAGACGCGAGGAAATATCCATGATGTGTTCGACTTCAACCAGATTATTCGCGCGCAGAGTGCTGCCGGTGCTGACCAGATCGACAATCGCATCCGACAGACCAACCAGCGGCGCGAGTTCCATAGAACCATACAGCTTGATCAGATCGACGTGCACACCTTTGCTGGCAAAATGCTCGCGCGCAGTTTCGGTGTACTTGGTTGCCACGCGCAAACGCGCGCCCTGATGTACAGCGCTCTGATAATCAAATCCGGCCGAGACAGCCACAGACATGCGGCATTTTGCAATGTTCAGATCGATAGGCTGATACAAACCTTCGCCACCATGTTCGTGCAACACGTCTTTACCGGCAACGCCGAAATCAGCGGCGCCATACTGCACATACGTCGGCACATCGGAAGCGCGGACAATGATCACGCGCACACCCGGATCATTCGTTGCCAGAATCAGCTTACGGGATTTTTCCGGATCTTCGGTCACGCGAATGCCGGCCGCTTCCAGCAGCGGCAGAGTTTCTTCAAAAATCCGCCCTTTGGATAAAGCCAGAGTGAGTTGTGCAGTCATTACTTGAGCCTTTGTATTTGTGCGCCGACCGCTGACAATTTCACTTCCATGCGGTCGTAACCACGATCGAGGTGATAAATCCGGTCTATCAGTGTTTCGCCTTCCGCCGCCATGCCGGCAATCACCAGCGATGCTGAAGCGCGTAAATCGGTTGCCATAACTGGCGCGCCGACCAGTTTATCGACGCCATTGATGATCGCTGTATGTCCATCGATTTCAATTTTTGCGCCAAGACGATTCATCTCCTGCACATGCATGAAACGATTTTCAAAAATCGTTTCTGTGACGCGGCTACTGCCGGACGCAACACAATCGAGCGCCATGAATTGCGCCTGCATATCGGTAGGGAAACCCGGGTATTCAGTGGTGCGGAAACTGACTGCCTTCGGACGGCTACTCATTTGCGCACGTATCCAGTCCGGGCCGGTCGTCAAAACGACGCCAGCTTCACGCAACTTATCGAGTGCCACATCAAGAATATCGCTGCGGGTATTTTTCAAGGTGATATCGCCACCGGTTGCCGCCACTGCACACAGGAAAGTCGCGGTCTCAATGCGATCTGCGATCACGGTATGGGCAGCGCCATGCAAGCTTTCACAGCCCTGTATCACCAGTCTATCAGTGCCTATGCCTTCGATCTTCGCTCCCATTGCCACCAGCAGATTCGCCAGATCGGTCACTTCCGGTTCACGCGCGGCGTTTTCCAGCACAGTCTCGCCTTCCGCCAGCGTCGCTGCCATCAACAGATTTTCGGTGCCAGTGACCGTAATCATATCGGTCACGATACGCGCACCTTTGAGTCGCTTGGCTTTGGCATGGATATAACCCGCCTCGATCGTGATCTCGGCACCCATCGCACGCAAGCCTTTGATATGCTGATCCACCGGACGCGAGCCAATCGCACAGCCGCCCGGCAATGAGACTTTCGCTTCACCGAAACGCGCCAGTAAAGGGCCGAGTACCAGTATCGAAGCACGCATGGTTTTCACCATGTCGTAAGGTGCTTCGAGTTTATCAATACCCTGCCCATTGAGCGTAGTGACGCCATTTTCCTGCGTGACGCGCAAACCCATCTGACGCAGCAATTTCAGCATGGTGTTGACATCCTGCAGCGATGGAACATTGCTCAGCACGACATCATCGGCACTCAGCAAACCTGCGCACAAAATCGGTAACGCGGCATTTTTTGCTCCGGAGATAACGATGTCTCCGTTCAGGCGGTGACCGCCGGTAATCAGTAATTTATCCATTATGCCTGGTACTCTTCAGGTGTCAGTGTTTTCATCGACAAAGCATGAATTTCTTCACGCATACGATCACCCAGAACCGCATAGACGATCTGGTGACGTTGTATCGGACGTTTGCCAGCGAATGCGGTGGAAACGATGACGGCATTAAAGTGCTGACCATCACCTTCAACTTCCAGATGGCTGCATTCAAGACCAGCAGCAATGTAGTTTTTAATTTGTTCAGGGGTAGGAAACACGGCGTATATCTCTTTCAAACTCAATTAGTAACACGCTGAAGGACTGATACCTGGCATCAATCAATCACGCAACTTATAACCACGCTTCAGCATCTGCACCGCAATCGCTGACAGTAAAACAAAGAAAACAGAAACAATCGCTAAACTATACAACGGTGCCACGTCTGATTTACCGAAGAAGCCAAACCGGAATCCATCGATCATGTAAAAGAATGGATTAAAGTGCGACACGGTTTGCCAGAACGGCGGCAAAGAATGTATCGAATAAAACACGCCGGATAAAAACGTCGCCGGCATGATTAAAAAATTCTGGAATGCAGCGAGCTGATCGAATTTCTCTGCCCAGATGCCGGCGATCAGTCCCATCGTTCCCAGCATCGCCGCGCCCAGCAACGCAAACAGAGCAATCCACCCTGGCGCTTCAAAATGCAGGTCAGTGAACCATACCGTCACAATAAACACACCCGCACCGACTGTGACACCACGTAATATCGCCGCCAGTACATAGCCACCGAAAAGCTCCCAGTGCGATAAAGGCGGCAACAATACAAACACCAGATTGCCGGTGATTTTCGACTGTATCAGCGAAGAAGATGAATTCGCAAAAGCATTTTGCAACACACTCATCATCACCAATCCTGGTACCAGAAATGCGGTGTAACGCACACCCGGATACACCTGCACATGAGCATCCAGCACATGGCCGAAAATCAGCAAATACAACAACGCGGTCATGATAGGTGCTGTGATCGTTTGCGTTGCGACTTTCCAGAAGCGCAGTACTTCTTTGTAAAACAGGGTGTTAAAACCGGTCATATTACTCATTGCTTGCCCTCCATAATTTGCAGGAAGACGTCTTCCAGATCGGCTTGCAACAATTGCATATCCTCAATCACACATCCACCCATGCGTAGCTCACCTAAGATTCCTTCAACCTGACCATAGTCGGTGACACGTAAAGCAAACTGACGTGGATCGGCCAGGGTTTCATGGCTGATAATCTTGTCGCGTAACGTTACAGGTAAAGTCGTATTACCGGATGCGGCCAGAGTTACCCGCAGTTGGGACCCCGAAATACGCTTAATCAGCGCGGCAGTGCTATCGAGGGCAACAACCTTCCCCAATTTCAGCATTGCAATACGATTACAAAGAGCCTGCGCTTCTTCGAGATAATGTGTGGTCAGCACGATGGTGTGACCTTCTCGGTTCAAACGCGCAATGAATTGCCACAAAGTCTGACGCAATTCAACGTCAACGCCTGCCGTTGGCTCGTCAAGCACGATTACGGGCGGCTTGTGCACAAGCGCCTGCGCAACCAGCACGCGGCGCTTCATGCCACCCGACAAAGCGCGCATATTGGTATCGGCCTTATTGGTCAGATCAAGGTTTTCCATGACCTCATCTATCCATTTATCGTTGTTTCTGAGGCCGAAATAACCGGACTGCATACGCAAGGTTTCGCGTACAGTAAAAAATGGATCAAAAACTAATTCTTGCGGTACGACGCCCAGATTCCTGCGCGCATTCCTGTAGTCGCTGACAACGTCATGACCTTGCACCGTGACATTACCGGCGTCGGCACGGTTCAGGCCAGCGATGATAGAAATCAATGTCGTTTTACCCGCACCATTTGGCCCGAGCAGGCCGAAAAATTCGCCTTCTTCGATAGAAAGCGATACGCCGCCCAGAGCTTGCAAAGACTGGTAGCGTTTTTGAATATTACTAATTTGTATGGCGGCCATCTGGCATGCTTGCACTTACGTGCGTAAGAGAAATCGGATACGGAGAAAATCTAAGGGTTCACCCGCTGGGCGAACCCTTGATTATAGGGGATTTTCAGCGTGGAGGCTGAAACTGCGTGCAGGAAACCGACGCATTCCCGGGGTGAGCGTCAATGTCGCTCGGAGGATGGGGTAATAAACTGCTCACTCAGACCGTAAAGCCTGATCAGACTGATCAGGCTGGCTGGCAACGCATGAAATTGCAGAGTTTGCTTTTTTGCCAGAGCCTGTCGCTGCCATTCAATCATAACGGCAACGGCAGCAGAATCTATCCGCTCCAGGCCAGACAAGTCGAAGTCCGACTGTCCCTGCGATATGGCAGCATTCCCTTCTGCCAGCGCGGTACGGGCATTCTTCTGAGAAAGTTCGCCTGCTAGTTTGTACACAATAAATCCTTTGTCAGACTTATTTGGATGCCGCTTTGATTGGTGCAGATGCGAGCTTTTTATTTTTTTCAGTCAGGGTTTTGATCAGACCATCAATGCCAGACTTGCTGATTTCAGCAGAAAAACTGCCTTTATATGTTTCGACCAGCCATGCACCCAGTACGTTGATGTCATAGATTTTCCAGCCTGCTGGCAATTTTTCAAGACGGTAATTTAACTGGATAGGCTCGCCACGGGTCTGAATAATCTGCGAACGGACTTCGACTTCCGTATCTTCCGGTGTTACTCCACGAAGCGGTTTAAATTCAACGCGTTGGTCTTTAATCTGAGCGATAGCACCAGAGTAAGTAAATACCAACAAAGTACGGAATTCGTTAATCAGTTGCTTTTGCTGTTCCGGTGTCGCATCTCTCCAGCTTTTACCTGCTGCCAGCGAAGTCATGCGCTGAAAATCGATGTAAGGCAAAATTTTGCTGTCGACCAGGTCATAAACACGCTTTTGATTGCCGGCCTGAATTTCTTTGTCCGCTTTCGCCAGATCAATAATTTCAAGACTGATGCGTTTGACCAACTGATCAGGCGCTTCCTGAGCAGCAGCGGCGGCAAAACCGCTGTTGGCAAATGCCAGAGTGGCAAACATCGTTAATAAAAATCGGGTCATGATTGTTTTCATTTCTTTATCCTTCATATCCATCTGATTGCGACGTCTGTGTCGCCAGTTAACTCATCGGGGTGTTGATGGGTTGACTGTTGTTATATTGTTTTACAAATCCCTACGGGAATTAATCCTCTTCCGGAGCGATCTGACTGGCGCGACGCTGCAGATAGGCATCACGGATAAACACATATTTATCCAGGGCGGCTTCTTCTATCAGCGAACCGGCGTCCAGCACAGATGCGCGGGCATCGACCAGACGTACGCCAGTACCGATATTGCGAATATAAACAGGCTCTTTATACGACCACAAATTACCTTTCATATCGACCGGTGTTGCCAACGCATCACGCACGGTAGACGAACCCAATAGTGGTAAGACCAGATAAGGCCCGGAACGGACACCCCAGCGACCCAACGTCTGACCAAAATCTTCGCGATGCTTAGGCAGACCTGCGGGCGAAGCGATATCAAGTAAACCCGCCAGACCAAATGTTGAGTTAAACGCAAAACGCATTACGTCGGAGCTACCTTCAGCAACTTTGCCTTGCAACAGATTGTTGACCGCATTCCAGACATCGCCGATATTGCTGAAAAAGTTACCGACACCGGTCTGAACAAACGATGGCGTCACATCGCGATACGTTTGCGCAACCGGTTTCAATACCGCCTGATCCAGTGAATCATTGAAATTGAACATTGCGCGATTAAACCCCTCAAGAGGATCGCGTGGGTTTTTACCGATATTGGTTTTGGTACTGATCACGTCCAGCGTGCGGTCAGCTTTGTCTTTGATTTTATCGACTGAGACGGTGCTGCAACCTGTCAGCAACACAGTCATGCTCAGTACCAGTACGGCGCAAAAACGCACGTTTAACTGCTTGAATGTATTTTTCATTTTTTCTCTTCCGCATTGCTGTCTGCGGCCTTACTGAAAAGAAACTGACTGATCAGATTTTCCAGAACGACCGCCGACTGCGTCATTTTTATCCTGTCACCGGCAACCAGATTCGCGGTGTCACCACCGGCTTCCAGGCCAATATATTGCTCACCCAATAATCCTGCCGTCAGAATCTTGGCAGATGTATCTTTCGGAAACTTATAGCGTGTTTCTAATTGCAGTATCACCGTTGCCTGAAAGGTTTTATCGTCAAATCTGACTTCCGAAACCCGTCCGACGACGACACCCGCACTTTTTACTGCGGCACGTGGTTTCAGTCCGCCGATATTGTCAAAACGCGTTACCACTTCATACGTTTTCTCTAGTGAAAGCGAACTCATATTGCCAGCTTTCAATGCCAGAAATAGTAAAGCGGCAGCACCAAGTAAAACAAAAAGTCCAACCCAGAAGTCCAGAGATTTTTTTTGCATCATCAATCCTTACCTATTTCAAACTCCCGTATATCAGGGAGTATCTGCATTTATTCTTAATTTGCCGTTTATTTAAAAAGACTTCCGCCGCACAGATCCACATACTCCCCAGGAGTATGTGCAAGGCCACGTTTATTGGAACATCCAGGCTGTCATCAGGAAATCCAGCCACAACACCAGCAAAGAGGAAATCACAACGGTACGCGTTGTTGCTCTGGCCACCCCTTCCGGTGTTGGCTGCGCTTCATAGCCCTGAAATAAAGCCACAAACGTCACAGCAAAACCAAAGACGATACTTTTCAATACACCGTTACCAATATCCTGACCGATTTCCACACCGGCCTGCATCTGCGACCAGAACGCGCCGTTATCCACGCCGATCAACTGGACGCCAACGATATATCCGCCAATCACACCCATGGCATTGAAAATGGCAGTCAGGATCGGCAAGGAAATCAAACCAGCAATAAAACGTGGAGCTAATACCCGTTGTATCGGATTAACTGCCATCATTTCCATCGCAGCCAGTTGCTCACCCGCCTTCATCAAACCAATTTCTGCTGTCAGAGAAGTACCGGCCCGACCAGCAAATAACAAGGCAGCGACGACAGGACCAAGTTCACGCACCAGAGAAATTGTCACCAGCAAGCCAAGTGACTCACCTGAGCCAAAGCGGTTCAAGGTGTAATAGCCCTGATAACCCAGTACAAATCCAACAAACAAACCGGATACTGCAATAATGACCAGCGAATAATTACCGATAAAATGTATCTGATCGGTAATCAGGCGCGGCCGCCGCCACAAACCAAAGCCGCTGAACAAAATTGAGAAAAAGCTACGCGTGGCATAACCCAGATCACTGGACATTCCGCGCGTCCACTTACCGACAGATTCAATGATCATAATGCCCCTTTCAGACCCAGATCATCCAGCAAAGTTTTGCCGGGATAATGGAAAGGTACGGGACCATCCGCCTGGGCATGTACGAACTGTCTGACATACGGATCTTCCGATGCCATCATCTGCTCAGGCGTGCCATCAGCCACGATTTTTCCCTGTGACAGGAAGTAAATGTAGTCTGCAATCGCAAACGACTCATGAACATCGTGTGAGACCAGTATTGATGTAGACCCCAAGGCATCATTCAAGTTCCGGATCAGATTTGCGGCCACGCCCATAGAAATCGGATCAAGCCCAGCAAATGGCTCGTCGTACATCATTAGCTGCGGGTCCAGAGCAACCGCCCGCGCAAGCGCAACCCGGCGCGCCATACCGCCGGAAATTTCTGCCGGCATCAGATATGCAGCATTTCTTAATCCTACTGCTTCGAGTTTGAGCATCACCAGGTCGCGTATCATCGCTTCGCTCAAATCCGTATGCTCGCGCATAGGGAAAGCGACATTATCAAAAACGCTCAGGTCGGTGAATAATGCGCCGTGCTGAAACAACATACCCATTTTGCGCCGCATCGCATATAAATCGTCACTGGCAAGATCCTGCACGTGCTGACCATTGACGCTGACACTGCCACGCTGCGGACGAATTTGTCCGCCTATCAAACGCAGGATAGTGGTTTTACCGGAGCCGGAGCCCCCCATGACGGCAATCACTTTACCGCGCGGGAAGTCCATATGAAGTCCGGATAAAATTGTCCGTTCTCCATATCCGAAATGAACATCGCGAATTTCAACGAGATTTGACACAACGAGGGATTAAGTTTTGCAAAGGCTAGATTGTAATGCAGAACTGGAAATGAAGTTGTATCGGCAAGTATAAGCAAAAAAATAACAAATTAATTATTATTTAAAATAGCAACCAATTTTTGAATTAAATTCTGAAATAGCATTTAAATAGATATTTAATTCAAAATCGAGAATAAATTAAGACAAAAATTAATGAATTTGAAGTCATTAATTTTAAAAATTTGACTGGATTCATCAAAAAAACTGACTGATTTCTCCTTTTTCAAGAGAAATCAGTCGCTTTTATCAGCGTGGAAGGACGGACTCGCCCATCAGAAACGCATCGACTTCGCGCGCACATTGACGCCCTTCGCGAATAGCCCAGACCACTAATGACTGTCCGCGACGCATATCACCTGCAGCATACACTTTCGGTACATTGGTTTTGTAGCAAGCATCGCCCTCAGTGGTCGCCTTGGCATTGCCGCGTGCGTCTTTATCAACACCGAATGCATCCAGCACCTGCTGCACTGGTGAGACAAAGCCCATTGCCAGCAACACCAGATCGGCTTTCATTTCAAACTCGGAATCGGCCACTTCCTGCATTTTGCCGTCTTTCCATTCAACGCGACACGCGATCAGTTTTTCAACTTTGCCACCTTTGCCTTCAAGACGCTTGGTCGCCACGGCCCAGTCACGTTCGCAACCCTCTTCGTGAGAAGAGGATGTACGCAACTTCGTTGGCCAGTATGGCCACACCAGAGGTTTATTTTCCTGCTCCGGCGGTTGTGGCATTAATTCAAATTGCGTCACAGATTTGGCGCCATGACGATTCGAGGTCCCGACGCAATCTGAACCAGTGTCACCACCACCGATGACAACCACATGCTTACCGGTCGCCAGAATCTGATCTTTCACTTTATCACCGGCATTGACCTTGTTTTGCACTGGCAAAAAGTCCATTGCAAAATGCACACCTTTGAGTTCACGCCCTGGTACTGGCAGATCACGCGGAGTTTCTGCACCACCGGCAATAATCACCGCATCGAAATCTTTTTGCAGTTGTTCCGGTGACATCGTTTCTTTCGACCAGTTGGTCACTGTGACAGGAAAATCTTTACCGACGAAGACGCCGGTACGGAAAGTAACGCCTTCCGCTTTCATTTGCTCGACACGACGATCAATATGGGATTTTTCCATTTTGAAGTCAGGAATACCGTAGCGCAATAAACCGCCAACACGGTCATTTTTTTCAAACACGGTGACATCGTGTCCGACACGTGCGAGTTGTTGTGCGGCCGCCAGCCCGGCAGGACCAGAGCCGACAACCGCAATTTTCTTACCAGTTTTAACACTGGAAATCTGCGGCACTACCCAGTTATTTTCCCAGCCTTTATCGATGATGAAATGCTCAATCGATTTGATACCAACGGCATCATTATTGATACCCAAAGTACACGCGGATTCGCAAGGTGCCGGGCAGATGCGTCCGGTAAATTCCGGGAAATTATTGGTTGAATGCAGGACTTCCAGAGCTTGCTGATAATTCCCGTGATACACCAGATCATTCCAGTCAGGGATGATGTTATTCACAGGGCAACCGTTATTACAAAACGGAATGCCGCAATCCATACAGCGTGCCGCTTGCGTCTTTGCCTGGGCGTCGCCCAGATGGACTAAAAACTCTTTGTAGTGTTTTTTACGTGATTGTGGCGCTTCGCTTGCTTCCTGCAAGCGCTGATATTCCATGAAGCCGGTGACTTTACCCATTTTTTAACCTCAATATCGTTGCGGGCTGTTGCCCTATCTATCGTGAATCGCACAGGAGCAGGCACCCCGGCAAGGGGTACCTCATCTCAACTACGCGACGACTTTGTCTTTTTCATTGGCAGCGTTTCTGGCAGCGTACATTTCAGCCAGCGCGCGTTTGTACTCGGTCGGGAATACTTTGACGAACTTAGCGCGGCTGCTTGCCCAGTTATCCAGCAAGTTACGGGCACGGGTACTGCCGGTGTGTTTGAAATGACGCTCAATCAGCTGACGCAAAATCGCCTCATCGGTATCACCTTCACCGCCACGCAACATACTGTGCCAGATCGATTTATCGATTGAAGTCGCCTGAATATCGCCTGCCAGCACAGGTTCCAGGGTCACCATAGACATATTGCATTTGCTTTCAAACGTCCCTTCCGGGTCATAGACATACGCAATACCACCAGACATACCTGCAGCAAAGTTACGTCCAGTGTTGCCCAACACGACAACCGTACCGCCAGTCATGTATTCGCAACCATGATCGCCAGTTCCTTCCACCACAGTAACCGCGCCTGAATTACGTACAGCGAAACGTTCACCAGCGACGCCATTAATAAACGCCTCACCAGAGATGGCACCATATAAAACGGTATTGCCGCAAATAATGTTATCGACGGCCCAGCCACGGAACTCGGTATTCGGACGAATGATGATGCGACCACCGGATAAACCTTTACCGACATAGTCATTGCCTTCACCGACCAGATCGAGCGTCACACCATGCGCGAGGAATGCGCCGGCAGATTGTCCTGCCGTTCCTTGCAACTGAATATGGATGGTGTCGTCAGGCAAGCCAGTGTGACCATATTTCTTCGCCACTTCACCGGACAGCATCGCGCCTACAGTACGATTCAGATTTTTCACCGGAGAAATGAAGGAAACTTTCTCACCAGTTTCCAGCGCATGTTTTGCCTGCGCAATCAGTTTGTTATCAAGCGCTTTTTCGAGGCCATGATCCTGCACATCAACATGACGGACTGCTGCGCCGTCTGCCAGTTCTGGCTGATGGAAGATACGGCTGAAGTCCAGACCTTTGGCTTTCCAGTGCGATACGGCTTTGGATTTATCCAACAGGTCAACCCGCCCGATCAGCTCATCGTAAGTACGCACGCCCAGTTGCGCCATAATCTGACGTAATTCTTCCGCAACAAAGAAGAAATAGTTCACGACATATTCAGGCTTACCTGAGAATTTCGCCCGCAATACCGGATCTTGTGTTGCGACGCCGACCGGGCAGGTATTCAGGTGACACTTACGCATCATAATGCAACCTTCCACAACCAGCGGTGCAGTTGCGAATCCGATTTCGTCTGCACCCAGCATCGCAGCGATAGCAACGTCACGCCCGGTTTTCATCTGACCGTCTGCCTGTACGCGAACACGTCCACGCAAGCCATTGAGTACCAACGTTTGCTGGGTTTCGGACAAGCCGAGTTCCCACGGTGTGCCAGCATGTTTAATCGATGACAACGGTGAAGCGCCGGTACCACCATCGTGACCTGCGATCACCAGATGATCTGCCTTGGCTTTCGACACACCTGCGGCAATCGTACCGACACCCACTTCTGAGACCAGCTTGACGGAAATCGATGCATGCGGATTCACGTTTTTGAGGTCATGAATCAACTGCGCCAGATCTTCAATCGAGTAAATATCATGGTGCGGAGGCGGAGAAATCAAGCCCACGCCTGGTACTGAGAAGCGCAACTTCGCAATGTACTCAGATACTTTATGACCAGGTAACTGCCCGCCTTCACCCGGCTTCGCACCTTGCGCCATCTTGATCTGTATCTGATCAGCCGATGTCAGGTATTCCGCAGTCACACCAAAACGACCGGATGCGACCTGTTTAATACGGGAGCGCAGGGAGTCGCCATCCTGCAAAGGGATATCCACTTCTATCTGTTCTTTACCAATCACCGAAGCGAGTGTTGCACCCTGCTTGATAGGTATTCCTTTGAGCTCTTGCTGATAACGCGCAGGATCCTCACCGCCCTCGCCGGTATTTGATTTACCGCCGATGCGGTTCATCGCCACCGCCAGCGTTGCATGCGCCTCGGTGCTGATGGAACCGAGAGACATCGCTCCAGTCGCAAAACGTTTAACGATTTCTTTTGCTGGCTCGACCTGCTCTACAGGAATCGCTTTAGATGGATCTATTTTGAATTCGAACAGGCCACGTAAAGTCATGTGGCGTTTCGACTGATCATTGATGATCTGCGCGTACTCTTTGTAAGAATTGTAGTTATTCGCGCGGGTCGAGTGCTGCAGTTTTGCAATCGCATCCGGCGTCCACATATGGTCTTCACCACGGACACGGTACGCATATTCACCACCGGCATCGAGTGCAGTGGCTAATACCGGATCTTTGCCAAACGCCAGTTTATGCAGGCGCAGTGCTTCTTCTGCTACTTCGAAAACACCTATACCTTCGACATTCGACGCTGTGCCTTTGAAGTATTTGTCAACCAGAGATTTATTCAGGCCGATCGCTTCAAAAATCTGTGCACCGCAGTAAGACATATAGGTAGAGATGCCCATTTTGGACATCACTTTCATCAAGCCCTTACCAATCGCTTTGGTGTAGTTGTAAATGGCTTTTTCTGCCGACAAATCGCCGGACAAATCTTTCGCCATATCGGCCAGCGTCTGCATCGCCAGATACGGATGTACCGCTTCTGCGCCATATCCTGCAAGTAAAGCAAAGTGGTGTGTTTCGCGTGCTGAGCCGGTTTCGACGACCAGACCGGTCGTCGTACGCAAGCCCTTGCTGACCAAGTGCTGATGAACGGTAGAAGTTGCCAGCAATGCTGGAATCGCCACGAAATCAGCGTTCATTTTGCGGTCGGTGATGATCATGATGTTATGACCGGATTTCACCGCATCGACCACTTCTGCGCAGATAGAAGCAAGACGTGCCTCAATGCCATCTTTCCCCCAGGCGATCGGGTAGCAGATATCCAGTTCATACGATTTGAACTTACCACCGGTATTTGCGCTGATGTTGCGCAATTTGGCGATATCTGCGAAATCCAATACCGGCTGAGAAACCTCTAAACGCATCGGTGGATTGATGTTATTCGTATCGAGTAAGTTAGGTTTAGGCCCGATAAACGATACCAGCGACATCACCATCGCTTCGCGGATAGGATCAATTGGCGGATTCGTCACCTGAGCAAACAGCTGTTTGAAATAGTTATAGAGCGGCTTGAGCTTGTTCGACATCACCGCCAGTGAGGAATCATTCCCCATAGAACCGATGGCCTCTTCACCATTGGTCGCCATCGGTGCCATGAGGAACTTGATATCTTCCTGTGTATAACCAAAGGCTTGCTGGCGATCCAGCAAAGTAGCAGCTTCCGGCGCGACGTCCAGCTCAGCATTCAGGCTGCTGAGTTTAATGCGTACAGATTGTATCCACTGCTTATAGGGTTTCGCGTTGGCGTAGGTATCTTTGATTTCTTTGTCGTCGATAATGCGACCCGCTTCCAGATCGATCAGGAACATTTTTCCTGGCTGCAAACGCCACTTCTGAATAATTTTCGATTCAGGAATAGGCAGTACGCCGGATTCCGATGCCATCACCACCAGATCATCATCAGTCACGATATAACGCGCAGGACGCAGACCATTACGATCCAGCGTACCGCCGATCTGACGACCATCTGTGAACGCCATCGCGGCAGGGCCATCCCATGGTTCCATCATTGCAGCGTGGTATTCGTAGAATGCGCGGCGATTGTCGTCCATCAGAGTATGATTTTCCCACGCTTCAGGAATCATCATCATCATTGCCTGAGCAATCGGATAACCAGCCATAACCAGTAATTCAAGCGCGTTATCGAAGCTTGCAGTATCCGATTGACCTTCAAAAATCAAAGGGTAGAGCTTTTGCAAATCATCGCCCAGTACAGCAGATTTCATTACACCTTCACGCGCACGCATCCAGTTGAAGTTACCTTTGACGGTATTGATTTCGCCATTGTGCGCAATCATGCGGTATGGGTGAGCCAGTGGCCATTCCGGGAAAGTGTTGGTAGAAAACCGTTGATGCACCAGAGCCAGCGCAGAAACACAGCGCTCATCTTGCAAATCTTTGTAATAAACGCCAACCTGATCTGCCAACAACAGACCTTTGTACACTATCGTACGTGCCGACATCGACGGTACAAAATATTCTTTACCATGCAGCAAATGTAATGCTTCAATCGCATGTACGGCAGATTTACGGATCACGTACAGCTTACGCTCGAGCGCATCCGTCACCATGATGTCCGCGCCACGTCCGATGAATATCTGGCGAATCACAGGCTCTTTGTCACGCACCGTTGGCGACATCGGCATCTCGCGATCTACCGGAACATCGCGCCAGCCCAGAACAACCTGACCTTCTGCTCTGACTGCGCGCTCGATTTCCTGCTCACAGGCCAGACGGGACGCATGCTCTTTTGGCAAAAAGATCATACCAACACCATACTCACCTGGCGGCGGCAACTGGATGTTCTGCTTTGCCATCTCTTCACGATAGTATTGGTCAGGAATCTGAATCAGGATACCGGCACCATCGCCCATCAAAGGATCGGCACCGACAGCACCGCGGTGATCGAGATTTTTCAGGATCAGCAAACCCTGTTCGACGATAGCGTGATTTTTCTTGCCTTTAATGTGTGCAATAAAACCGACGCCACAGGCATCATGTTCATTGGATGGGTCGTATAAACCTTGGGCATGCATAGCGATCTCCAGATGGAAAAATTGAAAGTCTGGTGATGAGAATAGTGCAGCGCAAAAGAAAGTTCAATCTAAATAATTAGGGTCAGAGACGAATAAAATAAGAATTAAATTGCTATGTTTTTTAATAGGGTCAGAGTAATTTATTTCGAACTTTTGTCTTAATCCACGTCGATTTCACACAACATCAGTCTATCGGGGCCTTTGGCATTTTTCTTGGTCGTCCACGCTTCGCCGGAGCGACGCGCCGCTCAGTCAACTTGCTGATTTCTTTCTGAAACGACGCTGATCCCAGCAGCCATCCTTTTTGCACAGCATTGTCTAACTGTGCCATATCCGCGACAGATAAGGATTGGCTCATCATTTCCTTGTAATTTGCTTCCCGTTGAAAGGGTGTATTTCCCAAAGCCCAAAATATGGGGTGATCTGAGACCAGAGGATCTGTCCTCTGTCCGATATGATGCTGGTAACTTGACCACGGATACTCACTCGCA
Organism: Undibacterium sp. FT79W; assembly: GCF_014284215.1. Lineage (NCBI taxonomy): Bacteria > Pseudomonadati > Pseudomonadota > Betaproteobacteria > Burkholderiales > Oxalobacteraceae > Undibacterium > Undibacterium sp. FT79W. The sequence goes on along the minus strand of NZ_JACOGB010000004.1, from coordinate 322,611 downwards.
TCGGTAACCAATCCACTACGCAGGGGGCTGCCCTCCACATACAAACTGCACTGCAGGAAATGCCGTTCTGCCTCCAACACGGTCGCTTTATATCGTCCCTGCCACAGACTCCCGGATCGCTGATATTTCCGGTTGAAATAAGGTACGTAGTAACGCCCCACCCATTGCATAAATTTACTCAAACCCTGTTCATCTGAGGGTGTCAGTAAAAGATGAAAATGATCCGGCATCAAAATATAAGCGTGGATCGCAACTTGAAACTGCTTTGCCGCCTGCGCAAGCCAACTCAGAAAAGTCGTGTAATCCTCGTTATCCCTGAATAACAGTATCCCTTCATGGCTTCGCTGTAATACGTGATGCAAAGTCTGAGGAATTACTAAACGGGGTAGCCTTGCCATAACGGTTATCTGTGCTCAAAAAACTCATTGTAAAACAAGGCCGCATAAATCTTATGACTGATTTGAATTGACGAAGCCAGATAAGACAACGCGGACAAATAGAGACACAATTTCAATTATCTAAGCTGAAATTGCGCCGAAACAAAAAATCAGTACATTTACGTAAGTAGTTCACCCATATAATTTCATCTCGTATGACGCTGCAGTGTTCATATCACTGCTTTTTTTCATATCCGATTTTCATCATACTCAAATAAAAGAATCCTCAATCAATGTGTCTCTTGCATTAGAAAAATGGAATACATATGAACTCACTACTCAAACAGCTCTCCGTCGGAAAACGACTAGGCGTAGGCTTCGCCCTTATCCTCGTCTTTTCCATTTTCGCTACGTTGGTCGGCTTAACACAATTGCACAATGTCGCGACCTCAACGAAGACCTTACTGGAAGAGCCCCTTGCTGCCGAACGTATGATCAGCGACTGGTACCGTAATATCCACTCCGGCATACGTCGTGCAACAGCGATCGCGAAAAGCAGCGATCCTTCTTTAGCTGCTTTTTTTGCAGAAGAACAAGCAGAGTCCACTAAGAACTCGTCGGCACTACTTAAGGGAATTACAGAAAAATTCCAAAGCGAGCAAGAGAAAAAAATGCTGAAAGAAGTTGAGCAATTGCGCGCTGGCTATTTATCGTCAAGGGATCAGATAAGTGCATTAAAAAAAGCAGGCAATGCAGAAGAAGCAAGCAAAGTTCTGGAAAAAGTGTTTATACCTGCGTCGGCCACCTTCATTAAAAAAGTAGAAGAAATGCAGGCACTGCAACGCTCACAGATCGACGCAATGGCCGCAGAGATCCAGGCGAATTACGAACGCAGCCGCACTTTACTCATCGTTTTGATTCTTCTCACCACCACTCTGGCTATCGTTACCGGCTGGCTGCTCACCCGTTCGATTACAGAACCCTTGATTCAGGCAACGAATGTCGCTCAGAAAATGGCGATGGGCGATTTGACGGAGGTCGTTGATGTTCACCGTAACGATGAAATCGGTACCTTGATCACTGCCATTAACGGTGTCAGCAGCGGTCTCAGTCATGTGATTGCCGATGTGCGTAATGGCACCGACGCGATTAATGTTGCCGCTGCTGAAATCGCTTCCGGTAATGCTGACTTATCCTCCAGAACAGAATCTCAGGCCAGTTCGCTCGAAGAGACGGCATCTTCGATGGAAGAGCTGACTTCAACAGTGAAACAAAATGCGGACAATGCGCGTCAGGCAAATCAGTTGGTGGTGACGGCAACGGGTGTGGCGATTAAAGGGGGAGAAGTCGTTGATCAGGTCGTCGAAACGATGGGTTCAATCAAGGCCAGCTCGAATAAGATTGTCGATATTATTGCAGTGATTGATGGGATTGCCTTTCAGACGAATATTCTGGCATTGAATGCAGCAGTCGAGGCCGCTCGTGCGGGTGAACAGGGTCGTGGTTTTGCAGTGGTTGCATCGGAAGTGCGTAATCTGGCACAACGTAGTGCTTCGGCAGCGAAAGAGATTAAGCAGTTGATTGATGACTCTGTCAGTAAAGTGGAGCACGGTAGTCGTCTGGTGGATAACGCCGGTAGCACGATGCAGGAAATCGTGACCAGCGTGCAGCGTGTCGCTGACATCATGTCGGAAATCAGTTCTGCCAGTCAGGAACAGAGCGCGGGTATTGAGCAAGTGAATATGGCGATCAATCAGATGGATGAGATGACGCAACAGAATGCTGCGCTGGTTGAGGAAGCGGCCGCTGCGGCGGAAAGTATGCGTGAACAATCTGATAATCTGACGCAAGTTGTAGCGCAGTTCAAAATTGCGGCGCAGCTGCAAACGGCCAGCACACCGGTCAAAACACCGGCACGTGCGCTGAAACCAGCCACTGCGGCGGTGCGTCCGGTCAAAGCTGCACCTCGCAAACAAATCACGACAGCATCAAACTCAAATCAGGACTGGGAAGAATTCTGACCGGCATGTATTAACGCTGAACGTTCCGCGTTAATACTGTCAAAACACAAAAAGCACGATCGACATTGCTGTCTGTCGTGCTTTTTTTATGCGGCACCGAGGACAAATATGAAAGCGCATTCGTTAACAACGTCGATCAATGGCTGAATATACGTCAGGCCATCATTGCATCAGAGCTTGCTAAGCTGAAGAGAACGGCTAAATTAAAAAGACTCACAATTTTTTTCAACAATCCAGCAAAGCCCCGGTGAAGTAAAAACCCACACAAAACTATATAGATCACGATGTTGCTTTGGAACAAAAAAACGTTCTATGTCCTTCGCTGGTTAACGAATATAATGCGGGACATATGAAACCGCAGCAATTGCGGCAATGTTTTTTCTTTCATATCCGAATACCCTCGCAATCATCACATTACAACAATCCTCAATCAGTGCACATCATGCATTAGAGAAATGGAATATATATGAACTCACTGCTCAAACAGCTCTCCGTCGGAAAACGACTAGGCCTGGGCTTCGCCCTTATCCTCGTCTTTTCTATTTTCGCTACGTTGGTTGGCTTAACACAACTCAACACAGTTGCCACATCGACCAAAACCTTATTAGAAGAACCTCTTGCAACCGAACGCCTGATCAGCGATTGGTATCGCTATATACACACAGCAATCCGCAGGACAGCCGCAATCGCGAAAAGTAGCGATCCTTCTTTAGCCGCTTTTTTTGAGGCAGAAGGGGCTGAGTCAACTAAAGTCTCAGCAGACTTATTCAAATTAATCGTAAAACAACTTCAGAGTGAACAAGAAATTAAACTCTTGAAAGAAGTTGAAAAACTTCGTGAAGCCTATTTGTCCACACGTAATAAAGTCGTGGCACTGAAAAAAGAGGGAAATACCGACGAAGCGAACCAGTTGCTTGAAAAGACATTCATGCCGACTGCGCTAAGCTACGTGAAAAAAGTAGAAGAAATGCAGGCACTGCAACGCTCACAGATCGACGCAATGGCCGCAGAGATCCAGGCGAATTACGAACGCAGCCGCACTTTACTCATCGTTTTGATTCTTCTCACCACCACTCTGGCTATCGTTACCGGCTGGCTGCTCACCCGTTCGATTACAGAACCCTTGATTCAGGCAACGAATGTCGCTCAGAAAATGGCGATGGGCGATTTGACGGAGGTCGTTGATGTTCACCGTAACGATGAAATCGGTACCTTGATCACTGCCATTAACGGTGTCAGCAGCGGTCTCAGTCATGTGATTGCCGATGTGCGTAATGGCACCGACGCGATTAATGTTGCCGCTGCTGAAATCGCTTCCGGTAATGCTGACTTATCCTCCAGAACAGAATCTCAGGCCAGTTCGCTCGAAGAGACGGCATCTTCGATGGAAGAGCTGACTTCAACAGTGAAACAAAATGCGGACAATGCGCGTCAGGCAAATCAGTTGGTGGTGACGGCAACGGGTGTGGCGATTAAAGGGGGAGAAGTCGTTGATCAGGTCGTCGAAACGATGGGTTCAATCAAGGCCAGCTCGAATAAGATTGTCGATATTATTGCAGTGATTGATGGGATTGCCTTTCAGACGAATATTCTGGCATTGAATGCAGCAGTCGAGGCCGCTCGTGCGGGTGAACAGGGTCGTGGTTTTGCAGTGGTTGCATCGGAAGTGCGTAATCTGGCACAACGTAGTGCTTCGGCAGCGAAAGAGATTAAGCAGTTGATTGATGACTCTGTCAGTAAAGTGGAGCACGGTAGTCGTCTGGTGGATAACGCCGGTAGCACGATGCAGGAAATCGTGACCAGCGTGCAGCGTGTCGCTGACATCATGTCGGAAATCAGTTCTGCCAGTCAGGAACAGAGCGCGGGTATTGAGCAAGTGAATATGGCGATCAATCAGATGGATGAGATGACGCAACAGAATGCTGCGCTGGTTGAGGAAGCGGCCGCTGCGGCGGAAAGTATGCGTGAACAATCTGATAATCTGACGCAAGTCGTGGCGCAGTTCAAAATTGCGGCGCAGCTGCAAACGGCCAGCACACCTGTCAAAACACCGGCACGTGCGCTGAAACCAGCCACTGCGGCGGTGCGTCCGGTCAAAGCTGCACCTGCTCCTCGCAAACAAATTACGACGGCATCAAACTCAAATCAGGACTGGGAAGAATTCTGACCGGCATGTATTAACGCTGAACGTTCCGCGTTAATACTGTCAAAACACAAAAAGCACGATCGACATTGCTGTCTGTCGTGCTTTTTTTATAATCTACCTACTTAGTGGAACGCGCCAGCCAATTCTGGTGTTTTTGCTTTCAGGCGGAACGCACTCAGTGCTTTCGTCGCATCTGGAACCGCTGTTACTTCCGCGATGCCGCTCATTAATTCTGAAATACGGCTTTTCAACGCTTTAGCCTGGGTCGCCAATTTGAAATGCGCTGGACGCTGAGTCTGTACGATACTCCAGCGAACGATAGGCGCATGTCCACTTCCATCTAACAATGCACGATCACGCATCCATTTTTCAAAGGAACGGGAAGGCATATCGGTCTCAATCCAGATCAGATTGTCAGACGTCATCTTTTTATTCTCGGAAGGGCGAACCAAAATTTCGTAAATCATTTTTCAGACTCCTGTTGGGGAATCTCCGCTGCGTTAAAAGTACGGGCAAAGATTCTATGAGTCGAAAAACGAGCCGGAAGCCACTTCGGTTGACACGTAATGTTACGAAACTAAAAAAAACTATACTTTTTTTTCATTGAAATTATAAAAAATTTATTATTTTCTTAAAAAAAACTGAATTTCATCGTTTTTTTTAATTTTAAAATTTTAAATTTGGTCAACGCTTACGCTTGTTAATACAGCCTATTATTTATCGTTTTAATAATTTTTTAGTTTTCGATTTAAGCCATCTGCCCTAAGGTTTTGCGGAAACGTGCCAACGAGAGCATGAACAACACCGAACCAATTACTAACAATGCAAAAAAAGCCCGCCACACAACTTCAAACCCGGCACCGCGATACAAAATGGCCTGACTCAACTCGGTAAAATGCGTCGTTGGCGCCAGAGACATCAGCCATTGAACAAAAACGGGCATACTTTCGCGTGGTGTCATACCACCGGACAACATTTCCAGCGGCATCATCGTCAGCATCATCAACAACCCAAACTGCGGCATGCTCCGTGCCAGAGTTGCCATAAAAATTCCCATAGATGTCGTTGCAAACAGATGCAAAGTCACACCAATGAGGAATAAGGGGATGGAACCGTCAATCGGAACGCGCAAGGCGCCTTGAATAATGACGGTCAGCGAGACCAACACGGCAACGAGCACAACCAATGCCATCGACCAGACTTTTGCCAACATGATTTCAGTCGGCGTCACAGGCATCACCAATAAATGTTCTACCGTACCATGCTCGCGTTCACGAATAAGCGCCGCCCCCGTCAGAATAATTGAGAGCATCGTAATGTTATTCACCAGCTCCATCAATGAGCCAAACCAGGATGGATTGAGTGCCGGATTGAAGCGCGAACGTAGTGCAAGTTCTACGGGCTGTATGGGCGTGTCACGATAACGTTGCACAAATTCATTGACTTCCCCCATGATTATTTGCTGTATCGCACCGTTGCCGGAAAATGCCTGGCTCATGCGCGTCGCATCGACATTCAACTGAAGCTGAGGTGCCTTCCCGGCAATAACATCGCGCTGAAAATCAGGTGGAATGATCAGAACAAATGTGTAGAGTCCGGCATCAAGCCCAGGGTCAACTTGAGCCTGGTTGATACGTACTGGTTTGGTAAATTGCGGTGGATAAAATGCAGAGATGATCCGCACTGATAAAGCAGAATCATCTTCATCCACAATCGCAATCGGTGCGCGGTTTAAGGTTTCCGGCATCGCCGTCCCGGCCACATAAATCGCCGCAGTGAACGTATAAATAATCAGCGCCAGCATCATGGGATCACGCCAGAGACTCCATAACTCTTTGACGCCCAGACGATAAATATTTGCCAAATGGCGTTGCATATCAGCGCTCCTGTTTTTTCAGCAAGGTAATCGCCGCGCCGAGAATAACGGGAATTGCCAGTAACAAGGGCCAGAATGCCGCGTGCAAATCATCAAAACCCAGTGCCTTGCTGAAGACGCCGCGGCTGATATTAAACATATACGTTGCCGGATAAATCTGTCCGACCAGACGCCCGATACCTTCGAGCGAAGAAACAGGATTGATCAGGCCGGCAAACTGAACGGCCGGAATCATCGTTCCTATCATGGTAAAAAACATGGCTGCAATCTGGCTGCGAGTCAATGCTGAAGCTAATAACCCCATTCCCGTTGAACAAATGCTGAACAACCACGCGGCAAGCAATAAAACAAAGAAATTTCCCTTTACGGGTACTTCGAATATCGTGACGGCAGCAAGGCTCATTAAAAGAAAATTCAGCATTGCCAACGCGACATACGGCACTTGCTTGCCAAGCAAAAATTCGCTACGCGTTGTCGGAGTCACATAAAAATTAATAATCGAACCCAACTCCTTTTCGCGCACAACCGCCAGTGCCGTCAGCATTGCAGGCAACATCAACAACAACAGCGGAATCACCGCCGGCACCATTGATGGCAAACTCTTCACATCAGGGTTATACCGATAACGGGTCTCCACACTGGTGACACCTGACAAAGTTGATCCGGTACGTTCATGCACCTGCTGTAAGAACCATTGCTGGTGCATGCCTTGCACATAGCCATTCACCGTTTCTGCGCGTTGTGGCATGGCGCCATCCACCCAGGCACCGATCTGCACCGATTTTCCCCGCTCTACATCGCGGGCAAAGCCAGGTGGAATTTCTATCGCCAGTGACAACTCACCGCTACGCATGCGCCGGTCAAGCTCTGCGTAGTCAGCAATCGGCGGATGCTCAACAAAATAACGCGACCCCGCAAGATTGAGTATGTAATTCTGGCTTAATACAGTTTGATCCCGGTCGAGTACGGCAAAGCGTAAGTTTTCAACGTCCATGCTGATGCCATACCCCATCACAAACATCAGCAGCAAAGATCCCAGCAGCGCCAGCGTGCTGCGAACCGGATCGCGCTTTAATTCCAGTGCTTCACGCCAGGTATAGGTGTAGATACGTCCAAGACTGCACCGGCAACGTTGTCTGAAGCTAGGTGCTGATCTGGCGGAAGACGCTGGCAGTACGGCGTTGTTGACACTACCCACCACGTTAGCATCAGAAACTGGTTGCGGAACATCGCCTCCATCGGCTTCAAGCAGATAATCGATAAATGCTTGTTCCAGCGTTGCGGCACCCCGTTGTGCAACCAATGCTGCCGGTGCATCGCTGGCAAGTACGCGTCCCGCATGCATTAGGGAAATACGGTCGCAGCGTTCAGCCTCATTCATGAAATGAGTCGAAATAAAAATAGTGACGTGGTCGCGCCGCGCCAGCTCTATCATCAATCGCCAGAAATTATCACGTGCGACAGGATCAACGCCAGACGTCGGTTCATCCAGAATCAGCAATTCAGGTTGATGCACCATCGCAACGGCCAGTGACAGACGTTGTCGTATGCCAAGTGGCAGTTTATCCGGCAGCATGTCAACAACATCCTGCAAATCAAAACGTGCCACCATATCCGCCACACGCTCTGCTACTTCCGATTCAGGCACATGAAATAAACGGGCATGCAATATCAGATTCTGTTGCACATTCAGCTCGGCATACAAGGAAAATGACTGCGACATATAACCGACACGACGACGAATCGCGATATCGTGTGGATTCACTTTCTGACCAAACAACCAGGCATCACCTCCAGTCGCAGGCAGCAAACCTGTCAACATTTTCATCGTGGTCGATTTACCGCAACCATTCGAACCGAGAAAGCCAAATATTTCGCCGCGCCGGATACGAAAACTGACATGGTCAACCGCCACAAAATCGCCGAAACGCATCGTCAGATTTTTTGCCTCAATTGCGACAGCAGCACTGTCAGCCATCGTCAGCGGCGGGATTTCGACTCGCTGGTGTCCACGCCGCTTGATCTCCGGCAGCAAACCAATGAAGGCTGCCTCCAGCGAGAGGGTCGCCGTTTTCTGCATTAGTTCGGCAGGTGTTCCGGTCGCCAGCACCTGACCATCATCCATCGCCACCAACCAGTCAAACCCTTGCGCTTCATCCATATACGCCGTCGCAACGATGACACTCATACCCGGACGACTGACGCGAATACGCGCAATCAGATCCCAGAACTGCGCACGAGCCAGCGGATCGACACCAGTAGTCGGCTCATCCAGAATAAGTAAATCCGGATCGTGAATCAGCGCACAACACAAACCGAGTTTCTGCTTCATACCGCCGGATAATTTGCTCGCTGGCCTATCCAGAAAAGGAGACAAGCCGGTACTGCGCGTCAATTCATCAATGCGACGACGGCTCTCAGTCGCATCATGTCCAAACAGACTCGCAAAGAATTGCAGGTTTTCTTCAACCGACAAAGTCGGGGAAAGATTCTTACCGAGCCCCTGCGGCATATATGCAATGCGGGGGCAGACCTGCTCACGATGGTGACGGCTGGCCATATCGCCGCCGAGCACGTCAAGATGCCCATACTGCAAGGCGCGCGCGCCGGAAATCAGCGATAACAAGCTGGATTTACCAACACCATCGGGGCCAATAATCCCCACCATACAATTCGCTGGGATATCCAGCGTAATATCATCCAGCGCACAAACCTTGGCGTAATTCAGCCGCAGGTTTTGACCACGCACGACAGTTGATGTTGAAGCAGACAGGCTCACGGCAGCGCTTTCAAATTAAGCGATGCTGGCCATGCAGCCTGCGTATCTGGCTTAATCCATGCCACGCCAGGTAAACCCGTTTTTACCTGTTGCAGGTACTTGAGCAATAAATCACGATCAATTCTCGCTTTCACACGAAACATCAATTTCTGACGTTCGCTGGCAGTTTCAACGGTCTTCGGAGTGAACTGCGCCGTGCTGGCGACAAACGACACTTTGGCCGGAATCACAAACTGCGGTGCCGCATCCAGAACAATACGTACTTCGCTGCCCAGCGCAACTTTCCCCGCAACGCTTTCCGGCACAAAAAACGTCATATAGACATCTGAGAGATCAACCAGATTCAGCACCTTGCCACCACCGCCCAGAATTTCACCCGGCTGCGCAACGCGATACTGAACCCGCCCGGCACGCGGCGCTTTCAATTCGCTGTCAGCCAGTTCAACATCGACGCGGGCAGTGGTCGCGGCGGCAGCCCGGACGCTCGACTGCGCTCCTGTGACTTGTGTCACGGCCGCTGTCACCGCTGCATTTGCCGCCCTGACCTGTGCCTTGGTGGCGGCAAGAGCGGCGGCTGCACTGCTGACACGTGCACGATCGTCGTCGAGTTCCTGTCCGGATGAGGCACCTTCTTTGAACAGGGTTTCCGAGCGGGCCAGTCGCCGTTGTGCCGCATCGAGTTCACTTTCGCGCTGCACCACCAACGCCTGTGTCGCCTGCAAATCACTCTCGCGTAAGGCAACCTGTGCTTCGGCACCTTTCACCGCATATTCAGCTTGCTGCTGACGTGCTACGGCTTCATCTCTTTGCGCCTGCAAACTATCGATTTGCATACGCGCCAGCAATTGCCCTGCTTTGACAAACTCACCCTCGGCAACAAGAATCTCCTGCACCCGCCCACCGAGCTTGGTCGCGACATCGATTTCAGTCGCTTCAATACGACCATTACCGCTCACCACGCTGTCACTAGGATCCGCCCCGTTCCGGCGCTGATAAACAACATAGGCAGTGATTACGATGGCAACTACTGTAACAAGCAAGACGATTTTTTTGATAGTCGGATTCATGCGTTTATTCCTGATTGTTTTTGGGCACCGATACGGGATCGACAATAGACACAGATAATTCATCAGCAAACTGACTGCCGCCGCCAAGTGCTGCGAAAAGTGCGACCTGTGCTGAAAGGTTGGCGCGATGTATTTGTACCAGTTGCTGCTCGCTCGACAGCAAATCACGTTCTGCATCCAACACTTCCAGATAGCGTGCCGAACCATGGTCATAGCGTAGCTTCGCCAACCGTGCACGCTCAGCCTGTACTTTCAGGGTCTCGCGCGCGATTCCTTCCTGTGCTGCCAACCAGTGGCGCGCAGCTAAAGCATCAGCAACATCCCTGAAAGCAGCCTGCACTGTTTGCTCGTAATGGGCAACAGCCTGCTCGCGCCGCAACCGGGCGACTTCAGTAACTGCCTCGCGTCTGCCACTGTCAAAAATCGGTAAGGTAATGCTCGGTGAAAAAGTCCATGCCTGACTGCCACTGCTGAATAATCCGTTTAACTCAGCACTTGCCGTGCCAGCAAATGCGGTTAAGGCAATTCGGGGGAAAAATGCGGCTCGGGCGACAGCCATATTCGCTTGTGCTGCTCGCAGCGCATGCTCGGTAGCGAGTATGTCCGGTCGCTGCAATAACAGATCTGAGGGCAACCCAGCCTTCAATTCAGGTAATGGCGGCAGAGCATTGAATTGCCCGGACGCAGGCGGAAGTTGCAGCGGTAGCCCCACCAACAAGGTCAATGCATTGATCTGGGTCGCACGCGTATGTTCGAGTTGCGCCTGCAATGCCATTGCCTGTTGCGACAACAACTCGACCTGCGTCAGTTCAAGTCTGGAAGTTGCCCCCAGATCGACACGACGACGAAATATACGCAAGGATTCGGCGCGACTCGCGACAGTGCGTTGTGCCAGCATCAGACGCTCATCCGTTTCGCGCAAAGCAAGATAATTGTTCGCTACTTGTGTGATCAGACTCAGCGCCGTCGCACGGCGGGTCGCATCGCTGGCAAGATACGTTTCTAATGCAGCCGCATTCAGACTGCTGACACGCCCCCAAAAATCAATCTCCCAGCTACTGAAGCCAACACCAAGCTGAAACTGATTACCGACCACCGGCCGACCCGATACATTCAGATCACCGGGCACAGCAGTACGCGTCGCATCCAGACTGCCAGCGATCGTAGGCAAACGATCTGCACGTTGTATGCCGTAAGCCGCGCGCATTTCCTGCACACGCAACAAGGCACTGCGCACGTCACGATTATTGGCTAAGGCCAGCTCAATGAGATGACGCAGAGCCGGATCAGTGAAATACGTTTGCCAACTGATCTGAGTGGCAGGAATACCTGCATCGTGCGCCGGTGCCTCGGTATAAACCTCAGCAACAGGCGATGCAGACGATTGAGGTGCCGGTGCAGATAACGTACAGCCTGCCAGCAACGCAAGCAGCAGCGTCGCTGACGTCATTGATATCAGCTGCGCTGGAAGTCCGGCAGATACATCGTCAGAGCGATCACTTCGGGAAGTTTGATACCGATATCCATGCAACATACTTCATCACCTTTGTTTCTGACGTCTATTGGAAATTTCCTCTGCCGCACTATTGATTCTCAGATCAATACCGGTTCAACTTCGCTGACAGCGATACCCTGAACATCCGGCGACTAAAATCACCACCCCTGACTGAACAAGTGAGCCAAGTAATACAACACCAGTGTTAAAAACGCCTACCTTCAGGATGCCAATCTAATAATAAGTGAAATCATCACTTCACAGACTGTTCAAGCTCAGGGTACATGCAATTTTTTTATGGCAGATCAAAGTGTCTGCTGCGTCATGCCAGCGTGCGGAAATTTTTCAACAATGAAATTAATAAAACTTCGGACTTTTGCAGAAAGCAAACGACGACTGGGGTAAGCCATGAAAATAGTGACACTACCAAACAAGTGATCAGGAAGCAGCCGGATCAGGCGACCGCTGCGGATATCATTTTCCAATGAATAGGATGGCAACAAGACCAGGCCCATATCAGCAAGAGCGCATTCCCGAAGAATATCTGTGTTATTCGAAACAACCCGGCTATTGACGGGTATCTGCTTTAACGCTTGTTTTGATTTCCCGGGATAAGAAAACTCTTCCGCATCCCGCTCGTGAATCATCCAATTGTGACGCATAAAATCAAAGCCATAATTCAGGCACCGATGTTGAGAGATATCGTCTAAAGTTTGCGGTGTACCGTTGGCTCGCAGATATTCAGGTGTCGCGCACAACATGACTTCTGGAGCTGCCAGTTGACGGGCGATCATGCTGCTATCGATTTTTTGTAAATCAAGAAAAAAACCAACATCAATCCCCTCTTCCACCATATCGATAGAATGCGAAGAAATTTTGATGTCCAGAATAATATCGGGGAATTTTTTTGCAAAAAGTGGCAGCAAAGGGGCCAGTTGTGACACGCCAAAGCCCGGCACCGAATAAATCCGCAAGGTGCCACTCGGCTTTTTTGCTGATGTTGCAGCAATCGCATCAGCGTCTTCGATATCAGCCAAAATCTGGCGGACGCGTTCGAGATAAACATGCCCGGTTTCAGTCAGCGATAATTTGCGCGTAGTCCGGTTTAATAAGCGCGTACCGAGATGTGATTCAAGGTCTGCGACGTAGCGGGTCACAACGGCATTTGACATCTCCAGAGCAACTGCGGCTCTGGCAAATCCGCCCAACTCAACGACCTTGGAAAATATGCGCATTGATTGTAGCCTGTCCATTTTTCAAGCCCCTTATTGTTCCGCTATAAGCAATAGTATATTCCCGATACTCGTCTTTTTTGATTAAAAAGAAAAGCCTACACTTCGTCCGTCAATAAGCCTTTTACACAATACGCTTATTCAACAAAGCCAGATCCCCACCTTATAGATCGTCGTTCGGCACACTCAAAGACCACTTTTACCCGGTTATATGTAGGCCGCAATGCTATCGGCAGCATAAGCATCAGGGATAGGGCGTTTTGACTCTTAATAACTGAATTGGAAACTTAAATGAAAACGACATATTTATTCATTGCTGGCCTGATCAGCCTCAGCACAAATGCAGTCTTTGCAGCAGAAACAACGACACCAGCCCCTAAAACCCGTGCCGAAGTTGTCGCTGAACTGGTACAGGCGCGCGCTCAGGGTGAAGAAGTTGGTATGGAAGGAATGATCTGGTACGAAGCGCAAAAAAATGAATTAGCAAAAGCCAACGCAGCAAAAAAAGAAACTGCCAAAGCTGACAAAAAATAAGCACCAAACATGATTTTTCCGGTACCGGAAAAATGGCCAGACTGGTCTGCTCTCTCAGAGCTCTGCCAAAATGAAAAACGCACTCGACATAAAAATCGAGTGCGTTTTTTATCCTAATATCGTTATTCTGAACTCAAAACTCAGAACTCTTCCCACTCATCATTTCTGGCAGGTTTAGCCGCGCTTACGCTGGTCAGTTGTGGTGTCGCCTTTTTACTTTTTTTCAATACAGGCTCGTGTTTTGCCTGGCTGATGCGGCTCTGGGTCTTCGTGTCTCTCACTTCTTTTACTGTGCTCTTCGGATTAATAGCACTGCCACCGGACAACTGAAACACACTGACCACTTGCGCCAGATCTGCAGCCTGATCCTGTAAAGAAGCAGCGGCAGCAGCAGCCTCTTCCACCAGTGCGGCATTCTGCTGGGTAACAGTATCCATTTCCGTAATCGCCTGATTAATTTGTTCGATTCCGGCTTCCTGTTCAATACTGGCGGAGGTAATTTCTCCCATGATGTCAGTGACACGTTTCACGCTGTTAACGATTTCTTCCATCATCACACCAGCCTGGTCCACCAGACGGCTACCGGTATCAACTTTACTAACGGAATCATCAATCAACTGCTTGATTTCCTTCGCAGCACTGGCGGAGCGATGCGCGAGACTACGCACCTCACTGGCAACGACGGCAAAACCACGCCCCTGCTCACCTGCACGCGCGGCCTCCACTGCTGCATTCAGTGCCAGAATATTTGTCTGAAAAGCAATGCCGTCAATCACGCTGATGATATCGACAATTTTCTTAGACGACGTATCGATCGCCCCCATCGTATCGACCACCTGCGAAACAACAGCACCACCTTTGACCGCAACTTCAGAAGCTGCCACCGCAAGCACATTGGCCTGACGGGCATTGTCCACGTTTTGTTTTACGGTGGAAGTCAGTTCCTCCATAGAAGATGCAGTTTCTTCAAGCGAGCTTGCCTGTTGTTCTGTACGCGAGGACAAATCCAGATTGCCACTGGCGATCTGCGCCGACGCTGTCGCAATCGTATCTGTTCCATCGCGCACCTGGCCGACAATATTCTGCAAACTGCTGTTCATTTCTTTTAATGCCTGCAGCAAGAGACCTGTTTCGTCTTGTGAAGTGACTTGAATTTGCTGATTCAGATTGCCGCCTGCGATCGTATTTGCAATCGTCACAGCCTCATTCAGCTTCACTGAGATTAAGCGCGCAATCCAGTAAGCGAACGTAAATGACAGAACCGCAATCACGACTATCAGTACGACGATCCAGGTTCTGGAATCGCTATAAGTTTTTCCAGCAAATTCACTCGACTTCTCAGCGCCGGCATCATTGATATCTGCCAGCTTATCCGCTTCGGCCAGCATCGCACGATAAACTTTTGTCGATTCGCCGCGCATCAACGTAATGGCTTCTTCTTTTGTCCGCTTAGAAGAATATTCAATGATCTTGGCGTGCTCCGCCAGAAATACAGTAATGCTTTTTGCTACTTCCGGATAAATCTTTTTCTCTTCTTCTTCACTAATCAGCGACTCATATTTTTTTTGTAAAGAGATCAAATCGTCGACCTGCTTTGCAGCATTTTTTTCTGCGGTCTGCATATCCTCCGGCGTCGTTGCCAGAATATGCTGTTGTTCAAAACTGCGGATGCGTGCCATCGCCATTTTTACCCGGCCCAAGACTTGTATGCTTGGCAGCCAATTTGTCGCAACCGCAGTTGCAGCTTCATTGACCTTACTTAACTGGACGATGGAAAAAACACCGAGAAAAATGCTCAGCACGATTGCGATCGAAAATGACAGCAATAACTTGGAGGCAATTTTTAAGTTGTTAAACCATTTCATAATGTAGACTCTTTTTCTTGTTGAATTTGATCGGTCAGACAAACACACTGTTTGCGCATGTCATATCCGATTCTAGGACTGACGCGCTGCGATCGATATTGACCGATATCAAGTTGTGCCTATCTGTGCAAGCTGGATATGTCTTTCATTTCAGTACCATATTCCAGATTCATTTTTTTATGCATTAGCGCAAACTCCGGCGCTACGCTCCCATTTATTTCCCCGAGAGCAACCTGCCACATAAAAAAATCATGAACACGAGTTCATTGTCAGCAGGCATGTTCTGTCCAAGAAACCTGATTCAAAGAAACACAGGATGTTTATTTATTCATGCCAGAACAGGCGGAATCATATGCTGATATTTTCATAAAAAAACATCAGCACACAAGATTTAACTTAAGTAAATATTTGTTAAATTTTTACAATGTATTTGTGCCAAAATTTTTATCGGATCACACCGATTTTCTAGCGTCCGTATTGCTGAAATTTCTTTACGTCAGAAGCCGCTGTTGAATCAGGAATCATGATAAGTTGGCGTATCGCGCACAGTCCTTTCCCATGCAGCATAACGAGCGGCCTGGATCGTATGCGCCTGAATATCATGGAATTTACCAAGATATAAGATGCCTAAAAAAAGGCTGATTGCGACGCCGACAAATACCAGGAACTCCATCATGGCTTGCCCGCGTAGAAATCGACTGTGCGCCAACTGTGTCATTATTTGATATTGAAAACCTTAGGATCTATGGACGCGCTGACTTTCACCGAAACCGGTTCAGTAATGACGACACCGAACTGATCTTTTGCAGTCAATGCCCTGACATAACCTGCCACGTATTTACCGTCGTAGCCGATAAATTTGGTCGAACCCCGAGTTTCAATCATGCAAACCTGACCTGCAATTTGCGTCGTCGCATTTTCTGGCAAGCATTTCAATTGGATGCCATTAACCACCTTGGCATCGGTATAGATTGCGCTATTTTCCTCGCCACCTTTAGTTTCTGCTTGCACAGGCTGCGAGACACGCTCGCCATTTTCCTGAACATCAATGTGATAGCTGTTTCCGTTGTTCACAACACGTAATGTTTCTGTTTTTGCGATCGACGAGGCACAGCCGCTTTCCGGAGTCATATCGACCTTGATGACGTTACTGACCGTTGTATGAGAGTAATTTTTTCCATCGCTGACGTATGTATCTTTATCGATAATAAAATCAGCAGGAATATCAATAAACGGCTTGACTGGCAGATTTTTTATTTGCGCGAAACCGACGCAAGCGTCATAACCATTTTTATACCAGTCGCGATACTGCGCAAGGTTCTCAGGTTTTGTCACCGTTACCACCTCATAACCCGATCCCGTTGAGCTACTGTTATTGCTATCCGGATTGGCTGAACTGCTGGAACTATTCCCACAAGCAGTTGTGCATATCAAAAGTGTCAGAGCGATACTTTGCTTGAGATACGGCGTTTTACTTCCTGACCACATGTGGAATCCTCACCTAATAAATTTGAAATTGAGATCAACCTATTGCTGACAACAACGACGTTCGCCAGCGAGGAGTAAATAAACCCGGATACTCATTTTCCATCGTGTCGCAGAAATCGATATGAGCGATCAAATGACAGAGAAACATGTCACACACTATGTACATGCCGCTACCACCGGAATAGAGATCAATTTTTTTACGATCAATTTAAGCGGCATTGCCCTTGAATACGATGCCGGTGACCGATATGATTTTTGGGATACAGTCATCAATCTCCGACGATTTATCCAAAAAATGAGACGGATTAATGCGTGAAAATCATAGTGCAATATAAGAAATTATTTTTTAACAATTACATTGATTTACATTTCTTTTAAAGATATAAATTTTCTTTATTTTTGAGGAAAACAATTCCATATATATCAAAGACTTATCATTATTCAACATATTTCTTTTTGCTAATCAAATCGCAAACATCTTATAAAAAAAATTTGTATTTATTTTTCTCTGCAAATAAAAAAGCCTTGATAAATCAAGGCCTTAAATTAAAAACTTTACATTTTATGTAACAGGTATATTTTAAAACGGAATATCGTCATCCATATCTGAGAAGTTCGGTGCCGGGCGAGAAGCTGGGGCCTGACGTGGCGCAGGCGCTGCGGCCTGGCGTGGAGCGGGAGCAGGTGCTCCGCCGCCGTAACCGCTGTCATCCATGGCTGCGCCGCCGCCCATGCCCTGACGACCGCCCAGCATCTGCATGCTGTCCGCCTTGATGTCGGTTGCGTATTTTTCGACGCCGTCTTTGTCTGTGTATTTGCGAGTGCGTAAGCTGCCTTCGACGTAGACTTGTGAGCCTTTTTTCAGATACTGGCCAGCGATTTCAGCGAGCTTGCCAAAGAAGGTAATGCGATGCCATTCGGTCTGCTCTTTCTTTTCGCCAGTCGCTTTATCTTTCCAGCTATCGGTTGTCGCGACGGTAATGCTGGTCATCGCGTCACCACTTGGCATGTAGCGTGTTTCAGGGTCGCGGCCAAGATTGCCGACGATGATGACTTTATTCACGGATGCCATGTAATTCTCCTGTTTTCCTGTAATTCAAATGTGTATTAATTAAGCCTGCACTGCGGGCGCTGCTTTCGTGCGTTTAGCAATGTCGGGCATGTTGATCGCGATTATAAGCCACAGCACCGTCATTATTGCGCATACAATAAAGACGCTTGATCCGCTAAGATTTTGTTTGACCCACCCACCCACAGCGCCGCCACAAAACAAGCCTATCGCTTGCAAGGTGTTATACACGCCCAGTGCCGCACCTTTCGCTGCAGGCGGCGCAATACGCGAGACTAACGATGGCTGACTCGCTTCTAAAATATTGAAAGCCACAAAAAAGGCAAACAATAAACTGACCAAAGCAAAAGGCTGTTGCAGGAACTGCCAGAAACCCAGCTGCACCAACAACAGTAAGGCAATCGCACCGACAAACACCTGTTTCATCTTGCCATATTTTTCACCGATAAAAATCGCTGGCAGCATCGCAATAAACGACGCAAACATAATCGGTAAATAGATTTTCCAGTGCGATGCAACCGGCAAATCGAGAAACTGAACCAACACCGAAGGCACGACGACAAACATCGCCATCTGTGACAGATGCAGTACAAACACGCCATAATTTAAGCGCATCAGTTCGCGGTTTTTCAGGACAACGGATAAGGGCACAGGCTCGTGCTGCAAGGCAGGGGCATCCGGTGTGACATATAAAACGACAACTATCGCGATCAGCGAGAGTACCCCAGTCAGCGCAAAAATGCCGCCCATACCTATGCTCTGATACAACAAGGGGGAGATCACCAGCGACAAGGCAAACGTCAAACCGATAGAGCCACCTACCATCGCCATCGCTTTGGTTCTGTGCTCGTCGCGCGTCGAGTCAGCGATTAAGGCAGTAATGGCGGCGGAAATTGCACCTGCGCCTTGAATCGCCCGGCCGATCAGAACGCCCATGACGGTGGTGGCGGATGCAGCGACAAACGCACCAACGGCAAATAAAATCAGACCGATGACGATGATACGTTTGCGGCCAAATTTATCCGATGCAATGCCAAATGGAATCTGACCAAATGCCTGGCTCAGACCATAAATCCCCATCGCCAGCCCGACCAGCAAGGCGTTATCGCCGTCCGGCAGCGTTTTTGCGTGTATCGCAAAGACTGGCAAAATCAAAAATAATCCGAGCATGCGCAAGGCAAAGATCGACGCTAATGATGTGGCGGAACGGATTTCATCGCGGCTCATCCCGGATGATTCACTTTGTATTGCACCAGTGCTATCGGATTTTGTTGCCATAGTCATATTAAAAACTCGCCCACGTGAGGTAATTTGCGCAAAGCAAAGACGAGCCTGCGGTAATGTTCAAAAACCCGTTATAGTAGCAGGTTGCTTGCCTCAGCCCAAATTCAGATCAAATATCATGACGACACGACCAAAAGCCGCTAAAGCACCAAAACCAGCCGAAATCGAGTTCGATGCGGACGATATTGCCCGTATGCAGAAGCGCGAGCTGATCCGCGTACGCGGCGCGCGTACGCATAACCTGAAAAACATCAACATCGATTTGCCGCGCAATAAGCTGGTCGTGATTACTGGCTTATCGGGTTCAGGTAAATCGTCGCTGGCGTTTGACACGTTGTACGCTGAAGGCCAGCGTCGTTATGTGGAATCGCTGTCGGCCTACGCACGGCAGTTTTTGCAGCTGATGGAAAAACCGGATGTCGATCTGATCGAAGGCCTGTCACCTGCGATTTCTATTGAGCAGAAAGCGACTTCGCATAATCCGCGCTCGACCGTCGGTACCGTCACCGAAATTCACGACTATCTGCGCCTGTTGTACGCCCGCGTCGGCACGCCATATTGCCCGGATCATCCGGAAAATCCACTGGCCGCGCAATCGGTATCGCAAATGGTCGATACCGTGCTGGCAATGCCGGAAGATACCAAACTGATGATATTGGCACCTGTGGTATCCAACCGTAAGGGCGAGCATGTCGATCTGTTCGAGCAAATGCAGGCGCAAGGTTTCGTTCGTTTCCGTGTGCAAAGCGGCACGCATGAAGCGAAGATTTATGAAGTCGATGATTTGCCTAAGCTGAAGAAAACTGAAAAGCATACGATCGATGTTGTCGTTGATCGCGTGAAAGTCAAAGAAGAAATCAAGCAACGTCTGGCGGAGTCTTTTGAAACCTGCCTGCGGATTGCGAATGGCCGCGCACTGATCGTGGATATGGATAGTCAGCAGGAACAGTTATTTTCGAATAAATTTGCCTGCCCTATCTGCGGCTATTCCTTGCAAGAGCTGGAACCGCGTCTATTTTCGTTTAACAATCCTATGGGCGCTTGTCCGGAATGTGATGGGCTGGGTCATATCGAATTTTTCGATCCTAAACGCATCGTCGCTTTCCCGAATCTATCATTAGCGAGCGGCGCCGTTAAAGGTTGGGATCGCCGTAATCAGTTTTATTTCCAGATGCTGTCGAACCTGGCGGCATTCTATGAATTTGATATTGATACGCCGTTTGAGCAATTACCGGAATCAGCGCAGCAAATCATTTTGTACGGCTCCGGCAAACAAACCATACCGTTTACCTACATCAACGAAAAAGGCCGTACCGTCATCAAAGAGCACACGTTTGAAGGTGTGGTGACCAACCTGCAACGCCGCTATCGTGAAACCGACTCGATGGCGGTGAAAGAAGAGTTGGCGAAATTCATCAATGAAAAACAATGCCCATCGTGTGACGGTGCGCGTCTGCGGGTAGAGGCACGCAATGTCAAAGTTGGCGCAGGCAAACAGGAAAAAGCGATTTACGATATCAGCGCCATGCCTTTGCGCGAGACTTTGCATTTCTTTGAACATCTGACCTTACACGGTGCGAAACGCGATATTGCCGACCGTATCATCAAAGAAATCACGGCACGCCTGACTTTCCTGAATAACGTCGGCCTCGATTATCTGTCACTCGAACGCAGCGCCGATACACTCTCCGGCGGTGAAGCCCAGCGCATCCGTCTGGCATCGCAGATTGGCTCCGGGCTGACTGGCGTGATGTACGTACTGGATGAACCTTCCATCGGCTTGCATCAGCGCGATAACGACAGACTGATCGACACGCTCAAACATCTGCGCGACATTGGTAACAGCGTGCTGGTCGTCGAACACGATGAAGACGCAATACGCTGCGCCGATTTTGTGGTCGATATGGGTATCGGTGCTGGCGTGCATGGTGGCGAAGTGATCGCGCAGGGTTCGCTGGATGACATCATGACAAACACACGCTCACTGACCGCAAAATACCTGAGTGGCGAACTGGAAATTTCAGTACCGGCCAAGCGTCATGAAAGCCATCCGGACAAGCAATTAGTCATCGCCGGTGCGCGTGGCAATAATCTCAAAAATGAGACCATGCATTTGCCGGTTGGTTTGCTGACCTGCGTCACTGGTGTCTCTGGCTCAGGCAAATCCACACTGGTGAACGACACGCTGTATCACGTCGCGGCGCGCCATCTGTATGGCTCGCAAACCGAACCGGCACCATTTGATCATGTCAGCGGGTTGGAGCATTTCGATAAAGTGATCTCGGTTGATCAAGCACCGATCGGACGCACACCTCGCTCTAATCCGGCGACTTACACCGGTTTGTTCACACCGATACGCGATTTGTTTTCGACCGTGCCAACCGCCAAAGAACGCGGTTACAGCGCAGGCCGTTTTTCATTCAACGTCAAAGGCGGTCGCTGCGAAGCCTGTCAGGGCGACGGCGTGATCAAAGTCGAAATGCATTTCCTGCCGGATGTGTATGTACCATGTGATGTCTGTCACGGCAAGCGCTATAACCGCGAAACGCTGGAAGTACAGTACAAAGGAAAAAACATCCATCAGGTGCTGGAAATGACCGTCGAAGATGCGCATGAATTCTTCAAACCTGTTCCCGTGATTGCGCGTAAATTACAGACCTTGCTGGATGTGGGACTGGGTTATGTCCGCCTCGGACAAAGCGCCACCACCTTGTCCGGTGGTGAAGCGCAACGCGTCAAACTGTCGCTGGAATTATCGAAACGTGATACCGGCCGCACGCTGTATATTCTCGATGAGCCAACGACAGGTCTGCATTTCCACGATATCGCCCTGTTGCTGAAAGTGATACACAGACTGCGCGATCAGGGCAATACTCTGGTCATCATCGAACATAATCTGGACGTGATTAAAACCGCTGACTGGCTGATTGATCTTGGCCCCGAAGGCGGTGCTGGCGGCGGCCGCATCATCGCCACCGGCACGCCGGAACAAGTTGCCGCCAATCCCGACAGCGTGACCGGCAAATACCTGTTACCTCTTTTAAAGAAACGCAAGAAGTAGTCTCACCATGTCTATTCGTCTGATTGTCGGCCTCGGTAATCCGGGGCCTGAGTATGAACAAACCCGCCACAATGCTGGCTTCTGGCTGATCGATCAGCTACGGGTCAGCTTGCAGCGCGATAAAAATTTTAATGCGCTGGTCGGCAAAACACGTATTGCGGGAGAGGAAGTCTGGCTGCTGGAACCGCAAACTTTCATGAACCGATCCGGGCAATCTGTCGGTGCGATCTGCCGCTTTTATAAAATCACGCCGGATCAGGTGCTGGTCGTGCACGATGAACTCGATATGCTGCCCGGTGTCGCCAAACTGAAAAAAGGCGGATCTTCGGGCGGCCATAATGGGCTCAAAGATATTACGGCAGCGCTGGGCACGCAGGATTACTGGCGACTCCGTATCGGCATCGGCCATCCGCGCACGCTGAATCTGAATCAGGGCGTCGCCGATTTTGTACTGCATCGCCCACGTAAAGAAGAGCAGCCGCTGATCGACGAAGCGATAGCAAAAAGTCTGGATGTGCTGCCCCTGATGGTGGAAGGTCAGACCGCCGAAGCGATGACCCGTCTGCATACCAGCGCAAAGTAAGCGGGACAACTTAGAGATGCCTTCTTCCATACAGATTTTTGCCGGAAAAACGGCCTTTGCGCACCTTCAGCAACATGGTCTGCAAGCCGCGGATATCGCGCTGATTCCCGCCGCTGCCGGTGGCCCCAAAGGCCTGATACTGCAAGGTCTGGATCAATGGTTGTTCGGTGAATGGCTGCCTGCGGCACCGCGCCAACGCACGCTGATCGGCGCATCCATCGGTGCGTGGCGCATGGCAGCGGCAAGTTGTACCAAGCCAGTTACGGCATTTCAAAGGCTGGCCGATCTGTATTGCGAACAGCAGTATCCGGAAAAACCGCCCGCCGCGCTGGTGACGCAAGAGATCACACAATTACTGCAGCGGTTCATCAGTGGCTACGAGCATGAAATCGTCAATCACCCTTTACAGCATTTGCAGATACTGGCGAATCGCGGGCGTGGACTGCTGCAGTCACCCACCACAGCAATGCAGGCGAAAGCCGGTTTTGCCAGTGCGGCATGCGCCAACATTTTGTCACGCGACTTTCTGGCGCGGCACATAGAACGCGTCGTCATCAGCAATCGCGCCGCAGCTAGCGCTTGGCTGGAGAAGCCATTCGATCATTTCCATACTCATTTGTGCGACTTAAGCACCGACAATCTCGCGCCCGCATTGCTGGCATCCGGCACCCTGCCGCTGGTGATGGAACCGGTCAGGCATATTCCCGGCGCACCCGCAGGCACCTACTGGGATGGCGGCATGATTGATTACCATCTGGCGCTGCCTTACGAGCGCATACAAAGCAGTGCAGACAAGGGCGATGCCGGGCTGGTGTTGTATCCACATTTTACTGATCGCATCATCCCCGGCTGGCTCGATAAAGCGATGCCGTGGCGACGTGCAGGCCAAGGCCGCCATCGCAGCTGGGTCGATAATGTCGTCATGATTTCGCCTTCGGCGGAATTTGTACGGCAACTGCCACGTGGCAAACTGCCGGATCGTCAGGATTTCTTTCATTACGGGCTGAATCATGCGCTGCGGGTTCAGCAATGGAAAATCGCCATCGCAGACAGCGCCCGTATGCGCGATGATCTCGCTGCTTTCATCGCGCAACCGGACATGTCACAAGTTCGTCTCCTGAATCACTGAACTGACATCGCTGAACTGAATTTAAAATATATAGTCCCAATCAATATGCGCCTTACAAGAGATAAATGCTCTGTACGGCGCATATTTACTTGGTGATGGAATAAAAATTATCCCAATCATCCCAATTTTGGTGCAGTTTTTTTGAGTCTGTCACAGTGATCGGTTAAGATGCTGATCCTTTCAAGAAAGACAGAAGTTCAGCATGAAAACCCGCATCCGTACCGAAGCCGCCGCTCTCTGGCAAATTGCCTGGCCTGTTTTAATCGGCCAGCTTGCCACAGTAGGCATGGGTGTCGCCGACGTTGCGATGACCGGGCATTTCAATGCCGAAGAGCTAGCTGCGGTCTCGCTCGGCACTTCACTCTGGACCATCGTGCTGGTCACCGTGATGGGCATTATGATGGCGGTCAATGCTGTCGTTTCGCATGAAGTTGGCGCTGAACAATACGAGCGCGTCCCGCATATCGTCAGGCAATCGCTGTGGTTGGGTCTTGGTGTCGGCCTGATCGCCTGCCTGTTACTGAATGCCTCCACGCTTGTATTTTCATATCTGCAACTGCAGCCGGAAGTGCAGGAAAAAGCGAGCCGCTTTGTGCATATCATCAGCATAGGCATGCCTGCTTTTGCGATGTACCGCGCCTTGTATGGCTACACCACCAGCCTGAATCAGACCAAGCCTGTGATGGTGATGGCACTGGGCGGACTGCTGTTTAATGTCGTCATGAACTGGCTGCTGATCTACGGCCATTTCGGCCTGCCGCAACTCGGCGCCAGCGGCTGCGCGGTCGCGACCGGCGTCGGTATCTGGCTGATGTTTGGAGCGATGATCTGGTGGATGCGACGCGCTCCGGCGTATCGTGCGACCAATCCGTTTTCGCATGTCGAGCCGCCGCACTGGGCTGAAATTCGCTCCACGCTCAAGCTGGGTCTGCCTATTGGTGTCACGTATTTTGCCGAAGTATCTGCGTTTGCCTCGGTCGGTTTGCTGATCGCCCGTTTCGGTGTGATTGAAGTCGCGGCGAATCAGATTGCGCTGAATTTTTCCTCGCTGGTGTTCATGGTGCCGATGAGCTTGGGCATCGCCATGACAACACGCGTCGGTCAGGCACTCGGCGAAGGCGATGAGCTGCGCGCGCGCTTTGTATCCTGGGTCGGGGTTGGCCTCTCGCTTGCCTTTTCATTTGTCTCTGCAACCGGCATTACCGTGTTCCGCGACAGTATTGCGGCGGCTTATACCTCAGACCCGGCAGTGCAAAAACTGGCAGCGGATCTGCTGTTGTTCGCCGCTATTTTCCAGTTATCCGATGCGGCGCAGGTTACTGCTTCCTGCGCGATCCGTGGCTACAAAATCACCCGCACCCCGATGCTGATTCATCTGATGGCGTTTTATGGCTTTGCCCTGCCGATAGGCTGCCTGCTGGGATTAGCGCCGGAATGGATGCCGTGGCGGCCATCGTCACCAATGGCATCGCAAGGATTCTGGATCGGTCTGATCCTCGGATTAACCGTTGCCGGCGGCCTGTTACTCGCTTATTTACAGCGTATCAGCAGTATCCGGGTCAGAATGGCAGTCAAATCCGGTAAAATAGCGGGTTAATTCAATCTGATCGGCAAAACACTATGAGTCTCCAATGCGGCATCGTCGGCCTGCCTAACGTCGGCAAATCCACCTTATTCAATGCACTGACTAAAGCGGGCATCCCGGCAGAAAACTATCCTTTCTGCACCATTGAGCCTAACGTCGGCGTAGTGGAAGTGCCCGATCCACGCCTGAAACAATTGTCAGAAATCGTCAAACCTGAACGCATACAAAATGCGATTGTGGAATTTGTCGATATCGCCGGTCTGGTCGCTGGCGCATCCAAAGGCGAAGGTCTGGGCAACCAGTTCCTCGCGCACATCCGTGAAACAGATGCGATCGTCAACGTCGTACGCTGCTTTGAAGATGACAATGTGATTCACGTTGCCGGTAAAGTCAGCCCGCTGGATGACATCGAAGTGATACAAACCGAACTCGCGCTGGCCGATATGGGCAGCGTGGAAAAAGCGATTCACCGCGAAAACAAAAAAGCCCGTTCCGGCGACAAAGATGCTGCCAAGCTGGTCGCTTTGCTGGAACGCATCATGCCAGCGCTGAACGAAGCCAAACCAGTACGCGCACTGGGTCTGGATGCCGACGAAATGGCACTGATCAAACCGCTGTGCCTGATCACCGCCAAGCCTGCGATGTATGTCGCCAACGTTTCCGACGACGGCTTCACGAATAATCCATTGCTGGATCAACTGACCGCATTTGCCGCATCCCAGAATGCGCCTATCGTGGCCATCTGCGCTGCGATCGAATCTGAAATCGCCGATCTGGATGACGCCGACAAGGCCGATTTCCTGGCCGATATGGGCATGGAAGAACCTGGTCTCGATCGCCTGATCCGCGCAGCCTACAAATTGCTCGGCTTGCAAACTTATTTCACCGCGGGTGTTAAAGAAGTCCGCGCATGGACTATCCACATCGGCGACACCGCACCGCAAGCAGCAGGTGTGATTCACACCGACTTTGAACGCGGCTTCATCCGCGCCCAAACCATCGCATTCGATGACTACATCGCCCACAAAGGCGAAGCGGGCGCCAAAGAAGCCGGCAAAATGCGCGCCGAAGGCAAGGAATACGTTGTGAAAGATGGCGACGTACTGAACTTCCTGTTTAACGTTTGAGTCGAACGATAGAAGTCAGATCTGTTCAGGCCTGATTGCACGCTAGCAAGCGGAGCCCATAACCGGGCTCCGCTTTTTTATTGGCGTCAGCGCTTAGGGCTGGTCACGGCTTGCTGACGGTTTGCTGATTGCGTCCTGGTGCGATGTATAGACATTGCTGCGACTGAGCGGGACTTGTTGCTCAAGTGCAGCTAACCACTGGTCTGTCGTACAGGAGCTGGCAAAATTTGAATGAAATACCACCTGGAATACACGATGGATTTCTTCTGCGCTGGCAGCACCGGCCGCATTCCGGTACGGCAGCGAGCCGCTGGCATCGCTCAGGACTTCGACCTGATAGCCACGATGCGCAGCCTCAAATACGGTGCTGGCATTGCAGTTATGCGTCATATAGCCAACGATGCTCAGCGTGTCGATCTGTAATGCCTGCAATTGCGCATCCAGTGTTGTTCCGCTAAATGCGCTGGCCTTGGCTTTTTCTATTAACACATCAAACGGTCGTTGCATAAGCTCGTCATGCAATGCCCAGGTTTCGGAGCCGCGGGCAAACACCGGGGAAGTTTCCGGCGCAGAATGCTGAATAAGGAAAATCGGAATACCGGCCTGATGCGCAGCATCCATCGCCCTGCCTATCTGCTGCAAAGACGATTGCGGATCGGGATAACTGATGCGCATCTGACCACTGAAGTATTCATTCTGCACGTCAATCACAATCAGGGCACGGCGCGGTGCGGATGGGTTTAATGCGGGAGCAGACATATATTTTCCTTTTTCAGATAAGCGAGGCAACTCAGTATCAGCAACAAAAGCGGTGCTGTGTGAATGAATATTTTGCGTGAAATTCGCTATTTTTCAGAGTGACCCGATTGACATATTTAGATACAATCAGGCCATGCCGAATCCCTCTGCCACATTAATAAAATCCGCTGCATCGCCGCTCACGATTGGTGTGCTGGCGTTTGATGGCATCAGCCCGTTTCATTTATCGGTACCCAGTCTGGTGTTCGGTGACTTACATAAATACGCTGACACCCCTGAAATACGCTTACGTGTCTGCTCGCAGGCGGGCACAGTGGGAAATCACAAAATCAGAACCAGCGCAGGCTATACGCTGGAAACCAAATATGGCCTGTCAACACTCAGGCGAGCCGACATCATTATCATTCCATCGTGGCACGAAGATTTACGAACGACGCCGGACGAGTTAATCAAATTGCTGCGCTTGGCTAACAAAAACGGGACACATATCGTTGGCCTTTGCCTCGGCGCTTTCGTCTTAGCCGATGCGGGTTTGCTGAATCAACGCGAGGCAACGACCCATTGGGCACTGGCGCAGGAGTTTGCGAGTCGCTATCCGCAAGTCCATGTCAAGCCGGATGTCCTGTACGTTGATCAGGACAAAATCACGACCTCGGCAGGAACCGCAGCGGGTATTGATTGCTGCCTTCATCTGCTGCGCACCTACTTTGGTGCCGGGTTAGCGAATCAGGTTGCACGCAGGCTGGTGGTAGCCCCCCATCGTCAGGGCGGGCAAGCGCAATACATAGAACAACCCATACCGGTACTTGCCAGCGACGATCGCTTAGGGAAAGTCTTACATTGGATGCACAGTCATTTAGATCAGACGCAAACGCTGGATATGCTGGCCAATAAAGCGCTGATGAGTCGCAGAACATTTACCCGTCATTTTCAGCAACTGACTGGAACCACAGTTGGTAAGTGGCTGCTGCATCAAAGACTGAACTATGCGCAACGGCAATTGGAATCGAGCCGACAGACTATCGAAGAGATTGCATCCGCTGCCGGTTTCGGCTCCGCCTTACTGATGCGACGGTATTTTGCACAAGTGCTGAAAATTTCGCCTTCCGCCTATCGTCTCCAATTCCGTGGCACCGCTGACGCACCTTAAAAGTGATGTGATTGACAATTTAAACTCACCCGTTTTGCCATAAGGCATTAAAATACTTGACCTGACCGCATTTACTCTCAGATTTACCGCATGCCCTCCATTTCCGAACTCACGATGTATCCAATCAAATCCTGTGCTGGCATTGCGCTGACAGAAGCAGTGATAACCGCGAGTGGATTGAGCTACGGCGGTGTCAGTGACCGTGAATGGATGCTGGTCGACGAGAGCGGTCTTTTTCTGACGCAACGTGAATATCCCCGCATGGCCTGTCTGCGGATAACAATTGCTGGTGACACCTTACGCGTCGATACCGATGCGATGGCAACGCTGAGTATTTCGCTCAAAGCAAATGCCGATGCGCAAAAAATCACTGTCCAGATATGGGAAACGGAAGTCATCGCAGATGATGCCGGTGAAGAAGCGGCGATCTGGTTTAGCCAAGCCTTAGGTACGCGATGCCGGCTGGTGCGTTTCACGCCACAGGCACAGCGTTATGCCAATGCCAAATGGACCGGCGACACACTGGCGCCGACCCGCTTTGCGGATGGTTACCCTTTACTATTGATTGCGCAGGCCTCACTCGAAGATCTGAATCGCAGAGCCATTGCACAAGGACGTCAGGCCGTCCCCATGAACCGCTTCCGCCCTAACATCGTCATTGATGGCGTTGAGGCATTCGAGGAAGACTACGCTGCCAGTTATCTGTTGAAGAATGGCATACAGCTGCGTCCTGTTAAACCCTGCCCGCGCTGCCCGATTCCGGCGGTCGATCAATTGACGGGTGAAGTCGGCGCAAGTCCCGTCGATATTTTACAAAGCTATCGCGCCAACCCGATTGTTGATGGCGAAATTACATTTGGCATGAACGTCATCCTCGAACAAGGTGCGGGTTTAGTGCTACGCATCGGCGATGAAGTTGAGATGCCGATTGCGTTTTGAATACCGCATTCTCTCGAAAAAAATAAGGAAGTATGGACAGAGCCAATGTGAATGCCAGACGTCAGGCACAAAGTCTGGAAAATCTCCGGGTGGAGAATCACGCCCTCCGCTCACAGCTCGACGATATCCTGGAACTGGCTCACAGGAATCAAAGCATACTCGCGCGTCATCAGAGTTTTGAATTGAAAATCATCGGTGCGAGTCATTTCAAAGAACTGATCAGCTATATTTTCAGCGAACTGGCAAACACTTCCGATCTTGATATCGTGACTCTCGCGCTGGTCGATCCGCGTCAGGATTTACAACAAATGCTGAACGATCTGCGCATTGACCTGCAAGAGTTTCCCGGCCTGCTCTTTGTCCGCCACGAACACGAATTACAGACCAAAGCACTGCTGTCTTACAAACCTTTGTTAGGCAAATATCAGGGTCATCTGTACGGTAACTTATATCGCAGCTGCGCCAAAAAACCCGCCAGTGTTGCAGTCATTCCGCTGGTGCGGCAAAACCGCCTGATCGGCTACCTGAATCTGGGCAGCTTCAGTGCAGAGCGTTTCCTGACAACGATGGCAACCGATTTCATTGAGCGCCTAGGCTCCATCATAGCGATCTGTTTAGAAAATGTTCTGAATAATGAACGACTCGTTTATATCGGTCTGACAGATCCACTGACCAATGTCAGTAATCGCCGCTATGTGGAGCAACGCACCTTAGAGGAAATTGCCCGCGCCCGCAGGCAGTCTTACGGCATCGCCTGTATGTATCTGGACATCGATTTCTTCAAGAAAATTAATGATCAGCACGGTCATCAGGGCGGCGATGATGTCTTGTGTGAGGTGGCCAGACGGATCAAGGCAGAATTACGTTTAAGCGATACGCTGGGCCGTTTTGGCGGAGAAGAATTTGTGGTGTTGCTAATCAACGCCAATCTGCAGGACGCCATGCTGGTAGCAGAACGCATACGTCGCAGTATCGCAGGCAAACCATTTACACTGTCAGATAAGGGACATTGTTCCACCACGATTTCTATCGGATTGACGACTGTGTCGGAGAAACACAATCTGGGCGAGGCGACTGCGGTGGCAAGAGAAATGATCTCTCGCGCCGACCGCGCCTTATATGATGCTAAACGTTCCGGCAGAAATCAGGTGCGTTGCGAATAACCGGCAGCGGCAACGAAATTATTTAACTTGTGCCGCTTGTAAATGTTCGTATTTCGCCTGCAACTGCGCTGGCGTCTCACGCCATTCAGGATTGAATGGAATGCAGTTCACCGGACAAACCTGCTTGCATTGCGGTTCTTTGTAGTGACCAACACATTCCGTACATTTATGCGGGTCGATTTCATAAATCTCCGGCCCCATAAAAATCGCGTCGTTCGGGCATTCGGGTTCACACACGTCGCAGTTAATGCAATCGTCGGTAATCATCAGGGCCATACTTACTTCACTTTCATTTCATCTGCGCATCTGCGGCATGGCAGTAACGCTTTATTTACTTTCGTTCAGCGCGTCAACCTTCTGCTTGAGCCAACGATCAACCGAAGGAAAAACGAACTTGGATACATCACCGCCAAACATCGCGATTTCACGCACGATCGTACCTGAGATAAACTGATACTGGTCAGACGGCGTCAGAAACAGCGTTTCCACATCCGGCAACAGATAACGGTTCATCCCTGCCATCTGAAACTCATATTCAAAATCCGACACGGCCCGCAGACCACGCACGATCACGCGGGCATCATTTTTCCTGACGAAATCCTTGAGCAAGCCAGAAAAACTCTCCACCCGCACATTTGGATAATGTCCCAGCACTTCATTCGCAATGCTCAGGCGCTCTTCCAGAGAGAAAAATGGCCGTTTATTTTTACTGTCGGCAACACCAACCACCAAAGTATCAAAAAGACCTGAGGCGCGACGCACCAGATCTTCGTGACCGCGGGTCAGCGGATCAAATGTTCCCGGATAAACGGCTGTGACCATCTTGACTCCTTATTTTCGCTATTTGCGCTGTTTGCATAATGATATGCACTAAATTGATCTGGCATTATGCCTGATTTTCGTGCGCATTATGCTGCAAAATGTTGCGTTGCAGAATATGGAAATACACACTTCCGGCTTTATCCGCCCGTATCACCTGCCATCCGCTCAGCAATTCCTGCATATCCGGGTCACTACTTTGCTCGTCGAGCGGGAATTCTGCCTCGACGTAAACATACCCATCATTACTCAGCGCTTCGCGGCAAACAGGCAAAATTTTTGCCAGCCAGCCTTGTCCGAAAGGCGGGTCCAGCAAGATCAGGTCAAATTTTTTCCCTTCGGCCGCAGCGCTCGTGATCACTTTACCAGCATCGCCCCTGAGCAACTGGCACTGATGCGCTTCGAGTTTAGCTTTAACCTGTTCGAGCTGCTTGAACGCCGGCGTATGTGACTCCACCATCGTGACCAGATGCGCGCCACGGCTGGCGGCTTCAAATCCCAGCGCGCCGCTGCCGGCAAATAAGTCCAGGCAACTGACTTGCGCCCAATTCGCGTTAAAAAGATGGTTCAACCAGTTAAATGTCGTTTCACGGACACGGTCTGGCGTTGGTCTCAGGCCATCGGCCTCAATCACGCTTAACAAGCTGCGCTTCCACTGGCCGCCGATGATTCGCACCTGATGGGCGACTCTTTGAGGAGATACGGGTTTTTTAGTCTTGGTTTTCATTAGTTGAATGACACTGGTAAGTCAAATTACCCGGCGCGGTCTGTTAGAATGGCTGCATTCTAATACTTGGGTCAGCAGTTTGCAGCTTCCCCTCTCCGACAAAATCATCCGATGTTTAGTTTTTTCAAAAGAAAACCCAAAGAAGAACCGGTAGTAACGCCAGAAGTCGTTGCTACGCCTGCTTCTGCGGCAATACCGACTACGCCTGCCGAACTGCCGCAGACAATTGCCGAACCAGCAATACAACCGCTCGCTGCGGCGGCGCCAGTAACAGCAGCCGTAGAAACGGTATCAGCGCCTGCGCCACAACCTGAACAAAAGCGTTCATGGCTGAGCCGTCTGAAAGCTGGTCTGGCCAAAACCTCGTCGAATCTGACCACGCTGTTTATCGGCGCGCGTATTGATGATGAGCTATACGACGAACTCGAAGCAGCCTTATTGACATCCGACGCGGGCGTCGAAGCGACGCTGTTTTTGCTCGATACGATGAAAAAGAAAGTCAAAGAAGAAAAATTAACCGAAGCAGAACAAGTCAAAACAGCGCTCAAAGCGTTGTTGCTGGAATTGCTCACACCTTTGCAAAAGCCGCTGGAACTGGGTCGTCATCAACCGCTGGTCATGATGATTGCCGGCGTTAACGGCGCAGGAAAAACCACCACCATAGGCAAACTCGCGAAGCACATGCAGGTGCACCATCAGTCCGTGTTGCTGGCGGCTGGCGATACTTTCCGTGCTGCAGCGCGCGAGCAATTATCGGTCTGGGGCGAGCGCAATGATGTGACGGTGATTTCACAGGAATCCGGCGATCCGGCAGCGGTTGCGTTTGACGCCGTTGCGTCCGCGCGTGCACGTGGCACAGATGTGGTGATGGTCGATACCGCAGGGCGTTTGCCGACTCAATTGCATCTGATGGAAGAACTGAAAAAGATCAAACGTGTGATTGCCAAAGGAATGGAAGGCGCACCGCAGGAAGTGTTGCTGATCATTGATGGCAACACCGGACAAAACGCGCTGGCACAAGTCAGGGCGTTTGACGATGCATTGCAACTGACCGGTTTGATCATCACCAAATTAGATGGCACAGCAAAAGGCGGCGTTCTGGCTGCAATTGCGAAGACCCGCCCGATACCAGTCTATTTCATTGGCATCGGCGAGCAGATCGAGGATCTGCAACCATTCAACGCGCAGGAATTCGTCGACGCCTTGTTTAATTAAAATCACAGACAGTCAGTGCAACGATCATGATCGAATTCGATAACGTCACTAAACAATATTCGCGTGATGCCTACGCTTTGCGCGATATCTCTCTGACCATACAGGATGGAGAACTCATTTTTCTGGCGGGCCCCTCTGGTGCCGGAAAATCGACTTTATTAAAAATGATCGCAGGCATAGAAAAACCGACCAGCGGCCATGTCATCGTCAATGGTCAGGATGTCAGCAAACTCAAAACCGGTAGCCTGCCGTATTTACGCCGTAAGCTCGGACTAATTTTGCAGGATCAGAAATTACTGACCGACCGCAGCGTTCTCGACAACGTCATGCTGCCGCTGATTGTGACCGGCGCTACTTCGGGTGAAGCAGAATCGCGTGCCTGCGTCGCACTGGAAAAAGTCGGATTGCTGGATAAAGCCAATGCCTTGCCGCTGGAGCTTTCCGGTGGTGAACAGCAGCGTGTTGCGATTGCGCGCGCCATCGTGAATCGCCCCAAAATTATTCTGGCTGACGAACCTACCGCTTTTCTGGACAGAGACAATGCGAATAAAGTGCTGAGCGCATTGAAAGCATTCCAGAGCGCCGGCGTCACTTGCATCATATCCAGTCACGATGAGCAATTCCTGGATCAGGCCGACCGCGTGATCTATCTGAGCAATGGACAAATCTCGGATTCATGGACAACAGGCGCTGCCGCCTGACTTCCGCCTGCTATTACGCCTTCAAGGAAATCCCTATGACCATCTGGTTTCGTGAACATCTGTTTGCACTGAAAAGCGCATTCACCCACTTGCGCGCCGGTACCGGAAATTTCATCTTCAATGTGCTGGTGGTCGCCATCGCGCTAGCGCTGCCGATTGCCGGACTCACGCTGATTGAAAATATCCGCCCTATCTCTTCACAGTTATCGATAGAACCGGAAATCAGTATTTTTCTGACGACCGACACCGCGCGTGAAAATGCAACTGCATTGTCAGTACCAATCAAGCGTCTGCTGAAAGACAGCAATATCAGCGGCAAACTGAGCTTTACACCAAAAGAAAAAGCACTGGCGGCGATGCAGGATGCATCCAGCCTCGCAGAAGTGCTATCAACACTGGGCGGCAATCCCCTGCCGGATGCTTACGTGCTTTCGCTGTCGAATAATGATGCGGCAAAACTCGATAAACTGGTCGAACAACTGCAGGCCTTGCCCGATGTTGAGGTGGTGCAGGTTGACTCAGCCTGGGTTAAACGGCTGGCGGCACTTGTGCAGATATTGCAGATAGGTTTGCTGTTTCTGGCAACGACACTGGGCGTAGTCGTAATTGTGGTCGTGTTTAATGCGACCCGTCTGCAAGTCATTTCGCATCAGGCGGAGATTTCCGTTACCCGTTTGTTAGGTGCGACCAACAGCTTCATTCATCGCCCCTACTATTACACTGGCGCGCTGCTGGGTCTGCTGGCGGGAAGTCTGGCGCTGGCCGCCATTGCAGCCTCTCTGCAGCCATTGAATCAGGCCATTGCAGAATTTGCCAAACTGTATGCCTCCGAATTCCGGCTGGTACCGCTGGGCATATTACCCAGCCTGATGTTGCTGGGTGTCAGCATGTTACTGGGGTTGGCTGGGGCTTATCTGTCCGTCCGCCGTCAACTGGCGCGAACAAACTGATACATAATGATTTGCAACTTTCCCAAAAATCGCTGCTCTAACCGCCTGGTTAAAGCAGAGTAAGAAAGCTGATTCCAGAAATTTCTGCTGGGTTACCAGTGGCGACCACTGGCAACAATACTCGACGAGGGTCTGGAATACCCGCTTTTACCTCTGACCTCATCTTGATGAAATCATCATTTTCACGAGAATTAGCACTCTTCTCAAGAGAGTGCTAATATTAGGAAATAGTACGTTTGTTCAGAGTTATTTTTTTGCTCGGACTGCAGTAATTGAGAGGAACAACACAATGACTTCAAGACAACTTATTCCAGCATCAGACAGCACAGCGCTGGCGCTCGGCTTTACAGGTACGTTGGGCAATATTGACGCTTATATTTCTGCGGTCAATCGCCTGCCTATGCTGACGCATGAAGAAGAAATCGATCTGGCGACCCGCCTGCGTGACAATAATGACCTGTCCGCTGCGCAACAGATGGTGATGTCGCATCTGCGTCTGGTTGTATCCATTGCCCGTGGCTACCTCGGCTATGGCTTGCCACACGCCGATCTGATCCAGGAAGGCAATATCGGCCTGATGAAGGCGGTTAAACGCTTTGACCCTGATCAGGGCGTACGTCTGGTGTCATACGCGATGCACTGGATTAAAGCCGAAATGCACGAGTACATTCTGAAAAACTGGCGTTTAGTCAAAGTCGCGACGACCAAAGCGCAACGCAAACTGTTTTTCAATCTGCGCAGCCACAAAGAAGGTCTGGAAACCATGTCGCCTAAGCAAATTGATGCGCTGGCGAAGACCCTCGATGTGAAACGCGAAGAAGTCATCGAAATGGAAATGCGTCTGTCTGGTCGCGATATCGCGCTGGATGCACCGACCGATGATGATGACGATAAATTCGCACCTATCGCTTATCTGAAAACAGAATCAGAAGAGCCTACGCAGGTACTGGAATCACGCCAATACGATCGTTTGCAAAGCGAAGGGCTGGAATCAGCGTTGTCAAAACTGGATGCGCGTTCACGTCACATTATCGAATCGCGCTGGTTGAAAAATGACGATGGCTCTGGTGCGACGCTGCACGAACTGGCAGATGAATACGGTGTTTCCGCCGAACGCATCCGTCAGATTGAAAGTGCGGCGCTGAAAAAAATGAAAGGTGCGTTGGTCAGCTTTTCCTGATCACAACGCACATGAAAAAAGGCACTCCGCAGAGTGCCTTTTTTTTATTGTTTATTCCCTGAAAACCGATAAATAGGGGGAGTATCTGTGATTTTGCACCTGATCTCCTTGAAAACAATGGGCGTTTAAATATACTCCCCCCAGTATATTTAAGGCTCAGCAGGCCGTTTTATATGCCCGCGCCAGCCTGTTCAGCAAAATTACTTCAGTAACAGCTTTAAATCGTGAACGATAGGTTCTGCACCTTGTCCATGGCGCAGGAATAAACGGATGCGGCCTTCAGTGTCAAAGACATAGCTGCCCGCAGTGTGATCCATGGTGTAACTGGTCGGCGTTTTTCCGTCCACTTTCTGGTAATACACTTTGAAGTCTTTTGCGACTTTTGCCGTCGCGGCGGCATCGCCGTACAAACCGAGGAAACGCGGATCAAAGTTCGGCACATACGCCGCCATCAATGCCTGCGTATCGCGTTCTGGGTCTATCGTGACGAACAAGACCTGCACCTTATCTGCCTCCGCCCCCATTTTCTGCATCACGTTCGCCATTTCCACCATCGTGGTCGGGCAGACATCAGGACATTGGGTGTAACCGAAGAACATGACCACCAGCTTGCCGCGAAAATCTTTGAGTGTACGGGCTTTGCCATTGTGATCGGTGAGAGCAAAATCCTGCGCATAATCGAGCCCGGTGAGGTCGGTATTATTGAATTTTTCTCCGGGTTTACCGCAAGCCGCCAGCCCAGCGATCAGAGCGCAAGCGAATAATTTTTTGAGTAAGTTCATAGTCGTATGTAGTGATCAACCAGCAGCGCGGCAAACAGCAGCGACAGATAAATGATCGAATAAGCGAATGTTTTACGGGCGAGAATATCGTTGTAATTGCGATAAATCCGCCATGCGTACCAGAGGAAAATTGCCCCGAGAATAACGGCACTGACAAGATAAATCAGGCCGCTCATCTGCACGGCATACGGCAACATCGTCGTCGCAAACAAGGCGATGGTATATAGCCAGATATGAAAACGGGTAAATTCGGGGCCATGCGTAATCGGCAGCATAGGCAGGCCTGAGCGCGCATAATCATCGCGCCGGTACATCGCCAGCGCCCAGAAATGCGGCGGCGTCCAGACAAAAATGATCATGACCAGCAACCACGCTTGCATAGGAACATCGTTTGCTACCGCGGCCCAGCCAAGTGCCGGTGGCATCGCGCCAGACAAACCGCCAATCACAATATTCTGCGGCGTCGCTGGCTTCAGAATAATGGTGTACACCACGGCATAACCGACAAAAGTCGTAAACGTGAGCCACATCGTCAGCGGATTCACCAGCGTATACAGCACCCACATACCAGCGCCACCGATCACGCCTGAAAACAATAAGGTATGGGAGGCACTGATTTCACCGGCGGCTGTGGCGCGCCTTGCAGTACGTGCCATACGCGAATCGATCTCGCGCTCGACCAGGCAATTCACCGCAAAAGCGGCGCCCGCCAAGAGCCAGATGCCTATGGTTGCGGCGACCACGACACGCCAGTCGGGTAAATCGGGCGTGGCCAGAAACATGCCGATGACGGCACAAAACACCGCCAGTTGCGTTACGCGCGGTTTGGTCAGCGCCCAGTATTGAGCAAAACGGTTGGAGGTCAGGCTTATTGTCGTCATATCTGTCAGTGTGTGGCAATCAGTTTCGTCTGCCTGACCCGGTAGTTTAACATGGTCAGCAGCAGCACTAAGGTGGCCGCCCCACCGTTATGTAATACCGCCAGCAACAAGGGCCAGGAAAAAAAGACAGTCGAAACCCCGATCAGGAATTGCGCTGCAATCGCCAGCATGAGTTGACGACCCAGACGTTCGAATCCGGGTAAGTGCATGGCGCGCCACGCAACCACGGCAACCACAACCGCGACCAGTAGGGCGAAATTGCGGTGTACCCAATGAATAGCGACCAAGGCCGTAAATGGTAAATAATCGCCGCTCGCAGTCTGCCCCAGTTGCCGCCACAAACTGAATCCGTGTTCAAAATCCATCGTCGGTATCACTGTGCCATTACACAAGGGATAATCGTGGCAAGCCAATGCTGCGTAGTTGGTACTAACCCAGCCACCCAATGCAATTTGTATGAAGAGCAAAACTAAGGCAAGCATCGCAGGCCAACGCAAGCCGGATACCTGAGCCGTCTGAATGACATGCGCTTGACTATGCTGCTCGAGCGACGCCGATAGTAGCGCCAGCAAGCCCATCCCCAGTAGCAGATGCGTAGTCACGATCACGGGTTGCAATTTGAGTGTGACCGTCCACGCGCCGAAAGCGCCCTGCAGACAAACAAATGCCAACAAAAAGCTGGCCAACCATGGCGAGATGCCTGTGGCATGGCGGCGTCGCCACGCAAGAACGACCTGAGCGATGATCAGTACGCCGACACTCATCGCCAGATAACGATGGATCATTTCTATCCAGGCTTTTTGCAAGGTCACAGGACCATGCGGCATTGCTGCCTCTGCGGCACGGATATCGGCGTGTGATTGCAAAGGATTCGCCTGACCGTAGCAACCGGGCCAGTCAGGGCAGCCGAGGCCGGAATCCGTCAGCCGGGTAAAGGCACCGAACATGATCAGTTCAAACGTGAGTGCCACGGTAACCGCAATCAGCTTGCGGTGTTTGTCGGTGTCCCGCGACCAAAGTACAACAGACAAGGGCAAAACGGCGACACACAAAGCTATCAGAGCGAGTTGTAAAAACATGCATCACCCTATCGCGGACGCACGCAACAGCTTGCTGATATCTTTTTTGATCTTATTCGGATCGGCATTTTTCGGGAAACGCATCATCAGATTCCCCAATGGGTCAATCATATAAATGTGCTCGCTGATCTGGCTTCCATCTTCTGTCGGCAACCATTTTCTGAGCACGTCCGCATCAGCTTTCAGCACATGCATACCATCGTATTCACGCAGTAACAAGGTATCGACAGGCTGTTCGTCAATGACTGCCCAGACCCGTTCGATTCTGTCCATTTCCTTGCCCTGCGCAAGCCTCAGTTGGCGCAAGTCATACAGCTTTTTCTGACATGCGGAATCGCAAGAACCGCTGCTGATTGTCAGCATGATCCATTTACCACGATACGCCATCAAGCCATTCTGTTTGTCCGCATTGTTTGTATCGTTGGCATCGCCCGCGCCCAGCAAGCGCGCATGCAGCTCGGGCATAGGATACAGGCGCGGATCGAGTATCGTGCCGTAATTGGTTCGGCCTTCCGGCTTGATCACGTAATAAGCGAGATAAGACGCTATCATCGGTGCGGCACAGACAGCCAGCACGATGAATAATTTCCAGCGTCCTTTAATTTTTTGATTCTGCGTTTTTTCCACGACGTATTCCTGTCACTACAAAAAAAATCCCTGCCATCAATGACAAGGCATACCACTGAAATGCATATCCTTTGTGCTTATCGATCCCCAGCGAAGGCGCTGGCCAATCGCGTTGCAGATGGTCTTCAGTTGACGACGTCTGCTCGACGATCAAAGGGTAAAATGCTAACCCGGTTTCCGCCGCGAGGCTGGTGATCTCCAGATTTTGCAAAATCGCACCGGGCTTATACGGCTCAGGCT
Organism: Undibacterium sp. FT79W; assembly: GCF_014284215.1. Taxonomy (NCBI): domain Bacteria; kingdom Pseudomonadati; phylum Pseudomonadota; class Betaproteobacteria; order Burkholderiales; family Oxalobacteraceae; genus Undibacterium; species Undibacterium sp. FT79W. The sequence goes on along the minus strand of NZ_JACOGB010000004.1, from coordinate 282,681 downwards.
GTCCCAATTGCATGACGCGATCAAGATGCTCTTTGACAATGCCTTGAATTTCTATCGTACCTGAAGGTGTGAACAAGCGCGGCAACACTGTTCTGTCCTGCGGGTTTCGGGCTTGCCAACCACGTGCAACCAGAATATGGCGGCGACTACTCTCAAGCTTAAATGGCATCAATACATACAGTCCCGCCCGGCCTTGCATGGGGCGATTATCCAGATACATAGGCCAGGTATCGAGAAACTGCCCGCGCAACGTCACCTTACTGAAAGGCTGTAATTGTTCCTCCGGTGTGTCGCTGCGCCATTGCGTGGCAGGGCTGTGCATACGTTCCGCCATCTTTGCGGCAATCGCTTCTTTTTCCGCAGCACGCCGGCTTTGCCACATGCCCAGATTCAGCCCCACGACAACGACAGCAATGGTCGCGAGGAAAGGTAATAGTCTGAAACGGAAAGAAATAGGCATGAAAAGCATTACAATAAGAGATCGGCCAACCCAGCATAACGCTTAGTCAAAGAGTCAGTATGAAAATTCTCGTCGCCATTGCTTTTTTCCTCATCATCTTCAGCATGGGATCGGCATTAGTTTATCTGATGAAGGACAAAGGGCGCAGTAACCGCACTGTCAAAGCACTCGCTTTCCGTGTCGGCTTTTCCATCAGCTTGTTTATCCTGATATTACTGGCCAATCATTTCGGGCTGATTCAGCCTACCGGCATCAGATAAGTCACCAACATCTTTAGCGATAATAAAAAGCCGCAACACATGTGCGGCTTTTTTATTTGAAAACGAATCAGCTCAGTCTGTTATGCGGATCAAAGCCAGTAGACAACGACATACAAGCCCAGCCAGACCACGTCAACAAAGTGCCAGTACCACGCTGCGCCTTCAAAAGCGAAATGCTGTTCTGGTGTGAAATGCCCCTTCAGAACACGGTACAGCACCACCGACAACATGATCGCTCCCATCGTCACATGGAAACCGTGGAAGCCGGTCAGCATAAAGAAAGTCGAACCATAAATGCCGGAGGTCAGTTTCAGGTTCAGTTCGCTGTAAGCATGCATGTATTCATAGACCTGAAAGCCCATGAACACTGCGCCCAGCAAAACGGTGGCTGCCAGCCAGAAAGCCGTGGTGCCACGGTGACCTGCACGCAAGGCATGATGCGAGATCGTCAGTGTCACACCGGATGTCAGCAGCAATGCGGTATTAATCGTCGGGATAGGAAATGGTCCCATCGTTTTAAACGCTTCAACCGTGCCGGCAGGGCCAGCATTACCCCACTGCGCTGAAAAATCCGGCCATAATACTTTGTGATCCAGATCGGCCAGCCAAGGCATGGAAATACTGCGGGCATAGAACAATGCCCCGAAAAAAGCAGCAAAGAACATGACTTCGGAAAAAATGAACCAGCTCATGCTCCAGCGGTAAGAGACATCAATCCGGGCGCTGTATTTGCCGCTTTCCGATTCGGCAATCGCATCGCCAAACCAGTTATACAACACCACCAGTGTCAGAAAAATACCCGCAAAGTTAACATAAGAACCCCAGCTCACTGCATTCACCCAGGCAGATGCGCCTATCATGGTCAGCAACAAAGAGGCTCCCGCCAGCACCGGCCACTTTGACGGCCCAGGCACGAAGTAATAAGGGGCTTTCGCGTTTGAAGTACTCATTTCCATCTCCCGATACATTTGAATGTACTACTCGAATTATTATTTTGCGACGACAGACTTGACGACCAGCACCAGTACAAAAATGAAGATCAGGGCGCCGATGATGCCCGCGATGATCACGTGCACCGGATTCAGATGCGCGGCGTCCTGTTCGTAATCATTTTTTTTGCGGATTCCCAGGAATGACCAGAACACCGCTTTCATCGTCGCCAGAAACGATACCTTGCGTTGCGTCGCCTGCTTCAGATCACTCATGTTTTTCCTTGTGTGCCAGAACTTGCTACCTTGCTCTTACCACCGACTTCAAAAAACGTATATGACAAGGTGATGGTTTTCACGTCTTTCGGCAACGCAGGGTCAATGTAAAACACCACTGGCATTTGCCGAGCCTCGTTCGCATTCAGCGTCTGCTGTTGAAAACAAAAACACTCCATCTTTTTGAAGTAATTACTTGCCTGCTGCGGTGCATAGCTCGGTATCGCCTGCGCATCCATCTTGTAAGACTGTTTATTCACTACCTCATAAACAACTTGCGCCATTTCACCCGGATGCACCTTGATGCTGGAAACCGTAGGGCGGAAACGCCATGGCCCTTGCGTGTTCGCATCAAACTCCACAGTAATTTCACGCGTTTTGTCGATTTGAGAATTGCTTACTTCCTTTAACGAAATATCTTTTGGCGTCAGGATATTCACACCGGTCAACTCACAAATCTGTTTGTAAATCGGTACCAATGCATAGCCAAAACCAAACATCATGACCGCGATCAACAGCAGCTTGCCAAACATTCTGGCATTCAGCTGATGGGCTTCAGTCTTCGTGTTTTCGTCAGATCCGGACATCAGATATTCCGCTTCACCGCAATAAGCCCTGTTTGACAAACACGCCGATAAAAAATATCAACGCGACAGAAAGCAGGATTAATGCAGTGCGTAAATTGTTAGGTTTGTTGTCGTTTTTCATTTTTATTCAGAGGTACCGGAAAATTATCCGGCACCTCTGCCTTTATTCATTATTTAACGACAGGAGGCTCTTCGAAGGTGTGGAACGGTGCCGGACTTGGTACTGTCCACTCCAGCCCTTCTGCACCTTCCCATGGTTTTGCTGGTGCAGCTTTTCCACCTCTGATCGAAGGAATCACGACCGCCAGTATGAAATACACCTGCATCAGACCGAAACCAAACGCACCGACCGAAGCGACCGTATTCCAGTCAGTAAATTGCGCCGGATAATCAGCATAACGGCGCGGCATCCCGGCCAGCCCCAGGAAATGCATAGGGAAGAAAGTGATGTTAAAGGTGATCAGCGACAGCCAGAAATGAATCTGACCGCGGGTTTCGTTATACATGAAACCTGTCCATTTCGGACTCCAGTAGTAGTAACCCGCGAACAAGGCAAACAGCGAACCGGCAACCAGCACATAATGGAAATGCGCGACCACGTAGTAAGTATCCTGCAACTGAATATCAATCGGCGTCACCGCCAGTATCAGTCCAGTGAAACCACCGATGGTAAAGACGAAAATGAAACCAACCGCAAACAACATCGGTGTTTCAAATGTCATCGAGCCCTTCCACATCGTGGCCACCCAGTTAAATACTTTCACGCCGGTAGGAACCGAGATCAGCATGGTGGCATACATGAAGAACAACTGCGCCGTCACTGGCATACCGGTTGTAAACATGTGATGCGCCCAGACGATAAACGACAGAATCGCAATCGATGCTGTTGCATACACCATCGATGCATAGCCGAACAAAGGCTTGCGCGCAAACGCAGGCACGATCTGGGAAATGATACCGAAAGCCGGCAAAATCATGATGTACACCTCTGGATGTCCGAAGAACCAGAAAATGTGTTGATACATCACAGGGTCACCGCCACCAGCCGCATTGAAGAAGGACGTTCCGAAATGACGGTCAGTCAGGGTCATGGTGATCGCACCAGCCAATACCGGCATCACCGCGATCAGCAGGTAAGCCGTAATTAACCAGGTCCAGCAGAACATCGGCATTTTCATCAGCGTCATGCCTGGAGCGCGCATGTTCAGAATCGTAGTGATGATGTTGATCGAGCCCATGATGGACGATGCGCCCATGATGTGGACTGCAAAAATCGCCATGTCCATACCAGGTCCCATTTGCGTGGACAACGGTGCATACAGCGTCCAGCCTGCTGCGGTTGCACCACCCGGCACCCAGAATGACGACACCAGCAAAATCGCAGCGGGTGGCATCAGCCAGAATGAGAAGTTATTCATCCGCGCAAATGCCATATCGGATGCGCCGATTTGCAGCGGAATCATCCAGTTGGCGAAACCTACGAAGGCCGGCATGATTGCACCGAACACCATGATCAGACCATGCATGGTCGTCAATTGGTTAAAGAATTCCGGTTGCACCAGTTGCAGCCCGGGCTGAAATAACTCAGCGCGGATAATCAGGGCGAGAACGCCGCCTGATAACAGCATCGTGAATGCAAACCATAAATACAAACTACCGATATCTTTATGATTAGTGGCAAACAACCAGCGGCGGAAACCATGAGGATGGTCGTGCGCGTGGTCGTGCGAATGATCGTGAGCGTGATCAACAGTTGTGGTGCTCATCTTGTCTCCTGTTTCCGGTACGTTTAGTACGTTTACTTACGCGCAGCCAGAACTTCAGCTGGTTGGACGATATTTTCAGCGGCTTTATTAGACCAGCTGTTACGGGTATAGGTGATGACGGCGGCGATTTCCGTGTCGGACAAAGTGGATTTCCACGATGGCATCGCATTTTTGCCGTTCAACAAAATACCAACCTGACCCGCTTTGGCACCGTTGACAATCAGCGACCCCTCTAATGCAGGGAAGGCACCCGGAACACCTTTGCCGCTCGCCTGATGGCAGGCAACACAGTTAGCTGCATAGACTTTCTCACCACGCTGTTTTAACTCGTCAACCGTCCAGACTTTATTCGGGTCATCCGCTTTGGCGGCCATTTCTTTTTTCTTGGTATCGACCCATTTTTTATAGTCGTCGTCAGAAACCACATTCACGACGATAGGCATAAACGCATGTTCTTTACCGCACAGCTCCACACACTGACCGCGATAGACGCCAATTTTTTCTGCTTTGAACCAGGTATCGCGGACAAATCCGGGAATCGCATCCTGCTTCACACCGAAAGCCGGAATCGTCCAGGAGTGAATAACGTCGTTGGCAGTGGTGATAATGCGTACTTTTTTATTCACGGGGACGACGACCTGATTATCGACTTCAAGCAGATAATTATCGCCACGGGCTTCGGTCGGCGCAACGCCGGGAGAGCCAACCTGGGTGCGGGGTGTGGATAAGGTCGATAAGAAAGAAATGCCTTCGCCTTCACCTTTGAGGTAGTCATAACCCCATTTCCACTGCATACCAGTGGCTTTAATCGTGATATCAGCGTTCGAGGTATCTTTCATCGCCACGACTGTTTTGGTCGCTGGCAGCGCCATGCCGATCACGATCAGAAAAGGCACCACAGTCCATGCAATTTCGACTGTCGTACTTTCGTGAAAAGAGGCTGCCTTATGGCCGAGAGATTTCCTGTGTTTCAGGATGGAGTAAAACATGACTCCGAAGACGGCCACAAAAATGACCAGACAGATAACCAGCATCAGGTTATGTATCGAGTAAATTTGTTCCGCTATTTGTGTGACAGGTGTTTGTAAATTTAACTGGCGCACTGCCGGTCCACCCTGGCTGTCGACCACTGCCCACGCGGGCAGTCCTGCCGCCAGGAGCGAGGCACCCAGCATGAACGACTTTAATCGCTTTCCATGTTTCATGATATCCCCAAAACCCCGTTTAGAATTCTTATGAATTTGTCGTACCAGGACGCGGAATATTGTTACAAAGTGCGTGCTGGCAACTTCTACAACGTCGTGAGTATAAGGTGTAACTTAAAAGGATATCAAGCAGAATACAAACAAGAAATCAATGATCTGGCGCAAATGAAACAACGAATAATAGCGCTTGCTTATCACTTTAAGATGCTTCTTTAATCCAGATCAAACAAAATCAAGGTCGTTTTTTTGGTAAATCGAAGCGGACGATGGATTCGCCTGCAGCCGTTTTCTTATTGACTGGCTTGAAAGCATGCCCGTAAACCACCTCAAAACTCAAGGCAATACGGCCATCGGCAGCGCGTTGCTGCTCCAACGCCTTCAGCATTGCCTGATGCGCGTGTTTTCCGCTCAGACCCGGGCGACGGCTCAGCAGTGGATTGCCGCCAAGCGCACGCACGTCGGCCAGCAATTTTTCTGTGTCCTGATACGTCAGCGTGATTTTTTCCATATCCATCACAGGTGTGGAAAAACCGGCATTCACCAGCATGTCGCCGAAATCATGCATATCCACAAACGGCAAAGTATGTGGAAATTCATCGACATCAGCATAAGCCTGGCGTAATTCTTTCAAAGTATCCGGCCCGAAGCATGAAAACATCAGCAAGCCATCGGTGCGCAAGGCTCTACGCCATTCTGCGAACACCAGATCCGGTTGCGGATGCCAGTGCAACGCCAGATTCGACCAGATCAGATCAAGTGACTGCGATGGCAAAGGCAATTTGGCAAAGTCACCACAAATCAGATTGGCGCTCTGCTCACCACGTAAGGCGACCGGTGTCCATTTTGCAAACAAACGACCAACCGCACTCATCGCTGCCCGTTGTTGCTCCTGAATTTCTGCCAGCATCGCGGGTGCGGCATCCAGCGCCAGCACTTGCGCTCCGGCATACATGCGTTGAAACTCAGCGACATCGGCACCGGTTCCACAACCGGCATCGAGTATCTGCTCGGGGGTGATCCGCACGAGTTCCAGCTTTTCCCGCATACGCCCGGCAATCTCCCGACGTAAAAAATCAGAACCGGCGACTTTTGTCGGATGGGAAAAAAGCTGACGAACCAGCCTTGTGTCGATAGGTGCACTGAGCATAAGGAAAACGATCTTGGCGTCTGTTTGAGTGAGATAATGCGGGAGTTTACACGCTTGTGATTACGGCCGCTGCATCGCGGCACAAACAGATGATGCACTTACGGCAAATATTGCATAAAAGCTGGCAAGCTTCATTGACACAACTGCTGCCGTGCAGTTGTGCCTTATGTCATGCCCAGAATCCGGATGTTATTTGCGAACAGTGTCTGTCCACCTATTTTCCGCGCGACATCTGTCGTTGTGAACAGTGCGGTTTGAGTATGCCGCCGGGCGCCAATACGCCGCGTTGTGGCGACTGTCTGCAAAATCCACCGGCGTTCGACAGCACCATCGTTGCCTGCGATTACGAAGCACCGCAAGACCGTCTGGTGCTGTCGTTAAAATTCGGCCATCATCTGGCGCTCGCCCCGGTGTTTGCCGCAATGTTGCGCGATGCCATACTGCGTCAGAGCCACCAGGATTTGCCCGACTTTCTCTGCGTCGTGCCATTAAGCCAAAACCGGCTGACAGAGCGTGGATTTAATCAGGCGCTGGAAATAGGCAGACCGTTGTCGCAACATCTGGGCATCCCCTTGTATCCACAGGCATTACACAAAACCAGAGAAACCGCCAAACAAAGCAGTCTGGCGCCCGATGCGCGGATGCGCAATGTAAAAAATGCCTTCGTGCCCGATGATCAGCTGCTGCAGACAATCAAAGGCAGGCATATCGGTATCGTCGATGATGTCATCACCACTGGCATGACCCTGCACGAAATCGCTACAATGCTGAAACGTTTTGGCGCACGCAAAGTCAGCAACTATGTTTTTGCCCGCACTCCACATCATACTTATTAAGGAAACGCCTTGTTTCACGTCGTCCTCGTAGAACCTGAAATTCCGCCGAATACCGGCAACATCATCCGCTTATGCGCAAACACCGGAGCCCAGTTACATCTGATCGAACCACTGGGTTTTCCACTTGACGACAGCAAGATGAAACGCGCTGGTCTTGATTATCACGATTATGCGACGATGAAAGTGCATAAAAACTGGGAAGCGTTTCTGGCGAGTGAACAACCGGACGCACAAAGAATGTTTGCGATGACCACGCATGGCTCGACGGCATTTTCCAGCGTCGCATTTCACCCCGGCGATTATTTCGTCTTCGGCGCAGAAACCCGCGGACTTGCGACCGAATTGCGTGAATCTTTTCCGCTCAGTCAGCGCATACGCTTGCCGATGCGGCCAGACAATCGCAGCCTGAATCTGTCGAATACCGTGGCGGTCGTCATTTACGAAGCCTGGCGCCAGAACGGCTTTGCCGGCGGTGCCTGAGCTTAGAAAAACTGTGTCCGGCATTGCAGAAAAGCCGGACGCCGGTGTCAGTTTTGCGCCCGCACTTTCGCCAGCAACTTGCTGGTGGAACGATCATGTTCAAACTCAATCGCTGCCACCTGACCACCATACGCCAGCACCGCCTGCCCTTCAGGAATCGCGCTCATGTCGTAATCACCGCCTTTGACATAGATATCCGGATGCGCGCTGAGTACCGCTTCCAACGCGGTATCTTCATCGAAATCCACCACCAGGCTGACTGCCTCTAATGCCGCAACCACGGCCATGCGATCAGCACAGGTGTTCACCGGGCGGTCATCACCCTTGCCCAAACGCCTGACCGAAGCATCGGTATTCAGCGCCACCACCAGCGACGCGCCGTGTTCTCTGGCCTGTGCAAGATAGGTCACATGACCACGATGCAAAATATCAAAGACGCCATTCGTCATCACCACGGGTTTGGGTAATGCAGCAACCCGCTCTGCCAATGTGGCACGGGTACAGATTTTTTGTTCAAATGCAGGCATACGGATTCATTCAAAAAATAGCGACGAAAAAATAGCCGCCAAGAAAAGCGGCCATTGTACACGGCGTATTTCAAGCATCACGCAGATAGACGCGAATGCCGGTTCTGATGTCGGCACTTAAGCGGGCTGCGCAAACGACGTTTGCGGAAAATCAGTTATTGTCAGCGTCCGCAATCGCCTTGCGGATGTCTTCCTTACTCAGCGCTGGCGCAAACTGGCGGATAAAATCATAAGTGTAAGTGCGTAAATACGCACCGCGCCGCACCGCCAGCCGGGTCACATTCGGCGTGAACAAATGATCGGCAGCGATGGTGCGTAAGCCATTGGTACGATTCGTTTCTATCGCCATCGACGCCACAATACCTACACCCAAACCAAGCGCGACATATTGCTGAATCACGTCAGAATCCATTGCGGTCAGCACGATGTCGGTGCGCAAACCAGCATCGACAAAGGCGGCGTCGATATGGCCGCGACCGGTAAAGCCAACGTCATACGTGATCAACGGATAATTTGCCAGATCTTCCAGCGTCAGCGTTTCTTTACGCAACAAAGGATGGCCTTCCGGGACGACGATCACGTGATTCCATTCGTAGCATGGGAACGACACCAGATCCTTGAATTGCGATAAACCCTCAGTCGCAATGCCGATATCAGCTTTGCCTGACATCACCCATTCGGCGATGTGTTCGGGTGAGCTTTGTTGCAAGGCGATGCGTACCTCCGGAAATGCCTGACGGAATTGTTGCACCACTTTCGGCAGCACATAGCGCGCCTGCGTATGCGTGGTCGCAATCGCCAGCGTGCCTTTGGTCTGATCCGAATATTCACTGCCGGCCTGATGCAGATTTTCAGCTTCCAGCAGCAAACGTTCTATGATGGGCAGGATGCCTTTTCCGGGCTCAGTCAGGCCGGTCAGACGTTTGCCATTGCGTTCAAAAATATCCACGCCCAGCTCTTCTTCCAGCTCGCGGATCTGGCGGCTGACACCTGGCTGCGAAGTGAATAAAACATTGGCGACTTCGGTCAGATTAAAACCACGTCGGGATGCTTCTCTGATCGAGCGTAATTGTTGAAAGTTCATGGTATATCTCCGCTCAGTTGTTATCGACAAAGACGTGCAAGCGCTTGGGTTTGACCACCAGAGACTCACCGACTTTCAGTTGTAATTGCAGATAACGCTCGCTCGATATCATCGCTTCGACCAGATCGCCGTTATCATCACGCTCCATTTCCAGTTGCGCCAGCGGACCTATGCTGTGCACGCGCCGCAATTGCACAACCAACCCCTCGGCACCCGGCGCGTAGCGGTCGATCTCAAATTCATGCGGACGCACATAGGCCGTGCCGAAGGCATCTTTGGTATCGGCATGACCCGGCGCCTCAAACGGCACACCACCGGCATCGAGTATGCCTTCATGAACACGGCCACGGAACAGATTGACGTTACCCAGAAATCCATACACAAACGGTGTGGCCGGATGCTGATATACCTCGGCAGGCGCACCAACCTGTTCGACCTGACCCTGATTCATCAACACGATCTTGTCAGCAACTTCGAGTGCTTCTTCCTGATCATGCGTGACAAAAATACTGGTCACATGTAATTCATCATGCAGACGACGCAACCAGCGGCGCAGCTCTTTACGCACCTTCGCATCGAGCGCACCGAAAGGCTCATCCAGCAACAGCACGCGCGGCTCCACAGCAAGTGCACGCGCCAGCGCGATACGCTGCCGCTGACCGCCGGACAATTGCGGCGGATAACGGTCGGCCAGCCAGTCCAGCTGCACCAGCTCCAGCAGCTTCGTGACTTTTTCTTTGATCTGCGCTTCCGACGGACGCACATTTTTTGGCTTTACCCGCAAACCAAATGCGATGTTTTCAAAAATCGTCATGTGCTTGAACAAGGCATAGTGCTGAAATACAAAGCCAACCTGACGATCACGCACATGCTGTTGCGACGCGTCCTGACCATCGAGCAAGACTTGGCCGCTGTCGGCAAATTCCAGACCGGCGATGATGCGCAACAAAGTGGTTTTGCCGCAGCCGGATGGTCCTAACAAGGCCGTCAGTTCGCCATCGGGAAAATCCAGCGACACGTTATTCAGCGCAGTAAATTGACCAAAACGTTTATTTAATTGATGAACGGCGATACTCATGATTTTCGCTCCAGCTTATTCTTCAGAAATGGGGGCGCGACTCTCATTGGTGCGCCATTCAACGATCGTTTTTAATGCCAGCGTCAGCAAGGCCAGCAAGGTCAGCAACGAGGCCACCGCAAACGCCGCCACGAAGTTGTATTCGTTATATAAAATTTCGACTTGCAAAGGCATGGTATTGGTCTCGCCGCGAATGTGGCCGGACACCACCGATACCGCGCCGAATTCGCCCATCGCCCGCGCATTACACAGGATCACGCCATACAGCAAACCCCATTTGATGTTCGGCAAAGTCACATGCCAGAAGGTTTGCCAGCCTGATGCGCCCAGCACCAGCGCGGCTTCTTCTTCCTCACTGCCCTGCGCCTGCATCAATGGAATCAGCTCACGCGCGACAAACGGAAAAGTCACAAAAATCGTCGCCAGTACGATGCCGGGAACTGCGAACAGAATCTTGATATCGTGATCGCGCAACCATTCGCCAAACCAGCCCTGCGCACCGAACAGCAACACATACACCAAGCCTGAAATCACCGGCGACACTGAAAACGGTAAATCGATCAGCGTCAGTAAAACGCTCTTGCCACGAAATTCAAATTTCGCAATCGTCCAGGCGGCAGCAACACCGAAAATCAGGTTCAGCGGCACCGCAATGCCCGCCGCAATCAGCGTCAATTTAATCGCAGACAAAGCATCCGGTTCGACGATCGCTTCCAGATACACCTGCCAGCCTTTTTTCAAGGCTTCGGCAAACACCGCCGCCAGCGGCACAAATAAAAACAGAGTCAGAAACGCGAATGCGATCAGTGTCAGCGTGACGCGTATCCACAAAGGTTCCAGCGTCGCTGCCGGAGTGATCGCGGGTTCAGCACGACGTTGGTTTGCTAGCGGTAAGGCTGATGAAATAGTGGTAGTGCTCATTATTCTTTTCCTCCTTGCCGGCTGCGCGTCCATGCCTGCAAAGCATTAATTGACAGCAGCAGAACAAACGACAGCAATAACATCACAACCGCGATGGCGGTGGCACCGGCGTAATCGTATTGTTCTAATTTGGTAATCATGAACAGCGGTGTGATTTCTGAAATCATCGGCATGTTGCCAGCGATAAAAATCACCGAGCCGTATTCGCCGGTCGCCCGTGCAAACGCGAGCGCAAAGCCCGTCAGCATCGCAGGCAATATCGTCGGGAAAATCACCCGTGCGAACACTTGCCAATGGCTGGCGCCCAGACTCAGCGCGGCTTCTTCAAGTTCTTTTTCGGCTTCTTCGAGTACCGGTTGCACCGTGCGCACCACAAAAGGTAAGCCTATGAATGTCAGGGCGATCAAAATACCTAAAGGCGTGAACGCGACTTTGATGCCGAGCGGTGTCAGCAATTTGCCTATCCAGCCATTCGGCGCATACAAGGTCGCCAGCGTGATACCGGCGACTGCTGTCGGCAAGGCAAATGGCAGATCGACAAGGGCATCAATCAGGCGCTTGCCGGGAAATTTATAGCGCACCAATACCCAGGCAACGATGCCGCCAAACAGCACGTTGATCAGCGCGGCCAGAAAAGACGCACCGAAAGTCAGGCGATACGATGCCATAACACGTTCAGATGTCACGGTTTCCCAGAACGCCTGCCAGGTCATGGTGAAGGTTTTCAGAAAGACCGCAGAAAGTGGGATTAAGACAATCAACGCCAGGTAAAACAAGGTAAATCCCAGCGAAAGATGAAAGCCGGGAAGCACGCGTTTACTGGTCGGTTGACCGCCTGTTGCAATTGCAGCAGATGCCATAGTCAGCCTTTATTACTGATTCAACTAAAGATGGCAAATATTGGCAGGATTTTGATATAAGAAAAACGAATTTTTTGTTATGTCTTTAGATGATAAACACATATAGCAAGGCCGAAGTCAGTCACCAGGGCGACTGCGACGACGGCAACAACCGAGGCAACCGAAACACTGCGGCTCAGCCCGGCAGTTCCGCCCCGGCAGCTGCAACGGTCGCGCTTGCATGGGATGCGGCCGCTGGCAGCGCCACTGCTGGTCCGACCAGCGTTGCTTTCGGTAAGTCAAACAAAAAGCCCTGTACCAGATACGGGCTGGCCGTGTCGTTCGCCAGTTGCAGCGATAGCAAGCGCGCTTCATTTTCTATGCGCCGGAAAATGATATTGCACTGCGCCTGATCTGCACGTTGCAGCAAACTGATCTGCGCTGGCGCATGATTGGCGGCGCTGATGTCGATTTTGATCGCGTCAGGCCGTATGCGGTCAAGTAAATCACCCGCTTGTTCCAAGCTGCTGGCATTCACGCCGATGCGAAAGCCATTGCGGCGATAATTTTCGGCGACATGCGTCAGCACCCAGCGCTGGCTCGGCGTGATCAGTGGCAGTTGCAGAATAATCTGTTCATGCGGTATTTCCAGTGTATTGAGTATGCGGCGAAATGCGTTGCCGTGATTGCCTTCCACGGCAGCCAGCAAGCGGCTGTGCACGCTCAGATACAAATCCAGCCCCGGCTCTGGCTGCTGACGATAAAAATTCAGCGTATGCAGCAAGCGGCAGAGACGATCCAGCTCGACTGATTCATCATCATTCGCGACGTATTCCAGCAGCTTCCAGATATTGAGACCCTGATCGCCCGGATCATAACTGCGGGCATAGGCTTCATAAGCAACGATCTGATGATCCACACCCGAGCGTATCGCCTGAAACGCGCTGGTCAGGCTCGCATTGAAATAGCGTCCGCGGGCGCGTCCCTGCTCGTCCAGCCACAGATGGCTGCTGGCCATGGAATGACGCAGGCGGCTCAGATAATTTTGTAATGTCAGATGATGCATATTTCCTCCCTTCAGCGGCCACGCGGTGTTTTGCTCTGCAACGCCGTCAGTGCATGGTCGTCAGTGCGTGGTCGCTGTGACGACACGTAGTACGCGCAGTTACAGTTTCGCGATCGAGACTTCGGTTGCCTTCACCAGCGCCACCACGTCGCTGCCGACCACCAGATTCAGATCGCGGATAGAACGTGTCGTGATCACCGATGTCACGATGCCGGCCGGGGTTTCGACATCGACTTCGGAGACAACATCGCCTTCGATAATCGCTTTGATTTTGCCGCGGAACTGGTTACGTACATTAATCGCCTGAATTGTCATTTTTCTTCCTTTGTGATGCGGAAAATATCCCGGAAAACAGATACTCCCCCGCTTTTTTAATAAAACACCCCTAATGTCCTTGAATTCATTGGGGTTTAAAACATACTCCCCCGGAGTATTTTTATACTGATTTGATGCTGATTTGAAGCTGCCAGCAGAGCTGAGGCCTAAATCGCCCAGGTCACCTGATTGACCGTGCGGAGCAGCGACACGTCGCCGAGTTCCGCATCCGGCTGCTGCGCCGGGCGCTGCAACACCCGCGCCAGTATCTGTTCTTCCAGCGCGGCAAAGACTGGGTTGCCACGCGCGCGCGGCCGCGGCAAATCGATTTTCTGATCCAGCGTGATCTGACCGTCTTCAATCAGAATCACACGATCAGCCAGTGCAATCGCTTCCTGCACATCATGCGTGACCAGCAAAGCGGTGAAGCCGCGCTGTTGCCAAAGTTGCTCAATCAGGCTTTGCATCTCAATGCGCGTCAAAGCATCGAGCGCACCCAGCGGCTCATCCAGCAGCAACAGGGTCGGCTCATGCACCAGCGCTCTGGCCAGCGCAACGCGCTGACGCTGACCACCGGACAATACCGATGGCCACTCGCCAGCGCGCTCAGCCAGCGCGACCTTGTTCAGCGCCGCAACTGCATCGCTGCGACGACCGTGTAAACCAAGGGCGACGTTATCGAGCACGGTTTTCCACGGCAGCAGCCGCGAATCCTGAAACATCACGCGGGTTTCAGGGCGGCGGTTGTTTTGCCCGTTGTTCTGCCCATCGTGCTGAGCATCCTGCTGGGCAAACTCCAGGTTGCCGCTGTCGGCTTTTTCCAGACCAGCGATCAGGCGCAGCAAGGTGCTTTTACCGCAGCCGCTGCGACCGATCACCGCAACAAACTCACCGGCTTCGATATCTAGTTGCAACGACTTCAGCACGCTGCGGGCCTTGTACGATTTTTGCAAATTCTGAATACGGATGGCCGTGCCTGATTGCGGCGTCTGACGTGGCAAATGTGGCAGAGGTGAAATCTGCGACGATTTCTGCGCTGGGCTCAGTTCTTTTCTACTGTCTTGTCTGCTGTCCTGCCCACTGTATTGTCTGATCACGTCCGCAGCAGATGTCGGCTGCGCCGCATATTCAGTGACTTGGCTGATGCCATCGTCCAGCTCTTGCCTGAGCGCGGCAATACGCGCCACCGCTGGCGAGGGGGAATATATGAGCTTCGACATCATGTAAGCTTTCTCTGATAACCCGGATGCCAGCGCAGCCAGTAATGTTCAAGTGCGCGTGACAATACGTCGGCGATTTTTCCGAGCAGGGCGTACAGCAAAATCCCCACCAACACGACATCGGTCTGCAAAAATTCACGCGCATTCATGGTCATGTAGCCGATACCCGCCTGCGCTGAAATGGTTTCAGCAACAATCAGTAAGACCCACACCAGCCCCAGCGCAAAACGCACGCCGACCAGAATAGAAGGCAAAGCGCCGGGCAAAATCACATCACGGTATAAAGCCCAGCCCGACAAGCCGTAGCTACGCGCCATTTCTATCAAGCCCTGATCGACGGAACGTATGCCGTGAAAGGTATTCAGATACACCGGAAAAAATACGCCGACCGACACCAGAAACAGCTTCGCCGTTTCATCGATCCCAAACCATAAAATCACCAGCGGTATCAGCGCCAGCGCCGGGATATTGCGTATCATCTGCAAGCTGGTATCGAGCAGGGTTTCAGCAGTGCGGAAAGTACCAGTCAGCAAACCGAGCAACAAGCCCAGACCGCCGCCAATCACAAAACCCGACACCGCACGCCACAGGCTGGTTCTGGCGTGGATAAAAATTTCACCTGAAACGCTCAGATTCCAGAAGGCTTTCGCGACTGCCAGCGGCTCCGGCAGAATGCGGCTCGATAACCAGCCCTGTTGCGCCGACACCTGCCAGATCACCAGCAATAACAGCGGCACCGCCCACGGTGCCAAGGCACGCAAAATGCGCAAGGCATGAAGACGCCACGGCGTGGCTGGGCGCGCCGATTCGCGACGTCGGAAGGTCTGCGACAAGTCGTCTGCAAGCCCGGCGAATTCATTGAATTCATTGATCTCAGTAATAAGCGGCGACGCCATGCTGTGCTCCTAGCTTTGCGAAACCTGCGGTGCGATGGAATTCGCAATCACTTCGCCGAAAGGGCCTGTGAGCGAACTCGTCACACGCGGCACCGATTTTCCTATCAGCGGAAACACCAGTTCGGCAAAACGATACGATTCTTCCAGATGCGGATAACCGGAAAAAATAAAGGTCTCAATGCCGAGTGCTGCATATTCTTTGATGCGTGCCGCCACGGTTTCCGGATCACCGACCAGCGCCGTTCCGGCACCACCGCGTACCAGCCCGACACCCGCCCACAGATTCGGCGAGACTTCGAGTTTGTCGCGCTTGCCGCCGTGCAGCGCCGACATCCTTTGCTGACCGACTGAATCCATCTTCGCAAACGCTTTCTGCGCGCGCGCAATCACCTCATCATCAACATAACGGATCAGATCATTTGCTGCCGCCCAGGCTTCTTCATTGGTTTCACGCACAATCACATGCAGACGGATACCAAAGCGCAAAGTGCGGCCATGCTTAGCGGCGCGTGCGCGCATGTCGGCGATTTTTTCAGCCACGGCCGCAGGTGGTTCGCCCCAGGTCAGATAGACGTCGACCTGTTCTGCTGCGAGCTCGTGCGCTGGTGCCGATGAGCCGCCGAAATACAAAGGCGGATGCGGCTTTTGCACCGGTGGATAGAGGGTCTTCGCACCTTTCACGGTCAGGTGTTTTCCGCTGAAATCATAACCGGCATCACCACCTTCACCCGCCAGCGATGCGCGCCAGATGCGTAAAAATTCGTCGGTGATTTCATAACGTTTTTCGTGGTCGGCAAAGACGCCATCGGCTTCGAGTTCGCCCTGATCGCCACCGGTAACGATATTGACCAGCAAGCGCCCGTTCGACAAACGATCAAAGGTGGACGCCATGCGCACTGCCAGACCCGGACTGCTGAGTCCGGGACGAACCGCCACCAGGAATTTCAGTTTTTTCGTCGCACTGATCAAACTCGAAGCAACGACCCAGGCATCTTCGCAAGAGCGACCGGTCGGCAGCAACACACCATCGTAGCCCTGAGTATCCGCCGCCACCGCGATTTGTCGCAGGTAGTCGTAACTGATTTCGCGCGCGCCGTGGCTGGTGCCGAGATAGCGCGTATCGCCGTGGGTAGGAATAAACCAGAAAATATTCAAGCTCATCGCATTTCTTTCTTTATTTCAGGACAGATGTTTTAGCGCCGGATGGCAGCCAGACTGCTTCGCGTACGTTGATGCGTTTCGGAATCAGCTTCAGATCGGCAAAGGTATCTGCAATGCTTTGCTGTTCCTGAATCACGGCCTCAGACAAGGGCTTCACACCATAAGAAAAACGGCCGACGGACAGTTCAACGATTGTCGGTTCCAGACCGACCTGCACCGACAGAATTGCTGCGGTGGCCTTGATGTTCTTTGCGCTCCAGTCGCCGGTCTTGGCGATCTCATCCAGAATCACACTGATGATCTCGGGATGCTTCTGTGCGTAAGAGCGTGAAGCGAGATAGAACTGGTGGTTGCTGACAGCGCCTTTGCCGTCAGCCAGCACGCGGGCGCCGAGCTGCTTTTCAGCGGCCGCCAGAAACGGATCCCAGATCGCCCAGGCATCAACGCTGCCGCGCTCAAACGCGGCACGCGCATCGGCGGGTGCGAGAAATACGACTTCCACATCTTTGTACGCAAGCCCGGCTTTTTCCAGCAGTTTCACCAGCAGGTAATGCACATTCGAGCCTTTGTTGAGCACGATTTTTTTGCCCTTCAGATCCGCCACCGATTTGAGTGCAGAGCCTTTCGGTACGACGATCGCTTCGCCCGCAGGAGCCGCAGGTTCATTGCCGACATACAGTAAATCGGCACCGGCCGCCTGCGCGAAAATCGGCGGCGCTTCGCCAGTGGTACCGAAATCGACACTACCGACATTCAGACCTTCCAGCAATTGCGGGCCCGCCGGAAACTCTGTCCATTTCACTTCCACACCCAGCGGCGCAAGGCGTTTTTCGAGGCTGGCACTGCCTTTCAGCACAGTCAGCGTGCCGTACTTCTGGTAGCCGATGCGCAAGACACTTTTCGCTGCGACTTTCGTTTGCGCATGAGCGACATTCAGGCCTCCGGCAAAAGCAATCGCCGTCAATGCCAGCATGCCTGTCAGCACGCTGCGGCGCAGTGCAGTGGTCTTTTTCACCTGTTCAACGTAACGTGTATGACGGTGTTGCGGGATAGTATTCTGATTTTCACTCATTTCATTTCCTTGACTGATAAGGCAAGACTTACCCCTGCCGGAAATCTGGCATTGCGGTAACGCTTACGGGATTGCTGGTAAATATCCGGTGTTGCAGCGGTTCAGAAAACCACGATTGATGAACCTGTCATTTCCTGAACCTGCATGAGTTCAGGTGCAAGTCAGGCACAATTCAGGCACGACAGCACATCAGTTCTGCGACTGGCGGTTTCGACGCCTGTATATGCCGTAAAGACGAGAGGCTCTCGGCCAACAATTGCACACCGTCAGCAACTCGCTGCGCTATCGCGGCATCCAACTGTAAGCCTTGCTGTTCGTGCCACTGAACCTGTGCATCGGTTGCATAGACGCCCGGTAGTACATGACGTGCCGACAGCGATGTCAGTACCGGGCGCAAGGCGTAATCGAGTGCCAGCATGTGCGATTGGCTACCGGCTGTCGCCAATGGCAATACAATTTTTCCGCTCAGGCCGTCTTGCGGCAGTATGTCTAAAAATGCTTTTAACAAGCCGCTGTAAGCTGCTTTGTAAATCGGCGTGGCAATCACCAGCGCATCGGCACGTTCGACCAATAATCTGGCGACGTTCAGTTCAGTATCGGAAAAATCCGCATTCATCAGCGCTTCCGCCGGCAGATCGCGGACATGCAGGCTGACGGTACGTTGTCCGAGCGCATTGAGTTTCTCACCGGCATACTGCAGCAGACGAGTGGAGCGCGACGGCGAAGACGGGCTACCGGAAAGCAGGAGAATAGTCATAGTGATTCCTTCAATGCGCTCGATAGCGTCAATTATTTTTTATTTGGCTGATAAATCTGATCAAATACACCGCCATCGGCAAAATGGGTTTTCTGAGCAACAGTCCAGCCACTGAAGGTGTCATCAATATTGAATAACTTGATTTTCGAGAATTGCCCGGCATATTTTTTCGCCGCTTTTTCACTGACCGGACGATAGAAATTTTTACCGATAATGTCTTGTGCCTCGTCGGTGTAGAGGTAATTCAGATAAGCCTCAGCCACTTTGCGCGTGCCGCGTTTATCGACCACTTTATCGACGACGGACAACGGTGGCTCAGCCAGAATACTGATGGACGGTGTGATGATTTCAAATTTATCCGCGCCGAATTCTTTGAGTCCCAGATAGGCTTCGTTTTCCCATGACAACAGCACGTCGCCAATACCGCGTTCGGTAAATGTCACCGTTGAACCGCGCGCACCGGAATCCAGCACAGGCACATTTTTAAACAACTTTTGCACATATTCTTTTGCCGACGCGTCGCTACCGCCTGGCAATTTCAGCGCATAACCATACGCCGCCAGATACGACCAGCGCGCACCGCCGGAAGTTTTCGGATTCGCAGTGATCACAGATACGCCGGGCTTAATCAGATCGGCCCAGTCTTTAATGCCTTTAGGATTCCCTTTACGCACGAGGAAAACGATGGTGGATGTGTAAGGCGAAGCATTGTGTGTCAGACGCTTTTGCCAGTTTTTTGACAGCAAACCCACATTCGCAATCGCGTCGATGTCATACGCCAGCGCAAGTGTGACCACATCGGCATCCAGACCATCGATCACCGAACGTGCCTGTTTGCCGGAGCCACCATGCGACTGTTTGATCGTGACTTTGTCGCCGGTTTTTGCCTGCCATTGTTTTGCAAACGCCTGATTCACGTCCTGATACAGTTCGCGTGTCGGATCGTAGGAAACATTCAGCAGCGTGATGTCTGCAGCTTGGGCAGCACCGTGAATCGCACCGGCAAACGCGAAGCTGGCGAGGAGCAGGAGTTTTTTTGCTTTCATCTGGAATCCTTGGAATCAGTGTTTAACGAGGATGTCAGAATAATTCGCGACTTTATATTTGAAAACGAAGTATTTTTACGATCTATATTCATTTTTCATATAAAGAGCCTGATCAGCAGTTTTTTACTGGCTAGGCTACTATGTGCTTCTTTCATGAAGGAGACCTCCATGCTGCGACATTTTGTTGTGTATTCTGTTGTCTGTTCCGCCGTTATTGGCAGTCTGGCTGCAATCAGCAGCCCGGCCTTCGCTGAGGAAGCGGATGCCTGCCCGGCCATCCTGAATCACAAATTCAATCGCCTGCAAGACGATGCGCCGCAAGATCTTTGTCAGTACAAAGGGAAAGTCGCATTGGTCGTCAATACTGCCAGCTATTGCGGCTTTACCAATCAATACGAGGGGCTGGAAAAAGCCTATGCCAAATACAGCAGCAAAGGTCTGGTCGTACTCGGTTTTCCGTCAAATGATTTCGGCAAACAAGAGCCGGGCAACAGTAAGGAAATCGCCGATTTTTGCTACAACACCTATGGTGTGAAGTTTCCTATGTTTGCCAAGTCATCCGTGACCGGCAAAGACATCAATCCGCTGCACGCTCAATTGGTCAAAGCGACAGGCACAACGCCGAAGTGGAATTTCTACAAATACCTGATCGATCGTAAAGGCAACGTTGTTGCCGCTTACAGCAGCATGACTAAGCCGGACGATAAAAAGCTGGTCGCCGATATAGAAAAAGCGCTGGCGGAATAAGCTGACGGCCTACATACAAACGCCGTTGAAAAAAAAGGCTGGAAGCCCCTGTTTATAAGGGCTTCCAGCCTTTTTTTGATGTAGTACACGGATTACAGGAACAACCAGAAGAGAGCGTATGTTACGCCACCGGTGCTCTCGCCTGCTCTGACAAAAATCCCCCTATGGTGGCGTGCACCATAGCGTCAACGATCTGCTCATGCGTCAACCGCTGGTCGCGCACCAGAAACTCCATCGTCGGATCGCAGGCACGTGAATACAAGGTGTACACCAGCACATCATCCGGCACCAACGCCGTCAAGGCGCCTTGCTTACGTGCCGTTGCCACCAGTGCATAAAAGCGCTTATTCACCCGCAACGCCACTGTCACATAATCGAGATTCAGCATCAGGCTACGTTGCAAAGCCCGGCTTGTCGATGGCAGATGCGGCACGCCCCCTTGCAAACGCAAACGCAGTGACCAGGCAAGAATATGCCTGATTTTTTCTATCGCAGGCATGTCTTCCGGCAGAGTGTCTAATTCTTCCAGTGTTGCTTTCAGCAGACGGGTCAGCGCGGCCGCTGCCAGCTTTTCTTTCGAAGAAAAGTGTTTGTACAGACTACCTTTCGCGATGCCGACCGCATCAGCGACATCATCCATCGTCATCAGGTCATACCCTTTATCAGATAAAAGATGATTGACCGCATCAATGATCGCTTCTTCACGTGCGTCAAACTGCTGTTTTTTAAAGGGAATTTTTAGCTTTATCATTTTTTTCTGTACAACTTTAAACTTTGTAGTATATTTCGTGACTGATCAGTCACGAAATGAAACATCAGGTCATATTTTAACTCAGGCGTATCGGCAACGGGTAGAAATCTGTATTTCCTCCCGGTCGGGTCGGTAACAGAGCATGGCTGAAATAAGCGTAAGTCGGGAATGCAAGCTTGTTGGGCGGCATTCATTACAAAAAAATTTATCGTTAAAAAATGATGAAAATTGCGGTCATCGGTTCCGGCATCTCCGGCCTCTCCTGCGCTTATGAATTATCCCGCGCACACCACGAAGTCAGTCTGTTTGAGGCAGACAGTTATTTTGGCGGACACACGCATACCGTTGATGTGACGCTGGAAGGAAAAACCTATGGCGTCGATACCGGCTTCCTGGTGTTTAACCACAAAACCTATCCGAATCTGGTCCGGTTATTTAAAGAACTGCAAATAGAAACTGTCGCGACTGATATGTCGTTCTCGGTCAAAATGCCGATAGCCGGAAGATATCTGGAATGGGCAGGTGCCAATCTGGATACCGTGTTCACACAACGACGTAACCTGTTGAATCCACGCTTTCTGCGCATGTTGCGCGACATCCTGCGTTTCAATAAACAGACGACCGCGATGGCAAAAGCGGAAGCAACGCATGATTTCCACATTCCGCTGGGTCAATTTTTGCAGCAGCATCGTTATAGCGAAGAATTTATCCACTGGTATCTGTTGCCGATGGCAGCCTGCATCTGGTCTTGCCCGACTGCGACCATGATGGAATTTCCTTTATCGTCGTTCGTCAATTTTTGCCACAACCACGGTTTATTACAGGTCAACGACAGGCCGCAATGGCGTACCGTCAAAGGCGGTGCCCGACATTATGTTGAACAGCTTCTGCCACATATTGCCCACACCTATCTGCATGCGCCAGTCAGTGCGGTAAAGAACAGTGCATCAGGACGGGTCAGCGTCATATCGGCAAGAGGCATTGAAGAGTTTGACCACGTCGTCATGGCGACACACAGCGATCAGTCGTTGAAAATGCTGACAGACAGCACCACCTCGGAACAACAGATATTATCGGCAGTGAAATACCAGCCTAACCGCGCGGTACTGCATACCGACGCCAGCTTTTTGCCGGAGAACCGCAAAGCCTGGTCCGCCTGGAATTACCAGAGTGCGAATGGAAAAGAGCCGCAAGTCTGCGTGCATTATCTGATCAATCAATTGCAGCCGCTGCCATTCACAACCCCGGTTATCGTCAGCCTGAATCCAATTCAAGAACCGGCACCGGAAAAAATCATTGCCAGCTTTGATTATGCCCATCCTGTGTTTGATTCTGCGGCAGTCAAGGCACAAACCATGCTGAATCAGATACAGGGCCAACGACAGATCTGGTTTGCCGGGGCCTGGACGGGTTACGGCTTCCACGAGGATGGCCTGAAATCCGGCTTGCGCGTCGCAAAAAATATTATCGCCAGCCAGACGCTGGTGAGGCCACTTGCAGCCTGACACCGATCGCTTTATCTCAGCCCAATAAACGATGACACAAGCAGATAACGCTACACTGAAACAGCAGACCGCATCACCGACGATACGTCTGTGTATCGGTGAGGTCATGCATAAACGCCTGCGCCCGGCAAAAAATGCGTTTCGTTACGGCGTCTTTTTTATCCGTGTACCTGTACGTGCGCTGACGTCACAAACCTTGCCGGTGCATGCCCGCTTTTTTTCACACAATCGTTTTAATCTGCTGTCATTTTTCGACAAAGATCATGGCGATGCTCAACAGCCGCTCAGCAAGTGGCTGGATGCGTTATTGCACGACCACGGAATCAATGACGCCGACGGTGAAATCTGGCTGCAATGTTTTCCACGTGTGATTGGCTATGTGTTTAATCCTGTGTCTTTCTGGTTTTGCCACCGCCGCGATGGCAGCCTCAGAGCGATTGTCTGTGAGGTTCGCAATACCTTTGGTGAAAAGCATGTCTATTTACTGGAGCAAGGCGACACGCTGCTCAACGGGCAGGAACTACATGCAAAAAAAATCTTTCACGTTTCGCCTTTCTGTGCAGTAGAAGGCAATTACCGCTTCCGTTTTTTACAGACACAGCAGCACGATACGCAGCACAACATACGCCACGTCGCCAGAATTGATTACGATGATCGTCAGGGGCCGGTGCTGATCACCAGCGTCTCTGGTGAGGAGCAGGCAATGGCGGATCAACAGATCGTCAAAGTGATGTTGCGCTACCCGCTGATGACTTTCGGTGTCGTTGCCCGCATCCATCTGCAAGCATTGCGCCTGTGGTTAAAACGCGTTCCATTTTTTTCCAAACCAACTCCACCATCGCAAGAGGTTAGCCGATGAGCACTTTGCATCCTACTTTGTCGCCTGACAACAGCCAGACAAAACAACTGGACACCACGCAGTTTCCTGCCGAAGCCCGCTTTGTTATTGGCTTACTGAACCGGCTGGAGCACGGTAGTCTGAGCATACAGTTTCCGGATGGGCAGATCGCGCGCTTTGGCCGTGCTGATGACGGCAACCGCCACGTGATGCTGGAAATGAATAACTGGCAGCTCTGCCGCGCAGTACTGAAATCCGGCGACATCGGTTTTGCCGAAAGCTATATTGCCGGTCACTGGACAAGCACGCATCTGGCGGGACTGATAGAACTGATAACGCGTAACCGCGCGCAACTCGAATCCGTCATCTACGGTACCTGGTGGGGCAATCTTTTATACCGCATCAAACATCTGTTGAACCGGAACTCGAAAGCGGGCAGCAAAAAAAATATTCATGCCCACTACGATATCGGTAACGACTTTTATCGTCTGTGGCTGGACCCTTCCATGACCTATTCCAGCGCCATCTTTTCCTCGGATCAGGTGGAAAGTCTGCATGATGCGCAACAGATGAAATACCGTCGCATCCTGCAACAACTGAATCTGCCCACGCAAGCGAAAGTGCTGGAAATCGGCTGTGGCTGGGGTGGCTTCGCGGAAATGGCAACACGCGATGCACAAGCCCATGTGACGGGACTGACGCTATCGACCGAACAATTGCATTTTGCCCGCGAACGCCTGAAACGTGCCGGTCTGCATGCACGCAGCGATCTGCAGATACAGGATTACCGCGATGCCCATGGTGACTACGATGCCATCGCTTCGATAGAAATGTTTGAAGCAGTCGGAGAAGAATACTGGCCCGGCTATTTCGCCTGTCTGCAACGTAATCTGAAACAAGGTGGGCGAGCCTGCATACAAAGCATCACGATTGCGGATGAATTATTTGAGCGTTATCGCAAAGGCACCGATTTTATTCAGCAATATATTTTCCCCGGCGGCATGTTGCCGTCGATAGAAAAGTTTCACCAACTGGCAGAGCAATACGGCTTACAGGTCATTGATACTTTTACCTTCGGTCTGGATTACGCACGCACATTGCTTGAGTGGCGCAAAGCATTCATGGAAAAACTGGCGGAAGTAAGGGCACAGGGATTCGACGACGAATTTTTACGTACCTGGGAATTTTATCTCGCGTATTGCGAAGCAGGATTCCGCGCTGGCAATATCGACGTGGCGCAATTTACCTTGGTCAAAAAATGATAACCGTTGCCGCACACCGTTATCTGTCGACTCTCTTGCTGAGCATCTGCATTCTGGCCTGTAGTGTTCAGGCTGCGGCAACTGAGGCGCCGCCGCCGATACGCGACGAGATACCGCAGGCGGTGTTGCAGGGAACAGGGACCTACCGCTGGTTCGGGCTGGCAATTTATGACGCTGCGCTTTGGATGTCGGCAGGAAGCCCACCCGACATCCGCCAGCGTTTCGCGCTGGATCTGACCTACGCCAGAAATCTCTATGGCAGCAAAATCGCCGAAGCCAGCATCGATGAAATCGGCAAACTGAAGCTCGGCACAACGGAAAAACGGCAGCAATGGCTGCTGCAGATGAAAGGCATCTTTCCGGATGTCAAAGAAGGCAGCCGGATTACCGGCATTCATATTCCTAATGAGGCGGCGCGTTTTTATCTGAACGGCAAGCTCCTCGGTGAAATTCGCGACCCTGAATTTGCACACTCTTTTTTTGCGATCTGGTTAGACAAAAAAACCTCTGCGCCGAATTTACGCAACAAGTTGTTGGGTCATCAGAATACGTCTCAATAATTCGTTCCCGTCACCGCTGAAAGACACTATGAAACTACATCACGTATTTAAAAATATTGTCGTGCTGGCTGCCAGTCTGTTGCTGGCATCCTGCGCCAGCACTTATGACCCGGCTCTTTATGCGAAGGAAAAGCCGAAGCTCGTATTACAGCAATACTTTAATGGCACGCTCGACGCCTGGGGTATGTTTCAGGACCGTTCCGGCAAGATAGTCAAACGCTTCACCGTCGTCATGCGTTGCCAATGGAATGGCGATACCGGCACGCTGGATGAAGACTTTACTTACTCTGACGGCACTAAACAAAAACGCATCTGGACCTTGAAACAGACTGCGCCCGACCGCTATACGGGTACTGCCCCGGACGTGATCGGAGAAGCGCAGGGCATCGTTTCAGGTAACACTCTGCATTGGAATTATGTGTTGGCACTTCCCGTTGACGGCACTGTGTATCACGTTGATTTTGACGATGTGATGGTGCTGATGGATGACAAAGTCATGCTGAACCGCGCGATCATGCGCAAATTTGGCGTTGATCTCGGCAGTGTGACTTTGTCGTTCACAAAACGCGATGGACAGACAAAATGAATCCACGCATACGCGACTGGCAAGGAAAACGTGTCTGGATCATCGGCGCATCAACCGGGATCGGCGCCGAAGTAGCACGGCTGCTGCTGACCAAAGGCGCGAAAGTCGCTCTCTCTGCCCGTAACCGGGAGCAACTGCGACACATCGCACTAGCCTACCCGAAAGCACTGACCTTGCCACTGGACATGACAGATCTCGTCAGTTTACAAACAGCGCATACGCAATTGCTCGCAGAGTGGCAACAGCTTGATCTGGTTTTAGTGGTCGCCGGCGCCTACAATGAAATGCGGGCAGACAGTTTTAATCTCGCCGACGCCAACCACGTGCTCGACGTCAATGTGCGTGGGGTGTACCAGTGCCTGGAGGTAATACTGCCCACCTTGTTAAAACAGGGTGCAGGCGGTATCGGCATCGTCGGTTCGGTTGCTGGCTATTCCGGTTTGCCAAAAGCGCTGGCATACGGGCCAAGTAAGGCGGCGATCATTAATCTGTGCGAATCACTGTATGTGGATCTGCATCCGAAAAACATTGGGGTGTATATGATTAATCCCGGCTTTGTCGCCACGCCGATGACGGCAAATAACGATTTTGATATGCCGGCCTTAATGACAGCACCGGCTGCAGCGCAAGCATTGGTGCGGGGTCTGGAGCAAGGCGAATTTCATATTCATTTCCCTAAACGTTTTACCAACTGGCTGCGACTGGCGCGTTTACTGCCTTATCGCGGTTATTTTTATCTTGTACATAAAGTGACAGGACTATAAATGAACCCTCAGGAACATCAGGCCAGTCTGGATAAACTGGTGAGTTTTTTTGAAACCATCAGCCTCAACGGGGTCGATGATATTGGCCGGATTTATACCGAAGATGCGTATTTCAAAGACCCGTTTAATGAAGTGCGCGGCACCAACAATATCAGGCGGATTTTTCTGCATATGTTTGAGCAGGTGGATCAACCGCGTTTTCTGGTGACCTCCACCGTACTGCAAGGCGACAATGCATTTTTATGCTGGGATTTCCTGTTCACGATGAAGCGTTTCAGCAGGGAAGAACAATGCATACGCGGTGCGACCCACATCTGCTTTGCCACCGATGGACGCGTCACCATGCACAGGGATTACTGGGATGCCGCCGAGGAACTGTACGAAAAACTCCCGTTGCTCGGCGGTCTGATGCGTTTTTTAAAGCGGGCAGCGAACAAGTAAGCGCATACCGAACGTGCGGCAATACCTGCCGCAGTATCCGGTATTTGTCAGAATCACTCTGCCGCTTTAGCAGTTTTAGCAGTTTTAGCAGCTTTATAAGCAGGTAAATATTGTGCCAGTCTTGCGCCCATTTCCTGACCCAGCGCCTGTAAGCCACTCATCGGTCTGACCATCACTTCAAAATCTCGTATCTTGCCGGTATCGTCGAAAGCAATCATGTCAATGCCCTTGAGCTGCTTGTCGCCAACCCGGGCACTGAATTCAAGCACCACATTGAGCCCGTCGTCAGACACGAATTCACGATGATAAGTAAAGTCCTGAAATACCTGTATCACCGTACCCAGGATCAGCACGACCGCCTGCGCGCTGGCATACGGCTGGTGTGCCATCGGGGAACGGAATACAGCTTCGGGATGAACGATCTCAGCCAGCCCGTTAAGATCACGTGCAGCAATCATCTGATGCCAACGTTGTAAAGATGCCGCTGCTTGTGGGTGCAGTTGATTCATCAATGTCTCCTCCCTTTTTTATCAGATCGTTGCTGCCAGGCGTGTACCCTGATTAATCGCCCGTTTGGCGTCCAGTTCGGCTGCAACATCAGCGCCGCCGATCAGATGCACGGTTTTTCCTGCTGCTTCCAAAGCCGCCTGCAAATCACGGCGCGGTTCCTGACCTGCACACAGAATGACGTTATCGACTGGCAGTGTTTTTTGCTGACCATCGATGGTCACATGCAAGCCCGCATCATCAATCTTGTTGTAAGTGACACCGGCAAACATATGCACGCCGCGGTTCTTGAGCCCGGTACGATGTATCCAGCCTGTGGTTTTACCCAGTCCGTCGCCCACTTTAGAGACCTTACGCTGTAACAAGAAAATTTGTCGTGCCGGCTTTTCAATATCTGCTTCTGCCAAACCGCCGACAGTCTGATAGCTGGTATCCACACCCCATTCGGCAAAGAATTTTTTCGGATCCAGACTAGGGCTGGTGCCGCTATGGCTCAGATATTCCGCCACGTCAAAACCTATGCCACCGGCGCCGATAATTGCCACGCTCTTACCAACGGCTTTCTTGTCCCGCAACACATCGAGGTAACTCAATACTTTTGGATGAGTCACGCCTTCAATTTCCGGCGTCCGCGGTGTGATGCCCGTTGCCAGCACGATCTCATCAAAGGAACTCAATTCATCGGCAGTGACCAGCGTATTCAAACGGAGTTTGACGCCGGTCAGCGTGATCTGCTTCGCAAAGTAACGCAGGGTTTCATAAAACTCTTCTTTGCCCGGCACTTGTTTCGCAATATTGAATTGCCCACCGATCTCGGCCCCCGCATCAAATAAGGTGACGTCATGCCCGCGGCTGGCGGCGGTCGTCGCAAAACTCAGACCGGCTGGCCCGGCACCGACAACAGCGATACGCTTGGCCTTGTCCAGCTTTGCATTGAGCAGCTCGGTTTCATGACACGCACGTGGATTCACCAGACAGGACGTAATCTTGCCGCCGAAAGTGTGATCCAGACACGCCTGATTACAACCGATGCAGGTGTTAATCTCATCTGCCTTGCCTTGTTCTGCCTTGCGCATGAACAGTGGGTCAGCCAATAAAGGACGCGCCATCGAGACCATGTCGCAGAAATCATCCGCCAGCAATTGCTCAGCCACATCCGGTGTATTGATACGGTTCGTTGCGACCAGCGGAATAGTCACATGGCCTTTAAGTTTCTGCGTCACCCAAGCATAAGCCGCACGCGGCACCTTGGTCGCAATCGTCGGGATACGTGCTTCATGCCAGCCTATGCCGGTATTGATGATGGTCGCGCCTGCCTCTTCGATAGCTTTGGCAAGTTGAATGACTTCGTCCAGTGTGGAGCCGCCTTCGACCAGATCGAGCATGGACAGGCGATAGATGATGATGAAATTGCTGCCGACTTTTTCGCGGATACGGCGCACGATTTCGACCGGAAAACGGATACGGTTTTCATACGCCCCGCCCCATTCATCATCACGCTGGTTCGTGCGGGCAGCGATGAACTCGTTGATCAGATAGCCTTCTGAGCCCATCACCTCGACACCGTCATAGCCTGCAGATTGCGCCAGACCGGCACAACGGACGAAGTCATCGATTGTCTGTGCAACTTCTTCAGTCGTCAGCGCATGTGGCGTGAACGGGTTGATCGGCGCTTTGATCGCGCTTGGTGCAACCAGCGTCGGCTGATACGAATAACGTCCGAAATGCAGAATCTGCATCGCGATTTTGCCGCCTTCACGATGCACGGCATCGGTCACGATGCGGTGATGTGCCGCTTCTGCTTCGGTGGTCAGCATCGCGCCGCCATGCATAGGGCGCGCGCGCTCATTCGGCGCAATACCGCCGGTCACGATCAGCGCAACGCCACCACGCGCACGTTCTGCATAGAACGCCGCCATGCGTTCAAAACCGTTGTCCACCTCTTCCAGGCCAACGTGCATGGAACCCATTAACAGGCGATTTGGCAAAGTGGTAAAGCCCAGATCAAGCGGTTTGCTCAGGTGAGGATAGAAAGACATGGCGTTTCCTTAATGGAGAAAAACAGTATCAGTCACGTGGAGCAGACGATACAAGGGATAGCGAGAGAATAGCGAAACAACTTTATATATGCAACTGGTTGCATATAAAATGTCGCCAACCAAGCTCGAATAATTCCTCTAGTGCTGTTATGTCCCTGCCTCACGCCTTATTGACCTCCCTGATCGAAAAACCCTGTTCCGGTTATGAACTGGCACGCCGCTTTGATAAATCCATCGGTTATTTCTGGCATGCGACGCATCAGCAGATTTATCGTGAACTCGCACGTATGGAGGAAAACGGCTGGGTCAGCTCGAGTGAGGTCGAAGGCGGCCGCGCGGGTAAAAAGCGATTCGAGGTATTGCCGGCAGGACGCACTGAATTGCAGCGCTGGGCCGCCGAAAGCACAGCGCCTATGCGCCTGCGCGACGATATGCTGGTACGACTACGGGCCGACGCCGCCGTCGGTGCGCCCGGCCTGATAGAAGAAATGGAGCGTCGTCTGAAGTTGCATGAACAGGAATTAGAAAATTACAAGGCAATAGAACAACGCGATTTCAGTCACAGGCCTTTGTTGCGTGAAGCACAAATTCATTATCTGATTTTGCAGGCCGGTATCAGTTTTGAAGAAAGCCGGGTCGCATGGACAAAACAGGCACTGACCACATTGCGACAACAACAGTAAGCTAAGCGCCTGACATCCGGGATACTTTTTCCTGCGACAAAGAGACAGCGTCCTTTAAAATAGCCGATTTCCCGAACCGGATAAATGACTCGCTTATGGATGATTTTGCTTCTTTGTGTACGCGCGCACGGGCAGGAGACCCGCTTGCAGCGGAACAACTCATGCAGAAAATTTATCCTGAATTACACATCATGGCGCGCGCGCGTTTGCGCCAGAGCGGTCACCTGACTTTGCTTGATACCACCGCCCTGATTAATGAAATGTGGCTGCGTCTGAATGCCAACACCCAGCTTCAGCTCGCAGAAAAACATTATTTTCTCGGTTATGCCTCACGTGCGATGCGTTCTATCGTGATTGATTATGCGCGCCGCCGTCAGGCGGAGCGTCATGGCGGCAGTGCAGAACATGTCGAACTCAGTTCCCAGCCCGATCTCAGTGCCCCCGATGAATCTGAGCTTTTACGTGTACATGATGCGCTGAACGAACTGGAGCAGATCGACCCGCGTCTGGCACAAGTCGTGGAACTGCGTTACTTCGCCGGACTCAGTGAAGAACAGACGGCCGACTTTCTCGGCATCGCCAGACGTACAGTACAACGTGACTGGCTGAAGGCAAGAGCCTTACTGTTTGAAGCACTGTGCTGAAGCGTTTTACCAATCCGGTGACGCTTTTCCTGTGATTTTTCCGTTCTGATCAGCATCCCTTTTTTCTGGAGACATTCGGTGGTACTTCCCGGTGAAGACTGGCATCTGATATCGGTGCTGTTTGATGAAGTCATGGATCTGAACCCGGCGCAAAGACAACAACGACTGTCAAGACTCGCGACTGAGAATCCGCAGCAGCATCGTCGTCTTTGTCAGCTACTCGCAGCACATGACAAGGCGGAAGAACACGCTTTTCTGCTGACCACGCCGAAAATCACGCTGGATGAGGGTACACGCAATCCTTTGCCAGTGATATATGAAGAAGGAATGACGATAGGCCCGTGGGAACTGCGCAAGAAAATCGGCCAGGGCGGTATGGCCAGCGTCTGGCTCGCGGTTCAGAAAAACAGCGAATTTAAACGTGAAATTGCCTTAAAACTGCCCTATCCGGATACGCTGAACGGAACGATAGTCTCGCGCTTTATCCGTGAACGCGACATCCTCTCGCAACTGACACATCCCTATATTGCCCGCTTATATGATGCCGGGATCAGCAGCGAACAACAGGCATGGCTGGCGCTCGAATACGTCAGGGGCAGACACATCGTTGACTGGTGCCGCGAACAAAAGCTGGATTTGCACGCACGTATCCAACTGATGGTGCAGGTGTGTTCAGCGGTGCAATATGCCCACTCGCATCTGGTAGTACACCGCGATCTGAAGCCCAGCAATATTCTGGTCACCGAAGAGGGTTATGTGCGCCTGCTCGACTTTGGTATCGCACAAATTCTGCAGGGTGGCAACAATGTCGCTATGACTCAGGCGGCACCAACCGGAGAAAGTACAGGCCCGGTCACCTGGCGCTACGCCTCACCGGAACAGATACGCGGTGAAGCACCGGGTATTGCCAGTGACATTTATTCACTCGGGATCGTTTTCTACGAGTTACTCACGTTCGTCACACCATATCAACCGGCAAACCGTTCACGTGCCGCGCTGGAGCAGGCAATTCTGCATGATCCGGTGGCACCGCCTTCAGAGCGATTGCAGGAAAACAAACAGCGCCGTCTGCTGCGCGGTGATCTGGATGCGATCATCCTCAAAGCACTACGAAAATCACCGCTGGAGCGCTACACCACGGTCGATGCATTATCGGCCGATCTGAAACGCTATCTGCGGGGAGACACTGTCAGTGCCAGGCCCGACAGCCTGTGGTATCGCAGCAGCCGTGTTTTACTCAAACACCGCTGGATTGCAGCCAGCGGCCTGTTTTTGATTTGCTTTCTGTTTGCAGCAACCGCAGTTTCCCTGCATCAGGCGCGCATTGCTCAGACCGAGGCAATTAAAGCGAAAGCAATGTATCAGTTCGTCGTCAGTCTGTTCAATCCCGATCAGAAGCCGGATCTGGATCTGGCAAGACGCCAGATGACGCTGAAGGATCTGGTCCGCCTCGGTACTGACCGGCTTATTAACGAACTGCAGGCGCACCCCGAGGAGCGGGCAAAACTGTTACACGACCTGGGGCAGCTGACGATACAACTGGGACTGCAGGATGAAGCCGTCCGTATTTATCAAGTCAGTCTGGAACAGGCAAGGCAGAGATACGGACAGGACAGCAATGAATACGCGGGAGTGTTACTCGATGCGGTTGAATGGCTGAGTGGAAATAACCGCAGTCAGGAAGCCTGCCAGTATGCAGACCAAGCGCTGGAAATTTACCGCCGTCACCATGCCCCCGATGAAAAACTGGCGGTCGCTTACCGCAAGGCCGGACATTGCGGCGTCAACCTGCACCCCGCCGGATTTCCGAGAGATATTCAGTATCTGGAAACGGCAGTACGTTTATCGCGGGCCGCAAAAGACCGCGCAGAACTCTCGTCTGCTCTGGAAAATCTGGGACTCGCGTATCTGAATTCTGACCGCCCTGAGAACGCGTTGGCGGCCTTTAACGAATCCCTGCAACTACGGCAACAACTGTATGGCGCACATGCGTGGCAAACCGCAGAATCTCTGCAGAGTGTCGCCATCACACTGGATACTCTGGGCAGAACCGGAGAATCTGCCGCAGCGCGCCTGCAGGCATTACAAAGCATGGAAGATATCTGGGGCAAAAATCATTATTTTGTGTCGGAAAGCAAAGCTTATCTGGCCGATATGCTGGTCGATGCTTTGCGCCGCCCGGAGGGCATTGTCTATGCGCGGGCGGCCTATGAAATCATGCTGCTGCCTGACTGGCGCAATCAGAAACTGGATTATCTGGAAAATGCCAGCGCGAGCTATCTGAAAATTTTGTACCGCAGCGGTAATCTGCAGGAAATGCGCAGCGTTTGCGACCAGTTCCCCTGGAAAACACCGATTCGCTATCCCATCCTGCGCAACATTATGTTCAACCACTGCGGTAGTGTTGCGCTGTATTTCGGAGATACAGAGACCGCACGCCGCTTTGCCCGTGACAATTTCGCGCTATGGAAACAACACTGGCCGCAACAACCCAGCAGAGCCAGCGGCATACATTTGCTGAATGCCGAAATTGCCAGAGCATCACATCATCGTGACGAAGCTATCCGCGAATACCGCGCAGTGCTGACCAGTGCGGCAAAAAAAAATCATTTCGCCCGCACTCAGGCCTGGCTTGGTCTGTCACTGCTGGCCGGCAGTGACCAGGCATTGCTGCCCTTACCCCAGATGCAGGCTGAGCTGGAATTTTTCCTGCAGCCGGGCCAGCGCGACTACTGGGCAGGATTTGAAGCCAGCATGCGCGAGGCTATCGGCAATGTCTATCTGGCGCGAGGCCAGACTGCAGCCGCACAAGAAGCAATGAAAGCAGCACTCGCCATACGCGAACAGGCTGACGATACCCGCAATGGTATCTGGTATGCATTGACCATGCTGCGGCTCGCTGACGCCATTCAGCCTGAAGACTCCGTGCAATCTGCTCAGTTACGGCAGCGCGCAGACGCCATTTGCAGACAATATCCCGCCTGTCGCTGGCAAGCGCCAGCCAGGCATTAAGCGGGGCAAGCGTAACACGTCTGTCGTTCTTCTCTATTCTGCTTTCTAAAAAAAATGCCTCGGCGTGGCGCTTTTTTCAAAAGAATTCCGTTCATACAAAGGAAGCGTCGTCCTGCCTGTCAATACGATGGTGCAGCGACCTGTTTTTCTTTTCATTTATAAGGATACGGCATGAAAAAAGCTCTTCTGGTAATGAGTCTGATCAGCGCACTCAGTGCATGTGGTGGCGGCAGTTCAGGCTCCGGCAGCAATTCCGGCAATAACAGTGGTACCGGTGGCACCGGAGGTACTAGCGGGACGGGTAGTACATCATCCGGAATGACGGAAGCAATGAAAGTTTTTGCAGAAAGCTGGATCAGTATGCAGGCTGTGCTGAATCTGCACGATCTGCTGATTATGGCCGGCAACAACGGTAACTGCCCGAAAGGCGGCAGCGTCAGCTTTAACGGCAGCACAACCAGTCTCAGCAACTGTGTGCGGCGCTTCCCGGCAGATAATGCCTATCTCGGTAATTTCAGTGGCACACCAGTATTCACGGGCTCAGTGAAAAGTCTGAATTTCCAGAGTGCCGGCAACCTGAACGTCAATGCGGGTGATAACCCTGCTGTGACGCAGTATGTAATGAGTAACACCAGCTTCAACGGTACCGACAACGAGACTGGAAGCGGAGATACCAGCCAGATCGGCAACGGCAGTGCCACATTCGTCATGGGCGCGGCCAGTAGCTACGCTGTCACATCGGTTGGCAGTACCGCAGTTAATAATGGCAGTAGTCTCAACAGCAATGCTGGCTTTTTCTACAGCAAAAGCAATGCTGCGGCCAGTCGCGTGGTCACGACACAGAATCTGATCTTCAGCAGCGATACCAGCGGCATGACGAACCGTCCTGCAAGCGGCTCCTATAATGTTGCCGTCGGTGGCACTACGACCAGCTGTGTGAATGTCGGTGTGCAGATGCTGGCCAACAATCAGGTAAAAATCAGTTGCAGTGCGACCAGTGAATCACGCACTGTCAACTGGAGTGATACAGACGTGCAGAGCGCTCTGCGCAGCGCCCGCAGCTAAATACGCGGCATGAGAAACGGGAGACGGAAAGGTATTCCATCTCCCGTTGCGGATATTGCCCGTTAGACTATCGACTGCCGATGTTCCCTTTGAGGCAGATCTGCTGGTCATGAAACATCAGCCGTTTCAGG
Organism: Undibacterium sp. FT79W; assembly: GCF_014284215.1. Taxonomy (NCBI): domain Bacteria; kingdom Pseudomonadati; phylum Pseudomonadota; class Betaproteobacteria; order Burkholderiales; family Oxalobacteraceae; genus Undibacterium; species Undibacterium sp. FT79W. Next base: position 247,218 of record NZ_JACOGB010000004.1, on the reverse strand, counting down.
CCGCAACGCCAAACAAGGCACCGACGCCGGCCGTCAGCGCCATCGCCAGCGCTCCCCAGAAGGTCACACGGGCAGCCGCCACCGTCACCGAGGCACCACCGGCATACGCCGCAACCGACCCCAGTACAGCAAGAAACAGTAGCGCACTGATCGCGACCGACCACATCAGCCAATGGACGGGAAACAAGAAAACCACCAGCAAAGGTAATACTGCTCCCACTGAAAAAGTGGCTGCCGATGACAGAGCCGCCTGCACAGGCCTTGCCGCCAATGCATCGGAAATCCCCAACTCATCGCGTCCATGCGCACCGAGTGCATCGTGTGTCATCAGTTGTGTCGCCACCGCAGCCGCCAGTTCTGCATCGAGGCCACGGGCAATGTAAATATCCCGTAACTCATCGTGCTCATGCGCAGGATCTGCCGCCAGCTCCCTGCGCTCGCGTTCAAGATCCGCCGTTTCAGTATCCGCCTGCGAACTGACCGATACGTATTCCCCCGCTGCCATCGACATTGCGCCAGCTACCAGCGCAGCAACTCCCGCAATCAGAATATCTTTGGAGGCCGCTCCGGCTGCCGCCACACCGAGTACCAGACTGGCCGTTGAAACAATACCGTCGTTAGCCCCGAGCACAGCGGCACGCAACCAGCCTATGCGGTGCGTTTTGTGTCGTTCTATATGTCGCATGATGTCACTTTACGTTGAATTTTCAGGGCAAAAAACACAGATGACTTATTATTTTTGCGGCGTTTTTGTAGTTGCTTTAGCTGCTGTTTTTGTGGCCGTTTTTGGCGTACTTTTGCTTGCCGTCTTGCTGCTCACTCCGGTTTTATTTTTTGATTTGGTAGCAGCAGAGGCACTCGCCTTCGCTGTTGGCTTTGCCGCTGTTTTTGCTGAAGCTGTCGCAGATTTTCCTGGGCGGGCATTCGTTTTTTGCTTTGTCGCATCCGCTTTACTCAGTGTTTCTTTTGCCAGACCATCGCCTTCCATTGCCTGGCTGACCGCTTGCTTGAATTGATTCTGCAGCAGATTCCACCAGGCTGCCGGGTTCGCAAACGGCGTACCGGCATCATTGCCAGAGGCGGAGCCTGGCGTTTTCTCTGCAGTCTCCGCTGCTTGCGGCGGGATACTTTCCGGCTCAGGCTCAGGTGCTGGCTCAGGTGCAGACTCCTGCTCTGGCGCTGGTGCTGGCGCCGCTGTCGGTGGCATAGGCCAACTGGTATGATCAGACGCGTTAGACGAACCGGGTTTCGGAATATCCGTCTGCGCCGCACTGGCTTGTGCATTGGCTTGCGCACTTGCCTGCTGCATGTGCTGGGCAAAATTTTCACCCAGTGATTGCAATGTCGCAATCGTGGCACGCTGGACTTCGAGCGCCTGTATCGTGCCACGCAACATGTTCATATTCACATTCAGCCACGATTCTACGGTTTTCAGATCCTGAATTTTTTTATCCAGTTCATCAACCGACATCGGCGGTGCGACCATGCCCGGAACATTCATACTGCCCCAGAGTTTTTTGATAAATCCGAGCGGGTCACCCATAGAATTCATGCCGGGAATATCAGAACCAGAAAAAGGATTGCTCATCGGTGTACTCCTTATGTAGGCGCCGTCTGCACGCCATGATGACACTGCATGTGAAGACTGAATAGCGTTCTGCTAACGTCTATCCATCTTGCATGAGCTGGGTAATGCAGTCAATCCGGATTCAAAGAATCGCTCGGTTTTAAAACCGTAACCGCTGCCTTCATTGTCAAAACGGGTTCCGGCATCGCCTTTTTTCTGCATGACGGATACGTACAAAGGCTGCAATAACTGATGATCTTCCGCGCGCATCAGTGCCTGGTGAAAACCATTGCTGAAACTCGCATTTTCCAGCGCCCGTGCTACCGCTGCTGCTTCGGTAGATTTAGCCCTTTCTATCGCGCTGGCCAGCATTTCCAGCATCAGTTGCATACGCAGATGGACATAATCATCCTTTGCCAAAGGATAGCGCTTACGAAATACCTGATAGAAATCGTCGCTCGCTTTGCCACCGACGTTCGGATGCCATTCAGCGACCGCCCGCACCCGCCCTATGCCCGCATCGCCTATCGCAGCCGGCGCGCCAAGGCCGTTTGCATAGAAAGTGTAAAACTTGATGTTCATCCCGGCTTCTTTGACCGCTTTCACCAGCAAAGTCAGATCATTGCCCCAGTTACCTGTGATGACTGTATCCGCGCCGCTGGCTTTGATTTTTGCGGCATACGGCGCGAAATCCTTGACCTTGCCTATCGGATGCAGATCTTCACCGACGATGCTGATATCCGGCCGTTTGCGCGCCAGCATCGCGCGTGCCGATTTACCAACCTGGCGCCCAAAACTATAATCCTGCCCGATCAGATACACTTTTTTGGCGCGGCTATCGTCTTTAATGACCTCGGTCAGCACGTTCATACGCATATCCGCATGCGCATCAAAACGAAAGTGCCAGAAACTGCACTTTTCATTCGTCAACACGGGGTCAACGGCGGAATAATTCAGAAACAATACGCGGTGATCAGGCATGCGCTGGTTATGTTTGTTGATCGCATCGATCAGCGCTGCAGCGACAGCAGAACTGTTGCCCTGCACCACAAAAGGAATTTTCTGGTCAGTCACCTGCCGTAACAAGGTCAGGGATTCTTCCACACCCTGTTTGTTATCAAACACGCTCAGGCTCAGCGCATGCTGGCCATCAGGCAAACGGACACCACCGCGCGCGTTGATGTTGTCGATCGCAATTTGCAAATTACGCTGCACCGCTTCGCCGGCATTCGTGAACGCTGCGCTCATCCCATCGATCATCGCAATGCGTATCGGTGGCAAAGGTTCTTTAGACGTTACGGCAAAGGATGTTGAAAACGACAGGCTCAGGAATGCTGCAATTGTGATGCGCAGAAAAAATGTCATAACCAGAAATAAATAATCAAAAGTGATACTGAGGCAAAGACCTGCATTCTACGCCGTATAAAATTCCTGCAATGTCATCGCAGCTAAACCTGCAAGCGTTTACACTGTCGCCATGAATCGCATTACCCTTTCCACTTTACCTGCCCGCTTCCGCTCTCGCGCCCTGATCTTCACAGGCATGGCGATCGCTTTTCACCTATTTTTATGGCATTTATTGTCGGGAAGCCTTGTTACCGAAAAGCCAGCGGCGACACCGGCAACCACCAGCATAGAAGTTCAGTTAAAAGAAGTCCCGGCCACCATCGTGCACGCTGTTCAAGCTCCCCAAAAAGTAAAGCCAAAACCACAGGCACGCAGAAAGACAGCAACACCGACGACCACAGCAGTCAAGTCGGATCAAACACTGAACGACACGCCGCCCACGGCAGCAAGCGATGCGGAAACTCCACCGACAGCAGCGGTCACCGAACCCGCGCCAAATCAGGAACTTGCATCTCCGGCACAAGAGATATCTGCGCCGGAACCAGTGCCAGCAACAGCCACAGCATCGGCAGCCAGCACCAATAACGCGGATAATCCAGTGACCGAATTAGCCGGACTGAAAATCACCGCGCCGCCATCCGGCAAAATGCATATGAAAGTCGTGCGTATTTCGCCGAACATGAATCCGGTATACGGCCTCGGCGAGATCAGTTGGCAAGCGCAGGACGGGCAATATCAGATGCAGGTGCAGGCATCGCTGGATTTGCTGTTCACCAGCTTGAATTTATACAAACTGCAAAGCGAAGGCAATCTGTCCGCGAATGGAATACAACCTAAGCGTATGAGCGAAACGCGGCGGGGGCGCAGCGAAACGGCCACGCATTTTGATTACGATGCCAACCAGCTGAGCTTTTCATCATCGAATAAAAACACCGAGCTGAGCAAAGGTGCGCAAGACCGGGCGACAATCTTTATGCAACTGGCGGGATTAGGGATCGCCTCGCCGGAACAGTTTCAGCCGGGCAGACAAATTTCGGTGCAGGTTGCCGAGGATCGCGATGCGAACCAGTTCATCTTTGTCGTCATCGGCCAGGAAGAAATTGATACGGCTCTCGGCAAAATCATGACCTGGCATGTCAAGCGTCCGCCCCGCACAGGACTGTATAACTCTACGCTGGAACTCTGGTTCGCACCTGCTTATCAGTGGTATCCGGTACAAATCCGCAATACCGAAACGAACGGCGCCGTCACGACGCAGACGGTCAGTAAAATTCAGCTTCAATCCACTTCTGGAAAATGATATGTCCCACCCTTTTTCTCTTCGTCTGATCGCCGCTGTACTTACCAGCGCGGCTCTTAGCCCTCCGCTGGCAAACGCAGGCACAACGGAACATTTCAATAAGATGGCCTTTAATCTGCCACCGGCGGCCGAGCTTTCTTACACGATCAAGGCAAAGCAAAGCGGCATTCCGCTAGGTGGTGCGGCAACCGTCAAATGGGAAGTCAGCGACAAAAAATATAGCGTCGTGACAGAAACGCGCGCGATGCTGGTCGGCAAAATCCTCGATGCCAGCAGTCAGGGTCATATCAGTGATTACGGTCTGGCACCGGAAAAATTTGTCGAAAAACGTTTTCGCAAACCAGAGACCATCACCAGCTTCGAGCACGATAGCAAAACCCTGCGCTTTACCGCCTCGGATGAAACCTACGTTCTGAAAGGCGGCGAACAAGACAGAACCAGCGCCACCTGGCAACTGATTGCGTATGCGCGTGCCGCTGGTGATAAGTTCAAACCGGGCAGCGAGTGGAAAATGTTTGTCGCCGGACGGCGCGATGCCGAGCCCTGGAGTTTCAAAGTGCTGGCAAGTGAAAAAACCAGCACGCCTCTGGGTGAGTTCGCGACGATCCATATCAGTAAAGCACCGCCGCCGGATTCTAAAGATCAGACACTTGATATCTGGCTTGCCCCAGCCCTTGACTGGTATCCGGTACGTCTGAAATTCAGCGATGCAGATGGCGACTATGTTGATCAGATCATAGAAAGTGTGAAGAAATAAAGCGATGAATATGGCCGGAATGATGGAATATGGCGCGCATCGCTGCACCAATACCGACAAATGAATGACCGCTGGAACCCCGCGTATTTATTGGGTCTCCAGCCAGTCAAAAAATGCCTTAAACAAGGACAAAACCGCAATCACGTATCTTTTTATGCGGGCAATTGTGGCTTAGGGCGTTTCTGTAAAGCGGGCAAAATATATTTCCAGACCACCACCGTTTCAAACACTTCGACAGCGATCAGCGCAAAGATCGCACCGGCAGCGCCCCAATATGGAATCGCCTGATAGGTAATCAGCACCACCAGTATCAAGGTGACCGTTCCAAGAAAAAACATAGAGCGGAAAGCGCCGCCGCTCATCAGCCATGACGTTCCTATCGTGCGTACAGAATTGATTGCGAAATAGCCGCCCCAAAGCATAATCAAAGGTCCGAGGCCGCTGTATTTGCTGCCGATCACATATGCTTCCAACCACGGCAAAGTCAGTAACATCGCGCCCACATACGCAAACACAACGAGTTCAATGCCTAAGATAGAAACGATGGTCAGCTTGCGCAGACCGCTCCAGTTATGTTCTGCCATCAGACGACTCGCTTCTGGTCGTGCGACCCGGGACCAGGCTGCCACTGCCAGCGGAATTGGCATCAGCAGCAAACGCGACGCATTCAGGTCGGCAATCGCCGCCAGCCCCAGCCATGCACCGGAAAGATAGACGTAACTGTAATTTGACAGCCAGCCAACGATAACCCCCAGCACCGCCCAGCGACCATGGCCGCGTATGGTTTCCTGATGTTCATGCAGAATATCAGCGTCTTCCGCATCAACCTGACGGACCTGCGTTGCCGTGCGATCCATGATGCGATGACGACCAAATAACGCACACAGAAATGAAGCAGATGCCAGCACGATGAAAACATGGGCAACATCGATCACTTCAAATAAATACAAACTGAGCATCCCTGCTAACACCGCCGCGACGTACACCAGATCCTGCCGCAATACGCTATGAATATCGGATTGTATAAAGCCGACAGTGCGACCGTATTCGCGCAGGCCATTGCCGATCACATAGAGGCCGAACGCGGCCGCCATTAACCAGTTTTTATTACTATGATGCGTGGCGGCTGGGACAAATTCGACGATCAGAAACGCCGCTACGCCCATCGCCACCGTCCAGAAGATCTGCCGCTGCCAGTAACGGCGCAACAATAGCTTGCGAGTATTTTCATGCACCGCACTGGCGACCGTTGTCAGCGGCCCGGCTATCCATGAATCAACGATCAGGCCCGCCAGCAGCCCGCCAGCATATAACTGACCATACAGACCATAATCGTCTTTATCTACCAAGCGGATCAGCAAAGCGCCGATGCAGAAGTTCAGGGCACTCAGCATGCCCTGATCGATGACGGACAAAAACGAGGAGGATAGAAATTTTTTAGGAAAACTCATGGGCTTGCGATAACATTCATCTCACACGAACCTTACCATCATGACAGAATGAAGTACAAAGGGTTTCTCCCTACTTCATCCATCCTTATTTTTAGTTTGCAAAATGAATAAATTTAGTAATAACGACCGTGCGCTGGTGTTGTTCAGCGGCGGGCAGGACTCTACCACTTGTCTCGCATGGGCATTGTCGCGTTATGCCCACGTGGAAACCATCGGTTTCGATTATGGCCAGCGCCATGCGATCGAGTTAACGGTACGTCCGACCTTATTGGAGAAAATCCGCAGTTTCTCGCCAGAATGGCAAACACGGCTTGGCGAAGATCACATGATAGATCTGTCACTGATTTCGCAATTATCCCATACGGCAATGACGGAAAATATTGCCATCGAAATGCAGGCTAACGGCTTGCCGAATACCTTCGTACCGGGGCGCAATCTGATGTTCATGATGGTAGCGGCCACGCTCGCCTATCGCCGCGACTTGAATGTATTGGTGGGGGGCATGTGTGAAACCGATTTTTCCGGCTATCCAGATTGCCGCGACGACACCATGAAAGCTCTTCAGGTTGCGCTGAATCTGGGCATGGCAACCCGCCTCAAACTGGAAACACCACTGATGTGGATAGATAAAGCGCAAACCTGGGAACTTGCCGGACAGCTCGGCGGTACAAGCCTGATTGATCTGATCCGCGCCGATACCCACACCTGCTATCTCGGCGAACGCGGTCAATTGCACGACTGGGGTCATGGTTGCGGTACCTGCCCTGCCTGCGAATTGCGCGCACGCGGCTATCATCAATATCAGGCATCATTACCCAAATAAGCTTAAAAATAAGCTTGTAAGCTGGCCGTTAGCCAGCTAACTTAAAATGATAGCCGCAAGACAGATAAAACTAATTATATAAATGGAAGAGACCTATGCTGCTCGCGCTGATGACCGACCTGCATGCGAACCGCGAAGCATTTGCCGCATGTCTGGCACATGCAGAACAACAAAACGTAACGCGCTACGCTTTCCTTGGTGACCTGATAGGCTACGGTGCTGATCCTGCCTGGGTTGTACAAACCGTGATGGAGTATGTCGGTAAAGGCGCTTACGTTCTGATGGGTAACCACGACGTCGCGATTCTGCAGGAAGATAAACAAGGCATGAATCCGACCGCGCGTCAGGCGATTGAATGGACGCGTGCTCAGTTGAATCCGGCACAAATCGATTTTATTGCGAAGCTGCCCTACCGGATTGAATTACAGGATCTGCTATTAGTCCACGCCAATGCCTGGGCGCCGGAAAAATGGGAATACATCGACGGCGTCATGGAAGCCATGCGCAGCATGCATGCATCCAAAGCAGCAATCACCTTTTGCGGGCACATGCATGTGCCAACGCTGTATCACATGACGATGACCGGAAAAACCGGGGAGTTTCTGCCAACGCCGGAAAATGGCATCCCTCTGAGCAAGCAACGACGCTGGCTGGTCATTCCAGGTTCCGTCGGTCAGCCGCGCGATGGCAACCCTGCGGCATGCTACGCGACCTTCGATACCGAGACGCTGGAGCTGACCTATTACCGTGTTCCTTACGATCACGAAACCGCTTCTGCAAAAATTCTGCGCGCGGGTCTGCCAGCAGCGCTGGCATCCCGCCTTCTGACGGGAAATTAAGATGAGCCCGCACAGCCTGCAGGCCGGGATGGAATTTGATGGCTACCGCTTAGAAGAAAAATTACATACCGGCGGGATGGCTGCACTCTGGCGCGTCACCGATTTACGCCAGCGTCATGTCGGCAAACCGGGGCTGGAAGACGGTGTGCCGCCATTGATCATGAAAGTACCGCTGCTGTACTCTTCTGACGACCCGACCGCTATCGTCGCGTTTGAAGTCGAACAGATGATCATGCCTAAGCTCAAAGGCGTACACGTGCCGCGTTTTTTCGGCTCTGGTGATTTTGATGCGCAGCCGTATATCGTGATGGAACAGATAGCAGGTGAATCCTTACGCAGTCGTTTCGCACAAGCGCCGTTACCGATCAGCGAAGTTGTCACTATCGGCATTAAAGTCGCGAATGCTTTACAGGATTTACACCGGCAGAATGTGATTCATCTGGATATCAAACCAAGCAACATCATGTTCCGCGATGGAGTAGCGGTGCTGATCGATTTTGGTCTATCACGCCATGATCGCCTGCCTGATCTGCTGGATGAAGAATTTCGCCTGCCTATGGGAACTGGGCCGTATATCTCGCCGGAACAAGTGCTGGGTGTGCGCAATGAACCGCGCAGTGACTTATTTTCACTCGGGGTTTTACTCTACCATCTGGCGACTGGCGAACGGCCTTTCGGTCATCCGACCTCCGTTTCAGGTTTAAAGAAACGCTTATACCGCGACCCGATTCCGCCGCGCAGCCACCGGCCGGATATCCCAGCCTGGCTGCAAGAAATTATTCTGCGTTGCCTGGAAGTAGAACCGGCGGCGCGCTTTGACACGGCGTCACAGTTAGCGTTTTTGCTGCAGTACCCGGAACAACTGACGCTGACCGGGCGTGCAGAAAAAGCGCAACAGGATGGCTATCTTTCTGTGATCAAACGCCGTCTGAAAGCCTCGGGCATAGAGCCAGTCTTGCAACACAGTATTTCGGAACAATTAGCGAAGGCACCGATCATTGTCGCCGCGCTTGATCTGACGCGCGGCTCTGAAGCACTGGCAGAAAACCTGAGAAATATCACACGACGGATGCTGCAGACCGAACCCGGTGCAAGGCTGGCCTGCCTGACCATACGCAAAACCAGTCGCATAGGAATGGACGACAGCCTGATCAAACAGGGCGAAAACATCCACGTCAAACAACTGGTCGATCTCAAACACTGGGCCAGACCGTTGAATATCAGCGCGGACAAAATCACGTTTCACGTGATTGAAGCGCCGGATCCGGCAGGTGCGATTATCGAATATGCGCACAACAACGATGTCGATCACATCATCATTGGCTCGCGCGGCACGTCAGCGTTAAGACGCTATCTGGGCAGCGTTTCCGCGCAGGTAGTGGCAGAGGCAGCCTGTACTGTGACGGTCGTTAAAACGACCGAAAAATAAGCTGCCTGCTGCCTTTGCAGAAAAGTCAGGCGACTTTCTGAATTATTTAGTACGCACAATCAGGCCGCTGCTGGCGTCCTCTTTATACGCGTAGGAAACTTTGCCCTTACGAATCTCGCCCATGACGACCATCGATTGCGTAATCGCTTCATGATCTGCTTTCGTGTAAGGCTTTTTATAGCGTGTCACGACCGTCGACGTGGCTTCGTATTTCATATCTTCCAACGCATCTTTGATCTTTTCAGATTCGGTCGAGTTTGCCTGCATGATCGCCAGACTCAACAAACGCAGGGCATCATAAGTCTGCGCTGCAGCTACTGCGGAAGGAATAATTTTGGCATTATTTAAACGCAGATAAGACAAAGAAAAACTGCTGCTGCGGGTGGAATCACTCTCGATAAATGTCACTGGCATACGCGCACCTTCTGCATTGCCACCGGCAGTATCAGCAAAACTCTTTTGCGACAGAATCCAGCTGCCGACCAATGGCAGATTCACTTTTGCCTTGCTCATGCTGTTCGCGGCTGCTGCTGCTTCCGAAGACAGGCAATACAAGATAATGACCTGCGCGCCAGCCTGCTTCGCCTGCGTCATCTGGCTGGTCATATCCTGCTCACCGATTTTCACACTCTGCACGCTGACTGGTGCCAGCTTACGTTTTTGCAGCTCAGCAACCAGATTATCTTTACCGAACTGACCGTAAGGCGTGTCGTCATGCAGAATCGCAATCTGCGTCAGCTTACGTTTGTCGACCACATCATGCAGCATCGCAACGGGCTGAATACTGTCGCTGGCCGATAAACGGAACACATAGCTGTGCGGAACCGCTGGCGGCATGAATTTGCTTAAGCCAGCTCCTGTGGCAACACTGACGATCAGCGGAATTTTCGCGTCCTGAAATACTTTCGCCGCCTGCAGCGCAACACCCGTATTCGCAAAACCAACCACCGCTACGACTTTTTCTTTTTCTATCAGTTCTTTTGCCATCGCCACACCCAGCTCTGGCTTGGCCTGATCATCGCGTTCAACGAGTTCAATTTTGCGCCCGAGTACGCCGCCAATCTGATTCAGATCAGCCTGAAATACACGCGCGCCACCGCGCATGCTTTCACCCATATCGGTTGATGATTTGCCGGTGAACGGGCCAATGACCCCGATCCGGATCGGCGGCTCCTCCGCGTATGCTGCGCCGCACAGGCACAATACAAGACTACTCAGTAGCGAACGAATGCGCATTTTTATCTCCAATTTTATTAAACACCCCGGCATGTTGACGCCGCAAATAGCAGGGCAGATTTTCTCGTGCTGAGAACGTAACCGCGCACCATATAGTTGTCAATTGGAAATATAAATTAAAAAACAAAGTGGCTTCTTGATTTCCAACATAAATCAATCGCATAAAATTTCCGCAATGCAATACGTATCAATACGTATGCCTGAGTAAAGGTTGGCAGACTACCCAGAATTAGTTTGCGATACAGGCATTTTTGTCAGTGCAAAATAATTACTTAAGTGTTGTAATTTCACACGCTACTGTCGCGTGATTTTCGTAACGACCAGGCAATAGGACTAGCGGCTTTTAATATTCTGGCGAACTGAATTTCGGTGTATCTGGCCTGGCGTAGTTCTGTTCTTTTTTTGAACTTGAGTCTGCCTGGAGAGCGTTAATTGTGCATGGTTCGAATTTTCGGAAGAGGTACACTGACTAATAGTTAATTCTTTTTTTGAAAAATGTTGAGGCGTATATGTTCTTTAAAAAACTCAGTGTGATTGCTTTGATATTCTCAGTCTCACAAATCGCATTAGCTGATAACGCCGCTCTCCCAAAAACATTTGAAATAACCGGACAAATAACAAAGAAACATCTTGAAAATTATGATCAGGCGTTGGTTGCTGACCCTGAGATCAAAGGCATCCTTTTATCAAATTCTCTCGGTGCGGCGAATGATGGCGTTGAGATTGTAGAAGAATTCAGAAAACGTATTGAGCAAAAAAAATTATCTACTTTTGCGCGCGGTATATGTGCCTCCGCTTGTGCAAATATTTTTTTGCTCGGCTACCAAAGAAGCCTGCTCGCTAATCCCAATGGAAAACCAACCACGTTGCTATTGCATCCAGTGAGGCGTGTGTTTGAAGAAAACAAAAATGGTGTCGGACAAATTCAGGTTTTCTTCACAGATAAAATTAATCAACAAATCTCTGAACGTAGCCAAGGCAAACTGACTATCGAATTACTGAATAAGATGTATGACGCCGAAGATGGAAGTGGTGGAATATTTATTCTGCGGGAACCCAATTCAGAAGGTAAATACATCTTATTTTCCAAGAGCTTGGTGAAAAAAATAAGAGCAACGCCCATCAGCGATTTAACGCCTGCAGACCTTGGTATGACCATCACCGAAGAATGATATCGGGCTCTAGGAGTTAAAACGGGCGAATAGCACTCTTCTTCACAGGCATTATCTACTTTGGCTACGCATCAAGCAATCTGCAAACCTTGCCTCCAAACACCCATCACAACAGGAATCCCTTCAATGATGCGGACGCGGATAAAATCGGCACGCAGGCCGTGGGCGATCTGACCGCGATCCTGCAAACCTATCTGCCGCGCGGGTTGCAGGCTGACGGTGGACACGGCTTTCGGCAAAGAGTAACCATCTTCCTGCAATAAAAAAGCGGCATGCAGCAAGCTGGCCGGAACATAATCTGACGACAAAATATCGAGCAAGTCATGGCGTGCCAATTCACTCGCAGAGACGTTGCCGGAATGTGAGCCGCCACGCACCCGGTTCGGTGCGCCCATGACGATGGATAAGCCGTGCTGATGCGCAAACTGTGCGGCCGCCAGCGTGGTTGGAAATTCAGAAATCGTCACGCCGTCGCGCACGCCCTCAAGCACATGAGCGTGCGTAGTATCGTCATGCGTCGCCAGTGGAATACCATGCGCCTGAGTGCGGCATAGCTTGACGATCTGCGCACGATTTTGTTCTGCATACTGCTGCTGGCGATCACTCAGCACTTCCAGCATTTGATCCACTTTTTGATGCGTCCAGCCGCGCTTGCCAGTGACGTAGACGCGGTAATGTTCAAGGTCTGTCCATTGTCGTTGCCCCGGCGTGTGATCCATCAGCGACACCAGCCGCAAACGCTCGTCATTTAAAAACGGCGTAAATAATTCCAGCAAACGCGCCTCTGCCAGCTCCAGCCGCAGATGCAGAAAATGATCGGTGCGCAGCACGCCCGCCTGCCTGGCACCGGCCAGCCCTTGTACGCAGGCCTGCATCATTTGTGTACGCACGCTGTCGGGGTCGATATCGCCGATGGCAATCGCGTCCAGCACCGTGGTGATGCCGGAACAGGCGATCTGCGCGTCATGCGCGATGATCGCGGGCAGCACCGGCCAACTCACTTTCGGGCGCGGCATCAGATGCTTTTCTAAATTATCGGTATGTAACTCCACCAGACCGGGTAACAGATAATCGCCATGCCAGTCAGTACCCGTCAGCGTTGCCGCGCCTGAATTAACATCATCAATACGCCCGTGACTAACGGCGATACCGCCAGTCAGCACCTGATCCGCTGTGACGACGCGTGCGTTGCGGATAGAGAACGCTGTATGCGAAGCAAAATTCATGAAGTAATACATCCTTGAAAAGCGGTGAACAAGTTGAGATGAATCTGAGAAAAAAATTACCGGTCGTACCTGTGACTTTTTACTGCTGCGATCCGGTATTGTTGAACAGGAATAGAATTTACGCAAAACTTTCCGGCGTGATGAAGATCTGACCTCAGCAATGCACTACAAAGACCATGCGCGATTTTGTAACACCACCCTGTACCCATCGGCATCTTCAAAAGTTTTACCGGCCACGTCCCAAAAAGGATTAGCGGAGCGCACCGGCAAAAATCCCGCCTGTTGCATGTTCTCGCAAGCACGCCGCCATTCTGCCTCGTCGGGAAGATAAAAAACCAGCAAATGATCCTGGCTCGGTGCCTTACATGCATACGAGTCGGCATGCGAGCCAACATGTTGAGTAAATTCCAGATGATAGTTGTGCTGCGGATGTCCGATGATCGCGCCGTCTATGCCATCGTGATCTGCAAATTGGCTCAGCAAAACAAACCCCAGCCCGTCGATGTACATTCTGGTGATCACGCTGAGATGATCGGTGGGTCGAGCCACCCGCATCACTGCTTTTTCTGAAATCATGCTTTTCCTTTACTGCACGTGTGATTCACACCGGTGCATGGCACACGGCTTCGACGTTATTCCCGTCAGGGTCTATCGTGAAAGCACCGTAGTAATTTTCATGATAATGCGGGCGCAGACCGGGTTGTCCATTGTCTTTGCCGCCATGCGTCATCGCCTGCGCATAGAATTGATCGACGGCATTGCGGGACGCAGCACTGAAAGCGACATGCCGTGGCGTCGATTTTTCTTTGGTTTCGATAATCCAGAATGTCGGCTTTCCATTCACACCAAACGCGCACATCCGCTGGGTAGGAAAATCGGCATTCCACTCAGCGACAAATTCCATTTGCAGGGTATATCCCAATGGCGCAAAAGCCGCTTCATAAAATAATTTTGTGGCCGGATAATCTGTCGCATAAGTGCTGAGGTGATCTATCATGAGTTCTCCCGGTTTTCAGATGGAATAAGAATGATGAATGACAACGCATTCACCGCATACTATGTCATATCAGACACAAAATATTCTTCTGAAAATACGCTTACTTTGTGTCCTGTATTGAGGAACGGTGGCTACATGAGCGCTCACGATGTCGCCACAATGTTGCGTCATGCGGGATAGCGAACAAAATGAACATGAAAAAATGTGAGAAAAACGACTGATGAACGAGTCCAGTAATACCCCCAAACCTCAAGCACGTTATGCGCTGTATTTTGCGCCGGAGCAAAGCAGCCCATGGTGGCAGGCTGGCTGCCATTGGCTGGGACGTGATCCGGCGTTGGCAACCACTCTGCCGCAACCGGCATTAAGCAACGTGACTGCCACAGAATTTCACACCCTGACCAGCGACGCCCGTCGTTACGGTTTTCATGCGACGCTGAAAGCACCGTTCAGGCTCGCTGAAGGCTGCACACACACGCAACTCGACGCGGCCTTGCGCGATTTTTGCCAACAACAGCACAGCCTGATGATTCCGGCACCGCGAGTCGAATGGATGGGGAATTTTCTGGCACTGCGTCCGCATGGCGACGTCAGCGCGATACATCGTCTGGCGATGGATTGCGTCAGCAGCTTCGATCACTTCCGCGCACCGCTGAGTGCCGCCGACATCGCGCGCCGCCAGCGACATCCGCTCAGCGACCGGCAAATGCAGCTGTTGCAGCGCTGGGGTTATCCGTACACAGAAGAAGAGTTCCGTTTTCATATGACGTTGACCGATGCATTGCATCAGTCAGCTCATGCGGATCAGGCAGCGGCGATCTGTCAGGCAGCGCAAAACTTCTTTAAGATCGATGCGCCTTTGCAGCTGAATGGCCTCGCGCTGTTCACAGAAAGCGCACCGGGCGCGCCGTTTCAACTGGTGCAGCGTTATGCATTCGGCGCGGCAAACGACATCACCACAGCCGCATTGAATGAAATAAAATCGCAGTCATGACAGCCTCAGAAATGAATATCGCGCACAGCTCAGAAAGCGCCGCCACAACACCACGCCATATCGTACTGATTCCCGGCTTCATGTGCGACGCGAGCCTGTGGCAGGATGTGCTGGGCGGCTTGCAGCAACTCGGCACGGTGTCGTTTGCGGATCTGAATCAGGGCACCGATATTGACGCAATGGCGGATCGTATCATCGCAGATTTGCCGGAAAAATGTGTGCTTATCGGCTTTTCTCTTGGCGGTTATGTCGCCCGCCGTATTGCTGCGAAAGCGCCGCAACGCGTCAGTCAGCTGGTGTTACTGAACACCTCGGCGCGCGCCACCAGCGCCGAAGAAATCACCCGCAATCAGCAGCAAATCAAGATGCTGAAAGTCTTTCCATATAAAGGACAGACCGTCACTGCACTCAAGCGCGCGCTGCATCCGGCACGTAACGACAATCAGGTGTTGCTGCAACATCTGCAGGCGATGTCGCTGACTCTGGGCGCAGATATTTTTATGCAGCAGTTAAGCATCATCCGGCAAGACGGGCATGCCGATTGCGCGCAGATTTTTTGCCCGGTGCTGGTCGTCGCCAGCCGCGAAGATCAGATGCGCCGTTTGCAGGAAGCCGAAGATATCGTCGCCGCGCTGCCGGATCCGACTTTCCGCATCATCGACGATTGCGGCCACATGTCGCCACTCGAACAGCCGCAGATACTGCTGGAATATCTGCGCGAATTCTTGTCGCAGACAAACTGAACGCAGGCTAAAAATATGCTGAAAACAGGCGCAAAAACGGCATTTTTGGCCAAAAAATACTGGGGGGAGTATATTTTAAAGGCCAGCATTGACGCTGAGAATAATGCCAAATCGCCATATACTCCCCCTAAATGTATAAAAATGCAGAAAAAAAGCCGGAAATTTTTCCGGCTTTTTTTTCTGACTGCTGACCTGAAAATTACCAGGCGTAAGCTGCCTTCGCATAGAAATAACGACCATTGAAACCATACGGCGAGAAGGTGCTGTAAGGCAAAGTGCCGCCGGTATTCAGGTTCCCGGTTGATGTCACCTGATCCGGATATTTGTCACCCAGGTTGTCGATGCCACCAGTCAGCGTCCACTTGCCGATGCGATAGCTGGCAGAAATATCGACCACCACATTCGCACCATAAGTCTGATCCAGCGTCGCATTATTTTGCGGTGAAACGAAGCTGCCGTAACGGGTTGCCTGCGCACGCGCCGTCCATTGATTGACCGCATAATCAGCACTGAGTGTCAGCTTATCTTTCGGTGCAGAATCAGTCGCGCGCAACAGCGATTGCCGATCAATCAGCAACAGATTATTTTGTACCAGCACCGCCGGATTCGCCGCCACATGGCTGACGGTAGTTTTGTTATGGTTGTAGCCAAGGGTCAGCCCAAGTTTATCGCTGCCCGTCAGGCTCAGCTGATACGTGCCGACAATATCCACACCGCGCGTTTGCGAATCCAGCGCATTCGTGAAATAACGTGCAGCGCCGACCAGCACGCCCTGTTTCGCCAACACACTTTGCAAGGCTGCTGGCAACACCAGATTACCGGAATACAAAATGCGGTTATCAATATCGATCTGATACGCATCGACGCTCAGCGATACATTTTTATTCGGCTGCAATACCGCACCCAGACTATAGTTGCGCGATTTTTCAGCTTCCAGCGGCTTCGCGCCTAAGGCTTTTGCCGCAGCAGTGGCAACGCCAAAGGTGCCGGTATCGACCAGTTGCGAGGTGCCGTTAATGGTGATCAGATTGGTGGTCGAGATCGTGTAATTTTGCTGTGCTAACGATGGTGCGCGGAAACCATTGGACGCCGCGCCACGCAACGCAAATTCCGGTGTCACAGCAAAACGGCCCGATAATTTGCCGGAAGTGACGCTGCCGAAATCGCTGTAATTTTCATGCCGCACTGCGACTGAAGCGCTGAGTTGTTTTGTCAGCTCGGCTTCAACGTTCGCATACACCGACGTGCTGTGACGGTTAAAGCTGCCTGCATTCGATGGCTGGAAACCGGAGAAACCCTGCGCACCGCTGCCGAAATACGAGTTCGGCTCACCGGCGCTGATCTCATATTGATCGCGCCGGTATTCGGCACCAACCGCCAATGTCAGCGGGTTCGCCAGACCGGCAAATTCAAATTCTTTGGCCGCATCAAAGTTTGCCAATGTCTGCGAATTTTTCAACTTACCGGCGTAAAAACTGGTCGGGCTGGCAGCACCTAAACTGAGGTTGACGCTGTTATTCACATCGAGACTGAATTCATTCGAACCGTAATTGGCACTCGCATCCCAGCGCCAGCCATCAGCCCGCCCTTTGATCCCGACCACGGTGGAAACATCGGTATTTTTTGCTGCTTCATTCGGTAAAAAGCCTTGTGGATACAGTGGCGAACGCAAAGTCGTGCCGCTGGTGTAAGCCGTGCGCCAGGTTGCGGCCGCATCGGAATCACGCTGGCTGACATTCGCAAACGCATACAGTTCCAGATCATTATTCAGCGGCAAAGACGCATTCAGCCCCAGATTAGTTTGCTGTACTTTCGGGTCGCCTTGTTTCTGCGTGACCTTGCCATACAAAGGCTCGGCAGGATTACGCAAATCAGCACCGGCGCGGTTGGTTTCGCCCTGATATTTTTGTTCTGCGGTAAAACGTACCCAGCCTTTGTCGCCCAATTGAGTACCGAAGTTGGCGCTCAGCGCACCTTGCGTACCGTCACCCTTGCTGTATTGGCCGCCACCTGCTTGTAACTCGCCGCCCGCCGCACCTTTTTTGAGGATGATGTTGATCACACCGGCAATCGCATCAGAACCATATTGCGCCGCTGCGCCATCACGCAGCACTTCGACTTTTTCAATCGCAGAAATAGGAATGGTATTCAGATCAGCCGGCGAAGAACCCCGCCCTGCCGTGCCGTTGACGTTGACAATCGCCGTCGTGTGCCAGCGCTTGCCATTCACCAGCACCAGCGTCTGATCCGGTGACAAGCCGCGCAATTGTGCCGGACGACTCGCAGAAGTGCCGTCAGCGACCGCCGGACGCGGGAAATTCAAGGAAGGCAGCAAGTGGCTTAAGGCAGTACCTAATTCACCGGTGCCGCTGGCCTGCAAATCTTTACTGGTCAGAATATCGATAGGTGCTTCGGAATCAGAAACCGTGCGCTTGATGCTGCGCGTGCCGGTGACGATCACGGTATCGGCCGCAGCGATTTCGGCTTGTTGCGCATACACAGCCGAAGCCGGAGCCACCAGACCGCTGAATAAAGCGCCGATCAGCAGACTGATGGAACGGCGGGGAACGGGAATAGAAAAAGTTTGATACGCACGCATGAATAAACCTCTTTGTAATTGGCAAAACGGACGCCTGATAACGAACGCCTGATAACGCAGTCAGAAAATGACTGCAGCGATGGAGATTCATGCTACGTGCTGAGGGCTGGCTGCCCAACGACCTTTTTTCACTTAGAAAAGATGAAAAAGATATATGGAATATAAAAAACACCACGGAAAAATCATATGAATCACCAACAATGAAAAATATTTTCAATTAATTTTCGTAATAAAAACAAGCACTTAAACACCAGATGCAGAGCCTGTTTTTGTCTATGAAAAGCTGGCATTTTTTTGTGGTGGAAGAATGCTCTTTTTTGTGATCAATGCCAGATCGGATTAAAAATAAAGTTTGGTGTTTGTTGTTTTCCCGTGTATATTCCGTTCCGTACTTGCATCAAGTCCTTATATTGTTGGTCCCAATTCCGCATAGCTGTATCCTCTGGCTGTTCTGTTTTTTCTCCTCCGGTTTTATTTCTTGGTTTCAAGTGCCTCCAAGGCAATTTCGCCTATGTTTCACGTAAAGGAATAAAAACATGAGTACTCAAACAGGTATCGTAAAATGGTTCAACGACGCTAAGGGCTTCGGCTTCATCGCTCCTGATGCAGGTGGTGCAGATTTGTTCGCCCACTTTCAGGACATTCAATCGAGCGGCTTCAAAAGTCTGAGCGAAAATCAGCGCGTTTCTTTTGAACGCACGACAGGCCCTAAAGGCGACAAAGCAGGCAATATCCAGATTCTGGCTTAAAGTCTCCCGGCATATTCCGGCAGGCGATGCTTGCCAGAACAGCGCCAACCGTTTTTGCTGTGATGAAAAATTTGTTCTGCAATACCGGCCAGTGACACCATGCAGATAGCATGGGTTGCTGATGAACAAAGTCTGACCGTTACAGCAAGCCTTCGCATACCAGTACGCTGCTCTCACGCAGTGCACTCTGGCGGCAATCAATTCTCACCGGCTGGTGGCACCATACAGATAGTATGGGTTATCGGAAAATGGCGTAGTTGATCAGTGAGTTTCACTGGAAAGCATCTGCTTTTTGCTATGCAATCGTCCATCTCTTTTTTACTGATGCGTGTGCATCATGAAAAAATGCGTTGGTCGATCTTGCGAAGGTACGCATTCGTTTTGCCCTCTGAGGTTGTCAGTATTGACTGACAACGCAGAAAAAAGTGACTCACCACGACAAGCACCGCGCAGATAGCACGGGCATTGTTACAGTCAGTGGCACCACGCAGATAGCATGGGTTGCTGACGAGTCACTGCAATGAATGGATTGCCCACCGTATGGTGGGCTTTTTGTTGTCTGCCGCTTTTATTTTGGCCGATCAGAACGAGCGCAGATATTGGGTTTGTGCTTCTGCAGGTCTGTGCAGATTGCACTGAATTATTTTTTGCCAGCTTATTTCTTACCAGCGACTTCCGCCAGATAGCGCGCCACCAGTTTGATTTCTGCATCAGTCAATCCGGTAATCACCGGCATTTCACCTATGCCGTTACGCACTGCTTTTTCCACCCGTACCGCATCCGGCTTCAGCTCGTCCAGGTCGGGGCCGCCTTCTGCATACGAATCCGCATGTTTCAGGCTATGGCACATTGCACATTTCGGCTCGGCTTTCTGATTGAAGATTTTCTTTCCTTCGGCTATCACATCTTCGGCGCCCGCAATACCGGTACCAAGCAAACTCAGCGCGACAAGAGCGTAAGAAATACACAGGCGAAAAGCAGACATAACGGGCTCCTCAGATTACTGTAAAAATATGCGAACCGCAGCGACGGTGACGACGGGATTTTCTTCCTGCGGAACATGACCGAGTTCATCAAACATAATCAGCTTACTGTTGGCAATATCACGCTGAAACCACTCTGCGTTTTCCGGCGGTATCAACTGATCTTTGCCGCCCCAGAGTATCAGGGTCGGTACACGGATCGTTTTGATCAGTTCAGCATGATCGCCGATGGCAAGCTGGCTGATGCGCTGACGTAAAGCGGGGCGGTTTCCTTCGCGCAGCATCATCGCTTCATAGCGATCAACTAAGGCTGGCGTAACTTTTTCCGGACGCGCATAAACATTCTTGACGCTGGATTCAACCATAGAGCGCGGCAGGCAGTGATCCATCACCCACGACATCATAGGCATGCGCGCAATCTGAAAACCAACCGGTATCGATTTTGGTGTGAACGCGTAACCTGCTGCATCCACCAGAATCAGTTTATCGACCCGCGCCGGTGCAGCGGCAGCGACTTCCCAGGCAATTTCGCCACCGAGCGAGTTACCACCCAACACGACTTTAGACAGATGCAAGCTATCCATCAGATCCAGAATAAAGCGCACGTACGCTTTCGTGCTGTAGTCACCTTCCTGATTCGGCCCGGTCAGACCAAAACCGGGTAAATCCATGGTGATCACGCGGCGTTCTGCTTTCAGGGCTTTCACCCACGGTTCCCAGGTATGCAGGCTGGATGAGGTGCCATGGATCAGCATCACCGGAACGGGATCATCCGCCAGGCCTTCGTCGCGGACATGCACTTGCAAACCATGAACATCAATGAATTTTGAAGGTGCGGGTGCCCATTTTTGTTTCAGGTCATCGACTGATTTGTCTGGTGCCCAGGCGATCGCCAAACCCAGAAACAAAGCACCTGCTAACAAGATAAAGAGACTCAGGACAGCCAGAGAAACGCGGTGACGGACACTCATTGATGACAGAAAAAAACAATTCATTAAGAGAGCAAGATTATAGGACGCATCGCCTTTTGCCTGTGCAGTTTCTTACCGGAAGAATAGCATTGCCCGACAGCGGTGATTAGTGCGGCGCGCTGCCCAGTCGAATCAGACGACCAGAACCACCGATGGTTTTGGTAACGGCGGGATCACCGTAATATTCGATTTCGCCGGAGCCGCCGACAGTCACATCCAGCTTATTATGAACCCAGGTACGGACATGGCCGGAACCACCGATGCGGATACGCACATCGTTGGCCTCCAGCGTATCCATCAGCAACGAGCCGGAGCCTCCGATTTTCCCGCTGATTTCCGTTGAAGTTCCGGCGGCACTGAAGCTGCCGCTGCCGCTGATATCGATTTCCAGTATCTCGGTACGCAAATCCTGTATCCGCACATCGCCGGAACCACTGACCGCAATATGCAGACCGGGAATGTGTAATTTTTCCGCATTTACCTTACCCCAGCCGCTGATTTTCAGCTCCGCCAGATTTTTCAGAAACACCGTAATCTTCAGCGCTTTACTGTCAGGGTAAACATTTTTCTGCTGCGGCCGTATTTGTAACGCGCCGCTTTCCACCACGACTTCAATCAGGCTCTGTAAATTATCATCGGTCTCGATCTCGACGCCTTCTTTTTCTCCCTGACGCAATTCCAGATACGCGGGAAGATCGAGCGCAATTTCGTTAAATCCACTCACGACTCTGACTTGTTTCTGGATATTGCCGGAACCGGCCACTGTTTTACCTTTGCGGAAAATATCCAGCCAACCGGCACTCGCAGGTAGCGTCGTCGCCAGCAACAAACCAGCAATAACAGTACGACGTAAAGATGAGGTTTTCATAGATGGGCTCCGGCAAGACGATCTGGACAAAGAGCGTCAGTGTAGCCGCAAGTGACAGCAGCGAAAAGCGGATTCTGGATCAGAGATCATTCATCGTCCGCCCGTATGTTGGGACGAGACTGCGTCATTCCCGAGACAACAAATTTGCGGGATGCTGATTTGATTTAATCAGCATCATCAAATTTTTCCATGAATATGCAGTCAGCACACCGCGTAGCAAGCTCAATTTACTTTCTTGCCTCCGGCGGGGCTCCGGCAGCTTCACCATTCTTTTTCTTTTCGGACGAAGCAACGGATTTCACCTGCACTACTTTGCCTTTACCTTTGCATGGGCTATCCGACCAGACGACGCGGCCATCGACCTCACATTTGAACACCGGCGTCTGCGCCGCACTGATCATAGGAAAAGCCATAGACAAAATCAGCACACTCAGTAATTTATTCATTCTCGTTACCTGATTAATTAATCGATTACAGGATGCGCGCATCGCTGTGACTGACGCAGGCTGGCAAGCCAGCCGAACGTCTCTATTGTTAAAATTTAAGCAATTATAAGCTATGCTTTCTGTTCCTTTGCTCAAATCACGATAAATCATGGTAATCGGAACAGATTTTTTATCGCGCATCGCTTAAAAGAAAACCCCGCATAAAATAAGGCTTGCAAGACATTTTCATGCCAGCAGGCGCATCGAATCAGGGGCGTTTAATCAGGCAAAGGCTGGCGACAATCATCGCACTTACAGCAGATGTAAGCGCCTGGCTTCCTGTGTTAATTCTGCGCGGAAATCCGGGTGAGCAATCGCGATCATTTCCTGCGCACGTTGCTTCGCCGATTTACCGCGTAACTGCGCAACACCGAATTCGGTGACAACGTAGTTAATATCGTTTTTGCCGGTCGTGACATGCGTGCCCGGAGTCAGCATCGGCACGATACGGGTGATGCTGTCATCTTTCGCCGTTGCGGGTAAGACGATGAACGCCTTGCCATCGCGGGAACGGTTCGCCGCCCGCACAAAATCGACCTGCCCGCCAGTGCCCGAATACGGTACTGGCCCCAGACTTTCCGATCCGCACTGTCCCAGCAAGTCAATTTGCAAGGTCGCGTTAATCGCGATCAGCTTGTCATTTTTGGCGGCCAGATATGGATCATTGGTAAAGTCCACCGGATGCATTTCCAGTGCCGGATTGCGGTGGATGAACTGATACAACTTTTTTGAACCAAGCGCAAAAGTAGCAATCATTTTTCCCGGCATGAATGTCTTTTTGCGGTTAGTGACGGCACCACTTTCCACCAGTGTCAGTATGCCGTCACCGATCATTTCTGTATGAATGCCAAGATCGTGCTTGTTGGTAAGTTGCATCACCACCGCATCCGGAATGCCACCGTAACCGATCTGCAAGGTCGAACCATCATCAATCATATCGGCAACGTATTTGCCGATAGCCTCCTGCACAGGGCCGATTACTGGCAGACCGACTTCGGTGACGGCTTGATTGCTTTCAACCAGCGCCGCCACCTGAGAAATATGAATGTGGCAGGAACCATTCGCAAACGGTACATTGGGATTCACTTCCAGCACCACCGCACGCGCTTTGGCAATCGCCGCCATGGTGTAATCGGCCGCCAGACTCAGCGAAAAGTAACCATGCTCATCCATAGGAGAAGCCAGCGTGAACACCACATCGGAAGGGATCATGCCACGCTCTATCAGCATCGGCATTTCAGAAAAATAGCTGGGGATGAAATCGATGTCGCCCGCTTGCCCGCCAGCGCGGGAAGCCGCACCAAAAAAGAAAGAAACATGACGGACATGCTCTGCCGTCGAAGGATCAAAATAGTCGAATTTTCTGATTGGTAAAATCTGCGCCACCTTCACATCGTGAAAGCGGCGGCGTTGTGCCGATAAGGCGGACAATAAAGCGGGCGGCTCACCAACGCCTGTTGGTACGACGATGAAATCGCCATCCTTAACTTGGTTGATGGCATCTTCCGGGGAAAGATGTTTTTGACGATACAATTCCTGTACAGACATCATGTTGTAGCACTCTCTTTGGTGTTAATTAGTAGTCGGTCTCCTGCGAAAGTCTATGTTAGCGTTAAAGCATGTTGCAGCGCAGTCATGCAGACGACATTTGCACCAGATTTGTGCTGGCGCAAAAAATATGTCGTCTCTGCTTGCCAGTGTGGTTTCGCGTAATATCTGCTCAACACCATCCACGTATTTTTTCTCTTATTTTTTGGGAATATGCACCATGCCTCAATCACCGTTGACTCATTCCGTGCTGCTCAGTATCACATTGCTGGCCTTCGCACTACCAGCGTCAGCCCAGATCGCCGAACTAAACATCAATGAAACAAAGCCGCAAATAACAAAGATAGTGCAACAGATCTCGGCGCAACGGATTGACAGTTACGTCCGCAAACTGGTCAGCTTTCATACACGTCATACGATGTCAGAAACGCAGTCAGATACTGTCGGCATCGGCGCGGCAAGACGCTGGATCAAAGCAGAACTCGAGCGCTGTGGTGCTGGTCAACTTGATGTGCAATTCGACAGCTATGTCGAAGCAGGCGGCCGCCGTATCAGCAAACCGACCGAAATTGTGAATGTGGTCGCGACCCTGAAGGGGAAAACAGACCCCGGCCGTTATTACGTCGTCAGCGGGCATTATGATTCGCGCGCCACTGATGTAATGGATGCCACGTCGTTTGCGCCTGGCGCGAATGATGATGCGTCAGGCACTGCCGCCGTGATGGAAATGGCCTGTGTGATGGCACAACATCGCTTTGATGCGAGCATCGTTTTCATGGCGGTCGCTGCGGAAGAGCAAGGGCTGTATGGCGCAACACACTGGGCGAAACAAGCCAGAGAAAAAAATCTGAATATCGCTGGCATGTTCACGAATGACATTATCGGCAGCTCGCGCTCGGAACACGGCGAGATCGATAACAAGTCGGTGCGCCTGTTTGCAGAAGGGATACCCGCCGTCAAAGAATTACCGGACGCGACCCGCAATCTGATTGCCACGGGTGGTGAGAGCGATTCAATTTCCCGCCAACTGGCACGCCACGTCAAAGAAAC
This sequence comes from Undibacterium sp. FT79W, assembly GCF_014284215.1. Taxonomy (NCBI): domain Bacteria; kingdom Pseudomonadati; phylum Pseudomonadota; class Betaproteobacteria; order Burkholderiales; family Oxalobacteraceae; genus Undibacterium; species Undibacterium sp. FT79W. The sequence continues at coordinate 222,084 of NZ_JACOGB010000004.1, read as the reverse complement.
CGGTGAACGCTATGTGCCTGGCTTCACTGTGAATATCATCCATCGACGCGATCGTTATCTGCGTGGTGGCGATCATATCCCTTTCCTCGAACAGGGTTACGCAGCGCTGCGCTTTACTGAACCAAATGAAGATTTCCATCATCAGCATCAGAATGTCCGTGTGGAAAACGGCGTGCAGCTGGGTGACTTACCTGAATTTGTCGATACCGATTACACCGCAAATGTTGCCCGCGTTAACGCGGCTGCACTGGCCAGCCTGGCGCTCGCACCTGCGGCACCGGCACAGGTGCAGATGAAAACCTCACAACTCGAAAATGACACCAGCATGCGCTGGGATGCCAATACCGAAGCCGATCTTGCGGGTTACCGCATTGTCTGGCGAGACACGACCAGCAGCGTCTGGCAAGGCGGCGTGATGGTGGGGAATGTCCTCTCCTATACCGTCAAAGGGAAATCCAAGGACAATTATTTCTTTGGCGTACAAGCAGTCGATAAAGACGGCAACATCAGCGTCGCCAGCTACCCTATGCCAGAAAAAAAATGAACGAAGAAACAGCCATTTCACGCTGATGCCAACGAGGATGCGGAAATATCGGCATAATCAGCATTCTCTTTTTACCCCTGAGGATTACTATGATTGAAGTTCACCACCTGAAAGAATCCCGTTCACGTCGTATCACCTGGATGCTGGAAGAATTAGGCCAGGAATATGCGGTGATCAGCTATGACCGCGATCCGCAAACCCGGCTCGCACCGCCGGAACTCAAGAAAATTCACCCACTGGGAAAAGCACCGGTGCTGCGCGATAAAGAAGAAATTCTGATCGAATCCGGCGCGATTCTGGAATACCTGATCGCTGAATATGGCAACGGCAAATTCGTACCGGAAAAAGGCTCGACTGATTACTACCGCTATCTGCAATTCATGCACTATGCCGAAGGATCGGCCATGCTGCCTTTGCTGCTGAAGTTGTACGTCAGTCGGCTCGGCGAGGCAGGTGCTCCATTGCATCCACGCATCAACAGCGAAATCGCCAATCATCTTGGCTATTTGAATGCGGAATTAGAAGGGCGCGATTTCTTCGTCGGTAATGAACTCACCGGAGCAGATGTCCAGCTATCTTTTGTCGTGCAAATCGGCGTCAGAAGTGCCGGACGCGAGGCGTTTCCGAATCTGACGCGTTTTGTCGATATGATAGAAGCACGCCCTGCCTACCAACGCGCAGTCGAAAAAAATGGCGAGTAAGCTTTGCCGCTTCACCCGCCAGTCTTAGCAAGCACTGTCATCAGATCACAATCTGACACGCTATCCGGCGGCCAGATTGTGACGGCATCGAACATCAATGCTGACGGCGGTAAGCGCACCGCGCCAGCATTGCCCAACTCAGCAAAAATGCGACGCCGCCCACCGGCGTAATCGCACCGAGTATGCGCAAACCAGACAACGCCAGCGCATACAGGCTGCCACTGAAAATAACGATGCCGGACAACATCGTCCACGCTGCATACCGTAGCAAACGCTCATTCCACTGCGCCTGCAACAGGCTTAATCCCAGCAAGCCCAGTGCATGCACCATCTGATATTGCACTGCCGTCTGCCAGATCGCCAGCATGTCGGCACTCAACACGGATTTCAGGCCGTGCGCACCAAATGCCCCGGCACCGACTGCAATAATCATATTGATTGCGGCAATACTGATCCAGTGATGCGGTTTCATGCTGTCGCCTCCTGATCAGCGCCTTTAGTAATCAGTTTGCGCAAGAAAGGAATCAGCAAAATCAAGACAACGCCAACGCCGACAGCGCCCCAGCCCAGCATGGAAAAAATATGCTGATATGTCGGATTCGTCGACGCTGCCATGCCTTCGCTGGCCTCAGGAATCATGCCGGAAAAATAGCTGGCGAGTATTGATGCCGTGCCCGTCGTCAGCATCCATGTGCCCATCATTACACCCTGATACTTCGCTGGTGCAAGGCGCCCTATCATGGCATAACCAACCGGTGAAATCAGCAGCTCAGCTACGCTTTGCAACAGGTAGCTGATGAATATCCAGCGGAATGCCACCAGACCGTTGCTGGCAGCAAAACCTATGCCCAGAGGCAGCACCAGAAAGCCAATACCAATCAGTAATAATGCGGCAGAAAACTGCATCGGCACATCAATCTGCCAGCCTTTATCGCGTAAGTTTTTGAACAGCATCGCCATCAGCGGGCCACCGACCATAATGACGAAGCTATTGATGTTTTGTATCCATTGCGGCGCGATTTCTATGCCCCAGACCATGCGGTCCACATTATTCACCGCAAACAGTTGCAAGCCCATCGGTGCCATCTGATACAAAGTCCAGAACACCAGTGAACCTATGGTCAGCAAAATGTACGCAGACATGTTTTTTTGTTCGCGCTGATCCTTGTGTCTGAATGTCAGATAGGCGATGACCAAGGCGATACAGACACTGATGATCAGCACCAGATTACCGGTCAGCTCGGCTTTATGCAGCATGAAATAAATCACCGGTACCAGGCCAAACAAAATCGCCAGCCCGACCGCCAGACGTTTTTTGAATTCCGTTGGCGTTGCCTGCAACAACGGCGTATTCAGATCGACCAACCGCTTCCAGTTCAACAACGCCAGCACAATCGCTATAAAGTTACCTATCGTCGCAAAGACAAACAGACCGGCATAATCTTCCAGTAACTGAAAGTGTCCGGCAGCACTGAAGCCGACAAAAAAGCCGAGATTCATCCCCGCGTAATTCCACAGAAACGCACTCTCGCGTCTGTCGTCTTCGGGCTTGAAGCGCTGGGTCAGCATCATGTTGATGCAGGTCACATTCAGACCACTGCCGGTCAGGAATAATCCCAGCCCCCAGTACAGTTGCTCGGCACTGCCTAAAGAAATACAGCCGCAGCCCAACACCTGCAATACCATGCCGCCGACGAACAGATTACGGTTGCTGATAAAGCGTCCGCCAAGATAGCCGCCGAATAAATGCAACCCGTAATTAAAGGCGCCAAACACGCCCATGATGGCCGTGGCTTCTTTGACGGAAAAATTCAATTTCTTGGTTGCGTACAGCACCAGTGTCGAATACAACACAGCGAAACCGAGTGTCGCAAATATCTGAATAAAAAACAGGGCTGCCGAGCCCTCAGGTATGGTGGCAAGCTTTTGTTTAATCGTGGACAAAATGTACTCCTTTGAATGTCGGGTGCATTGTAAAGCAGAGCGCTGGCTACCTGCACTTTTTCCGGATCAGGAAATAAAAAATGGCCGACTTGCGTCGACCATTCTTTTAAGTAGTCAGAACTACGCTGCTTTTTGCGGCGTCGCGACCGTATTAAATTCCGCCAGCAATGTCGCTTGTTTATTTTTAGCGGCAAGCAAATGACGTTCTTTGACATGACCGTAACCGCGAATATCTTCGGGCACACTGGCAACTGCAACCGCACTGGCGAGATTACCTGCATTCAGCAACGGCAACAGTTGCAGTATCGTCTGTTTGTATTCAATCACCAGCGCACGTTCGGTTCTGCGTTCTGCTGTATATCCAAATACATCGAACATACTGCCACGCAAAGATTTCATCTTCGCCAGCACACTAAATACTTTCATCATCCACGGCCCATAATGTTGCTTGATCAGGTGTCCCTGCGCATCGTGTTTGGCAAACAACGGCGGTGCGAGGTGGAAGTGAACCGCGTAATCTCCCTCAAACATATCAGCAATTTTTTTCTGGAACTTGCCATCGGTGTACAGACGTGCGACCTCGTACTCATCTTTGTACGCCATCAGTTTGAACAGATATTTTGCCACTGCCTCGGTCAGACGTAATGGCTTACCATCGGCAATCGCAGCCTCCGCCGCTTTGACTTTATTAACGAAGTCACTGTATTGCAAAACATAAGCAGCGTCCTGATAATCCGTCAGGAAAGCAATCCGTTTGGTGATGATGTCATCCAGTGTCGGTGCGCGTTTCAGCTCAATCACCTGTGCCGGAGCCACCAGCTTTTTCACCGCCGCCAGATCATGCGCTGCGATACGTCCCCAGTTAAATGCCTGCTTATTGAAGTCGATCGCGACGCCATTGAGTTCAATTGCGCGCATCAACCCAGCTTCACTCAGAGGCACGCAGCCTTTTTGCCATGCAAAACCCAGCATGAACATATTCGAAGCAATGTTGTCACCCATCAGTGCCGTTGCCATGCGGGTGGCGTCAACCATATCGACGCGGTCTTCACCGCAGGAATGACGGATTTCGGCTTCCGCGCTCTCGCCCGGGAAAGTCCAGTCAGGATTTTTGATAAATGTCGAGGTTGGTGAAATGGATGAGTTGACCACCGCACGGGTACGCCCTTCGCCCATACGCGACAGCGCATCACGGCTGGCGGTCACGACTTCGTCGCAACCGATCACCAGATCCGCCATGCCAGTACCAACACGGGTGGAATGCAAATCGGCAGCATTGTCCGCAAGACGCACATGCGACATGACCGCGCCGCCTTTTTGCGCCAGACCGGTGATATCGAGTACGGAACACGCCTTGCCTTCGAGATGCGCTGCCATCGCCATGATCTGACCAATCGTGATCACGCCAGTGCCGCCGATACCGGTCACCAGTACGTTCAGTGGTTCTTTCGTTGCAGGTAAAGCCGGTGCAGGCAAGCTGGCAACATCGAGCGCAGTCCCTTGTTCTACTTTGGCCTTCGCTGGCTTTTTCAGCTTGCCGCCTTCGACGGTGACGAAACTTGGACAGAAGCCGTTCACACAAGAATAATCCTTGTTGCATGACGATTGATTGATCTGACGCTTGCGCCCAAACTCGGTTTCCAGCGGTTCGACCGACAGGCAGTTTGATTGCACCGAACAATCGCCGCAACCTTCACAGACAGCTTCATTGATCACAGCGCGTTTGGCTGGGTCAGGGAAACCAGGCTTGCCATCCTTGTCAAATTTTTTCCGGCGGCGACGCTTCTCAGACGCACAGGTCTGATCGTAAATCATCGCAGACACGCCTTCGATTTCGCGCAGCTCGCGCTGTACCGCATCGAGTTCGCTACGATGGCGCACGGTCACGCCGGGAGCCCAGTTGTAATTGGCCGGATATTTTTCCGGTTCATCGGTCACGACGATAATCGGTGTGACACCTTCTGCCGCAATCTGGCGTGAAATCATGCCGGGGTCCAGCGGGCCGTCAAATTCCTGACCACCCGTCATCGCAACGGCGTCGTTAAATAAAATTTTGTAGGTGATATTCACATGCCCGGCAACCGCCGCGCGTATCGCCAGCAAACCAGAATGGAAATAGGTACCATCACCCAGATTACTGAATACATGCTTTTCATTCGTGAACGGTGCCTGACCTACCCAGGTCACACCTTCACCGCCCATGTGACTGAAGATCGTCGATTCGCGATTCATCCACGTCACCATGTAATGACAACCGATACCCGCTAATGCACGGCTGCCTTCTGGCAACTTGGTCGAGGTATTGTGTGGGCAACCTGAACAGAAATGCGGGACGCGATCTTTGTTTGGATCAGGTTTTGCAGCAACGTTCAGCATTGCCTCTTTGGCTTCCAGATAAGCGACACGCTGTTTGACGCGTTGCTCGACCGGATGGCCGGAAAAATACTTGGTGATACGGGATGCAATCGCGCGGGCGATCTGCGCCGGGCTGAGTTCATACGTCGCAGGCAGTAGCCAGTCGCCATGACCGGTATGATCGAGATCGCTCCATTCACCGGTATCGTCAAACTTGCCGACCACGCGTGGACGCACATCATCCTGCCAGTTATACAGTTCTTCTTTGAGCGCGTATTCGAGAATCTGACGCTTCTCTTCGACCACCAGAATTTCATCCAGACCTTTGGCAAATTCGCGCACACCTTGCGATTCCAGCGGCCAGGTCATGCCGATTTTATACAGACGGATGCCGATGTCGGCCGCCGCCTGCTCATCGATGCCCAGATCCGCCAGCGCCTGGCGGGTGTCGAGATACGATTTACCTGCGGTGATAATGCCGACTCGGGCACGCGGACTATCCCAGATGATCTGATTCAGTTTATTGGCGCGGGCATAGGCTAATGCGCCGTACCATTTGTAATTGATCATGCGCGACTCTTGCGCGAGCACAGGATCGGGCGTGCGTATGCTGATGCCATCAGCAGGCATCTGGAAATCGCCGGGAATAATTGGCTTGATCCGTTCAGGATCAATATCGACGGAAGCGCCGGATTCCACTACTTCGGTCACACATTTCATCGAGACCCAGAGGCCGGTGTAGCGCGAAAGGGCAATACCATGTAAGCCATAATCCAGATATTCTTGTACCGACGATGGATATAACACCGGAATGCCACATGCTTTCAGAATATGTTCAGACTGATGTGCCGCGGTAGACGATTTTGCAGCATGGTCATCACCGGCAATGACCAGTACACCACCATGTTTCGATGTTCCCGCCAGATTCGCATGTTTAAACACGTCACCGCAGCGATCAACACCCGGACCTTTGCCGTACCACATCGCAAACACGCCATCGTATTTCGCCCCCGGGAATAAATTCACCTGCTGCGTACCCCATACCGAGGTTGCCGCCAGATCTTCATTCACACCAGGATGGAATTTGACGTGCGCTTTTTCCAGATATTTCTTCGCTTTACTGGCGGTCAGATCGACGTTGCCCAAAGGCGAACCGCGATAGCCGGTAATAAAGCCAGCCGTATTGAGTCCGGCTTTTTCATCCGCCTGCCGTTGCAACATCATCAGGCGCAATAAGGCCTGGGTGCCGGTCATGAAAGCGCGTCCGCGCTCCAGCGTGAATTTATCGTCGAGGGAAATAGAATTATCGATCAGCGCCTGCTGCTCGGGTCTGAGAGGTGCATTCATGGGGTCTCCGTGCTTTTTTTGTATGGCATTGGTATTTGCCACTAATCAGAATCACCTTGTGAGTGAATCATATACTTTTTAATTCTGGTCGCACATTAGCATGCAGCATGGTACGTCCCCATGCACAGTCACGCACAAAAATACCAGTACAGTACGACTGACAGTGAGATAAAGTGTACTGGTTCCTGAGAGAAACAATATAGCCTGTTTTTTAAGCTATCATCTATACAGCTGTATCGTGCTGTAATCGGGCTGTTATTGTTGTTTTTCCATTGAAGACAATGTTCTGCCGGTTCTTTTCTGGGAAAATGCAAGAGCGCTTTTAATCCAACGAAAAAAACTATGCCTGCCTCAAGAGACAAATTGCTGTCCACGCTCATGCGGCCAAGTGCCGCCATGATGAGCAAGCTCAGCTTGCGCACCAAACTGCTGTCGATGTTTATCGTCTTGATGCTGCCGACGCTGCTGCTGGTCATGTACATGTTGTCGAAAATGCAGGCGGATGTTGAAGTCGCGCAAAATGAGCTGGGTGGCATACAGATCAACCGTCAGGTTATGGATGTGATGATCCAGACCCAAAAACATCGCGGCCAGGTCAATCTGAAATTATCTGGCGGGAATATTGATGCCGATCTGGCGACAACCAGAAAAGCCTTGTCGGATAGCCTGTCACGACTGAGTCAGGAAATCGTCACCAACCCCGAATTCAAGCTCGCCGATAACTGGAAACCGCTGGAAACCGAATTACGCCAGTTGGCAGCCGGGCAGATCGCAGAAACGTCCGCCGCCAGCCTCGCTCAGCACACCAGTCTGATTGCCAAAATTCAGGATTTCTCTTTGTATGCGAGTGAACGTAGTGGCTTATTTTTTGACCCCGAAGCTGCCACTTATTTCCTGATGGATGCCGCCATCATCAAGATTCCCACATGGATAGAACAAGTGGCTCTGCTGCGGGGCCTGGGTGCCGGTTATATCAAATCAGGTACGATCGATTTTTCCGGTAAAGCGGCCATAGTCTCGCGCCTGAGTGCTTTACAGACCGCAATCAAAGCGGTCAACGATCTGGAACAACAACTGAAACGGGCTGGCGAAACCGTCCCGACTGAGCAGCAGGCAAGCATCAAAGCGAGTGAGGAATTCGCCGTACTGGCAAGGCAAAATTTGCTGGGAGAGAACGTCAGCGGTGACGCCAGCAGCTATTTCGAACAAGGGACGCAGGCCATCGAAAAATCCGTCAGACTGCAACAGCAATTGCATCAGCGACTGACTGACCTGCTCAGCGAACGCGTGGCAAAACAAAGCTTCCGCAGAAATCTGATCTTTACCGTTCTGGTGTTTTTATTTTTGACGGTATCTTACCTGTTAGTGGGATTTTATCGCGGCTTTATGCAAGCGCTGCACGCCGTGCGTGAATCCGCGTTGTCGGTGTCTTCCGGTGACCTGACCAAGCAAATACATATCGACGGCACAGATGAACTGGCGGAAACCGGCAATACCCTTGAAACTATGAATCTGAGCCTGTCGGGTCTGGTAGCAAATGTACGCACGAATGCGAGCAAGGTGTCACAGCTTGGACAGAATCTGGCCAGCGATATCGGTGATCTGGCAGTCAGAACCGAACAGCAAGCGTCCAGCCTAGAAGAAACAACGGCGAGTGTCGAAGACCTGTCGGTAACAGTAAAAAAAAATGCTGAAAGCGCCCGCGAAGTAGATCATCTGGCCTCGAATCTGAGTCAGATTGCAGCTTCCAGCGGTGACGCGATGCACGCCGCAGTAACGTCTATGCAGGGCATACAACAAAGTGCGCTGAAGATGCATGAAATCATCAGCATGATCGATGGCATCGCTTTTCAAACCAATATACTCGCGCTGAATGCAGCGGTTGAAGCAGCGCGCGCCGGTGAACAAGGGCGCGGCTTTGCCGTGGTGGCAACCGAAGTCCGCAGTCTGGCGCAGCGCAGTGCTGACGCGGCAAAACAAATCCGTGATCTGATCGATCAATCGGTACATCAGGTCAAACATGGCGTCGGTCAGATCAACGACGTCAACACCACACTCAATAACATCGTCTCTGGCATACGCGATCTGGCGGGCAATATTAACGAAATATCCAGCGCGTCAGAGGAGCAAAGCAATGGTCTGGCGCAAATTTCTGAAGCGCTGAAGCATCTCGATGAAATCACACAAAGTAACGGCGGTATGGCAGAACAAGCGCGCAGCACCGCGATTCATCTCGAACAGCGTGCCGCCTATCTGACCAAAGCCGTCGCCAGCTTCCACCTCAGACAGGGTACGGCTGACGAAGCCTATCTGATGGTCAAGAAAGCGATCGAACTGTTCCAACGTAAAGGCAGGGCTGCATTAGCAGAAATCACCGGCGATAAAGACCACTATTTCAGCCACAAAGACATGTATGTGTTTGCCTTCAACCGGGATGGCCAGTATCTGGCATTCGGCGGTAATGCAGAAAAACTGAAACTGAATCTGTTCCAACTGACGGGCCTCGATGGCCGCAAACTGGTGGCCGATGCGTTCAGCCTGCCGGCATCGGGTGGCTGGGTCGATTACACCATCCTGAATCCTGTCTCGAATAAAGTCGAAGGTAAAACTTCGTATATCGAAGCGGTGACGAGTGACATTGTTTTGGGTTGCGGCGTATATAAAGCCGACGGCAGCTAAATCACAGCATCGGGCGCATCATCGCGCTTATCCCGCGATATAATGCATCCATGAAACTCAAATTCACCAAAATGCATGGCGCCGGCAATGATTTTGTCGTGATCGATGCGATTAATCAGCAGATACAATTCACCCGCGAACAGTGGCAGCATATCGCTGACCGCCGCTTTGGCATCGGTGCAGATCAGATTCTGGTCGTCGAAAAATCCGACACGCCGGATGTTGATTTCCGCTACCGCATTTATAACGCCGACGGCGGCGAAGTCGAGCAATGCGGTAATGGCTCACGCGCTTTCGTGCGCTTCGTCATTGAGAAAAAACTCACCGACAAATCGACCATCCGTGTTGAAACCATGTCCGGCATCATCGCTCCGCGCATGGAAAGTGACGGCAGCATCACCGTCGATATGGGCGCACCGATACTGGAACCGGCAAAAGTTCCTTTCGACAATTCTGGACTGACTGCGATTCCTGCGGCCGATGATGTGTTGTGGCCACTCGATGTGAATGGCAAAACCGTCTCTGTTTCTGTGGTCTCGATGGGCAATCCCCACGCGGTACAGGTGGTTGATAATGCGGAGACTTTTCCGGTCGCGGCCGATGGCCCTGTGATCGAACATCATCCGCGTTTCCCCAAGCGCGTGAATGCTGGTTTTATGCAAATTAACGATCGTCATCATATCCGCTTGCGCGTGTATGAACGCGGTGCGGGCGAGACGCTGGCCTGTGGTACCGGTGCCTGCGCGGCGGTTGTCGCAGGTATACGGCGCGGCTTGCTCGACAGCCCGGTTCGCGTCACCACCCATGGCGGCGAACTCTCTATCGCGTGGCAAGGCGAAGGCAGCTCTGTTATGCTCAGCGGCCCGGCAGTCACGGTCTTCGAAGGCGAAATTAATCTCTGATCAATGTAATGAATTCAACTGACATCGCAACCTACCTGATCCAGAATCCGGATTTTTTTGAAGAGCACGCAGAATTACTGAGTGCCGTCAAACTGACGAGCCCGGTTATGGGTCGTACCATTTCTCTGCAAGAACGACAAATGGAAGTCGTGCGTGAAAAGTATCGCGCACTGGAACTCAGATTGTCCGAATTAATGCGGATCGCGGAAGAAAATCACGACATCAGCAAAAAATTTCAGGCGTGGACGCGTGCCCTGCTGCTGGCGCGCAATGATGTCGATCTGCCGTTTGTTCTGACCCAGGGTTTACAGGATATTTTCCAGCTGCCGCACGCCACCTTGCGCCTGTGGAATGTCGCCCCTGAGTTTTCTCACACCTGGTTTGCTGCGCCCGCCAGCGAAGATGCCATTCTGTTTGCGAAAGGCCTGACAACGCCGTTTTGCGGTCCGAATCAGGATTTCGAGGCAGCCAGCTGGATAGAAGCCAGCGCACCGGTACAATCCATCGCCATGCTGCCGCTGCGTCTGTCGCCAACATCACCAGCCTTCGGTTTGCTGGTACTGGGTTCGCCCGATCCGGCGCGTTACACAAAAAACATGGCCACCGATTTTCTGGTCAACATCGCCGATACCAGCAGCGCGGCATTGACCTGCCTGATCGATATTTAATTCACTGACGCCAGACCGGAGTCGCCATGGCAACGCCAGCTCAAGAACCGGAAACGACTGCCGCTGGCGACAATTTTCTGCATGAGTATCTGGAAGTCTTACGCAGTCAGCGCCAGTTGTCGCCGCACACGCTCAGTAGTTACGAGCTCGATCTGCGGGAATTGCAGCAATTCGCTGGCTCACAGGCAATCGCCGAACTGAACGCTGCACAAATCCGCCGCTTTACCTCACAACTCCATGCCCAAGGTCTGAACGCCCGCAGCATCGCTCGCAAATTGTCGAGCTGGCGCGGCTTTTACCGTTGGCTGATGGAGCAGCATGACCTGAGCAGCAACCCGGTCGAAGGCATACGCGCCCCCAAAAAAAGTAAGCCTTTGCCCAAAGCACTTGGCGCCGACGATGCCGTGCGTCTGGTGTCGCATCGCGGTGGCGATGAGGCAACACCGCGCGCAAATCGCGCCATGTTTGAACTCTTGTATTCGAGTGGTTTGCGCGTTTCCGAACTGGTCGGCCTGGATGTCGCTGCCGTACAAGAGCCTGGCTATGCATCGGCAGGCTGGATCGATCTGGATCAAGGCGAAGTCCACGTCACCGGTAAAGGCAACAAGCCACGCATCGTGCCAGTCGGCGCGCCAGCGCTGGAAGCCGTACGCGACTGGCTGGCCATCCGCGGCAGTCTGCTCAAAGCCGATCCGCATCCGCTGTTTCTGAGTGAGCGCGGCACGCGGATTTCGGCACGTCTTGTGCAATTGCGCATCAAAGCCCATGCACAAAGTCTGGACATACCAGCCAACGTCCATCCGCACATGCTGCGTCATTCCTTTGCATCGCATGTATTGCAATCGTCCGGCGATTTACGCGCGGTACAGGAAATGCTGGGACACAGCTCGATTGCCGCGACGCAGGTGTATACCTCGCTCGACTTTCAGCATCTGGCAAAAGTCTATGATCAGGCGCATCCGCGCGCAAAAAAATAGCATACTCCCCCTCGTTTTCATGATTTCACCCTTGATGTCCTTATAAAATAAGGGCGTCAAAATATACTCCCCCCAGTATATTTAACGCTTATTTCATCAAAAAGGAATGATTGCTGGCGCCTGCACTGCTCAGCAGCACGCATACAGCTTCCTCATCTTTTCAGCAAAATCGGGAAAACGACGCTGAATACAACAGTCCGTATCATCCTCAGCCTGGGTCACTGACAGGTAATAATGCCTTGTTACATTGGGATACTTTTAACCCCCTCTGGACGAACGAAAATGAAATTCAAGCCTCTTTACGTCGCTGTTCTCGGCGCCGCACTTACTCTCTCGGTCACAGGTTGCGGCACCAGCTCAAACGATCCGGCACCAGTCGCTGAAGCGCCGAAAAACGTGATCTTTTTCCTGGGTGACGGCATGGGCATGACGACCATGACAGCAGCGCGTATTTACTCTGTCGGTGAAGATGGCGAACTGACCATGGATACCTTGCCAGAAACCGCGTTCGTTAAAACCTTCTCTAACGATGCACAGGTCACGGACAGCGCACCGTCGATGTCGGCGTACATGACTGGCGTCAAGATGAATAATGAAGTGATTTCCATGTCACCGGACACCGTCGCAGTTGATCCGGTAGCTGATGCGAACGGCAACAAACTGGGAAATAATTGCGGCACCAAAAATGGCACCAGCGCCACGACATTACTGGAACTGGCCAAAGCCAAAGGTTTGTCCGCTGGCGTTGTCACGACAACCCGCGTTACACATGCGACACCTGCCGCAACCTACTCACATATCTGCCATCGCGATCTGGAAAATGATATTGCTGCAGCAGCCGTTCCGGGCGGTGCTGGCTACAACACAGCGCTGGGCACAACAGGTCTGGACGTATTGATGGGCGGCGGTCTGCAATTTTTCACCCCATCTAAAAATGGTGGCAAACGTGCTGATGGCCGCGATTTAGTCGCTGAAATGAAAGCGAAAAACTACGCTTACGCCAGCAACGCGACCGAATTCAATGCGATAGACGGCACCAAAACAGATCGCCTGCTCGGCCTGTTTACTTCCAGCCATATGAGCTACGACCTTGATCGTGATCCGGCCAAAGAACCAAGCCTGGCGGACATGACCACCAAAGCGATGGACGTGTTAGCGAAAAATTCCAAAGGCTATTTCCTGATGGTGGAAGGCGGACGGATTGACCACGCTCTGCATGAAACAACCGCCAAGAAAGCATTACAAGACACAGTGGCTTTCGACAATGCAATCAAAGCTGCGATTGCCAAAGCAAAGATCAGCGATCCTGAGCTGAAAAACACGCTCATCGTCGTTACTGCTGATCATGACCATACGCTGGTACTGAACGGCTACGCCAAACGTACCGGTAAAACAGCCAGCGGCAATCCGGGTGTACTCGGCGTGGTGAAAAACTATGTCACCGGCGCAGTCGAAAAAGATCTGGATGGTGCACCGTACTCCATCATCGGTTTCGGCAATGGTGAAAATCGCACACAAGGCAGCCGCAGCAGCATGATCAGTCTCGATGAAACCACAACTAGCGCCAATACCTACCATCAGGAAGCGGTGGTACGCGTGGCAGCCGGCAGCGAAACACATGGCGGTACTGACGTATTCCTCGGTGCGATTGGCAAAGGCGCCGATACTTTCCTCGGTACGATCGATAACACCAAAGTCTTCGGTCTGGTGAAATCGGCCTCTGGCTTGTGATTATTCAACATTGTTGAGAACGGATAACTGATTATGAAACGCACACTTTTAGCCGCCACACTGGCGATGACTTTTGCCAATGCTGCAAACGCTGCAGGCGAAGCAAAAAATATTATTTTCTTTTTGGGCGACGGCATGGGCCCATCAACCATCACGGCATCCCGCATTTTTAAATACGGTGAAGATGGCAGCCTGAATATGGACAAGCTGGAACGCACGGCTCGTATCAAGACTTATTCTAACGATGCGCAGACGACCGACAGCGCACCATCGATGGCAGCCTACATGACAGGCGTGAAGATGAACAACGAAGTCATCTCCATGTCTGCCGACACCGTTGCGACGAATCCTGGCAAAGATGCGAATGGCAATCTGGGTATCAACAATTGCGCCGCGACAGGTAACGGCACTTCGGTACCCACCATACTGGAACTGGCAAAAGCCAAAGGCAAAGCAGTTGGTTCCATCACCACGACTGAGCTGACCCATGCAACACCAGCCGCAACTTACTCGCATATCTGCAACCGCAATGCGCAATACGCGATTGCGGCGCAGGCAGTGCCAGGTGGCGCAGGCTACAACAGCGCCTTGCTGGATGGTGTGGATGTGCTGATGGGTGGCGGCCGCAACCACTTCCTGCCTTACGACGCAAACACCAGCGTTGGAAAACTCGGTCGTGCCGATGGCCGCAATCTGCTGAATGAATTCGCAGCCAAAGGCTACACCGTTGCGGCGACTAAAGCAGACATGCTGGCAGCGCCGACGAATAAAAAATTCATCGGTTTGTACAGCAGTAAAAGTCATCTGGAATATGAACTCGACCGCACTGCGACACCACCGGTTGGCGAAGGCGCGAACCAGCCTAGCCTGGCCGAGATGACGACCAAAGCCATGGATATTCTGTCGCAAAATTCGAACGGCTATTTCCTGATGGTTGAAGGCGGCCGCATTGACCATGCATTGCACGGCACCAACGCGAAACGTGCACTGACAGACACCATCGCATTTGATGATGCTGTGAAGGCAGCATTGGACAAGGCAAAACTGACTGATCCGACGCTGGCCAATACATTGATCGTAGTCACCGCAGATCATGACCACACGCTGGCATTCAATGGCTACGGCAAACGCGGCAATCCGATTCTGGACATTAACCGCGATTACAAAACTGGTCAGCCGACAAAAGATGCCGATGGTAATACCTACACCACACTGGTGTTCGGTAACGGTCCTAACCGTCCTAACCTGCGTACGAATCTGGACAGTGCAACCGTATTGGCCGATAACTACTTGCAAGAAACCGGCGTTCGTCTGGCTAGTGAAACGCATGGTGGTGGTGATGTGAAATTGTTTGCCACTGGTGCAGGCGCAAAATCGTTTAAAGGCACACTGGACAACACTAAAGTATTCACACTGCTGAAATCAGCTTACGGTTTCTGATTCCTCCATCGCTGAATGCATACAAAAACCAGAGGGTGTTGCCCTCTGGTTTTTTTCATCTTTACAGCTATCAGCGCATATCGTCTGATATCGCAATATTCACGAGTACGAAAGTCTTATTTAAAAATGAAATTCAAGCACCTTATCGCCGCACTGAGCCTGACCCTGCCCCTTACCGTCAGCCATTTTGCGATGGCAGCGCCAGCGACGCCTGAGTCAGCGGCGCCGGATCTGGATATCCGGATACAAAATTACAGTCGTGTGTTAACACCAGAAGGTGTGACACGCGAAGCACGTTACGAAGAAACCTTGTTACGCCGCGCCAAACACGTCTGGATCGCCCGCGTTTTGCCAGCCGGTATGCATGACCACGCAGACGGTGATCATGCTGACGAGAAAACCAACAAGAAAAATAATGCTGGCAACGCGAAAGAAGCCAAGCACAAACACTTCAATCATGTGGTGCTTCCGCGCCATGTGTTCCAGGAAAATAATAAAACCCAGATCGAATTCGTGAACACGAAAGATAAAGAAATTATCGCTATTCCTGTTTCCGAATACGACAATGTGAACTTCGATGGCTCGTGGGAAAACGCGTTTTATCTGCTTGATCCTAAGCTCGTCAAAGCCATGCCGCTATCAAAGAAGGCATCGACCGTCAGCGGCGCACAATGGCGTGAACGCGAAATGAATGGCAATTTCCAGAGAGTATTGTGGGATGAGCAAAAACAAATTCCGCTGATCATCGAAAGCGGTGATAAAGCCGGTACTTTCTTCCGCCGCGTTGACGTCAAACTGCAAGCTCCGCTCAGCACTAAGCTGCCATGGCAAAATTTAAAAGGCTATGCGCAAAAAGAATATGCGGATTTTCTTGATTGATTTGTCTGCAGATCAACCGCGCTGCAACGAGCGCTCGTTTTTAGATGAGCGCTCAAACACAGAGAGCAGATACTCCCCGTTATTGAGCCATGAATACCGCTGATGTCCTTATAGAATAAGGGCATCCCGATATACTCCCCCCAGTATATTCAGACGTAAAAAAGGGCAGAATCATCTGCCCTTTTTCATTCAAACCTGCGTCGCACTTCCGGTCAGATCTGCGCCGGAAGTGCATTCATCAGAAATTATTTCGCCAGTTTGACACTGCTGACGTCGGCAGTCAGATAGCCAACCGCAGAAGCGAAACGATCTTTGTAGTTCGCCCGCACCAACGGATCGAGTGTAGGCTTAACGATATTGTGGATACTGCCCCAATCGCCAGCGTGCTGGAAATTGCTGGTGATGTAGGTCCAGCCATTCAGATTATCCACCACCGACAAACCAGTTGCCTCGGCACCGGCAGGCATGGATGCAACGCGGGTCAGCTTTTTGGTGTCGACGTTGTAAGCCCACAGGAAGTTGTTGACGTGATAGCTGCTGTCTTCGCCGATAAACAAGGTGCGCAGTTTTTCGGAGAATTTCAGATTATCCGGCGCGCCGATTTTTTCCGGATTCGCAGTATTGCCCAAAGCATCCGCCGCAATATCTTCACCGATCAGCAATGTTTTAGTGACAGTCGGTACCCATTCACTGTTGATGGCCGCACCAGAAGTATCTTTCTGACCGCCCGCCAGCGTATGCGCCAGAATACCGCCTGCGTTCAAGGCTTTTTCTAAGGTCACGCCGAATGCTTCGTTCCAGGCCGCATTACCGCGCACCATGGAACTTTGCATGTTTTGCAAAGCAGAATAAGCAATCTTGTCTTTGGCATTGACGGTCGTGCCTTCAAGCTTCGTCAAGGCCATACTGCCGCCCATCAACGCCGCATAACGATGGGTTTCGAGGAACGCCGCTGCTTTTTCCATACCAGCTTTGACGCGTACCCACTGGATTTTTCCACTGATATAAATCTTGGTGTAAGTCGCATCTTTTGGATCGGTATTGGCCACATCCATGATGTCAGTTGGTTTCAGCTTGTTTGCCAGTGCTTCGATTTCTGCACTGGTCGCGGAGCCGAGTTTAATCCAGCTCAGTGACGCACCGGCAGCTGCAGTATCGAGTGAGAAACCCGCACCGATTTTAGCCACATACAAAGAACCGGAAGACAGGTCTTTTTCTTTGTCTGCCACGAAAATAAACAAGCCGCCATTCGTTGCATCGTCACCCATCAATGCCGTGCGGTTATCCGGGAAAACCTGTATCAGTTCATGCGAAATACGACCCAGGCAATAGTGTTTTTTGATCGAGCCAGTGCCATCAGGATTGACTGTCACTTCTGGCAAATGACCATAGTGGTACGGATTTGCTTTCGTTGCGTCACCAAACAAATTGGTGCTGTATGCCGCGAACATCGCGTTCGACGAAATCGTGAACGCATCTGGTTCATACTCTTCGCTCGACAGATGTGTGTCCCACGGCGACAGGCTGGAACCGCAGGTAATCCACAAACCATTGGCTTTGGATGTATCGACGTTATGGTATTTCACCAGGCTCAATTTACCGGTTGTCTGATCCTGATCCAGTGTCAGGACAGCGATAGGTGAAGGCAATTTACCGTACATATCGGTTTTACCATCTTGCGCCCAGGTTGTGTATTCGAACTGCACCACCGCAAATACTGCTTTGCCTTTGATGCCTGTCACTGTCGGATTCGGCAACGATAACAGGGAAGTGCCATCCGGCGAATCTGAGAAATATTGACGTTCTTTGCCCGCAACGGTCGCGTCAATAATCGGCTTGTTATTGATGTCGTAGTAACCACCGGCCAACACTGTGCCGCCGTTACCGTTCGGTACCATGTCACCGGTCAGGAAAAATGGCTGATAAGCCAGTTTGTAGGTTTGTGTGGAGTTGTCGCTAAACGTCACGTTCAGGCTGGAAGCCACTGTCGTCGTTGCCATCGCGGCGGCATTCGTCAACGTTGGCGCAGCCATTGCAGTGAAATCTGCAGAAACAAAATTCGCCACAGGAGCAGCCGGAGCCGCAGCAACCGCCGAGCTGCCACCACAGGCAGACAGCAGCGATGCAGTGGACATTGCGCCGAGCGGCAGCAACGGTGCACCAGCGAGGAATTTTAATGCCTTACGGCGGCCTGATTGAGGTTGATCTGACATGAGTAGAATTCCAGAATAATTGACGTCAAAACGCGGGCATCAGCGATGCGCGGCGCACAAATTTAGTAAGAATCCGGGACGCAGAACGAGACGCATCAGCGGATTCACCGTGCGCAGTTTAAAAAGTAAATATGACAAGACGATGAATAGAAACACTGCTGTGTTCACACGACGTCTGCCTGGCGTTGTTTTGATCAGACGCACTTTTGCAACTGAATTGCATTTTCAGGCATAATGCCTGCTTACTCTTACTTATTCTTGCTTACTCTTTTCTGCATTCAATATGAAATCTGCGCATCACAGCCACACCGTCAGCGATCAGGCACAGGCCTCGGACTTGTTGCGGGCCAGTGGCGTCCGCGTTACCGATGCGAGGCTGGGCGTATTGTCTGTATTGCTGGATACCAAACGTGCGTTGTCGCATCTGGAAGTGCAGGATGCGCTGCCTGAGATGGACAGAGTCACCTTGTACCGTGCACTGGATTGCCTGACTGAAGCGGGATTGACGCATAAAATTCCGGGCGATGACCGGGTGTTCCGCTACAGCACCGGCAGTGAACAGTCAGGCGATTCGAAAAGCGGCGTGACGCAGCACCAGCATGGTCATTTCAAATGTACCCGCTGCGCCCGCGTGTTTTGTCTCGATGATGCAGAACAACCGGCGTCTTTACGCGAGCAATTGCAAGCGACCCTGCAGGCAACGCTGGGGCGCGGTTTTCAAAGTCATGACATCGAGCTGACCATCAAGGGCTGGTGTGCTGACTGTTCCAATTAACTTTTCCTTCTGACGCTATGGCACTGATTCCAACCACTATTCTTACCGGCTTTCTGGGCGCGGGAAAAACGACCCTGCTCAATCGCATCCTGCAGGAGAACCACGGCTATAAAATCGCCGTGATCGAAAATGAATTCGGCCAGGAAAATATCGACAATGAAATTCTGGTTCAGGACAGCAATGAACAAATTGTCGAAATGAACAATGGTTGTATCTGTTGCACTGTGCGCGGCGATCTGATCATCGCACTCAGTAAGCTGATACAACAAAAGAACGAAGGCAAGATTGATTTCGACCGCGTGATTATCGAAACCACAGGTCTGGCCAATCCCGGCCCGGTTGCGCAAACTTTCTTCGTTGATGAAGAAGTCGGCACCTACTACATGCTTGATGCAGTCGTCACCGTGGTTGATGCGCGTCACGGTATGCAACAACTCGATGAACATGAAGAAGCGCAGCGTCAGGTGGGCTTTGCCGACAAAATTTTGCTGTCCAAAACGGATCTGGTTGATGCCAAACAACTGGCGAGTCTGCGTTCACGTCTGATGCATATCAATCCACGTGCGCCGATCAGCACTGTCGATTTCGGCAAAATTGCCATCGCCGAAGTGCTGGATCTGAAAGGCTTCAATCTGAACGCAAAACTGGATCTCGATCCCGAATTTCTAAGTGAAGAAGAACATTCCCACGAACATCATGCTGAACATGCGCACGATGACGAACACTGTGATGAACATTGCACACATGAACACGGGCACGAACATGCGCATAATCATCATCACGCCCATCATTCTGACGATATCGCCGCATTTGTGTTTAAAAGCACACGCCCGTTCAACACCGGGCAGCTTGACGAATTTTTAGGTGGACTGGTCCAGGTGTTCGGCCCGCGCATGCTGCGTTATAAGGGCGTGCTGTACATGCAAGGTGCTGACCGTAAGGTGATCTTCCAGGGCGTGCATCAGATTATGGGAACTGATGTCGGCGCGAAATGGGGGGATAAAGAAACGAAAGAAAGCAAAATGGTGTTTATTGGCAAAAATCTACCAAAAGACATATTTATTCAAGGTCTGGAGCATTGTTTAGTATAAACTGTCGGGCTACTGATATCAGGCATTGTCTGTTGTGCAAGTGGCATGAGTAAAAATGCTGCTTTTCATATCAGTAAGGGGAGGATAAATTATCTGAAAACTTCATCGTTTCAGACTTTTTCTATGTGTTAACCCGTTGTATCGAAAGTAAGCGAAGTGGCAACTAAATCATCTAAATCGACTGCTACAGTCAGCGCCCCCGAAGCCCTGCTCACCGAGGAACAAATCCTCGCGATGGGAGAGAAGGACTATATGAACGCTGCACAACTGGCATTTTTCAAGGCCCGTTTGCAACAGCTTGAAAAGGATTTATTGAAGAATGCCGACGAAACTACCGAGCATCTTCGCGAAACCGTATTAGTTCCCGATCCGGCAGACCGTGCCACGATCGAAGAAGAACATGCGCTTGAGTTACGTACCCGTGACCGCGAACGCAAATTGCTGAAAAAAGTTCAGCAATCCATCGCCAGCATCGATGAAGGTGACTACGGCTGGTGCGAAGAAACAGGCGAGCCTATCGGCGTTCCACGCTTATTGGCACGTCCGACAGCAACGCTGTCACTCGAAGCTCAGCAACGACGCGAAATGAAACAAAAACTGTACGGTGATTAATTCCACTGTCACAAAAAAGCGTTAAAGTAAAAAGCGTGTGATCAGTTACACGCTTTTTTTACTCAAGGAACTGCAACAGTGTTGCACCAATAAGGAACTTTGTAGATATTCAGCTATCCAAGCCGCGTCTTGCACCAGCCAATCAAGGAAAGAATGTTGGCTTTTTGCAACACAATTTACAACGCAATACCTATAGCAATATCCGGTCAAGTTTTCGATACAAATGAGCTCATCTTATCCATTCAGACACAGACGCAGCAGCCACTGGCTGTTGTGTCTGATGCTGCCCGCTTTATTGCTGGCGCAATGGGTCAGTCTTTCTCATAAACTCGCACACGCGGGCTGGCCCGGTGGCAAAGCGCAAGTTACCACGCTCAGCAACAGTTACACGTTCTGGCAAGTCACTTCGGATTCCGACGAAAGAGCACTGCACTCCTGCGCGTTATTTGACGCGACCGTTGCTGCGGATTATCTTGATGCCAGAGTGCCGACACTTTCGGCCATCGATACAACAGACTTCATTAACACCTTTGCCGCCAATATCGTCTGGCTGGCCAGCATACAGCTCTCATTCTCTTCACGCGCCCCGCCTTTCTGAAGCATTGAAAATCTCAGCCGGAATTCAATTTCATCCGGCACTCAGCTCGTTTTTTCAGATCGCTCTTCTGAGCGGTCTGCTTTGTTCATTTTCATGTTTCAGGAAAAATCATGCAATTTCACCGCACTATTGCCGCAGCCGCCGTCCTCTCCGCCCTTGCTCATTGCAACGCCAACGCACAAGCGATCAATACTGTCACGGTCACTTCCAACCCACTGGGAAATGGCGAAGACATGCAAGTACTGACGCCGGCAAAAATACTTTCCGGCCCTGAGCTTCGTGCAAAAATTGGCACCTCACTCGGTGAAACGCTGGGCAACGAGCTCGGTGTATCCGCCTCAGGATTTGGTGCAGGCGCATCGCGACCTATCATCCGCGGTCTGGAAGGCCCACGGGTAAAAATTCTGCAAAACGGCATGGGTGTTGCCGACGTCTCCAGCCTGTCAAACGATCACGCAGTCGCCAGTGAAAGTTCGACCGCGCAACAA
This sequence comes from Undibacterium sp. FT79W, assembly GCF_014284215.1. Taxonomy (NCBI): domain Bacteria; kingdom Pseudomonadati; phylum Pseudomonadota; class Betaproteobacteria; order Burkholderiales; family Oxalobacteraceae; genus Undibacterium; species Undibacterium sp. FT79W. Next base: position 200,140 of record NZ_JACOGB010000004.1, on the reverse strand, counting down.
ATCGAAATTTTGCGCGGCCCAGCGGCTTTGCTCTACGGCAGCGGTGCCATCGGTGGTCTGATCAACGTCATCGACAATCGCATTCCCACCGTATTAAATAAAAAAATCACTGGCGAAGCGGAGCTCAGATACGGCACAGTGAATCAGGAAAAAAGTGGCTCATTCTCCGTAGATGGTTCCAGCGGCAACATAGGATTACATGTAGACGGCAACAGCCGCGAAACCGGAAATTATGATATCCCGGGTAAAGCAAACCTGTCAGATCCGGCATCAGCAGATGGCAAACTACCTTCCAGCTTCACCCGTTCAAACAGTCTCGCTGCCGGTGCTTCGCTGATTCAATCGTGGGGTTATCTGGGCGCAGCGGTACAAACTCTGAACGACCATTACGGCATACCAACTGCAGAAAAATCCTTTATCGATCTGCGGCAGAACAGGCTTGATCTGGAAGGCCAGCTCAACTCGCCACTAAAAGGTTTTGATAGTCTGAAATTTAAACTCAGCGGCACTGATTATCAACACACAGAAAAAGCTGAAGACGGCACCCCGGTCACGAACTTTAAAAACAAAATGCTGGAAAGTCGCATCGTCCTGTCGCACGCGAACTGGTCGGGCTGGCAAGGCAGTTGGGGGCTGCAGACGGAACAGACCAAATTCTCAGCATTGTCGGCGGCAAGTGGCCGCGCTGATACCGTTCCTTCGACCAAATCAACCTCGGTTGCGGTATTCGCGCTGGAACAACGTCAGTTTGGTGATGTTCTTGGTAGCGCAGGTGTACGCCTTGAAAATGTCAGCCGTGAACCAGACGAAATCAGTGCACTCGCTCACAGAAACTTCAATCTGTATTCCGCGTCTGCCGGTGGTTTATGGCAATTTACTCCGGGCTACAGTGCCGGTCTGAGTTTGTCACTCGCGCAACGCGCTCCGGCAACAGAGGAATTGTATTCAGCAGGTCCGCACGAATCGACAGCAACGTTCGATATCGGCAATATCAACATGAAAAAAGAGATTTCGCATAATCTCGAATTCACCCTGCAAAAATCCACCGGATTGCTGCGCTGGAAGTTGAATGCCTTTATTAATCAAGTCGATAACTATATCTATGGTCATACGGATGGCACCAAAGTAGATGGAGAAGGTATCCCTCAGGCGGACGCTGAATTCACTTTGCGCAACTGGTCACAGGCGACTGCGAAGATTCGCGGTGGCGAAGCGGAAATCAGTTATAACCACTTGGGAGAAGGATTTTCTGCGCGCGCCTTTGCTGATATCTCGCGCGGTACACTGACTGATCTCGGAAACTTACCTTTGCAACCGGCCACACGTGTTGGTTTCGATTTGGGATTCAAACAAGGGGCTTGGCGCACCTCGCTGAATGTCCTGCATGCACAGCGTCAGGACAGACTGGCCAGTTTTGAAAATTACGTCACACCTTCGTACACCAGAGCAGATGCCAACCTGAGTTACTCTCATCCGTATCAAGGACAACAAATTACCTGGTTCCTGATGGCCAGAAATTTGCTGAATCAGGATATACGCCTGTCCACCTCGATATTGAGAGAAAGCGTACCGCAGCCGGGCAGAAGCTTTATCGCCGGAGTCAGAACCAGTTTTTAATTTCTGCCTTGTTACGAAATGTAAAATTAAATTTACACAGATGGCGTAGTTAAATGCGAAATGGAGGCTAAATGCCTCCATTTTTGTGTATATGAGCTTAATATGCTAACTTCTCTAAGATATTTTTAAAAAACTGATTTTTGTAAAAAATAAAACATTGTTAAGTCAGAAAAGCGCGGCTTACTATTTACGCTCAATTAAGAATATACTTAGCAAGTACAAATTTCACTCGTTTAAGACGTATTTTTTTAGGAATAGTGTGGGGATTTTTTCTCTTTTCGGTAAAAAAGGTGGCAAAAAAGAAGATCGCTCCACCGAGAAATCTTCTTCAAGAAAAGCTCGCTCTAAATCTGGTAACACTGTTATTACAGGTTTCCATGACAGCGAGGTTTTCAGCAATTCTGTCATTGCCCAGCGCCACGTCGCTCGTGCTACTGAACGAAAAATTGATGCCATAGAATTTGAAATGTCGCGCGACATCGTCAAGACGCGCCCGCCGGTCATCACCAAAACCGATATTTCAAAAAAACTCGGCAACAGTAAATTTGATCTCACCGAACACACACAACCTCTGACAAATCGTGGCCCTGTAGCGGATTTTCAAACAACGCTGCCGATGCCGATGCCGTCAGATTATCTGCTCGGCCACAATACAGAAATTCCGGGGTCAGCACTCGCCTATAGTGAATCCGTACCGGTTCTCGAAGAAGCAGCCATTTTGTTTGCAAGCGGACAAAATGAAGTCGCAGAGCAAATGCTGGATGCCGCCGTACATCACCAACATCTTGGACTGGCGACCGAAATAGGCTGGCAGATGCTATTTGATTTATACCGGATCACGAATAATCAGCATAAATTTGAAAGCCTCTCGCTCGATTACGCCAACAAATTTGAAACCTCGCCTCCGCTGTGGCCTGAAAATACACCGCAGCCAGAAGCCGACACGCATCCTAAGGATGCGTCCCGACCAAGCATACTTTTCCCGGTAAAACTTGACGCTACCATTGTCAAAATACTGGAAAAAATTAATATTGCGAGCGCAAAAAGTCCTAGCCTGCGTCTGGATTTCTCGAAAATTAAAGAAGTTGATCCTGTCGGCTGCGGCTTATTGTTACGGACACTCAAAAATCTGAAAAAGACCGGGCATGATCTGATGCTGGTCGGCGCACAAAGCCTGACAGATAAAATTCGCGCCATTTTGCAGGTCGGGCGGCGTGACGAGACAGAAGCCCCGTGGCTGCTGTTATTAGAAATTCTGCAATTGCTGCACTTTGAAAAAGCATTCGAAGAAGCCAGCATGGATTACTGCATTACGTTTGAAGTGTCTCCGCCATCGTTCGAAGCACCTCAGAATAATGTCACCGATGCCTTCCCAGAGCTCAATCATGAAGAGGAAGAAGCGCCTTCTGATCGTTTCTTCATGCCTGCAATGGTGGATGGCAGCGTCGACACGCTGGTGAAAAAAATTGCTGAACAAGCAGCACAGCACCAGCCTTTGATCATCGATTGCTCGAAACTTGACCGCGTGGAATTCAGCGCCTCCGCTGAGTTATTAAACGGCCTGGCACCCATCGTCGGCAAACCCGGTGTGACTATCCGGTTTGAAGAAGTGAATTATCTGGTCATGATGTTATTTAACGCGATGGGTTTAAAAAATATCGCCAGCATCTCACTGCGTAAGCACTAGACTTCTTGTAATTCTGCCGACACACCCCATTTTCTTTCTGGTTCCGATGCGCCATCGCGTGTGTGTTGTCGCTTTTTATTCTTGCGCCTATCTGTCATCCGTCTGACAAAGACGATTTTCAAATAAGTATAGCGGTAGCAAGCACTCACGTAACAAGATCCGCTCAGTACGCAGTCTCGTTCTGCTTCAATCTCTGCCGGCGCGAGCCTGCGAAGCTTCGCGACATAGTTTCAACCATTTATGAGGTCCTTATGGAACAATTTCACGGCACCACCATCCTGACGGTACGGCGCGGCAATGTTGTCGCCCTCGGCGGCGATGGTCAGGTCACCCTTGGCAATATCGTTATGAAAGGTACAGCACGCAAGGTGCGCAAGCTGTATCACAATAAAGTACTGGCGGGTTTCGCTGGCGGCACTGCAGATGCATTCACATTAATCGAACGCTTTGAATCTAAACTGGAAAAACATCAGGGGCATCTGATGCGCGCATCGGTGGAGCTCGCCAAAGACTGGCGTACCGACCGTATGTTACGCCGCCTGGAAGCGATGCTACTGGTGGCAGACAAAGACACGACCCTGGTCATCACCGGCAATGGTGATGTGCTCGAACCGAACCAGGGCATAGGAGCGATCGGCTCCGGCGGCACGTTTGCACAATCAGCCGCGATTGCCCTGTTTGAGAATACCGATTTGTCACCGGTCGAGATCGTCAAGAAGTCGCTGACGATTGCAGGTGAATTGTGTATTTATACCAATTTGTCGCACACCATAGAAACCCTGGAATAATTTTGATTCACCATGCCCGATGAGCGCCTGCGGCGCCGGTATGGATTTAAGAAGCAGATAGGAAACAGCATGAATATGACTCCGCAAGAGATCGTCTCTGAACTCGATAAACACGTGGTCGGTCAGGCCAAAGCAAAACGGGCAGTCGCGATTGCCCTGCGCAATCGCTGGCGTCGCCAGCAGGTCGAAGAACCGTTACGCCATGAAATCACGCCAAAAAACATTTTGATGATAGGCCCGACAGGCGTCGGCAAAACAGAAATCGCCCGTCGTCTCGCAAAACTGGCGGATGCCCCTTTCATTAAAATTGAAGCGACTAAATTCACCGAAGTCGGCTATGTAGGGCGAGACGTCGATACCATCATCCGCGATCTGGTCGATATCGGCATCAAGCAAACGCGCGAGGCAGCGACCCGCAAAGTCCGGCTGCGCGCGGAAGATGCGGCAGAAGACCGCATTCTCGATATCTTATTGCCACCGGCACGCGATTTCGGCATTCATCCTGAAGGCAGTGAAGCTGCGCCAGCCGCTGACAATGCGACCCGCCAGACTTTCCGCAAACGTCTGCGTGAAGGCGCGCTGGACGACAAAGAAATCGAGCTCGAAGTGGCTGAAGCAGTAACCCACATGGAAATCATGGCACCGCCGGGCATGGAAGAAATGACTGAGCAAATTAAAACCATGTTCTCTGGAATGGGCAATGGCCGCAAAAAAACCCGCAAACTGAAAATCAAAGAAGCATTCAAATTACTGATTGAAGAAGAAGCGGCCAAACTGGTCAACGAAGAAGAATTGAAACAAGACGCGATCAGAAACGTAGAGCAGAACGGTATCGTTTTTCTGGATGAAATCGATAAAATTGCATCGCGCTCAGAAACTGGTGGTGCCGAAGTTTCGCGCGCCGGTGTGCAACGCGATTTGCTGCCGCTGGTTGAGGGCACGACGGTCAATACCAAGTATGGCATGATCAAAACCGATCATATTCTGTTCATTGCTTCCGGTGCCTTCCATCTTGCCAAACCGTCGGATCTGATCCCGGAGTTACAAGGCCGTTTCCCTATCCGCGTCGAACTTGAATCCTTATCGATTGCTGATTTTGAACGCATATTGACCAGCACCGACGCTTGCCTGACACGTCAGTATCAGGCACTACTGGCAACCGAAGATGTTGCGGTGGACTTCACTCCGGAAGGCGTGGAAAAACTCGCCAGCATCGCTTATTCCGTCAATGAAACGACCGAAAATATCGGTGCGCGCCGGCTGTACACTGTGATGGAAAAACTGCTGGAGGAAATCTCTTACGCAGCACACGAAAACGCCGGAAAAGTGGTGACGATAGACGCGGCCTATGTTGAAGAGCGACTCGGCGCATTGTCGGTTAATGAAGACTTGTCGCGCTACGTGCTGTAAGCGGCGACCCTGATCATTCTGCGAGGTTCAACATGGCAAACAAAGCACTGGCAACACGGCAGCGTATGCAATTCCGTGTTGAGCCTTCGCAGGTGGGTCGCCACTTAGCACAACATCATGCGACAAAGCTGGCATCCGGCACAAAGCCAAAAGCGCATCCGGCACCGGCCACAGCGAACGCAAAAGCAAAAGCGAAACCCAGGCTAAAGGCCAAGGCTGAATAAAGCCTGAGCATTTTTTATCGCGCGTGCCTTACTCAACTTAAGTCAGCGCGACATTTTATTTCAAGAGAAAACACCATGTTTGAAACTTCGGCCGCGAGTGAACAACCGGATTACGCCTTACTGGCGAAACAGATCCGCAGCATCTTAGAAGGCGAACGCAATCTGAGCACCAACGCGTCGCAATTTTCAGCCTTTATTTATCACAGCCTGACGGGGCTGAACTGGGCTGGGTTTTATCTGTGCGCAGCAGCTAAAAACCCCATGACAGAATTTCCATACGATTTATTGGTCGGGCCGTTTCAGGGCAAAGTCGCCTGCGCACGCATTCCGTTTAAGCGTGGCGTCTGCGGTACTGCGGCAGCGGAAAAACGCACAGTGCTGGTTGCCGATGTACACGCGTTTCCCGGACATATCGCGTGTGATTCTGCATCGAATTCTGAAATCGTGATTCCTGTGATCGTGAATGGACAGGTCGCCGGTGTGTTTGATATCGACAGCCCGCATCTGAACCGTTTTTCAGCAGAAGATCAGCAAGGGCTGGAAGCGCTGCTGGCTGAATTCATCAACGCCACCGATTTTCCCACGCTCTGATCGTCACTCAGAACGGCAATGACACAGGGCAAGTTGATGATCTATGCACATTTGACAACACGATAGTGGCAAAGCTGCATGGCTGGCTTTATACTGGATTCTTGCCACCAGTCGGAGCCCGTCATGCCAGGAAGCCGCCGCCGTAAAGCTTTACGCAAATATTGTCAGCCATTGCGGCGCAAAGATGTGATTTCACGCCTACTGGTGGATATCGGGCTGCACTATCTGGACATACTGGGATTCGCAAAAACCAGAGAGCTGATGCAGCGCCACGCAATTGCCGAACCGGTGATCACGCGGGTGCTGGAATACCCAGCACAACGCCGCCGTTATTGATTCAGCTGACTTCCTGCTTAGAATCGCGCGCCAACAAACGCATACTCATTTCTCTGGCAGAAACGCCATCAAATAAGACTCCCGCCACCGCGTTCGTAATCGGCATATCGACGCCCAGTCGCGCTGCCAGACTGCGCACCGCCTGCGCGCAACGTACGCCTTCGGCAACATGACCCAGCTCTTCGATAATCACCGCGAGCGACTTTCCTTGTGCCAGCGCCAGGCCGACTTTGCGGTTACGCGACAAATCACCTGTGCAGGTCAGAATTAAATCGCCAACGCCAGTCAGGCCCATCAGGGTTTCCGCTTTACCGCCGAGCGCAACGCCAAGCCGACTGATTTCTGCCAGACCGCGCGTCATCAAAGCTGCGCGCGCATTCAGGCCAAGACCCAGTCCGTCAGCCACACCGGTAGCAATCGCCAGAATATTTTTGACTGCCCCGCCGACTTCAACACCGACCAGATCATCGCTGGAATACACCCGCATCGCATTGACGTGCAGGGCTTGCACAACACGTTGGCAGAGTGCCGGAGAAGTCGAAGCAATCGTCAGCGCGCAAGGTAATCCCTGCGCGACTTCCTGCGCAAACGACGGGCCGGACAAAGCACCGATGGCCACATCATCGCCCAGTATTTCGCGGGCAATCTGATGCGGCAGTAACTGCGTCGCCTCTTCGAAACCTTTGCACAGCCAGATCACATTTTGCGGCGCATACGGCAGGCAAGCCTCTAAAGTCGGGCGCAGACCGGATACCGAAGTCGCAATCACCAGCAGGCTGTCATTCCCCGCAACATGCGCCATCGCAGCGGAAAAATCCGCAGTGATTTCGAGATTGTCTGGCAGCGGAAACCCCGGCAGATAAACGACATTCTCACACTGCGCCTGTATTTCCTGCATCGCGGCCTGATTCCGGCCCCACATCAATACTTTGTTTTTTGCTGTCAGGGCAATCGCCACTGCTGTGCCCCAGGCACCTGCGCCTAATACGCTGATATTCATGCTCTTACCTACGATGGAAATCATCAGAAACGGCTCAAATATACTCCCACCAGTATATTTTGAAACCCTTTATCTATGCCGACAATCGGTGGGTTTTTAATAAAAACAGGGGGAGTATGCGAATTTCGCCCTAAAATACCGGCTGTCTTCAGTAATCGGTTCCGCCAGCTTTACGCCAGCAAATACAATCCGTCATTGCGCATCACATACAAAAAGAGGACAGCACGCTGTCCTCTTTTGAATTACTGCCGTCAAACCAGCGATCAGGGCGGAATTATAAACCCCAGACCTCGTTCACTTTCACGTAACCAAGCTGCCCGTCGCGATGCCGGACTTTGACCCAACCAGCCGAAGCAGGTTCGGCCATTTCCAGCAAGACGTTTTTCTCAGCGCTGAATACCAGTGCGGCACTGTCATCAGCACTGGCGCGGATTTTCGCATTGGCAACCCGCACAATCAGATTGCGGCGGGTAATCAGATCCTTGGATTCGACCCAGCTCAGGTCGCCCGCCATATCCCTGACTTTACTCCACGCACCCGAGGTGAAAATCACTTCCACCGGCATGCCGCGTGGCGCCACATAGACTTTGCCACCCTTCACCGAAGGCGCGTCGTACATAATCACAGGCGTCGCACCAACCGAACGGAACTCCATCGCCTGCACCGGCGCTGTCACCAGCGTCGCCAACAGACTCAGGGTAGAAATGGAAATCAAGCCGCGCATGAACTTCTTTCTTCACCCGCGCGGATCATCAATCAGATGGCGATCCGGCGGGTATCAGGAAAATTACTGGATAGTCGCAGGTGCTTCAGCTGCGTTAGCCTGATCTGCTGCGATTTGCAAACGTTGCGCATAGAAGGCTTCAAAGTTGATTTCCGACAGATGAATCGGTGGGAAACCAGCGCGGGTGATCGCATCCGCTACGTTAGAACGCAGGTATGGATAGATGATGTTCGGGCAACCGATACCCAGCAATGGATCGAGCTGATCTTCAGGGATATTGCGCGCTTCAAAAATACCCGCTTGTTTGCCTTCAACCAGGAACGCTACTTTGTCGCCGATTTTAGCTGTCACAGTCACTGTCACTGTGGATTCAAAAATGCCATCCGCCAGTTTTTCATTGCCGACATCAACAGAAACTTCGATGCCAGGGGCTTCTTGTTCCAGGAAAATCGCTGGAGAATTTGGCTGTTCAAGCGACAAATCTTTCAGATATACGCGTTGGATTTGGAATACGGGCTGCAGATTTTCGTCAGACATGTGAGACTTTCTAAAATTCTAAAAGATTAATAATGAACAGCGAGATGGGCAGATAGGGCCGATTCTGGCCATTTCAAGATCGCGCCGCCTTATTGTAGCAAGGAGACTGCAAAAATCACAACTTCGCAGACACTTCAACAGCAAGCCCGTAGAAAATCCGGTCAAAGCCGGATTTTCTACTCAAGGATTCAGCAAAGCATCGAGCTTACCGGCACGATCAAGGGCCGACAAATCGTCAAAACCACCAACATGGGTGTCGCCGATGTAAATCTGCGGCACCGTGCGGCGCCCGGTTTTCTGCATCATCGCATCGCGTTCGGCAGGATCAAGATCAATGCGCACTTTGTCGATGTCCTCGACGCCCTTGGATTTCAACAAGCGTTCAGCCATCGTGCAATACGGACAAACGCCCGTGCTATACATACGAACTTGCGGTTTCATACACTTCTCCAGCTACTTTACAGCTTACTTAACAATCGGCATACCCTGGGTTTTCCAGGCTTCGGTGCCACCATCGAGACTGAATACCTGCGCAAATCCGGCTTTATTCAACACAGAAACGGCATTCGAAGAACGCACGCCCGTCGCGCAGACAGTGATCACCACTGCATTTTTGGACTTTTCGATTTCTTTCAAGCGATTATTGATCTCTGCCAGCGGGATATTTTTTGCATTCGGCAGATGGCCCGTCGCAAATTCGTCTGCGCTACGCACATCCAGCACCAGCGTTTTGCCCTGATTGATGTATTGTGTCGCCTGTAATTGCGACACTTTGGCACCACGGCGTTGCAACAAAGGCAGCAATAAAGCACCACCAGAAATCAACGCAATACCGATCAGAAAAATATTATCAAGAATGAATTTCACAGGTTTCCAGTAGTAAAAATGGTTATCAGAAGCCCGTCATTATAAAATAGATGCAGCGAACATATTTAAATGCATACTAACCACGACTTAAACTGACCACTATGTACAAAATCGTATTAATGCGACACGGTGAATCCACCTGGAATCTTGATAACCGTTTCACCGGCTGGACCGACGTTGACCTGACCCCGAAAGGCGTCGCCGAGGCGACGCAGGCAGGCAAATTACTCAAAGAAGCGGGTCTGACATTTGACCTGGCCTACACTTCCGTCCTCAAACGTGCAATCCGCACGCTGTGGGGCACGCTCGATGAAATGGATCTGATGTGGCTGCCAGTCGTGCACGACTGGCGCCTGAATGAGCGCCACTATGGCGCGCTGCAAGGTCTGAACAAAGCAGAAACTGCCGCCAAGTACGGTGATGACCAAGTATTGGTATGGCGCCGCAGCTATGACACACCGCCAAATCCGCTGGCAGAAGACGATGACCGCACATCATTCAATGATCCGCGTTATGCCGGTCTGGATCGCAAACAAATCCCATTGACAGAATGTTTGAAAGACACAGTCGCACGCGTCGTACCGGCATGGGAAGACAGCATTGCACCTGCGATCCGCTCTGGCAAACGTATCCTGATCTCAGCACACGGCAACAGCCTGCGCGCCCTGATCAAAATGCTCGATGGCATCAGCGACGACGATATCGTCAATCTGAATATTCCTAACGGTCAGCCTTTGGTGTATGAACTGGATGCCGATCTGAAGCCGATCAGACATTATTACCTCGGTGATCAGTCGGCGATTGAAGCCGCACTGAAAGCCGTTGCCAGCCAGGGTAAATCCAAGTAATCCTAGATGCAAAAACACACACGCTTTTTGCTTTCCAGCCTGCTGTGCCTGTCTATCACAGGTACAGCAGCATCAGGCTTTGCCGCCAGTAACTCGCGCGCCCTGCAAAAAAATAAAGCAGAAGCTGAACGTGCAGAGTTGCAGCAAAAACTGAAAGCATTAAAAACAGACATCAATAAGACCGAGAGCGCCAAAGATCAGGCCAGCGATGCACTCGCAGAGTCTGAAAAAGCCATCTCGGAAGCAAACCGGTCTTTGCGCGATTTGCAGACCGAGCAAGCGCAGACTGAAGAAAAACTCCGGCAACTGACCGAGCAACAACAAGCCTTAAGTGCACAGATAGAAAAGCAAAAGAAGCAACTGTCGACATTCCTGCGCCGGCAATACATGCACGGCGACAGTGATCGTATCAAGCTGCTGCTGTCTGGCGACAATCCGAACCGGATTAACCGCGATCTGCAATACATGGGCTATGTCTCGCAAACGCAGGCCAAAATGATAGAAAGCCTGCGCAGCAGTCTGAAAGCGGCGGAAAAAAATACCCAGGATGCGCAAGAGGCCAAGGCCGAACTCGATGAAATCGCCGAAGAAGAAAAAGACCACAAGATCGCGTTAGAAAAAGAAAAGAAAAAACATGCGACGCTGGTCGGACAGTTATCAAACAAACTCTACGCACAAAAAAAACAGGCAGATAATCTGCAAAAAGATGAACAAAGACTGAGTAATCTTGTCTCACGTCTGAATCAACTGATAGAAGAGCAGTTGAAAGCCGATAAACTGCGCGCAGAACAGGAAGAGAAACAGCGCCAGGAAAGAATTGCGGCGCAAAAGGAAAGAGCAAAGCAGGCGGCGCTGGACAAGAAAGCCGGTAAGAAGCCGAATCCGAATGCGATTGATGCCGATGAACCGCCACCGAAACAGGCGAAGTCAGAAGCACCACCGGCCGGAGAATTTGATCGCTTGAAAGGGCAATTAAGACTACCAGTCAAAGGCGAAATTCTGGCGAAGTTTGGCAGCAAGCGCGGCGATGGTCCAAGCTGGAAAGGTTTATTCATCAAAGCCGGTGAAGGCAGTGAAATTAAAGCCATCGCAGCGGGCAAAGTCATTTTTGCAGATTGGTATAAAGGTTACGGAAATATGATTATTGTTGGTCATGGCGACCAATACATGAGCATCTATGGCAATAATCAGGCAGTATTGAAACATGTCGGCGACAGCGTCAAAGCGGGCGACATTATTGCCAGTGCCGGTAACAGCGGCGGCAATGAAGAATCAGGTTTATACTTTGAAATCCGTCATCAGGGACGGGCATTTGATCCACTTAACTGGATCGTCGTTAAATAGGCATTAGGTGAATCATGGGCAGTAAATTTAAGAATTTCGGTTTAATCGGCCTGGGCATGGTCGCTGGCGTGGCGGTTTCCATGCAGTTTTCTGCTCTTGCGCAAAAAAATGCCGGCAGCCCCCTGCCAGTGGAAGAATTGCGCCAGCTGGCTGATGTCTTCGGTCTGATCAAGTCAGATTATGTCGAACCTGTCGATGATAATAAACTGCTGACAGAAGCAATCTCTGGCATGGTGGCATCGCTGGACCCGCACTCCGCCTATCTGGATAAGAAATCCTTTAAAGAATTAAAGGAAGGCACACAAGGTAAATTCGTCGGCCTCGGCATTGAAGTCGGGATGGAAGACGGCTATGTCAAAATCGTTTCACCGATTGAAGATTCACCTGCCTACCGTGCTGGCTTAAAACCAGGCGATCTGATCACGCGTCTCGATTCACTGCCAGTCAAAGGCATGACGCTCGATGAAGCCGTCAAAAAAATGCGTGGTGAACCGAATACCAAAATCACGCTGACGATTGCCCGCAAAACGGAAGACAAACCAATTATCGTCACCATCACACGTGAACTGATCAAACAGCAAAGTGTGAAGGCCAAGATCGTTGAACCTGGTTATGCATGGCTGCGCATCTCGCAATTCCAGGAGCCAACCGTTGAAGATATGGCCAAGAAAATCCAGATTTTGTATGCGCAAGACCCTGCAATCAAAGGTCTGGTGCTGGATTTACGCAATGATCCGGGCGGCGTACTGCCAGGCGCCGTCGGTGTGTCCGCTGCGTTTTTACCTAAGGACGTGCCGGTGGTTTCCACCAATGGACAGTTGGCAGACTCGAAAGCAACCTTCTACGCCAAACGCGAATATTATGCAGGCCGCGCAATGGGTGACCCGCTGGCCAAATTACCGGAAGCCATTAAAAATGTGCCTATGGTTGTGCTGATCAATACAGGTTCTGCTTCTGCATCTGAAATCGTCGCCGGTGCTTTGCAGGATTACAAACGTGCAACGGTGATCGGTACTCAGAGTTTCGGTAAAGGTTCTGTGCAGACCATACGCCAGATTTCTGCTGATACAGCAGTCAAACTGACGACTGCGCGCTACTACACACCGAATGGCCGCTCGATACAGGCAAAAGGCATCGTGCCTGATCTGAATGTGGAAGAAACAGCCGAAGGCGATGGTTTCAACAGTTTCCGCGCACGTGAAGCAGATTTGCAAAAACATCTGACGAACGACAAAGAAAAAGAAGTTGTCCGCCCGAAAGTGGACGAGCTGGAGGAAGAACAACGCCTGCTGGCATTGGCCAAGAAAAGCAAACCACTGGAATACGGCAGCAAAGAGGATTTCCAGTTAGCGCAGGCGCTGAATCATCTGAAAGGCTTGCCGGTCAAAGTGACTGAGCCAAAAGAAGTGAAAGAAACAAAAGACGCAGCAAAAGACGGTGCGGAAAAATCAGAGAAAACCGACAAAGACGGCAAATCTGATCACAAGAAAAAATAATCAGACCTTCAAGGCCGCTGCACAGCGGCCTTTTTTATCTCATGAACGACAATCAACTCCTGCGCTATTCGCGCCATATCCTGCTTGAACAGATAGGCATAGAAGGCCAGAAAAAAATTACTGAAGCCAAAGTTCTGATCATCGGTGCCGGTGGCCTTGGCTCTCCTGCCGCTCTGTATCTTGCCAGCGCCGGTGTCGGCAGCCTTACCCTGGTTGATAATGACTACGTCGATCTGACAAATCTGCAAAGACAAATTCTGCATACAACTGAGCGGGTCGGCATGGCGAAAGTCTTATCCGGCCGGACAGCGCTGCAACAGATCAATCCTGATGTTCATGTCATCGCCCTGCAAGAACGGGCTCAAGATCAGCGGCTCGAAGAGCTGATACAGCAAGCGGACATTGTGCTTGATTGCTGTGACAATTTCAGCACGCGTCATGCAGTGAACGCTGCCTGTGTCAAATATCAACGACCGCTGGTCTCCGGTGCGGCCATTGCATTTGATGGCCAGATCAGCGTCTTCGATGCGCGTAATACAGAATCGCCTTGCTATGCATGTCTGTTTCCACCGGATCAGAAATTCGAGGAAATCCTGTGTTCCAGCATGGGTGTCTTTGCGCCACTGGTCGGCATCATCGGCACCATGCAGGCAGCCGAAGCCTTGAAGCTGATCATGCAAACGGGTAAATCTCTGCAAGGCCGCTTACTGCTGCTGGATGCGATGAGCATGGAATGGACGACGATAGGAATGAAAAAAAATCCGCGCTGCCCGGTTTGCGGTGAGCAACACTAAGCGCTTCCTTCATTTCAATCATGTTTGCCGGCGAAAGTTTCCGGCTCAGCCCGATTTCCCAGAAAAATCATGTACACACTTTATTACGCTCCGGCGACCGCCAGCATGGCGGTGCATCTGGCCTTACTGGAAACAGGTGCGCCCTACGAACTGCAACTGGTCGATTTTGAAAAAAATCAGCAAAAAGATCCCGCTTACCTGCGTCTGAATCCGAACGGGGTCGTGCCGACGCTGGTGTGCGATGGCAAGCCATATATAGAAACGGCCGCTTTGATGATGTTGCTCGCTGAGCGCCATCCGGCGGCGGGTCTGGCTGGCACGCCGGAACAATATGATGAATGGCGTCAGTGGATGGTTTATCTGAGTCACAATCTGCAGGCCACTTATCGTTTCTGGTTTTATCCATCAGAACTGGGTTATGCAACGCATCCCGATGAGGTACGTCATGCCCTGCAGATGCGTATAGAAAAAATATGGGATCAGTTAGATCAACGCCTGAACGCGCATGGCCCTTATCTTCTCGGTGCACAATTCTCAGTCGCCGATCTGTATCTGACAGTATTGATGCGCTGGTCACGTAAGATGCCGCATCCGGCAACCGAATGGCCAGCACTGAATCATCTGGTGCAACTGATCACCAATCGCCCTAGCTGGAAAAAAATGATGGAGATAGAAGGCGTGGATATCTGGCCTGAGGATAAAACCGCATGAGTAAACCAACCGATTTATACGCCACCACCCAGATTGCCGGTTATCCGGAAATCAGCATTTCCGAATTCATCGGTGTGCGCTCTCTGCATTTATCGTCCGATGCCATACAGGGTTCCATGCGACTGGCCATGCCGGATCAGATTGAGCTGGAATACGTGCAGCAAATGATGATGTGGCTGCTGTTCAACAAGACACCGCAACATATCGTCCAGCTGGGACTCGGTGCTGCTGCGCTGACCAAATTCTGTTACCGTCAGTTCCCGCAAGCTCAGGTCACCGCCATAGAGCTGAATCCGAATGTAATCGCCGCCTGCTATCAGCATTTTCGCCTGCCACCCAACGACGACAGGCTGCATGTCGTCGCCATGGATGCCATGACATACGTCACTGATACCGCGCATCATGGCAAAGCCGATGTGATGCAGGTTGATCTGTACGATGCCGCCGCCGAAGCACCGGCACTCGGCAGCCCGGAGTTTTATCAGGCTTGCGCAGATTGTCTGACAGATGACGGCATACTGACGGTCAATTTATTCGGCAACCCGGAACACTACGAAGCTAATTGCAATGCGAATCTGGACGCCTTGAATGCGGCCTTTGATGCGGTCGTCTGGCTACCGATGGTGCACGATGCGAACACGGTTGCGATCGCCTTCAAACAGGCACCGGCAGTCGATTTCGATGTGCTGTATGAACGCGCAACAGAGATCAGACTCAGCATGAAATTGCCGGCGGCAAAATGGGTTAACGGACTGAAAGCCTGGATGCAGGATACGCAGTGATGTCTGTTGTTAGTCTGTTGTCACTCCGGCGTATGACAACAGACGCATAATTTATTGCTATCCGGATCCCGAAAATATGCGCCGTAGTAATCTGCATGATACTGCGGCCGCAGCCCCGGAGCACCTTCGCAAGTCGCCCCCAACTGTATCGCCTTTGCGTACACTCGCCTGACCATCGCGCGATCAGACGCCAGTAAGGCAATCATCTGCCCATTTCCTGCCGAGGCTGGCGCTCCATTAAATGGTCTGCCGATCAAAAATAGAGGGCGCGGCTGATCGGCTGCAGCCCATCCTGCCCACGCCTTATCTTCTTCTGAAAATTTAAGTTGTAATGCCAATTCAGTCATCACTCCCGAATAGAAGTGAAAAGCGCGCTGGAAATCATTCACGCCAATAAATACATGAGATAGCATCGCATTCCCTCATTATGCTCATACCACATCAGTGAGATTTTTTCGTCAGCCCCAGATAGGTATCGATCACGCGCTGATCATTGGCGAGTTCTGCAGCATTTCCTTGCAGTGCAATCGCGCCGGTTTCCAACACATACGCATAGTCGGCCACCTGTAAAGCGGCACGGGCATTCTGTTCAACCAATAATATGGCGACGCCGGTTTGCCTGAGCCGCTGAATGATGTGAAAAATTTCTTTGACGATCAATGGCGCCAGACCAAGGCTGGGTTCATCGAGCATCAGCAACTTCGGTTTTGCCATCAGTGCGCGCCCCAGCGCAAGCATCTGTCGCTCGCCGCCGGACAAGGTGCCCGCTTCCTGATGGCGTCGCTCCTTCAGACGCGGAAATAAATCAAACACCACGCTGAGCTGATCGGCATAGTTTTTTTCCCCTGCCTGATAACGCCGATAACTGCCTAACAAAAGATTGTCTTCCACTTTCATGCTGGCGAACAATTCGCGCTTTTCCGGCACCAGCGACATCCCCATCGCGACGCGTTTTTCTATGCTGATGCCGCGTAAATCCTGCCCGTTAAAAAGGACCTGCCCACGCTGGCTACCGCTGGCAGGCAAGGCGCCAGCGATGCCGTTGAGCATCGTTGATTTACCGGCACCATTCGGGCCGATGACGGTGACGATCTGTCCACGCTCCACCCGGATATTCGTCGCCTGCAAGGCTTCGACCTTGCCGTACAACACCTGCAATTGATCGGTGACCAGCAGCGCTTGTGAATTTGCCTGTGAATTTGCTTGTGTCATCAGTCTATTCCACCTAAATACGCTTCTAATACCGCCGGATGTTGTTGAATTTCTTGCGGCAAACCTTCGGCTATTTTGCTGCCGAATTCCATCACAACCAGATGATCGGTCAGATTCATCACGAAATCCATATCGTGTTCCACCAGCAAAATACTCATCCCTTCGGCGCGCAATTTTCGCAACAACTCTGCGAGTTCCTGCTTTTCCTTATAGCGCAAACCAGCGGCAGGCTCGTCAAGCAACAGCAAAACCGGGTCGCAGCACAGCGCACGTGCAATTTCTAAAATACGTTGCTGACCCAGCGCCAGATTACCCGCATCTTCATGCATTAATTGCGCTAATCCGACCCGCTCAAGCTGGCGTGCTGCTTCGGCCAGCAAGCTGTCTTCGATGTTGCGGTCGCGACGCAAAATACTGGCAAACACTTCGCTGACATCGCCTTGCTTGTGTCGCAGGTGCGCTCCTATCGCCACGTTTTCCAGCACACTCATATTCGCCAGCAAACGCACATGCTGAAACGTGCGGGCGATGCCGAGTCTGACGATATCGCGGGAGGCAAAACCTGTAATGTCCTGTAACTGAGCATTGCTATAAAAACGTACCGCGCCGCTAGTCAGCGGCAACACACCTGTTACGAGATTGAACATCGTCGATTTACCGGCGCCATTCGGCCCGATCAGACCGACAATCTGTCCGGCGCTGACGCTGAACTGCATGTCATTCACGGCGACCAGACCACCAAACTCTTTGCGCGCCTGCGCTATCTCTAAAATCACGTTACCACTGGCTGGCTTAATACGACTGGCGAGTGGCGCACTGTGAGTGTTGATCACGATAGCCGGTTCTGTCGCCAACCACGGCCGGAATATATTTTTCGCTGCACGAAGCAGATAAGGCCAGACGCCATCACGCGCCGTTTGCAGCAACAGAATCAGCAATACGCCAAAAACGATCACTTCAAAATTACCATTACTGCCCAACAAAGCAGGCAGTATCGCTTGCAGTTTATCTTTCAGGATGGTCAGCAATGCCGAGCCCAGCAAAGCTCCCCACACATGCGCCGCACCACCTACCACGGCCATAAACAAGTATTCGATACCGGCATTCAAGCCAAACGGTGTCGGGTTCACGGAGCGCTGTAAATGGGCATACAACCAGCCGGATATACTCGCCAGCATTGCGGCCAGTACAAAGATGATGACTTTCATGCGGGCGGTATTCACGCCCATCGCTTCCGCCATCACACCGCCCCCTTTGAGCGCACGTATCGCACGACCGGGACGCGACTGCAGCAGGTGTTGTACAGCCAGCGTTGCCAGCAACAATATGGCCCAGATCAGCAGATACATGCTGCGGCCGCTATCAAGCCTGATGTCGAAGATCGCAATCGACGGAATGCCGTTGATGCCATCGTATTTCCCCAGAAATTCGAGATTGCCGAACAGGAAAAACAGGGACAATCCCCAGGCGATCGTCCCCAGTGGCAGATAGTGGCCGGATAAGCGCATCGTAATCATCCCGATTGCCAGGGCTGCCACGACAGTCATCAGCAAACCGACAAGCAAACCCAGCCACGGTGATAAGCCCGCCGTCGTGCTCAGGTAAGCAGTGGCATACGCGCCGATACCGACAAACGCCGCCTGCCCGAACGAGGTCAGGCCACCGACACCGGTCAGCAAAACCAGACCCAGCGCGACGATCGCATACAAGCCTATGTAATTCGATAAAGTGATCCAGAATTCGGGAACCGGTAATGCCGGGAAAATGAACACCAGCACCAGCAATACGTATTTTCCATAACGTAGGAGGTGACTCATGATTCCTCCTCGTCATTGTGTTTACTACTGAGAGAACGCCACAGCAACACCGGAATAATCAGCGTAAACACGATCACCTCTTTATATGCACTGGCCCAGAACGAGGAATAAGATTCAAGCAAACCGACCAGTAAGGCGCCAGCGGCAGCCACCGGATAGCTGAACAGGCCGCCGACAATCGCCCCGACAAATCCTTTCAGCCCGATCAGAAATCCACTGTCGTAATAGACTGTCGTCATTGGTGCAATCAATACGCCGCACAAGGCACCCAGCGCCGCAGTCAGCGTGAAGACCAGACGACCTGCCTGCGTTGTACCGATTCCGACCAGTTGCGCACCAAGACGATTGACGGCAGTCGCCCGCAATGCTTTGCCAGACAAACTGCGCTCAAAATATAAATATAAAGCGATCATCAGCGTGACAGAAACGGTAATCACCACCAGACTCTGACCTGAGATCATCAGCGAGCCTAGCTGTAATTGTGCGTCACTGAAAGCAGTAGTTCGTGAGCCTTCCGCGCCGAACATCACCAGACCCAGACCGGTCAGCGCCAGATGCAGCCCGACGGAAACAATCAGCAAAACCAGTGTGCTGGCCTCAGCCAGCGGCTGATAGGCAAGACGATACATCATCGGCCCCATAGGTATCACCAGCAGCAGCGCCAGCACGACCTGTACCAGCATAGGCAATTCCTGTAATGGCAGATAGCGCATCAACAGCCAGAGCAGCAACGGCAACAGCAACAGCTTTACTGTATCTGGCAAAAATGCACGTAAAAAATTCGCGCTGCGCTGCGGCGCGCGCAGAGACTGATAAATTTCTTTGAGCAGACACAGCACGCCCAATGACAGCAACAAGCTTGCCGAATGTGGAAATTGTCCCGACTGTATCGCGGCCAGACTCAGCGCACCGAAAGCGACAAATTCACCTTGAGGAATAAAAATGATGCGGGTAACAGAAAACACCAGCACCAGTGCCAGCGCCAGTAGCGCATATATCGCACCACTGGTGATGCCATCCTGCGCGAGGATGGCGGCAATCGAAAAATCCATGGAAAAAACTTTCTCGCTGAAACAAACAGATCTGAACTATCGCTGCCGATGAAGCGTGACAGTCTATGCTGATTTACATTTAAAAGCCGACTTCAAAGTGCATCCCGAAGACCAAGCAAAAGGGAGCCGCAGCTCCCTTTTATAGCGAATGCTAAGGCTTATTTTGCTTGCCCCGCCAGTTTCCATTTGCCGCCGACGATCTGCACCATCACGCGGGAACGCTGATCCAGGCCAACATGATCGCCGCTGTTCATATTTACAATGCCATGAGACACGGCCAGATTTGTGGTGTTTTCTATCGCCGTGCGCAACGCTGCCCTGAATTCTTTGGTTCCCGGCTGTGCTTTTTTCAACGCCGTTGGCACTGCGTTTTCCAGCAATAATCCGGCATCCCATGCATGCCCGCCAAAGGTCGAGACTGAGCCTGCTCCGTACGCTTTTTCATAGACGCCGGTGTAACGCAAAGCAGATTTTTTCACCGGACTATCTGCCGGTAACTGCTCAGCGACCAGCAAAGGGCCAGCCGGTAACCAGGTACCTTCACAGTCTTTGCCGCAAACACGCAGGAAATCATTGTTCGCAACGCCATGCGTCTGATAAATCTTCCCTTTATAACCGCGCTCTTTTAAAGTTTTTTGTGGCAAGGCTGCAGGTGTGCCAGCGCCAGCAATGAACACTGCATCGGGATTACTGGCGATAATTTTCAGGATTTGTCCGGTGACCGACGTATCCGGACGGGCAAAGCGTTCGTTTGCGACGATTTTTATTTTGCGTAATTCTGCCAGTTTGGAAAATTCTTTGTACCAGCCTTCGCCGTATGCATCATTGAAGCCGATGAAGCCTACTGTCTTAATACCAGCATCGGCCATGTGACTGATGACTGCGGTTGACATATGCGAATCATTTTGTGGCGTCTTGAATATCCAGTGACGCTTTGCATCAGACGGAGAAATAATGGAGGCGGCCGCTGCCATTGATATCATCGGCGTTTCTGTCTCCGCCGCTACATCGATCATCGCCAGCGAAGTCGGCACGATGGTCGACCCTATCAATAAATCTACCTTATCTTCTGATACCAGTTTGCGCGCATTTTTGACTGCCGTCGTCGAGTCAGAAGCATCGTCAAGAATGATGTATTCGACTTTTTTTCCGCCAATTTCTTTCGGCAACAAAGCAAAAGTATTTTTTTCAGGTATGCCCAACGAGGCACCGGCACCCGTCGCGGAAACATTCACGCCGACTTTAATCTGGGCAGCGACATTCGCGCTGAACATGAGGGCAATCAATGCAGGCAAAGCTGCGAGGGCGTAGCGTTTTTTCATCGGTCATCTCCTGTTGAGATCATGCAAATGATCTTGTCTATTTTTTGTCTGTCGTTGGAATTTGTCAGCATATGCTTGCTGTTGCCATTCCGAGTGTAACCCGTCAGCGATCTGCGGCACAACCCGTAATGATTTCAGCAGGCAATATGCAGCAACTACCGTTGTAAGAGCCTGACTGTAAATGCGCCGCGCAAGGCATTGCACAACATGATCTGATCGGCATTGTCGAGATCTGCACGGGTCAAGGATTGTTCGCGCACCCGGTATTGCTGCTGAAACTCAGACTCTTCCAGTAATACCGAACGCATCACCCCGGGCAACACGCCGTCAGATAAAGGCGGGGTCAGCCATACCCCCTGTTTCTGAATCAGGACATTGCTGCGGCCACCTTCGGTCAGATGTCCTTGCTCATTGAAAAACAGCATGTCAAAAGCCCCGTGGGCTTCAGCCGCTTTCCAGGCTTCGTCGTAGCGTTGCCGGATACTCGATTTATGCTGCAAAAATAATTCATCGCTGGATGTAGTCTGCTGCGCCAGCATGACACGAGGATCGGCACTGAGCGGAGTCAACACACCCGACGTCATCGCCACCTGACCTTGCGCATTCACTGCCAAACGTAAGCGGTATGCGGTGTGTGGCGGCAAATTGGCACAGAAGCCTTGAACTGCGCGGATGATCTCTTTTTCATTCCAGACAAAGCCGAAATATTGGGCAGACCGGCGTAAACGCTGCAAATGGCGCGTCCAGTAACGACAGCCTTGCTCACGCGTGGCATACATGGTTTCGAATAATTCAAACTGCGCTGGTAATCCTGTCAGAAATTTTGCCTTCAACTGGCACTCGGCAAATTCTTCGTCTGCGCGACTGTCGTACACAATCCCGGCGCCCACGCCCATGACGCCTCGCCGCACAACGGTGCGCTCCCCTGCCCCCTTATCTGGTGCCTGCAATTGCAAAGTACGGATAGGTACCGACAGGCAGAAATCGCCGGGTATATTGCTACGCTGCGGCGGATCAAACCAGCCTATCGCACCGGTATATAAATCACGTGCGGCTGGTTCAATTTCACGGATGATTTGCATGGTTCTGTGCTTAGGTGCGCCCGTGATCGAACCACAAGGAAACAGCGCGTTGAGTATGTCGACCAGCCCCAGATCAGCACGCAGACGCGCATGTATCGTCGAGGTCATCTGCAGCACACTGGAAAAACGATTCACTTCAAATAATTGCGGTACTTGCACCGATCCGATATCCGCAATACGACCGAGATCATTGCGCAGCAGATCGACGATCATCAGGTTTTCTGCCCGGTTCTTGGTATCTGCAGCCAGTTCTTTTGCCAGTTGCTGATCAAGCAGCGTGTCGCCCGTGGCGGCAGCCGTTCCCTTCATGGGTTTGGCGTATAAGTTTCCTTGCTGATGCCGGATGAAGAGTTCCGGTGACATGGAAATCACGATGCCACCCTCCGGCATGTAAATCAGGGCACCATAAGGCACAGGCTGGCGTTCGCGCAGGCGCCGGTATAAAGCAAGCGGGTCACCATAGGCATCGAAGTGCAGGCGATAAGTGTAATTGACCTGATACGTATCACCGGCGGCGATATAGGTCTGTATTTTTTCTATCACCTCGCTGAAAGCTGGCTCATCCACATTCGCATGGATATCTGCCACCCCCGCCACAGAAGCTGGTATTTCGCTCAATAGCTGTTCTACCTGTGTACCGTTCAGCCACTGACAATGCTGAAAAATCGCCACCCTTGAGACGGCAGCAGTGTCACGCGGAGCTATGTTCTGTAATTGCGCGCCGGTCTCATAGGACAACAAGGCGACGCCATAATACCCATCCTGTAACGCCGCTTCCAGCGTATGAATAAAACCGGGCCAGTCTTGTAAATTCCGGCATTCGACTACTCTCTGAAAGCCGTAATACAAGCGCGACTGTGCCGCATCCGCCTGGGCATCATCAAGCAATGCAAACGGCTGAGCGGAATGCAACAGCTGTGATAAAGAAAAATTGGATGGAGAAATATCAGACACGGTCAGACTTAAGCATGAGACAGAGTCGCAGTTTACCCGCAGACGAGCAGCCTTGCAGGCATCTGAACTTATCAAGGTCGCAGCTGGCGGCGTTGTTCATAACTACGGTTGCGAATACCATACAACCATCGCCGGCAGGCCAAAGTCGAAGCAGAAAATCAGACAGGCGGAACATGCATTGTTTGCTTATAACAGAGGGTGTTCCGCCAGCAAAGATTTAATACGTGATGCCGATACGCCGGTACAGAAAGCCCAGCACAAACAAAGGGCCTATCAGCAAAAAACGGATATCATCAAAAAACGATGGTTTTTTGCCCTCGATCTTATGCCCGATGAACTGACCTATCCAGGCGACGATGAAAACGGCAAGAGAAATCTGCCAGATTCTGCCCTGCGGCAGATACTGCAAAACCGCCAGTATCAGCATCGACATCAGCAACATGCCCAGCGCGAAGCGCGGCGATAAAAAGAAATAGTAAATCAGGCTGGTCATCACGGCGGCATACGCCGCTAACGGGTGCCCCGCCCAGATCAGACCGAGAAAAGAAAAGACGATCGCAGGTACACAGATGCAATGAATGATTTCATTCGTCGGATGTAAGTGACTTTCGGCATATTTGGTCAGCAAAATATCCACCTGCCGACGCTTGGCGTGGGTTTGGGTTTGTTCCATGTTGTCTCCTGATATTCGTCATATCGTGCACCACACCAGGTAACTTTCTGCTGCGGTAACAATATGCGTTGTCGATTTTTATGTGATATGACCTGTCAGCGTCTGTCGCGCTGTCGGCGTACAGCATCATACTTTGGAAATCTGTTGAATACCAAGAACGGCAGAATTAATGCAACATCATCGCGATCTGTAACGTTGCCTGCTCGGTGGGTAAATTTTTGAATCCGGTCTTTGCAAAACGCAACCAGCGGCCAAGGACAAAACTACACAACAGGCTGGCCCGGACCTGCGCTTCTGTATCAATCGCGTTGCCCTGACTGGCGGCCAGACGGAAAGACTGCCGGAACGCCATTTCTATCCGTTCTGCCAGTTGATTCATGCGTAATTGCAGGCGCTCATCTTCATTGACCAGCGCATCGCCAGTCAGCACCCGCGTCATGCCGGGGTTACGTTCTGCAAAATTTAACAGCATTTGTGCAATCGCCTGCACCTGCAACAAGCCATCGTCCTGCTGCTCGCTGATTTGATTAATCAGACCAAAAATGGATGCTTCAATGAATTCGATCAAGCCTTCAAACATCTGCGCTTTGCTGGCGAAATGACGATATAAAGCGGCCTCAGACACCTCCACCTTTGCCGCCAAGGCTGCGGTGGTGATTTTCTCGCCTTTAGGATTTTCCAGCATTGCTGCCAGCGTCTGCAAAATTTGGTGCTTACGCTCGCCCGGTTTGGTACTAGCCATTTTTCTCTGATCTGAATGAAAGGTACAAAAGTACAAAATGCATCGTGTAGATGCATGATCTTGCCTGTTACTGACTCACTACCTGTGAACAGCGGGTGTCAGATTCTATGTGAAACCCGCTGCTCATGTGAAGCAATCTTGCAAACTTTAATTTTTCAAATACTCTTGACAACTGGCTTTTTATACAGCTATCCGTTCTTCGTTCAATACTGGCTGATGGTTACCAGAGACGATTTTAGCTGATGGTCTTATTTACCGTTATAACGATTGTATGCATTCACATATGGCTGCGGATCTGCCTCAACAACATTTTGCACACGAATACCTTGCAATGCAGCTTTATGTTCAGCATTCGACATCATACCCGTCATCGCCACACGGATCTGATCAATCAGTTCAGCGCCCAGTTTTTTATTCGCCAACATCACCCACGGCGCTGCCTTCTCACCTTCAGCCAGAACAACGTAACCCGCAGCCGCCATTTTAGGCGCAACCGTAGAATCCGATTTCACCACACCGACGTCTGCCAGTTTATTTTCTAAGGCAAAAGGAATTGTTGCCTGTAATTGTACGTTGTACACATTGCTTGTCTCCGGTTTGAATCCCATACCAGCAAGCAGACGCAATGCCTGACGTGTCACTTCACTGTCCGCAGGTGGCATCGCAAAGCGCAGTTTTTTCAGTTCATCAGGCGACTTAAAATTCTTTTTCAGGCTGGCCGGTCCAACCAGTGTCATCTGACTTTTGATGCCCGAATCAAGGGCAACAACTGGGACAAAACCTAAAGTCTGGATCGCCATTCCGGCAACCGCATTCGGGCGGGCAATCAGAATATCACCCTGACGTATCGCGTCCGCATCGTACTGACGCAAAGGAGATAGTCCTGTTACCTGTATTTCACGCTTCAGGTAAGTACCAAGAACCGTGGCAAGTTGCTGATATTTTTTCGAACTGTACTCAGATTCGCCGCTGCTGGAAGTACCTTCCTGAACCAGCAGACGCAGCGCAGGACCGGCGGCAGGCGCAGCGATAGAAATAGAATTCAAACTCAAAAAAACACTGAAAATACTCAGAAACAGAATACGAAATATCATCTTTATACAATCAATAAAAATACAGCCGCCTACCGGGTAACACCTGGCAAACGGTTTAAGGAAATGGAACTGGCGGGATGGCGTTGAACGCGGAGGGAATAACGAAGGGGATAAATTAGTTTATCCGGCGACCCACAATTTCCACACGGAAAATTTTAAGGCTGTATTGTAATCGCTTCTTTGTGCACCTGCACAAAATTTAGGCATTTTTTATTTATATAACAGATATAAGCAAACACGCATATTCTTGCAAAATATAACTAAAAATAGCTATTTATCATCTATAAATGCTAATTTATCGCAACCTTCTGCACTTCAGTAAGTGCTGCACCGAGCGTAACTGCACATCGATGCAAGCAGCGCGTGGCCGAAGATGGGTAATTTTCCGCTGCTGCGGCGGAATGTATCCGTGCACCCAAACGGTCTGTAAGCCTTCTTTTTTAGCGGCACGCAGATTATCAATGCTGTCTTCAACCAGAATACATTGCGAAGCACGCAGGCGGTTTTTTGCCAGAAATTTACGCAAAAAAGAACGTGATGGTTTAGGCTGCAATTTTCCATGGACACGCATTTCCTCCACCGGAATATGCTGCATGAATTGTCGGTGCAGATTCAGATGCATTAACACCCGGCGGGAATAATGCGCGGGCGCATTCGTCAGCAAGATTTTCTTACCGGGCAGCGTGCGCAAACAACGGGCAAGGCCACGCTGAAAACGGATCATGGATGGCAAATCATGGAAGGTATGCGCATGCTGCAAAAACTCTTCCGCCTGCACCCCATGATGCCTGACCAGCCCCATCATCGTCACGCCGTAGCGCAGGTAATAGTCCAGCCGCAATGCGTTGACAGTCGCCTCATCCGCCGGTTTGCCAGCATCACCCAGCAAACGGGCGATGTAGGCATTCATGTTCAGATTAATCTGCGGGAAGATCGCATGTGAGGCATTGTGCAATGTGTTGTCCAGATCAAATAGCCAGACCCGCTGCGACGCACGCTGCCTCATGTCTGCAACTGCAAAGACAGACGAAGGATAGTCATCCGGATTAATGACTGCGGATCATGGTACCGAAAGCCTGTTCAGTCAGCACTTCCAGCAACAACGAGTGCTCAATGCGGCCATCAATGATATGCACCGTATTGACGCCAGATTTGGCGGCATCCAGTGCTGACGAGATCTTCGGCAGCATACCGCCGGAAATGGTGCCATCGGCAAACATTTCGTCAATCTCGCGCGCCGACAAATCGGTGACCAGATTGCCCTGCTTATCTAATACGCCAGGAATATTGGTCATCATGATCAACTTCTCTGCTTTCAGAATTTCAGCGATCTTGCCTGCCACCAGATCAGCATTGATGTTATATGCCTGACCGTCGTCACCAAAACCGATAGGAGAAATAATCGGAATGAAAGCATCGTCCTGCAAGGCTTTCACAACGGCCGGATTGATTGCATCGATTTCACCGACAAAGCCGATATCCAGCATTTCTCCCGGATTTTCTCTATCCGGCATCATCATTTTGCGGGCACGGATCAGGCCACCGTCTTTACCAGTCAGACCAACAGCCTGACCTCCGTAGTGGTTAATCAGCATCACGATATCTTGCTGAACTTCACCACCAAGCACCCACTCAACGACTTCCATCGTTTCATCATCGGTAATACGCATGCCCTGTATAAAAGTGCCCTGCTTACCCATTTTTTTCAGTGCGTTATCGATTTGCGGACCACCACCATGCACCACCACAGGATTCATGCCAACCAGCTTCAGCAAAATCACATCACGTGCAAAACCATGTTTCAGGCGCTCTTCTGTCATCGCGTTACCGCCGTATTTAACGACGATGGTTTTTCCATGAAACTTGCGGATATAAGGCAAGGCCTCAGCCAGAATTTCGGCTTTAATCACTGGCTCGACACCGGCTAATTTATCTTCTGCTTCTGCTGCTGGGTTTGCGTTCAAATCGCTCATAATGACGGTATCCTGAAGATCATGAAAGGTTTATTCGGTTATCCCGGATTTTACAGGATTATGCAGGCGAACCGATGGCCAATTCACCCCGAACGCATGACTTTAGCAGCGGATCAATTAATAAAAGGAAATCAGCATGAGCATTTGCCAGCGTTGTCATACAGAATTCACCTGCGCAATGGCTGACAATACCGGGCAGGAGTGTTGGTGCACCGCTCTGCCACCAGTAGATTTCTCTTGTTTTCCGGATGGGAAAATCCCCGCCAATGCCAGTTGTTTATGCCCGATTTGTCTGCCGCAATGGAAAGCGGAAATTGCAGCAGGAAAAAACAAGCTTGAATGAATTCAGTTACCATACGCGTTCGAGTAATCAGCCTTCCTGATAGGAATACTGCAATGTCTAACGATACCCTCATCGCTTACAAAGCGGTCAATATCCCAGTCTCGCAACGCATCCGTGAACGGATACAGGCGAGCAAAACACGCTTCCACGCCAACGATAACATCGCCCGTTTTATCGAAGCTGGCGAACTTGCCGAATTGCAGGCAGAAGTCGAAGAAAAAATGCGTGCGGTCTTGCAAAGCCTGGTCATCGATACGGAAAGCGATCACAACACGCAAGATACTGGTCGTCGCGTCGCTAAGATGTTCATCAACGAAGTCTTCGGCGGCCGCTATGTACCGATGCCATCCGTGACTGAATTTCCGAATGCGTCACATCTGAATGAGCTGATGATCATCGGCCCGATCACCGTGCGCAGCGCATGCTCACATCATCTGTGTCCGATCATGGGGAAAGTATGGATTGGTGTGATGCCGAATGAGCATTCCAATCTGATCGGTTTATCCAAGTATGCGCGGATTGCGGAATGGATCATGAGTCGCCCGCAGATACAGGAAGAAGCTGTCGTACAACTGGCAGATGCGCTGCAAGAAAAAATGCAGCCGGATGGCCTTGCCGTCGTCATGGAAGCCGATCATTTCTGCATGCACTGGCGCGGTGTGAAAGACACCGAAGCAAAAATGATTAACAGCGTCATGCACGGATCGTTTTTGAAAGACCCGAATCTGCGCCGCGAATTTTTATCCCTCATTAAACGTTAATCCAGACAGGAAAGATCATGTTAGTCCGCCTGCTATATGCCAGCCGTGCCGTTGATGAAAAAACTTGCGATACCGTCCAACTGATTATGCAGCAATCACGTCTGCATAATCCGGCGAATGGCATCACCGGTGTACTGTGCCATACTGACCAAGTGTTCATGCAAGTACTGGAAGGCGGGCGCGAGGCGGTCAACACGTTGTACGGTCATATCTTGCGCGACCCGCGCCATAAAGATGTGATGCTGCTTGATTACGAAGAAATCACAGAACGCCGCTATGCCTGCTGGACTATGGGACAGGCCAACATGAGCAAAATTAACCCATCTATCCTGCTGAAATACTCACCGTTGCCGGTGTTAGATCCACATGGGATGTCCGGGAAAATGCTGCTGTCACTGATAGACGAATTAATGGCGACGGCATCGATCGTCGGGCGCACCTGACATCATCTCAGGAAATATCTGCAAATAAATACGGGAAAGCCGGTAAGCACTGAAACGCGCAGTGCTTACCGGCTTTTCTTATTTGTCAGTTACTGCTATTGCCACCGGCATTGACAACTGCTTCCGGCACTGGCGCATCAATCGCAGCGCAAACACCGCGCAATAAATCAGCAACCGGCGCTTCGATGTGGACATCAGGTGCACGTGCTGCAGCAGCAAGCATCGCACGTATCAGGAAGGGTTTGGCGAGTGGAGCCAACTGATGTATTTTTTCCAGTGCCTGCCTGACGTCAAAAAAATCTGAAGAGGCCGTTGCCATCAAGTCTGTAGCATTGAATTCCAGCTCAGGCAAAATAGCAGCAGCGCGCATAAATGCGGCCTCCGCGATATTTTGCTGAGTATGGCTGTGCGCCACCAGAGATAATAATAAACAGACCTCTGAACGCAACGCTGCGACATTCGCGTAGCGCACGGGAACCGAACGCCCGGCCTGCGGCCCAAGGCGGCGCTCTAACACAGCCAGCACGACAAATTCGGCTTGCGTCATGCGCTGATCAGCGGCAATCAACTTGGCTGCCACTGACAACAACTGCGCTCTTTCCGGCGTTGTCAGCAATTTCAATGCCGGCATTGCCAGATCCAGCAAAGGCAAGCGAACGCTGTTCTTCATCGCTTCGATTTCAAGCAAATATTGTTGCGCCAGATTTGCCTGAGAATTTGCTACCTGACTGATCAGGTTCTGTTGCACAACGAAGGCTTCAGGCTGATTGCTATCGAGCAGCAATGCATACACGAGGGCGCAAGCAGATTGCGTATCACGTGCGGCCTGCAGCAGCACAGGGCTGAAGCTCATCTTACGCCGTTCGTCAGTCTGCGCAGAAACGATGCCCGGTTGCTGAGCGCTATTCATATTTATCGCTGAGTGTGGCGGAATCGCCGCCTGCCGCATCGCCTCGACGTTGCGTGCGCCAAAGCCAAACACACCCTCTGGTAACTCTTTCTGCGCCGCAGTATCCTCTGACATCACACTGGCATCAAGAAATGCCACGTTTCTGCCATAAACACGTTTTAACCGCTCTTCCAGCGGTGGATGCGTTGCAAACAAACCGGACAACAATTGTGGCCGGGCGGCGCCAAGAAATAAATGGGACAGTTGTTCCGCGTGCGGGTTATCAATGCGCGAGCCACAATGATTGACTGCAGTCAGCCCACCGATTTTACGCAAGGCGCCACCTATCCCATCGGGATTGCGCGTGAATTGCACTGCACTCGCATCGGCCAGAAATTCACGCTGACGCGACACCGCAGATTTAATCAGGCGACCAAAAAAAATACCGACGTAACCGATCACAAACAGTGCAGCGCCAACCGCCAGCATGATGATTTGCAGCGGCGGGCCTTTATCGTCGCGACTGCGAGAACTGCCGAAACGCGTGCCCCAATAGAGTAATTCCTGTCCCAGGCCAGCGATCATCTGTATGCCGAATAAGATCCCGATCAGCTTGATATTCATGCGCATATCGCCATTCAGAATATGGCTGAATTCATGCCCTATCACACCTTGCAACTCATCTCTGCTGAGTCGGGATAAGGTTCCCTGCGTCACAGCAACTACCGCTTCATTCTGGTGATAGCCAGCGGCAAAAGCGTTGATCGCGTCTTCGTTATCCAGAATGTATACTCGCGGGCAGGCGATGCCCGACGCCAAGGCCATCTCTTCAACGATGTTCAGTAAGCGACGCTCCCGCACATCGGTCGATGATGGCATAACCAATCTGCCGCCAGCCATTTTGGCAACCGCATCGCCTCCGTCGCGCAGGCGCCAGGTTTCAAACAAGGTTCCCCCAGCAATAAACAGCAAGGTCACAAAGGTATTGACGAGAAAAAATCCGCGAGGATATGCCGGAGCAACCGAGCCGTGCGCTCCGCCAAAACCCCAGGACCAGATCAGCGCCAGACTGACATTAACAGTAATGACTATGGCAATCACCGCCAACAGAAACAGAAACAATAATTTTCTGGTCTGGCGGTGTGCCTGATCCTGCTGCTCAAAAAAATCCATATCCGTTGCGAGCCAGGCGATATGAAATCAAAAAGAAACTTTGACCGCTTTACGCTCTTCAGCGGATTCCGTTACCTGCAATAATTCGCCGGCTTTAAAGCCGAAAGAATTCGCAATCACTGAACCGGGGAACTGCTCTATGCCGGTGTTGTATTGCATGACGCTATCGTTGTAAGCCTGACGGGCGAACGCAATTTTATTTTCTGTGCTGGTCAGCTCTTCGGTCAGTTGTATCATGTTCTCATTCGCTTTGAGATCAGGATAGGCTTCAGACAGGGCAAACATTTTTCCGAGCGAGGCAGTCAGCGTCCCTTCCGCTGCAGCGAGTTGCTGTACCGATGCGGCATCTGATGGATCCACCACCGCTTTACTGTTTGCAGTCACTGCCTGGTTCCGCGCTGCAATCACGGCTTCCAGCGTCTCCCGCTCATGCTTCATATAGCCTTTAGCGACTTCGACCAGATTCGGGATCAGATCATAGCGGCGTTTCAGTTGCACATCGATCTGCGCGAACGCATTTTTAAAGCGATTACGCAAGCTGACCAGACGGTTATACACACCGATAACCCAGAATACGATAACCGCGATAATGACCAACAGAACGAGTAAAGCAATCATAATTTCTCCGGATAAAAATAAAAAACCAGCGAAAATTCGCCGGTTTGTTTCACTTAATTATTGGTTTCTGTCTTTTCCGTCTTATTCGGCTGAACTGTCATCGCTTTGAGTTCTTCTTCACTGATGTATTCCAGCACCTTCACGACTTTACGGACACCGCCGACGCTGGCCGCAACCTCAGCTGCCTGATTGCCTTCACGCTGCGTAACACGCCCCAGCAGATAAACAACGCTCCCCTCGGTAACGACCTTAAACGCATTCGCATACAAATCTTTAGTGTCAACCAGAGACGCTTTTACTTTGGTCGTAATCAGCGCATCGTTTGAACGTGCGGAGAAATTGGAAATACCGGATATCTGAATTTCATTCATCACAGATAAAACACCTTCCACCCCACGCAACTCACGCTCTGCAGCAGCTTTGGTTTGCTCATCGGCGACTTCACCCGTCAGCAACACACGGCGATTAAAAGAATTCACATTCACGTGCGCAGTATCCCCAAGAGATCTGGCAAGACGAGTTTCGCCTTTGATGACGATCGCTTTATCTTCAGTCTGTGCGCCGAATGTACGACGATCACTTGCGGCAAAAGTCCCCATCACCGCGCTGCCAACGACCAGTTCGACGCATCCCTGCAGGCTCATCGCCGCTGCACAGCACAGACTGACAGTGGCAAGAGTACGGCTCAATCCGTTCCAGTTTTTTTTAATCATCTGCATCACCTCCAAATAGCGCGGCATCAATGCCATCGCAAATACAATGTATCGTTAACAAATGCACTTCCTGAATCCGCGCAGTACGGTCATGCGGAACACAGATATGTACATCCGCTTCGCTTAACAACTTCTTAATTTCACCACCGCCTTTTCCGGTAAAGGCAACGATACGCATATCGCGCTCAAGAGCAGCATTGATTGCATTCACCACACTGGCTGAATTACCGGAAGTCGAAATCGCCAGCAAAATATCACCGGACTGACCAAACGCCTGCACCTGCTTAGAAAATACTTCCTGAAAGCTGTAATCATTCGCAACCGCAGTCATGATAGAGGTATCTGTCGTCAGCGCCATCGCTGGCAAGGGCAAACGTTCACGTTCAAACCGCCCAACTAACTCGGCCGCAAAATGCTGACAATCTGCAGCCGAACCACCATTGCCGCATGCCAGGATTTTGTTACCGTTAGACAGTGCCAGAAACATGAGTTCCACTGCCTGTGAAATAGGCACGGCCAGTTCGTTGGCAGCCTGGATTTTTAATTCAGCACTTTCTTGAAAGTGCGCCAAGATACGTTGGTTTAGTTGGTTTGTCATAGTGTGTCAGATTATAAGGCAGGGACTAGCCTAGAATTACGTTTTGTAACCAATGGATTTTACCCGCATCAATCGCAACGACATCGAAACGACATGCAGGTTGCCCGCTCTGTTGAAGCAGAAAAACCTGGGCAGCATGCCACATTTTCTTTTGCTTGGCAGGAGTCACGCTGGCAAGCGCACCGCCAAATTGCATGGAAGTACGCGTTCTTACTTCAATAAATACCAGGCCGTCGCCATCGCACATAATGAGATCAATCTCGCCGCCTTTACACAAAAAATTTTTTTGTATCAAACGCAGGCCGGCTTGCTCCAGATAGTGCAGCGCCTGTAATTCACCTTCATCGCCAGCACGGCGACGACTGGTACGTTTGTCTTCGTTTTCATCTGACAGCGTCGGCGCACGTCTCATTGTCGTACAATCTGGTTTTGATTAAATTGGAATGAACAGGTATGAATAGCACAGAATCCACACTGTTCACGAGCAACACCATTATTGAAGCCGTCACCCGACAACAATATCCGGCTGGCACATTATATGTAGTCGCGACACCGATTGGAAATATCGCCGATATTTCTTTACGGGCCTTGCATCTGCTTTCTCTGGTCGATGCGGTCGCCTGCGAAGACACCCGGAATACGGCACAATTATTTTCGCGCTATGGTATCAATAAACCACTGATTGCAGCACATCAGCATAACGAGCGCGAAGTCGCAGACAAAATTCTGGCGCGCCTGCAAGCGGGCGAACGTATTGCGCTGGTGTCTGACGCCGGTACGCCGGGGATTTCTGATCCCGGCGCAAAAATCGTTGAAGTGCTGAAGCAATCCGGTATTCATGTCACGCCATTACCCGGGGCGTCTGCCGCTATCAGTGCTTTATCCGCCAGCGGGCTCTTGCATGAGCGCTTTTATTTCGTCGGCTTTTTACCGGCAAAAGCAGGACAACGCGACAGCATGCTGCACAAGCTTGAAAGTACTGATGCAACGCTGATTTTTTACGAAGCCCCGCATCGTATTACTGACACTGTTCAGGCGATGCTCGCTGTGTTTGGCGGTGAGAGACAGATCGTGCTGGCGCGCGAACTCACCAAACTGTTTGAAGAAATCCACCGCTGTTCGCTGGGCGATGCACCAGCCTGGCTGAGTGCCGATAGCCACCGCGAAAAAGGCGAATATGTAATCTTGGTCGATGCCAAGCCAGTCGCGGAAGGAAACGACGATAGCGAAGCGCGCCGCGTGCTCAGTATTTTGCTGGAAGAATGTTCAGTCAAACAGGCAGCAGGATTGGCGGCGCAGCTGACTGGTCTGAAAAAAAATGCCCTGTATCAGCTTGCGCTGGAAATGAAAGCCGAAGACTAACGCTGCACAACCAGCGGGCGTCCGACACCCAGATCGCCTGCTTGTGCAATCGCCGACATTGCCTCGGAACGGCTACTGAAAGGGCCACTGACAAGGCGATACAAACTTCCTTGCTGCACAATATCAAAGCCCGGCAACCGGTTCTCAATTCGGTTTTTCAGATGGGCCATGATCGATTCGGCATTTGAGCGGATTGCGTAAGCACCAAATTGCAGGTAATAACCGCCACTCGCCTGCACAGGCGGGTTCAGCTTTTCTACAGGGCGACTATCCTGCGCAGCCAGCAGTTCTTCCATCGTCATCTGATTGCTTGCAGGGGCAGAAGCCGCCTGAACTACGGCGGCAGGTCTGACGACATTGTCGTTACTTGCAGTAGCCACTGTCGTCGTCTGAGGCTGATTTTTACGGTTCTCCGCCATACGCTCAATGTCTGCTGGAAGTAAGCGCTCGACTTCAATCTGGCTGCTTCCTTTACCAAGAATGTCCAGTTTCAATGCGGCCGTATACGATAAATCAACAATGCGGCTTGAATGAAACGGTCCACGATCATTGATGCGCACAATAATCTGCTTTCCATTCGACAGGTTGGTTACTCTGGCATAAGACGGAATAGGTAAGGTAGGATGTGCCGCCGTAATTTTGTACATATCGTACAGTTCACCGGAAGACGTTTTCTGTCCGTGAAATTTTTTACCGTACCAACTGCCTACACCGCGCTGCACATAAGGCGTGGTCGTGTCGGTAATCGGTGTATAGGTCTTGCCAAAAACTACGTAGGGCCGGTTAGCTCCCCTGGCAAAATCTTCAACGACAGGAATCGGATCCACCGTAAACTCCAGTCCTTCCGGTGGATTATCGCCAGGGCCATCGTCTTTGTAATATCCGCCTTTACCTGAGTTGACTTTTGGCAGAGCGGGAGCGGTCGTTGTGGCAGACTTATTGGTTGACGCAGGGCGGGGATGATCTGCAATGATGATGGGCTGCTTAGGCGCAGTGCCGCAAGCGACTAACAATACAGATGACGCCGACGCCAGCAGCAAGGCTGGTCGTCTGAAATTGACTGCCTGAGAAAAGAAAATTTTCATGTCTGCACCAGCTTACGATTACGCTGCACACTCATCATAATTCCTGCCGCCATTCCCAAGGTCACCAATGCGGTGCCGCCGTAACTGAGAAAAGGTAAAGGAACGCCGACTACCGGCAAAATTCCACTCACCATGCCCATATTCACGAATGAATAAGTAAAGAATATCATAGACACGGAACCGGCCATCAAACGGGAGAACATCGTTGGGGCATTTGCGGCGATCATCAGACAGCGAACGATCAGCAAAAAATACAAGCTAACCAGAATAGCATTGCCGATAAAGCCGAATTCTTCTGAAAAAACGGCAAAGATAAAATCGGTCGTGCGTTCAGGAATAAATTCCAGATGCGCTTGTGTTCCCTTGAGTAAACCTTTACCCGTCA
Source organism: Undibacterium sp. FT79W (assembly GCF_014284215.1). Lineage (NCBI taxonomy): Bacteria > Pseudomonadati > Pseudomonadota > Betaproteobacteria > Burkholderiales > Oxalobacteraceae > Undibacterium > Undibacterium sp. FT79W. The sequence continues at coordinate 164,093 of NZ_JACOGB010000004.1, read as the reverse complement.
CGCCTCCGGAACCAACCGCAATCGTCGATTGAATGATATGAAAGCCCTTACCTAACGGATCCCGCGTCGGGTCCAGCATAGTCAGCACCCGGTCTTTTTGGTAATCATGTAACAGGTATGGCCAGATCACTGTCGGCGTCACCACGGCGATAAAAGCGACGATCGATAATAAAACTTTCCATGACAGACCTGCCAGAAAGATCACGGTGAATCCGGCCGCCACCACCAATAATGCGGTACCCAGATCTGGTTGTCTTGCAATCAGGCCAACCGGCACACCGAGTATGACTGTCGCGATGACAAAATCCTTGAAATGCAATGCGCCTTCTTTTTTCTGGAAATACCAGGCAAGCATCAGCGGTGTCGCAATTTTCATCATTTCTGAAGGCTGCATGTCTATACCTATATGCAACCAGCGGCGCGAGCCCTTTTTTACCAGGCCAAATACAGCGACCGCAATCAGCAAAGCCACGCCAAAGCTATAAATCGGAATCGCAAAACGCATCAGCGTGCGGGGTGGAATATTCGCCACTATCCACATAATGACAAATGACACGACGATATTGCGCAACTGATCTTCAAGCCTGCCTGGGAAATCAATACCAGCGGAATACAGCGTCACCACTCCGCAAGATAAAATCAGAAAAATGATGATTGCCAATGGCGCATCAAACACCATGATGCGAGAACGCAAGGAACGCCAGTAGACACCGAAATTATGCATGATCAGTCCTTATTCCCAGTTGTTTCGCCACCAGGTTTCGGGCCCGGGGCTGGCTCTGGTGGATTTTTTACTTCAGCATCAGAGCGGTACAAAGCCATGTCACTTTGCGCTTTCGGTACTGGCACAGGAAGCTCTTTACTTTCCTTAACTTCAGGGCGTTTTCCCAGCAAATAATAGTCCAGCGCCTTACGTACGATAGGTGCAGCCGCCTCCGAGCCGAAACCACCATTCTCTACGATAATTGCCAATGCAATTTTAGGTTGATCGGCGGGCGCGAAGGCGGTGTACAAAGAGTGATCCAGATGTCTGACCGCCATCCGTTTAGCATCGTACTTTTCATTTTTCTTGATACTGATGACCTGCGCTGTTCCGGTTTTACCGCCGGATACATATTCTGCATTCGCGAATACGCGCGCAGAAGTTCCCTCTTTCACCACCCCGACCATCGCATTTTTAATGAAATCGATGTTTTCCTGTTTCAATGGAATACGGAAACTTTCTTTTGGCACCGTTAGCGTGCGGGCACGGGTTTGCGGATCTTCCGTCATCTTCACCAGATGCGGCTTCATCACTACGCCGTTATTGGCCAGCGTTGCAATTGCATGCGCCATCTGTAAAGGCGTAAAAGTATTTTGCCCTTGTCCTATGCCCAGTGAAATCGTGTCACCCGGTATCCAGCGTTGCTGTGCAGGCTTCTTGAATGCTGTGCGTTTCCAGGCAGTCGATGGCAGCAAACCGGTACGCTCATGTTCAAGATCAATGCCTGTTTTTTGACCAAATCCAAACGGTTTCATAAAATCATGCATCGCATCGACACCCATGTCATTGGCCAGCATGTAGTAATACGTATCGCACGATTGCACGATCGATCGATACATATCCACCATGCCGTGACCACCGGGTTTATCGTCTTTGAAAATGTGATTACCGAATGCAAAGAAACCGGGATCGGCAATCGCCTGCGTTGCAGTCCGTTTGCCCAGCTCCAATGCCGCCAGCGCCATAAACGGCTTATAGGTCGAGCCGGGTGGATACGCTCCGGTCAGTGGCCGGTTTAACAGCGGCTTGTCTTCAGAAGTATTAAGCTCATTCCAGCTTTGCTGATCGATTCCTTCGACAAATAAATTCGGATCATAGGTGGGTTTGGATACGAATGCCAATACGTCACCAGTCGCCGGTTCAATCGCGACCAGCGCACCACGACGATCACCAAATGCTTCTTCAATCACTTTCTGCAGCTCAATATCGACCGACAAAATCAGGTTCTTACCGGACGTCGGCGGCGTGCGCGATAAGGTGCGCACGGCACGACCACCAGCGGATACTTCCACCTCTTCAAACCCGGTACTTCCATGCAAAATCTTTTCGTAGCTTTTTTCCAGTCCTTCCTTACCGATGTAGTCCGTCCCGTTATAGTTCGCACTGTCTTCCATATCATCGATAATTTCAGCATCTTTTGTGCTGATACGACCAATGTAGCCAATTACATGCGAGGCCACATCGCCCTGAGGATATTGGCGGAACAAGCGGGCTTGTATATCGACGCCGGGAAAGCGAAAGCGTTGTGCAGTAAACCGGGCAACTTCTTCATCGGTTAAACGGGTACGGATAGGAACACTTTCAAAGCTCTTGGAATCTTCCAGCAATTTGCGGAAACGCTTGCGATGCTTAGGCTGAATATCGACCAAATCCGCCAGCTCATCGATCAGCACATCCATGTCCTGATTGATCTTGGAAGCAGTGATCTCGAGCGTATAGGCTGAATAATTTCTGGCGAGAATGACGCCATTTCTATCCAGGATCAGACCACGGTTAGGTACCACCGGAACAACGTCAATGCGGTTCTCATCCGCCAGTAAAACGTAATCGTCATGCTTGACTATCTGTAACCAGACAAAACGTGTGACCAACGCGGAAAAACAGGCGAGCACAAATATGCCGAGGAAAATCAGCCGCAGGCGAAAAAGATAAAGCTCGCGCTCGGTGTTCTTTAGTTCAGTCATGATTTCTTAAATTTACTCAGCAACATGCGGCACACTGTTGACGCACGTCCGCAGCGGTTCAGATAGGACGATTATGGTCTTTATCGATGGCACGTCGTTGTGGTGCCAGCAAAATCAGCGTTGCTACCGGCCACAACAATGTCGTCACCAGACTCTGAGAGAAATACAACCAGCCTGGAAAATGTGCCTCCGGTGCGATTAACAGCCGGACGCCCGTCTGCAATCCTTGTACAAACAGGAATAACGGAAATACATGCAGGCACTGAGTCACAGGATGAAACCACAATACACGCCGATGTATGGTGATCGCAAAATACGACAACAAGGTATATGCCAGTGCGTTTTCACCAAGATAAATCGCATCATGCACATCCATCACCAGCCCCATCGCAAAAGCGACACCGATGCCAACCTTGAGCGGCTGATGAATACTCCAGAAAACCAATACCAGGGCAACGAAATCTGGCACTCCAACCATGCCACCCCAAGGTAAAAAATTCAGAAAAAAAGCAGCAATAAAACTGAACGCAATAAACAGCGAATTCACTGGCAACAAAATGTAATGGGGCTGATTCATTTTGTGGCATCCTTTTTATCTTCAGGTTTCACTTCCTTTACCGCGTCTTTCATGTCGGTCTGCGTGATTGCCTGATGATCGACCGGTTTCACATCACTTCCAGGCGGCGCAGTGTCGCGTGTTACTTTGCGATTGAATTTTTCTTTTTTCGCCCGCACATCTTCGGTGTCAGGGCGCGGCAGATTGGTCGTCGATACCTGCAGAATCAACAATTGCTTATTCTTGTCTATGCCAGCGACCGGAGCACATAAAATGTTTTCCAGAGTGGTCGTCGCCTTATTTTCGACTTGCACGACATTCGCTACCGCCAGCCCGGCGGGATAAATACCATCGATACCTGAAGTCACAAGCTGATCACCCACTTTAACATCTGCATTCGAGGTCAGGCGCATATCAAGGTAGGATGACTTGCCGCGTCCATACGCCACACTGCGCAAACCATTTCGGAGTATCTGCACCGGAATCGCCTGATTTTTATCGGACAACAACGTCACTTCAGCCGTGAATGGAAAAACTCTTGTGACCTGCCCCACCACACCGAGATCATCAATCACCGGTTGCCCCAGCGCGACACCATCTTTGATACCCCGGTCAACGATGACTTTTTTGGTTGAGGCATCGCGAGCATCATAAATAATTTCAGCAAGAACTGATTTCACCGGCAAACGTTCACGTGCACCAAGCAGGTTACGCAAGTGATTATTTTCCGACTGGAGCTGAGCAGTTTTCTGCAAAGAATCTGCATTGATAATTTGCTGGCGTTTCAGGCGGGAATTCTCTTTTTCGAGATATGTCTGCGTCACAAAATAATGTGACACCTGCCGCGCAATGTCGGCAGGAATCACTGCCATCATTTGTGCCGGGTACAACACCGTTCCTAATACCTGGCGGGCAAACGTTAAGGTATTCAGACGGGAATCAACGACCAGCAGGAAAACCGCAAAAACGGTAAAAAAAACGGCTCTGACACGTGCAGATGCACCTTGTTTAAAGAGGGGTGGCGGACTGTAATCCATACTATATCAATCGTCAGAAACCGGTTACCTATCCACAGCAGAAGCCTGGGCTATGTGCATGCGCTCAAAAAACAAAAAGCCGACATAAATGCCGACTCTGCTACCTGCAGAACTGATGCGTCCTACCGACAAGACAATGAATTACATTCACAGACACATACATTGTGGTCTCATACCTCGCCGGATCGTATGCTCATACTCTGATCTGCATAGGCGGGGTGATATACCATCCCGCCTGGTCCAGAGTTTTATTCGTAAGAAAAGATGGAGCCCAATTTATCCATGCGCTCCAGCGCCATGCCCGAACCGCGCACCACGCAAGTCAATGGGTCTTCCGCAACGATCACCGGCAGGCCCGTTTCTTCCATCAGCAAACGATCCAGATCACGCAGCAAAGCACCACCACCGGTCAGCATCATGCCTTTTTCTGCAATATCGGCACCAAGTTCCGGCGGCGTTTGTTCCAGCGCGTTTTTAACCGCAGAAACAATGTTGTTCAACGGATCAGTCAACGCTTCCAGAATTTCATTGCTGGAAATGGTGAACGAACGCGGAATACCTTCGGACAGATTGCGACCTTTGACTTCCATTTCCTTGACTTCGGAGCCAGGGAAGGCAGAGCCGATCGCTTTTTTGATCGCTTCCGCAGTCTGCTCACCGATCAGCATGCCGTAGTTACGACGGATGTAATTGACAATCGCTTCGTCAAATTTATCACCGCCGACCCGCACAGAACCTTTGTACACCATACCGCCGAGCGAGATAATACCAACTTCAGTCGTACCACCGCCGATATCCACCACCATAGAACCGGTCGCTTCAGAAACCGGCAAACCGGCACCGATCGCCGCCGCCATCGGCTCTTCAATCAAAAATACCTGGGATGCGCCGGCACCCAGCGCAGATTCACGGATCGCGCGACGTTCCACCTGCGTAGAGCCGCAAGGAACGCAGATGATAATACGCGGGGAAGGCTTGAAGAATTTGGTGTCATGCACCATGCGGATAAACTGCTTGAGCATCTGCTCAGTCACCGTAAAGTCAGCGATCACGCCATCTTTCATCGGGCGGATTGCTTCGATATTGCCGGGCACTTTGCCCAGCATCTGCTTCGCTTCTTTACCGACGGCCTGGATGGTTTTCTTACCATTAGGACCGCCTTCCTGACGAATCGCCACCACAGAAGGTTCATCCAGCACGATGCCCTGACTACGGACATAAATTAAGGTATTTGCAGTACCAAGATCGATTGCCAGATCATTTGAAAAATAGCTACGTAGAAAACCAAACATGTATTGTCCTGTATTTAACAATTGTGTGTACAGCGTCTCAAGCAGATCGCTGTTCCACGAAATTTCATCAAAATTTGACCCTGTCCGCATCAACCGGATCCTCATATTCGAGGTCAGTCCGCAGCAACTTCGGGGATTTAGCGCACCTTATAGGGCATTAACCCGCCATTCTACCTTATAATCTTCTTAAATTTACTCGATACCAACACCTAAAAATTCAGTATCGGAATTTGTATATTTTTGCATTATTTTTGACACCCTTTTGCGCCTTGCCGCGCCCTTAAATCATGTCACTGACACTTAATGATGTTACCCGCATCGCGAATCTGGCAAAGCTTGAAGTTTCCGAGTCCGAGGCGAATTCCACGCTTGATAAGCTGAATGGTATTTTTTTACTGGCGGAACAATTAAAAGCCGTTGATACCACTGGCGTTGCGCCACTGAGCCACCCTATCGGCGCCTTGCTACCTGAACTCGCACTGCGCCTGCGTGACGATGTGGTTACTGAAACCAATCATCGCGACGAATACCAAAAGCCAGCACCGGCAACTCAGGACGGCCTGTATCTGGTGCCTAAGGTCATTGAATAAGCTTCCCGGAAAAGATTCTATGCATACCAAAACTCTTGCCCAATTATCCGCACTGCTGCATAGCAAGCAGATCTCCGCGACTGAACTCGCCCAGCACTTTCTGCAACGTATCGCCGCCAGTGATCTGAATGCATTTCTGCATGTCGATCCGGCCCTGACGCTACAACAGGCAGCCGCTGCCGATGCACGTCTTGCCAATGGCGATGCCACCGCCCTGACCGGCATCCCGATCGCCCATAAAGATATTTTTGTTACAAAAAATCTGCGCTCCACTGCAGGTTCACGCATGCTGGAAAACTACGTCAGCCCATTCGACGCGACGGTCGTCACGAAACTGGCAGAAGCAGGCATGGTCACGCTGGGCAAACTGAATTGCGATGAATTCGCGATGGGTTCAGCGAATGAAAACTCGTATTTTGGCGCAGTCAAAAATCCATGGGATAAAACCGCGGTTCCTGGCGGCTCGTCCGGTGGTTCTGCTGCTGCGATCGCAGCACGCCTGACACCCGCGGCCACCGGTACAGATACCGGCGGCTCGATTCGCCAGCCAGCCGCATTTTGCGGCGTCACCGGTATCAAACCGACTTACAGCAGCGTCTCTCGTTACGGCATGATCGCGTTTGCTTCATCTCTCGATCAGGGCGGACCGATTGCCCAGACCGCCGAAGACTGCGGCCTGTTGCTCAACGCCATGGTCGGCTTTGACGAAAAAGATTCCACCTCGCTGGATCGCAAACCAGAGAATTTTAATCGCGACCTGAATAAATCTTTACAAGGCTTACGCATCGGCGTACCGAAAGAATTTTTCGGCGCAGGTCTGGCCCCGGATGTGGAACAGGCGGTACGTGCTGCACTCGCCGAATACGAAAAACTTGGCGCGACACTGGTTGATGTCTCGCTGCCAAAAACTGAGTTATCGATTCCGGTCTATTACGTCATTGCGCCAGCAGAAGCGTCATCGAACCTGAGCCGTTTTGACGGTGTACGTTACGGCCACCGCGCGGCCGACTACAAAGACCTCAACGATATGTACAAAAAATCGCGTACCGAAGGCTTTGGTGAGGAAGTGAAACGCCGCATTCTGGTCGGCGCCTATGTTTTATCGCATGGTTACTACGATGCCTACTACTTGCAGGCACAAAAAATCCGTCGCCTGATTGCACAGGATTTTGCGGCCGCCTTTGAAAAATGCGATGTGATTATGGGGCCAGTAGCACCGACAGTTGCCTGGGATCTGGGTTCAAAATCCGATGATCCGGTCGCTAACTATCTGGCCGATATTTTTACTTTATCGACCAGTCTTGCCGGTTTGCCCGGCATGTCCATCCCTTGCGGTTTTGGTCAGGGCGACAAAAATGCAAAACGTCCGGTCGGCTTGCAACTGATAGGTAATTACTTTGATGAAGCACGTTTATTGAATGTCGCGCATCAGTACCAGCAAGTCACTGACTGGCATCAACGTGCACCGGAATAAGCGGCATAAAAGTAATAGGCAAACATTGCTGCCGCTGGTACATCAACCAGCCCCAACGGCAGCATCCGATTGATGGATGAAGTGTGTCGCGCATTTGCTGACACCACATGCAACAACGAAACAAGGAATAATTATGCAATGGGAAGTCGTTATTGGTTTTGAGACGCACGCGCAACTCAAAACAAACTCCAAGATATTCAGCGGTTCTTCAATTCAATTTGGCGCAGAACCCAATACCCAGGCCAGCCCTGTCGATCTGGCATTACCGGGCGTTTTGCCGGTGATGAACAAAGGTGCGGTAGAAAAAGCAATCCAGTTTGGTCTCGCTGTCGGCGCGGTCGTCGCGCCGGAATCGATCTTCGCCCGTAAAAACTATTTTTATCCCGATCTGCCAAAAGGCTATCAGATCAGTCAGTTTGAAATCCCCGTAGTTCAGGGTGGGACTGTGTCGTGCGTAGTGGAGAAAGATGGCAAATCCGAAGTCAAAGTCATTGAGCTGACCCGTGCGCATCTGGAAGAAGATGCCGGTAAATCCCTGCATGAAGATTATCAGGGCATGACAGGCATCGACCTCAATCGCGCAGGTACGCCCTTGCTGGAAATCGTCACAGAACCAGTCATGCGCAGTGCCGCCGAAGCGGTCGCTTATGCAAAAGCATTGCACTCGCTGGTGATGTGGCTGGATATCTGCGATGGCAATATGCAGGAAGGCTCTTTCCGTTGCGACGCCAACGTTTCTGTGCGTCCGGTCGGTCAGAAAGAATTCGGCACACGTTGCGAAATCAAGAATCTGAACTCGTTTCGCTTTCTCGAAGAAGCGATCAATATCGAAGTGCGTCGCCAGATCGAACTGATAGAAGATGGCGGCACCGTGGTGCAGGAAACCCGTTTGTATGATCCTGACCGCAAAGAAACACGTTCAATGCGCAGCAAGGAAGACTCACAGGATTATCGCTATTTTCCTGACCCGGATTTGCCACCACTGAAAATCAGCCGTGAATGGGTCGAGCAAGTGCGTGCAACCATGCCAGAACTGCCATCAGCGATGCGCCAGCGCTTCATTGAGCAATTCGGCTTACCTGAATACGATGCCACCATCCTGACGCAATCAAAAGGTATCGCAACTTATTTTGAAGCTGTCGTACAAGCTGCTGGCGTCGCTCAGGCAAAACCTGCAGCAAACATGATGATGGGTGATGTTGCGTCCACGCTCAACCGTGAAGGCGTTGATATCAGCGCCATCCCGGTCAGTGCAGCGCAATTGGCAGTGTTGTTACAACGCATTGCCGATGGCACGATCTCCAACAAAATTGCCAAAGAAGTGTTTGCAGCAATGTGGCAAGCACCATCAGCAGACGTCAATCTGGCCGATCAGGTGATTGAAGCAAAAGGCCTGAAACAAATTTCCGATGTCGGCGCACTCGAAAAAATTATCGATGAGGTGATGGCAGCGAATCAGCAATCGGTCGATGAATACCGCGCAGGTAAAGAGAAGGCTTTCAACTCGCTGGTCGGTCAGGCGATGAAAGCAACCAAAGGCAAAGGCAATCCAGCGCAGGTCAATGAGTTGCTGAAGAAAAAACTGGCGAGCTAAGGACTAAATACTAAAGACGCCACAATATCCTTTGAGGAAGAATATTTTGAGTAATTTAAGACAAGAATTTATTGCATTTTCAGTCAATGCCGGCGTCATCCGCTTCGGCGATTTTGTCACCAAAGCCGGACGCAATTCCCCGTATTTTTTTAATGCAGGTTTGTTTAATGACGGCGCTAATCTCGGCAAACTGGCTGCATTTTATGCGGACACCCTGATTAATTCCGGCGTCGAATTCGACATGCTGTTTGGCCCTGCCTATAAAGGCATCACGCTGGCCAGTGCTACTGCTGTCGCACTGGCAGCGCGGGGTCGTAACGTGCCATTTGCCTACAATCGCAAGGAGGCCAAAGACCACGGTGAAGGCGGCACCATTGTCGGCGCTGAACTGAAAGGCAAAGTCGTCATCATCGACGACGTGATCTCTGCCGGTACTTCTGTGCGCGAATCGGTAGAAATGATACGCGCGGCTGGTGCCACGCCATGTGCTGTGCTGATCGCGCTTGACCGCATGGAACGCTCCGGCAAGGATGATGCCCTCTCTGCACAATCCGCAGTGCAGGAAGTCAGCCAGACCTACAACATGCCTGTCGTCTCCATCGGTAATCTGAATGACTTGTTTGACTATCTGTCCGCAGCGGGTGCGGATACTCAACTGACCCAGCACAAAGATGCGGTTGCGGCCTACCGCTCAAAATATGGCGCGGCTGAAACTCAGAAATGATTTATATCAACGGAAATTAACAAGACTTGCCGTTCACATAAACAATCAATTGTCCACGCTAATATAGAATTCCATCGCATCAAAATAAAAAGAGTTTGCTCATCGCAAACCCTTTTTATTTAACGTTTATCTACAGCGCGCCTCAATTCCTCTAACAAATCTGTATTTTCAACAGGCTTAGTTCCCGGCAATACAGGTGCAGTTTTTGCACCTGTATTGCCTGATTTAACTTTTTTACCCTCATCTGCTTTTCCAGTTGAAACTTGTACCGGTGATGTTGCAGGTAGCGGCTTACTCATAATGACATCTGAAGGTGCAAGAGACTCTTTATTAGTCAAAGATTCTTCAGTACTTATCTTTTCTTTTGCCTGATCTTCATGATGTTCTCTCGGAGCGGACTCCTCAGACATGACCTCTTTCGCAGGTCGCTGCGCAACAGGTCGATTGGCGCGGTCATCGATTTTTACAGGCACACTGTCTTTTGCAGCATTGTCAACTGTCGGTGGCATACGCTTGAGCGCATTGAGATCGGTTCGTTCCTTCAAATCCTTAGCCCAATCACCAAGAGAGCTCTGAAAAGCATTGCTGATCGATTCCGCTTCAAAATCATCATTGATAATGTAAGGTGTGATCAGAATAATCAGCTCTTTTTTACTCTTGCTGAAAGTTTCATTTTTAAACAAACTACCAACACCTGGAATATCCTTGAGTAAAGGAACGCCCGCATCAGAAGAACTATTGTCATTAGAAATCAGGCCTGCAAGCATGACCGTACTGCCATCCCGTAAAGTTAATTTAGTATCGACTTTACGAGTCCCAATAGTTGGAGAATTAAGTGGCCCGCTAGTTAAAGATTTAACGTTACTCACCTCCTGAGAAATATCAAGGTCAATTCTGTTGCCAGAATTGATAACTGGCCTTACTTTCAAAATCATACCGGTGGTGCGATATTGGATCGAAGTTGCTACCGAACCACCACCAAGGATTGAGCCAGGCGTAGTAGTAACACCAGTAGAAATAGGAACTTCATCAGCTACCTGAATCGTCGCAGTTTCACCATTTCGTGCCATCAATTTAGGGCTGGACAAAATCTGAGCATCATTTTTTGATGCCAGAGCAGAAATATCTGCACGCAGTAATCCTGCAGAATTCAAGAAACTAAAAGTAAGACCACCAGAACCGGAACCAGCATTCCCCGAAGTAACCGTACCTGGTATACCGCCGGCAGAAGATTTAGCATTACGGAAATTCCAATCCACCCCAAGAGTATTTGCAGTTCCTGCTGTCACCTCTGCAACCATCACATCAATCAAAGCCGATTTAGTCGGTTTATCCAGTTCTGCCAGCAATGCCATCCATTGACGATACTGATCTGGGCCACCTCCCTGAATAATCAAGCTGTTTGTCGCATTGTTCACGACAATTTTTGAGCCGCCCCTTGACGTCGAAGCAGTTGCCGCTTGCTGACCTGAAGCAGCCGCAGTCGTAGCACCAGTCGCCCCACCAATCAGCTCGGATAAGGTCTTCGCTAATGCCTGAGCATCTGCATATTTGACTGGGTACGTAAAAAACGCACCACCAGCCTGACTGTCGGATGGCTTATCTAATTCTCTAGCCCATGTTAACGCGTGATTTAATATCGTCTCAGAAGAAGTAAAAATAATAATGCTATTAATTGGAGGAATTGCCAAAACTAATATAGGTGCTCCGGATGTGATAGCAGTGCTAGCTGCGTAACCTTCCGCAGATAAAACATCAACCAATCGTCTACTGAACTCATCAGCAGTCCAGAAAACTGGTGTAATTTTCTTAGTTCGTTGACCACGCATAATGGGCTGATCAAAGACCTGAATAACCTCCATCGCAGCAGAAATGTCGTCAGCCTGACCACTCAACAATAATGCATTACGACCGGGATCATCTTGAATTTGGATTTTGGAACCAAACATCGTCCGCAACAAGCCACTAAAATCACCTATACGAACGGCGTCAAGTTCTACATAATGAAATACAGGCCGCAAGCTCATCGGCGTATCTGGTTGAGCTCGCCCGCGTCTGATCGCTGGCGAATAACTATTGGTCGCAGTATCTGGCACCATTCGAATCACACCGCCAAAATCCTGCACTGCAATACCATAACTTTTCAAAAGCATCCTAGCCAGATTTGCCATCTGGCTTGCCGTTTGTGGTCGTGGCGTATGAAAAGTAACCAAATCAGTACGGGCAGCAACAGCACCGTCCATAGAGTAATTTGTCTTTAAAACACTTCCATATACGGCTTGAATGAACGTTGGCAATGGCATTTGATCAAATGACACAGTCAATTCACTTTTTTCATTGGCAAGGTCATGTGATTTATTTTGATTTTGCTGAGCGCTACTTAATCGCTGTAAAGGCAATTTCGGCGTATCGGTTTCCGTGTATTTGCGCTGTAACTGTTCGTCACCCAATACAGACGCTGAATTCAATTGCTGGCTACGTTCAAACTCTATTTTCTTTGGAACATTTAATTTTGTGTCAGCACATCCGGATAAACATAACAAAATAGTTATCGCAGACACTGGAGCGATACGCTGTACCAGCAATCTTGTATTAAGTCGGGAAGATGATTTTTTCATTGCTTACGTAAATTCAGTTTCATAATTTGACCATTCAAAGAAATTTTTAATTGGTCCTGGGCGATCTCAACAATCTTGGCTCCACCTGGTAATTTCTCACCAATTTTTCTAGCCTCTGTTGCTGGCTGATTGTCAAACAAGAGGAGTACACTTTTTTCACTCCCAACAGAGGTGACGCCAACAATTCTCCAGCGAGGTGGTGTCAACGCCTCTTTCCTCGAAGGCAAGGGCTGCCGAACCGCCACCTCCCAAACGCGAAGCTCACTGAAATCCATCGCCACTTTTTGCGCATTTTCTGCACTCTTTTTTTCATCCTTTACTACTTTTTCAGGTGGTGCCGCTGGCACTAAAAAAGCAGGATCTGATTGTGTTTGTTTTTGTTGACTTTCAAACCGTGTTTGTACTAAAGAGTCAAACAACACATACCGACCTAAGAGAGCCCCGATAACTGTACAAGCTATTACAAAAAAGGAAGCAGCCCACTGCTTGCTAGAAATTTTCTTTAAATTCAACATAATTATGTGCAATCAAAGCACCTATGAAACAGATTTACCCTCTGCTTTGTCTTTAGTTAACGCAGTCCCAACACGCCAATAACAACGAATACCAATTTCCATCTGTACTCCACGAACTATTGCTCGCTCTACAATGATAAATCGCTGCGCTTCTTCCATAGAATGAAGTAACTTCATAAACGCCATTGGATCAAAGCGTCCCGTCACCGTCAATTTAATCACTTGAACACCCGAAGGTAACACATCAAGCTTATTTTTATCCGCGTTTGACTGATAAGTGGACTTCTCTCCATACCCAGACAAGCCCACCTTGTCCCCGCCTTCAGCATCGGTAGCGCTTACTACCAAATTAGGTATCCCCGCGTCCTTCGCTAAATCACGAATATCACTCAATAATCTCGCCTTAGCAAAAGTAGGTGACTTTTCAGTCGGCAAAAAACTAACCCAGGCTTTTTGTACCTTTTGCACGGCAATCAAATTCTCAGGCCAGTGATTATTCTTAAGCAAAATTTCCTGACGATCCAACAGTTGACTCTGGCTTTCCAGCTGCTTTTGTTGCGCCATATTCATGTCATATAATTCGGCAAGTCCGTAAGCAACAAGTAGCAACATCACCATCCCAAGCAACTGCCAAAAACGTTCACCCGTTTTCATTTCACTCCCCCTTCTCGCGCTTGCCGCTTCTGTAAATGGAAAGAGGCTGATCATTTTTTACTGGTTCAACTGTTTTTTGCACTTGCCCTAAAATTTTCGCGTCGACGGATGATTTCCCAACACGTTGCATCTTGGCAGATAGTCTGACGACTCTGACATCGCTGTCTGGCAACAATCGTATATTGCTTAATTTGGGCAATGATTCTATGTCCTGTATCAATGAGGCAATATTCAGTTCTGTATTGATAGGAACCAACGTCAATCGCAATTCGCCATCAAGATACTCAAATTCACGTAAAACAGCTTCTTGTTGCTGCAAAACAGGTTGCAAGCTTTTGAGCAGATCCTGAATACCATCCTGATTACGCAACGCTACCAGTTTACTAATCCATTGTTGTTGTAATAATGCCTTGCTGCGGGCCTCATTCAGAGGATCAACACGAACCGACAAGGCTGCAATTTTTTCTTCCGTCTCTTTTTGCAACGATTGTAATGTCCACCACTGCATGGATAAGTAGGCAGTAAATCCAGCCATAAGTCCTCCAGCGAATATCAGTAGCGTGTCAACACGAAACGCTTTAATCGCGTGCCACCACTGGACTCCGAGCAGATTTCGCCCCCAAGGTTCCGCCAATCGCGCGGTTTTATCAACAGGCGACACTTCACCAGGTGTTATATAAGAGGGCATTTTTTCTGGCCAACTTACAAGCTGAGAGCGAGTTCCACCAGCAGAGGTCGGCCGCCACACATCCCATTCCTCTGCACTAATGCGATCTGGCCACCAGGCACTATCTATCAATACCCCCTGATACCATAACTGTGCCTCGATACCATCCTTACATTGGTATACAACTGCGCCCTCTTTACGCTTTGGAAAGCAGACACTTTCCGGAGCAAGCTGAAGAGAATCAAAGTCCAGATCATTTTCTGCACACAGCTCACGTACACGCCTGTTTTCCCAGAACCAGAGATGTACCCAGTCTCCTGAGCGACAGGCATAAACACCACAATCTGCAAATGGAGCCAGTCGGCCTAAATGCAGCTGTACCAGTGCAGCTGTTTTATGGCGCGGCACACCTTTCGCTTGCAATGACGTCGTGACACACCATGCACGAGGTAATATCCATAATGGTTTGATCCAACCTGCACGTAGAACGAATTTCTCTTTGCCATTGTCGCTGCTGGACGAATTGGCAGATGCGGCAAAATCAGAAAGGTAGTATCGGTTGCGTAATTGCATTCTTATCCGTATCAGAAATGTGGTCGATTTTTGGCCACTCGGCACGACCAGCCGGCATGATAACTGAAGCCAATGGAATTCGGCGCGGAGATGATATCTCCCATGGACTTCCTTCAGCGTTAGACCGTAATTTTAATTCATAGCGAAAAACCCACGACATATCTTGCATAGAATGCGTTACACGCAAGGTGCGTGCAGGATAGCGGCCATCAGGCAAACCTAAAAAATTATTTGCCTGATTGCTTTGCTGCAGTGCGTTGATCGTGGTCGACTCGCCAACGGCACGCTCTTTTTCAATAGTCGCTACTTGTTCA
Source organism: Undibacterium sp. FT79W (assembly GCF_014284215.1). NCBI lineage: Bacteria > Pseudomonadati > Pseudomonadota > Betaproteobacteria > Burkholderiales > Oxalobacteraceae > Undibacterium > Undibacterium sp. FT79W. Next base: position 148,758 of record NZ_JACOGB010000004.1, on the reverse strand, counting down.
GATGTCACCCCGTAAGCTGCCAAGGTCTTAGCTGTTGCTGTGCCAGGATTAAAATTACTATCACCCCAAACCGTGACATCCTCAAAACAATGACGAGCGTTCCATGTCGATCGCAACTTTTGCCAGCCATAGACACGCCAGATCTCGGGCTCAGACAATAGCGGTGCCCCACGTGGTGAAGGTAAGCCAGCCATAGAGTATTCAAAATCCTTCGCGCCATTCAATCGTTTCAATTTACCTGGCTCGGCATAATCTTCTAATGCATCCATCAACGCATCTGTTTCAGATTCGTCAGCACCGCAGCTAACAAGAAGTCGTGATAATAAATTCCGTTTTGGGCGGTTTAAATTTAATAACCCCCGGACATCCTGTAATTGTATAGTGCTGCGATTTGCACCTGCGTATCCCCTGCCGTCAACACGTAAATATTGCCCAGACCAGCCAAAACCGCTCTCGGTGGCTTTACTAGTTGATAACCAATACAAAGCTTCACTACGGCTGGACAAAAATGCCTGTTCAGCGTCTGCGCGCTGTTTGAGCTTTGCTTGGCGTTCCGCCAGTATCTGATTAGATTGACTAATCATCGCAGCCAATATAGTAAGTCCAGCCAACAGCCACAACACAGCAGCGAGAGCAAAGCCACTGTTTGAGTGTTTCAATATTATGGTACGCCCTGAGTAAATTCGGTGCATCACTTCACATCAACCCCAAACAACTTACCCATATCGCTTTTCCCATTTGGCTCAACCTTATGCGCACCATTGTAAGAGGCAATCATTTGTATTAACCGTTCACCTGAACTCGCACGCACGATCACTCCCCGAGGCATATCCTCCACTACCCTACCCAGAGGCGGCCACATCGATACAGCAGCACCATCCACAGTAAGATACTCCAGTTGAATCGGCATATCCCAAGAGCCAATGACGACCGGTTGTGCATCACCAACGGTGACCACCAAATCAGTTTTACCTTGTTTAACGGAACTTAATTTCACCCTGAATTGTTGTAAATCACCCCAATCATTTTGCGGCAAGGATAAAGAATAAGCCTCAAAGCCATTACCATCGCCCTGGAATGGCTTTTCTATACTCTCAGGCAATACAAGATTACCCACTAGGTCTTTCAGAGAATTAATGCGTATCCATTGGGACTGAAATTGACCATTCACATTTTCAGCAATACGCACGACTTGCGCAACTTGGAAAAAAGCCCCGGACATAATCACGACAACAAACCCCAAAATCACCAGACTAACGAGCAATTCAATCAACGTCAGCCCATCTTGATTCAGGCCAGGAATTGCTTTGCGCAACCCTGCATAACTCCCGCTCGTATCAACGCCTTTTATACCTGACATATTAAAACGGCGTCGCTGTTGCAGGCTGGCGAACCTGCTTGTATCCAACCAACCTCAATGGAAACTCAAACCACGTACGGTCTGATTTGTCATACGTTTTCACTTGAACTTTGTACATACTTATTTGATACAAACCCAAACCACCGGTAGGTGACACCGCGTCTCTGGTTTCTGCAACGGGCTCACTCTTCCACTCCATCTTAAAAGAGTCAAATACCTGTTTACCTTCCGAAGCCAGTGCCGGATTTTGTGTCGATAGAAAATCAATTGCCTGCAATTTAGCCAGTGATTCTTTTTCCTGTAATTGAAAACGGTTGAGCTGACCCATTGTCTGTCCAAGCCAGCTAAATAATACGACTGAGCCTATCGTCAAGATCGTCAGGGCAGCAATCATTTCTAACAAGCTGAAGCCCATTTGTTTTAGTCTTACCGAACGAAACCGTGAGCAGTCTGCTTTGCAAGAACCAGCTCTAAACATAAATGCACTCATGGTTTGATCACACTCACGTCACAGCTGACAGCTGCGATATTTAATTTCACTTTGCGTGCCTGAGGGCCTGTGAGCTCAACAATCCCACCCTCACATATTCCACTATGAAAAAAGACAACGGGTTTCTCATTCGCAATCGACCAGTCGTCTGGCAAACTCAGTGTCGCACTCCCATCGCCCAACTTATCCGTCCAATTCAATTTACTTAATTTCACCGTTTCGGACAAAAGCGCGGCACGTGACGCAAGCCGCTGAAACTGAATCGAGATCTCCGTCAATTGCGCCCGCTCGGAAATAGAATCAAACCATCTCTGCATTGCCGGCAACGCAACGCCGGCCATCAATGCAGCCAGCGTCAACACCGCCATCATTTCAATAAGGGTAAAGCCACAAGAAAACGTCCGCCGAACAACGACCTGCCGACGTACCAATTCAGTCTGAGAACGTACAGAAAAAGTCGTCACTCGAAGAACCCCATCAACATGTACACATCCAACGACACTAATACAAATAACACGAATTATTTCACTACAGAACCAAGACCAATATCTGCATTCAGACCTTCGCCACCCGGCTTACCGTCCGCACCAAACGAATACACAGAATACGGTTTGTTATCAATCCCTGGTGCTTTGTATTGGTAAGGATTACTCCAGGGATCCACAGGAATGGAGCCTTCGATATAGGGCCCCTTCCATAAAGGTTGCAAGTTAGGGTCAAGAGGTGGCGTCAACAACCATTGCAATCCCTGCTCCGGAGGTGGTACTTGTCCTACATCAAGCCGCATAATATTTAATGCGCTTTCCAACATTTTGATTTGCGTCTGCGCTGTTTGCACCTTTGACGAATCCACTTTGCCAAAAATACGCGGACCAACCAAGCCCGCTAACAGACCGATAATCACCATAACCACCAACATTTCCAGCAAAGTAAAGCCTGTAACTCTACCCGACAGACTATTTTTTACTGTATTTTTTGACGTGTTTTTCACTAAATTTTTCACAAAATAACTACGCATAACACCCTTTCAAAAACGACTTAGACCGCGATTCTTAAATGACGTTCGTCAAACTGGTAATCGCCAGCATGACCGAAATCATAATCCCGCCCAACACAACCGACACTAATAATATAGTGACGGGTTCCAGTAATATTAAAAATTGCCGCATCTGCTGTTGGCTGTGCAGTCGATGCATATTGGCCAATGACGCGGTCGTTTTACCCAACGCACCTGAACGCTCACCTACCCGTACCAGATTAACACCCGTTGCATCAATAAACTGATGCAATTGTAGTGACTCTGCTAAAGTCTTACCACCTCTCACATCACTGAGAATCAGCGCTGCTTTTTGCCGCCAGACGTCACCTCGCAACGCATTCTGCGCATGTGCCAATGCCTCTAATATAGATACATGGTTTTGCAGCAATACGCTGAACATTGAACTCCAACGCGCCATTTCCGTATGCATAATCCAACTACCAATGACTGGCAAACCTGCCGCCCGATTCCAAAGATTTTGTTGCACTTTTTCCTGACGAAGTAACAGATAACTACAGATACCGGCTCCGGCAACGACTAGTGCCAACAGCAACTTATTTTTGGTTAGCCACATACCGGTTGCTAACACCCACACAGATAACAGAGGAATATCCGCTTTAGGGTTACTCAGAATATTGGCAAACTTCGGCACCACGAAGACAAATACCAGCAATGTTGCCAGAAAACCACTAACGATCAGCACCATAGGGTAAATCAGTGCGTTACGCGCCTCGCGCTGGAAGTTTTGTTCTAATTCAAGCTGTTCCGCGGCGGAACGCAAAGAACCCGCCAACTTACCAGTAGATTCACCGGCACGGCACAGCTCGACAACATAATTAGGTAAGCGCAAATCAGCATCGATTAACGCTTTAGAGAAAGCAATACCACCACGTAATTGTGAATAGATTTTATTAAAGGCAATACCTAAAGGTGAGTCCTGATATCCTCTGGCAACATTCTCCACCGCATCTGCCAGCGTTACACCAGCATCCAGTAAAGTAGCCAGTTCCTGCAGTACCACCAGAATCGCATCGCGCCCCGCGCGCTTGGGTTGAGAGATACGACTGCTGCGGGAAGCAGCGACTTCCTGCATTTCAAACACCATTAGACCGCGACGTTGCAATTGCGTCATCGCCTCAGCCTGATCTTCTACAGTCAGTACACCTTTCACCACTGCGCCTTGCGCGTCAGTAGCTTGATAACGAAATTCGGGCATAAAGGAAAATTAAAAAACTCAGCATATATATATATAGCGAAAAAAAACCGTTCCAGACTAAAAAAGTATGGCGCAGCGAATGTGCACGGATTGTATAAGACAACGGAATACAACAGTAGTGAAACTCTTACATACACTCACTCAAAGTTGCTTCACAAGTCGCCTCATTTTAAAAAAGAATGAGAAAGCAAGTCAAAATCCAGAATCAATCAAACTTAATACCTTCAATTGTATCTTATACACAACACACATGTGTACAAACGTAAGAAATACAGCGCAAAATCACGCCGCTACGTATTATATCGTTGTCGATCTTAGGAATATGCCTGGCGAGAGAAGAGAAAGTTATATTTTCGACATAACTGCACATGGAAACTTGCTGCAATTGAAAAAACATGTTTTAATCTTCATCGGCTAGTCATATGAGTACTCGTATGACAAGTACTTGTAGCAAACGTACGTTGTACATTTATTACGTAACAATCTAATGTCTTTTCTAGAGAGGCTATTCAAATGAAACAAAAACAATTAAGTATCCTGGCGGCTAGCCTGGTTGCTGCTTTCGCTGCTAACGTAGCTTCCGCGGGTCAAATCCAATCTTCTTCGATCCAGATCGCTCACGAAGTTATTACTGCTGATGCACAAGCAATCAAAGCACCTTCAGTCACTTATCGCTTCGCTGGTGACGTTGATGCAACTAACAATGACCAAGTATTTCAGGTTCAACTGGTACTGACAGGCGGCGGTGAATGGAAAACTGCAGGCAATGCAGCATCTGTAGTCCTCGTAGACAATGCTGGTGCACCAGTTGCTCCAGCTAAATACACAGTTTCTGCTCCAGCGATCAGTGCTGACAATAAAACACTGTATGCAACAATTACAGTATTGAAAGCAACAGCAACAGGTAGCTTGGTAACACCAGCGGTTCGTTTCAACGATCCAGCAGGCACTGCATCTACAGTAACTAAACTGTACAGCGTAGTTGGTGCAGTTAACCCATGTACAAATGCAGTACCAAATCTGCCATTCGCGTTCAAACACTTTACTTCAGTTTCGTCAACAAATATCGCTGACGGTACTACAAACGGTATCGCTGATGAACACCTGCGTACTGGCAACACAAGTACAGGTACTTTGTACACGTTCCCAACGAACATCAAAGTCACAGTTGCAGCTTCTGCTGACGGCTCTGCAAAAATCGATCCATCAAACCCATCTTTGAACACTAAATTTGCTGGTGTTGCTGGTACGGCAGCGGATGTTTTGGGCACACCGAGCACTTACGATACGTTCCTGAGCAACACTCTGGTTAACTTGGGCACGGTGTCTTTGTCTCAAGCATCTAATGGCTACGATGCTGATGCGACAACACAATACCTGTTGGCTAACTTGACTGCTGGTGGCGCTGCTGCTACAGCAACACTGGTTAACGGTGCAGTTGAGCAGAAATTCCTTAAAGTTGACGTTACAGCATCTCAAGGCTTCCAAGCTGGCGGCACGCTGTTCTTGTCCACTGGTATGGTTTGCGGCACATCCGTTGGTGGCGCTGGTTCAATAACATTCACAGCAGCTACTGCTGGTCTCCCAGCAAGTCTGACATACGCAGTTCCTGCTGCAACTGCAACTAATGCTGTTTCTGTCTGCTACCAAGCTGCTGGTACAAACACCATCCCTTCATCGACATTCAATGCAGTTGCAACTTTGGTCAAAGCGCCTGATGCTGTTGCTACTGCTTACACACAAGAACAAAATAACTCTTGTTCGGGTGCTTTGTATCCGTTGTCTGGCAGCGTGAAGATTGATGTTCGTAACTACGCGACACCATCTACTGGTGGTAACTGGACTAGTGTTCTGCGTTTGATCAACCCAAGTGAAACAAATACAGCCACAGTCTACGGTCAATTGATCCACGCTGATGGTTCTTATGGTAACTGGGGTCCAATCGCAACATTGAAACCACGCGCTGTTTCTAACATGACAGCAACTGCGATCAATGCTCTGTTGACAAACACACCGACTACAATCTCTGGCACAACATTGGGTACTGCTCAGCCAACAGCAAACGCTAATGGTGCTGGTGATCGTCTGCGTGTAACAGCAGAAGGCGTTTCTTCTCTGCGCGTACAAAACTATCTGTACAACCCAGATAGCAAAAACTTCATCGAAGCGTCTTCTACTCAAGGTGTTGATTTTGAAGGCACACTCGACCGTGCACCAGTCAATGAAGGTCAATACCAAGATCAAGATGCACAAACTGGCCTGAAAAAATAATTTCTCTAGTTAGTCACTAAAAAGGGAGGCGTAAGCCTCCCTTTTTTTATGCCTGTATTTACTCATTACTTCTGCATTTTCTCGCTTTCACCCATCTAATTTCACATCCGATCTGTGTAACAGTACGGTGTACAATATTGTTAGCCGGTTCACGCTGCCTAATCCAACTTAATGCTACTTCACATTATTGAAGCTCGCTAAAGCCTATTCAAAAATTGATCTATTTATGTTTTTCTCATTTCGTATGTCCAAACGCCATGTTCACACTTTAGCTAAAGTAATCGCTGCGCTGCTCATGACTGCGACTTCTGTAACATCACATTCACAAACAATGAGCAGCACTCCCACCATATCGCTGGATAGTCTCATGCCTGAGCTACTGAAAGCAGATAGCATAGATAAAGCGCTAACGGCATTTAAACCCTCCGTCAGCAAATCGCAGTTGATGACATCTGATTACCTGCTCTTAGATTCTCCTGCCATTGCGCCTGCAGGCCTGTTGTCAGTGCATCTGATGAGTGAATTACCGGGGACAGACTTGTTTCTTCTTCTCAATGCAACGCCATCCAAAGGTGAGCCGACTGTATTAGCAGCTCAGGAAATACCTAACAGAACAAAGGCCGATATTCGGGTCAAAGTTAAACTGACGAAAAGTAGCGAGCTACTGCTGGTGGTTCGCGCTGGTGGCAAATGGTATAGCGCAATCAATGACATAAAGATTGCGACGAAATAATCTTTATTATTACTTTAAGTTATCGTAAACCTATTCCAACCGTGCTTGGCAACCAAGCGCCATACCTGCTCACCAAATCCAACACCGGTTAACGAGGCGCGATACTGTTGCAGGAACGCTTTTGCCTTAATCCTATCCATTTAATCATCAACGATCATTCTGTTATGAGTACGCTACTTTCCTTTGAACAATTTCTAGAGCAAAACCTGGTCGTTCCTGCAGAAACACTAGAGAACGCAAGATTACTGCAGCAGGAACAATTTACCCCGCTACCTGCATTGCTGGTAAGAATGGGAGCCTTGTCCGAGGAAGTTTTATATCAGCAAATGGCTTTGCATAGTGGTATGCCATTGGTCGGCGATGATGACTTGCATGCCGCACAAGCCGCATTTCAAACCACCGTTAATCAATGGGGTCTATTGCCCCACTGGTGTCAGGCGCAAGGATTAATTTTATGGCAGCAAGAGGACAGTAATATTGTTCATTGTGCCGCGAAAGAAGTGATCGCTGCCAATGTGCGCGAAGTCTTAAGGCTGAAGTCTCCAAGCGCCATCTCACTGAAATATTCACTGATACGCCCTTCTTCTTTTGAGGCTTTCTATGCCGCACTGGAGCGACGCGAGCCGAAGATGGCAATGAGCGGCGACGTCATGCATCTGCGCGAACTGGCAGAAGAAGGCCCGATTATCGAACTGGTGAATACCGTGTTATCGCAAGCTGTGACACGGCGCGCATCGGATATTCACGTAGAACCGGGCGAATATGAATTCGCTATTCGCCTGCGGGTCGATGGCGTAATGCAGGATCTGAGCCGCTTTCCTTTGGATAAATTCGACGCGACTGTTTGCCGTATCAAAATCCTGTCACAGCTCGATATTGCTGAACGGCGCTTACCGCAAGATGGTCGTATGACGGCGCGGGTCAACAGCGAAGTGTTTGATGTACGTGTCTCGGTATTACCCAGCGCCATGGGCGAATCGGTGGTGATGCGTTTACTGCGTCAGGATCGCAAACCTTATCACCTCGAAGATCTGGGGATGATGCCTGATCACGCGGCCTTATTTAAACGCTGGATCAAGATGCCAAACGGGATCGTGCTGGTGACAGGGCCGACTGGTTCCGGTAAAACGACCACGCTCTACACGGCTCTCGATATAGGTAACGATGGTTTAAATAAAATTATCACCGTCGAAGACCCGGTCGAATATCGTCTGCAAGGCATCTCGCAAATTCAGGTGAATGCCGATATCGGCTTTACCTTCGCCTCTGCCTTGCGCTCTATCCTGCGCCATGATCCCGATGTGGTGCTGATCGGTGAAATCCGCGATCAAGAAACCGCCTCTATCGCTGTACAGTCCGCGCTGACCGGGCACCTAGTATTCTCAACTTTACATACGAACAGCGCAGCAGGCGCCGTAACACGACTGGTTGATATGGGCATTGAGCCGTTTTTACTTGGTTCCAGCTTAAAAGGAGTGATGGCGCAACGTCTGGTACGGTGTTTATGCGAAGAGTGCGCGCAGCCGGCCGAAATTAGTCAGGAAACGCATCGTGTTTTACTAGAAGGCGTCAGACACTGGAAAGAAGAATTAGTGGAGAAACCACAGTTACGGCAAGCGGTCGGTTGCCGTGCCTGTAACCATACCGGCTTTGCAGGACGTGTTGCGATCTATGAATTATTCGAGGTCGATGCGACGCTGCAGCATCAGATCTTATCCCATGCGAGTGAGGCGGAGATCGTCAGATATTTAAGAGAGAACCAGGTACGCTCCTTACGCGATGATGGAATGCTTAAAGTATGGCAGGGCATCACCACCGTTGAAGAAGTGCTGAGTCTGGCAGGTGCCTGAGAAAAAATAAACGCAGTGTGCTCACTTCTTAGGGCTTCCAATCATATTCATGATGTAAGGAGCAACGTAGCGTGAGCCACTGTCGTTTAAATGACCTCTGTCCCTGTAAAGTAGCGCATTGTTTTTCGCGAGATAACAATATTGAGCATCACAAAACGGATCGGCAAGATCATACGTACGAATCTGCGGAAACTCCTTCAGAACCGAATTCACGACGGACTTATAATTTGAAAAAGGCGTCAGAGAGTCAAATTCCTCGCGCGGGAATAAGCATTTATTCCGATTATTGGTGAGTCGGAACGGCCGGTTGACACATAAATTCGGCTCAAATGGCAGAAAAGGATTGTCAAATAATACGACTACTTTTTTATTCGCCTGTGTTAAAGCTTGAAAAGTCCTTATCATCCCGTCTTTCAGCACACGATTCTCATCCTTGTTTCCGGGATTTGCCATGTCTTTCACGTCTCCGGAAGAACAAAGAGGGTTATGCGCCAGAATAACAATTTTAATGTCCGGGTCACGAATGACAAAGTCGTAGGCGGCATTTATTAACTTATAAGCTCCTTCCCTGACTTTGCGAGCATTGATGTCGCTGGTAGCGCTTGCAATATTTATATACGGCGCCGCGCAACTTGCAGCAAAAGCGATGACTCCATCACCAGAATCAACGGACTCGCTTAATCCAGCATACAAATGACCGGCATGGGAATCGCCAATAATTGCGATCGAATTCTTGGTTTTTCTTTGGAACCTGCAAGGGTTATCAGTCACTTTATCCCAGTCAGGGAAATACGCAAGACAGTTATTGATAGATTCGTTCAACAAATCTGCAGAGTTTATATTTCCAATTTGGGCTTTACTGCTTAACAATCTGAATTTCAATCCATCTCGTTGATATGTATTGAACCCGACATATCCGATAACAATCATCAGAAAAACGAGAGTAATAATCTTAGCCCTGCCATATTTTCCGAAACGCATCGGACGTTCAATCAACAAATAAGTAAGCCAAGCAAGTACTATTGATAAAACAGCAGCTTGAAGACGAATCTCGATGCTCGGCACTTCACTCTCAACGATTCGGGCAAAAGATAAGAGCGGCCAATGCCACAAATACAGTGGAAAGCTGATTAAACCGAACCAAACAAGTAATCTCGCGGATAAAATTTTTCGATTAACGACTGCATCAGGACCTGCAGCAAGCAATAACACCGCGCCGGTGACCGGTATCAATGCCCACTCACCGGGAAACCGGAGTTCTTTATTTATGTGCAATAAGCCATAAGTGACCAATAGCAAACCAAGAAGCGACGAACAATTGGCGAGAGTTTGTCGCTGGATTTTCTGCTTTTCTGTATAAAGAACGGCAACAAGAAAATCATCAATGTTGTTGGCGATATGACTCAATTTCTGCCTCTGATATAACATCAGCCATGCCAGAAGACTGCCACATAACAGTTCCCAAAAACGTGTTTGTGGCGAATAGAAAGTTGCGATGGCGTCTTGTCTGACGCCCTTGAAATTCAAAACAAATGAGATGATGGTAAAGAAAATGGTCATCGTCAGGAGATTAAACTTACGTCTCCATGCAAACCACAGCAGGAGCGGCCAGACGATATAAAACTGCTCTTCTATGCCCAGACTCCATAAATGCAGTAAAGGCTTGGTCTCTGCGGCGTTATCAAAGTAACCTGCTTCTCCCAGCAAAACGATGTTTGAGATGAAACCGGCACCAGCGGCCATGTGTTTACCCAGCTGTTTATATTCGTCTGGTAGTAAAGCAAACCATCCGAACACAAAACACGCTGCTAACACAAGAAGAAGCGAAGGAAAGATGCGCCTTATGCGCCGGGTGTAAAAATCAGAAAAACGAAAAGTTCCTGATTCTAAGTTCTCAAAAATAATCGTAGATATTAAATAGCCAGAAATAACAAAAAAAATATCAACGCCAATGAAGCCACCACGAAGTACATCTGGAAATGCATGAAAAACGACAACGGCAATAACAGCAATAGCCCGTAATCCGTCAATGTCAGACCGATATTTCAAAGGTGGCAAATGTACATCTTTTAGTGTCATTGAATTAAATTTGAAAACAAACTGAAGTTGAAATCGCTGATGTACCCAGCGGAATCCGGCTAGCGGTCAGCAGATGATGAATGACTCTGCAAAAAAGTATTTTTCATCCACATCGCCGTCGACGAAATACCGACATCAAGGTTAGTCGAAGCGGACCATGAAGTTTTCGATAGTAATTTGCGTGAATCGAGCACATTACTCTGCACGTCAACAAATCTCGGAGCACTGTGTTGTACGGAGATAGGTATGTCAAGACTGCGGCTGATCTTTTCTACCAACTCAACGATGGACGTGCCAATTCCCGTCCCCACATTAAAAATGTCACCGGATAAGCCAAGAATGCCCGCCTGCAAAATGCCGTCTATTGCATCGGTTATATAGATGTAATCTCTGACGATCGAACCATCTCCCCAAATATCAATTGTCTGATGCGTAAGAGCCTTATATATCAGCGCAGCGACAATCCCCTGCCCCCGCTGAGGATCTTGCCAAGGGCCGTAAGGATTACTCAGCCTGATCACAATAAAATCGAGGTCATATGATTTTCTGTACAAATCAAAATAGCGCTCGATAGACAGCTTCACCAGCCCGTATGAGCTGATGGGATCCGTCGTACTGGACTCAGAAATAAGTCCTGCATCTTTTTGTCCATAAACGGTTCCGCCAGAAGATAAAAAAATCCAGCGGACATCTTTATCTTTTGTGTGCTCAAGATAGTTAATGGTAGAGACCAAATCCCGGCTGACTTCATTCGCAGCTTGTGTGGTACTCGGTGAAGGACGACAGGAGCTGACTAGGTGAAAAATATATGCCTGATCCATTTCAGACAACAGTTCAGCCGGTGGTTGCAAAAAGTCTCCCACAATCGCCCGGACGCCATCAGGCCACTGTTTTGATATCACTATATCGAAACAAACAACTTCAAATCCCGCGTGCACCAGTTCCTTCACAAGATTAATGCCAATAAATCCGGCAGCACCGAGTATCAACGCTTTTTTATATTTTTGTGCTGGCAAGCTCATTAACTGTTTTTCTCTTTGTTTAAAGGCAAACCAAAATGATGGTGCAAATACTCTACATACAGGCTGGCTTTGTTTAATATGTCCTGACCCGGCGTTACTACTGACTTTGCGACCTCTTGCAAGGCGATTACTTCTTGCAGATGCAGATTGGCTTTCAAGGTATTCGTCGCGCTGTTTGTGTGACGGCGATGCAAATTCAAGGAATGCTGATTGAAATAAATTTTTCCCTCCAATAAAACCCGGATATAAATCAGCCAGTCACCTGCAATTTTATATTGAGTTAAATTGTCACCCATCTCATCAAATACCTTTTTCAAAGTCTGATGCTTGAAAAGAACACCACTCACGTTTGGAATCGTGTTTTTTATACTCATTGCTTTTGCAATTTCTTCGGCACCATCGCGGCAATAGCTACGACTCCAATCATCTGAAATGTCTTTTGTATAGTCCAAATAATTTTCGGCAACAAGGTTCCCATGCTCATCAATTTGCTTTGACTGGGCAAAAGCAAGCACCACTGATGGGTCAAAAAATGCCGGAATTAATGTCTCCAGAAATTTCTTATCTGCCAGATCATCTGCCTCAGCAATCCAGATCAAATCACCTCTAGCAAGATCCACTCCTTTTTTCCACTGTAAAAATACAGATCCGGAATTTTCAGGGTTCACGACAAACGTGCTGTCCACTGGACATGCTTGCATATACGACGTCACCACTTCTTTGCTGTCGTCGCTGGAATTGTCATCGAGAATAATCAACTCATAAATCGGAAATGATTGCGTACAAATAGTTTCCAATCGCTGAGTTAAATAGTGTGCGTAGTTGTAATTAGGTACAACAACAGACACACGGGGACAACCATTCAGATAATGCATCAAATCGAACGAATACTGTCTCAGCGATAAAGCCGGTTTGTTCGTAGCTGAAGCTGGAGTACTGAGCAACGCACACACCTGCTCTGCAAAATCGCCGGACTCGAGGTAATTCGCCAGGCGTCCACCGCATTCTAAAATCAGGTTTTCCGTACCGGATGCACCTTTAAAAGCAACAACGGGAACATTGACTTCTGCCGACTCTAAAACAACATTGGGAAATGGATCTTCGCGAGAAGTAAGTGCATAAACAGATGCGGCGGCGTAATACGCCATAGGATCACGTACAAAGCCGGCAAAAATCACTTTATCCGTCAGCTTTAATTCACGTACTCTGAGTTTTACTTTTTGCTCAAAAATAGCTTCTGCATGTCCTACCCAGATAAATACGGCGTTCGGATTACGCCGAATGACATCTGCAGCAACTTCGACAAATAAATCTGCACCTTTGCGCATATCCAGATATCCGATTGCCAAAACAATCTGCGAATTCAACGGTAAATGGTGTAATTCGCAAATTTCTTTATGTGCCTCTATTTGGCAGCCTTTAAATGGGTTTTTGCGTAATACGCCTTGTGGCCGGATAACAATCTTATTTGGATTGACGGGAACAATTTCATTAAAAAGCTCATGCACCAACGCAGCTGGGAATACGACTTTGTCCGCCAGTTGCGCAATCGTTCTGGCATTTTCCTCTTGCTTCATGTCACGAATAACACCTGGCATTTCGTGAATCAGGCTCAACACTTTAAATCCTGTGCGTTTCAATAAAGGCAAAATGCTTCCGCAAATGACAGTATTGGTAATTGCGTCTACGGTTCCGACTGCATTCAATTTTTCTAAAAAAGCATATACCTCTTCAGAATCGCGGTTTTTTATGTTGAAGGTTTTACCGACCCGATTAAAGTCGTCCCACAAATTCCCTCCATCCAAAGCCATTATCGTCACATCAAAACCGCATTCCTTCAATTGCTTTGCAGTTTCTAAAATCAAAAATTGCGCTCCGTGCGGATGACAATCATGCGTAACAAGAAGTACGGATTTTCCCGGATATGAGGCACTGCGAGTGATCGCATTTCTGGTCGCCTGCAAATAGGCGTAACCATAGCGCTCGTCAGGTTCAAGATGCGCACCTTCCGCCCATTCATTCCAGGCATTCACAAATATCAGCCGCTCATCGCGATTAGTACGATGTTGTACGGTATCCCTGATTGCATTCGCTAACCAACGCTGATAAAGCAAAGGGCTTGAATGCAGGAAAATCGTACCCTTATTCTTTCTGCGTGCTGTGTTGTCCCAGGACGGGCATACCCCTCTGAATAAGGTGTAGAGAGACTGTTGATAGTTTTCACTTCTTTCAGCAAAGATACGCGCGTCATACACCCTGCCGGCAAAATCTGTGCTGAGCGGAGTCACTGTATTCGTCACATCTGGCGGCGCCGAATTATTCGGTGGGAATTCCACCGCTGCATCGAAATCATACGTTGCGGGATCAAGCGCCTCAAAGGATTGCGTGTACGTCAGATAAATTTCGCCAATCCCGTTCTGACGACACCAGTCGCGCCAGCGGGCTACTGTTTCTTTTGGATAAGGCAATAATCCCGGACGATAAACCAGCAACAGCGGTTTGCCATTGATACGGATATAGCGCGGATCACGCATGTACCTGGCAACATGTTCAATAAATGCAAGATCATCTTCGGGACTGTGTTGTTGCGCAATAAGAACTTCGTGATCAAGGCCATCCCAACGACGGCTCCAGTTTTCATTGGCCCAACAGAGGCAGAATGGCAAGTCCAACGAACGATCATTCAGGTAGTTTTCTACGGGTTTTTCTAAAAGACGTGTGCCACCAAACCAATAAAAATAAAAACAAAAGCCTTCTATTCCATACAACTTCGCTAATTCAATCTGACGACGCTGTACTTCAGTATCAAGTAAATCATAGTAGCCCAACTCACCTGGAACATGAGGTTGATAGTGGTTATGAAACTGCGGCTGTGCAGGTCTGACATTTGACCATTCTGTAAATCCTTCACCCCACCATACATCATTTTGCGGGATCGCGTGAAACTGTGGCAAATAAAAGCAAATTAATCTGACTGGCTTGTTTTCTAAAGGTGTGGAGTTCAAGCGCGCGACATAATGCACAGTTTCCACTTCTGTCGAAACTGGTTCATAAATGGACAAAGCTGACGCTGAGTCACCTTGCTGAGTATTGTGCTGGCCGGTAGTAATCCATTTGCTGTATTGATGAAACGGCGATGGAAAGTTCTTAATCAATGCGGCTTTCAGCTTATTTTTTAACGTCAGTGGCAGAGGAAGTATTTGCCAGAAAACCCTGAAACTACCAAATGTAAACAGGCGCATTCTTGTTATTATTGATGTACTCATTTTTCGCCGGATGTAACGCAATGGTTTAGTAATCTTCCAAGATTTGCTATCAATGATAGATTGCAGATAAGTTTCTTTTTCATTCAGTACGAGCGTAAGCTCACTAATTTCCAGAGTTTTTTGAGCGTCACTTTGGATTAAACTAGTAATTTCCTGAGCTTTCCGAACATTACTTTGTATCAGTTCATTAATTTCCTGAATTTTCTGTACATTGTTTTTTTCAAGCTCACAAACTACGTCTTCCGTTTGTGACACTTTTAAAGACATCTGCCTTAATTCCTCTGCGCTCAATTCAAGTCGGTGTCCCCAAATAATTTCCAGTTGCGTGTCTATCGAGGCACTGTCGTCACAAAGAGTAAAAACAAATTTATCACCCTTATTTAACCTCGCTAACACATCGGATGGCACATCCGGATACCATTGAGGATCATTATTTTCCGAAAATAATATACGACCCTCAGCCGGGATGCCGGCACTCCAAAAAGCGTTAATCAAATCAGCATCAGTACCTGCTCCTGACCATTGCCACAACACGCTGCCCTGTGCGTCAGTAATGTACGCATTCTTAATCCAGATTGACTTCATTTCCGATGCAGGATCAATGCGTATTTTGCTAACACGCTCATCTTCTAAAGCTGGAAAATGAAACTCCACTACAAATTCGTTGGGTACCCTATCGTATTTAAATCCGGGGAGCTTGTTCGTTTCGTTGAACCCCGATGTTTGTAAGCTCTGCCAATACAGGGCCATCGTAAAAATAGGACTGGTCAGCTTTTTTTTAAATCTGGAAATATCTGGTACGGCATGCATACTTGGATATATTTTGGTCGTGACTATCCATTGGTATACCAACGCGTCCGGGCGACTTTCAATCATCGCATCCAGCCACTGTTTAGGGAAAAGCCTGGTCTGCGCGTCTGCGAATTCGGTTTCAGTCAAATTTCTTTGAACCGTATCCAATGCCCATAGATAAATTCCAGAATCAGCTAATTTCCTGATCAGATTTTGGTATGAGTAAAATCTCAGATGCGTGTTATCAAGCAAGCCATTTTGTGTGTAGTTAAATTGCCCTGTAAGTAACTCTAAAGATGCGGCAATATGGGTGATATTTGGTACAGAGAAAATAATGGCACCATGCGGCTTGACCAGCAAACGCAGTTGTGTCAAAAGCTTATCCGGATTATTCAAATGCTCGATGACATCGGCAACAATGATGTAGTCATAAGACTCATGAACGAAATCGCCGATAATACTATCGGTTTCGAGGTTTCTGATAACAACTTTCCGATAAACGGGACGACATACCTCTATTGCACCTTGATCAATATCGACGCCGTCAACCACGCATTCTTTTTGCAAAACCAGATAACGCCCTAACATTCCACTAGAGCAACCAATATCCAACACAACAGAGTTTGCGTGAATTTGTGCAACGATCTTTGAAAGAGACTCTTCCGTCTCAGGAATGACATCTCTGCTGTATTTGTTATGATTTTCCATTACCACTAAATCTATCTGGCCATCTTGCATAATCGGATATTTGCTTATTTGCAGATTTTTTTCTATAGCTTGCGGCTAAGTTGAATCAAAAATCTTCTTAAGCTATCCCGGATGGTAGAACCAGCCGGTTTCTGCGCAATTAAAGCAGAGTCATGCCAGCAATTTGTATGGTCATCATAGAGCGGAGAATCTTCCCACTGAGTATAAGACTCAAGCGGATTCAATCTGGCGTATCTGGCAAGAGCACTAAAGCCATCCGGATAAAAACGCCAACAATCAACCGGATAACGATGTTCGTAGCCAGAGGATGGAGCGATAATACAGACATAACCACCTGGTTTAAGCACTCTTGCGACTTCCATCATCGTGATCCAGAAATACTCTATGTGCTCAAACGCCTGACCGGAAATGACGACATCAGCTGAATTCGATGGTATCTGACTCCAGTTGTACGGATCCGTCAAGACAATATCAACGTTGTTGCCCGCGACCATGTCACAACCTTGATATTTCCATTTCGGTTCATCGCTGAACAGGGGCTTGTAGCTACCATTGATGTGAACTTCCTGACTACCAATATCAAGAATGCTGATTTCTTGATCTCTTTTTGCTGCGAGGTATTTATCTCTAAATGCCCTCATTTTATCCATTGAACTTGTATGCATAATTTTTAACTTTAAATAATATATTTTAAGAGATTGTTTTAATCTCAATTCCTTGCATAGGTACACCAACCAAACCTGTTGTCGCATGCGATGATTCTGAACGTAAAATCATCGCATCATGTACCCACTCTAATTGGGTATGGTTTTCATTCGTGCCAACAGCAATTGCTGCACAAACTGAGTAATCGCCTTTTGGCAAAATAGGCATCATGAAACTAAACACAGCCTCTATTTCGTTACCGGCTGCAACACTCAGTGGTGCATCATGGTAAGTAAGATAAGTGTTATCGCCAAACAGAATCTGACCTAACTTGTCCTTGATATAAAAGCCAATGATAGGAGAGAAAATATCCTGTGTCACAAATGCACTGATGTGCAATTGAACTATTTCACCGCCGACAATCCAGCTTAACGGATTTTCGTCTTCATCGAAAAATTCAACTGTGCTGATTCTGGCTTCTTTTGTTCCAAAACTGCTTGCATTTTGATCAAACTCAAAAACCTGAATGTCATTCCTTAAATTACTCTGATTAATCCAAGCCAAACGCGCATCTCTCCTCCCCCTTGACTTTTTTGCGAGCTGAAGTACTTGAGGCGATGTAAGCATTTTTGTTGAACTACTTTTTCCTTGCGCCACTTCATAGAATGCCTGCAAATAACGTTCAGATACCTCTTTCGCAGTACCACTGGCCTGTATTTTCCCCTTTTCAAGCCAGATAGCGCGTTGACATAAATTTTTAACTGCTGCCGTATCATGACTTACAAACAATATGGTGCCGCTATTCATAAATTTACGCAAAAAACGCATACATTTTTGCGTAAAAAAAGCATCGCCCACCGCCAACGCTTCATCAATCACTAATATGTCTGCATCCACATGAGCGATAACAGCAAAAGCAACACGTACGTACATGCCGCTTGAATATGTTTTAACTGGCTGATCGATAAAGTCACCAATATCCGCAAATTCGATAATATCGTCAATCCGCTCATCGATCTCTTGTCTGCTCAATCCCAGCAACTGGCCATTCATATAAATATTTTCTCGGCCAGAATACTCGGGATTAAAACCGGACCCAAGCTCCAATAAAGCCGCTACCCGGCCATTGACCTGCACTTCTCCTTGAGTTGGGCTCAATGTTCCGCACAAAATCTGGAGCAAGGTACTTTTACCTGATCCGTTGCGACCGACAATGCCGAAAGTTTCGCCTTTTTTTAAATTAAAACTAATATCTTCAAGCGCCCAATACTGTCTGGCACATCTCTGAGCCCAGACTGACAGGCGATCTCTGATTTTCCGACTGGGACAAACTCTTGCCGCAAAAGCGATTATTCCTTGTTTTAAGCGGTCAATCGGTTGATCGTAAATCTGATAACACTTACTCACCCCTCTGACACTGATAGCGAACTTAGATGACATCAGCAAATCCCCGGCGAATTTTCTGGAAACAAGCAAAGCCCGCCCAAGCTATGCAAATTGATACACATAGGTACAAAATCCAATCAAGCCAATCAGGTTGGCTTCCCCAGACCAGTATCTGGCGCGCCATCTCAATCGGAAAAACCATAGGATTCAAATTAGCCACCATTTGCCAATCCACAGGTATTGCTGATAAAGGAAAAAAAACTGGTGAAAGAAACATTAAACCAGTAACAAAAATGCCTATGGTCTGCCCTACATCACGCAAGAACACACCAATAGCTGACAGAAACCAACTCAATCCGAGGCAAATCAGCGCCAGCGGAAAAATCACCATGGGCAAAAGTAATACGGTCCATGGAATGTGACCAAATACAATTAATTGAAATATCAGTAAAACGATCACACTAACTACGAGATGAAATAACGCTGAGCACAAATTAATGCACGAAAGAATTTCTAGAGGAAAAACAATTTTTTTTACAAAATTGGGATTACTTAAAATCAAACCAGGAGCCCGATTAACTACCTCAGCAAAAAAATTGAACATGATCATGCCGGCGAATAAAACAATGGCAAATTCTGTCTTTGATGTGCTGGTAGCAGTCCATCTCGCCTTGAAAATTTCGCTAAACACAAAGGTATAGATTGCAAGCATAAACACTGGCGTTAATAAGGACCAAAACACGCCAAGAAAAGAGCCCTTATATTTACCCAAAGCATCACGCTTCGCCATATCTGCAATCAGACGGCGATGCGACCAGAGAGATTTCAGTGCAAAAAACGGAGAAATTGAAAATTTAGTCATTAGGATCTAAAGACGCGCTTCGAATAAGATGGACTGATATTTTCAAAACGCACGATTTTATAGGGTTCGTTACTCAGATGATGGAATTTATCGAATAGGGTGCTTACCAAACTCCATACAAGCAAGAAAAGTTACATTTGCTTATTTAATTAGTGCTTTATTGGCATTATCAACACCACCAGATAACATGTGTGAACTTCGCGAGTAACTAAGAACGTGAATTATACCTGTTCGCTCTTATAGAATGCGCTAACGGACATTACAGTCAGGTCACGTATAATCCGACTGTTTTATACATGATCCGTCCTGTCTGAATCATTACATCATTTTTTGTACCTAAGTTAGGTCTTATTTCTTAATTTTTTTAAAATTTGATCATCACATCGTCACAATATGACCAAAATCGTTTCCGCCAACTTAAACGGCGTTCGCTCTGCAGCAAAAAAAGGTTTCTTTGAATGGATGGGGAAAGAAAGCCCGGATATCGTTTGCGTGCAGGAATTGAAAGCGCAGGCGCCGGATATGACGGCTGATTTTCTGAATCCGCACGGTTATCACGGGCACTTTCACTATGCTGAAAAAAAAGGCTATTCCGGCGCTGGTGTGTATAGCAAGAAAAAACCAGACGCGGTACATATCGGGTTTGGCAGTGCAGAATTCGACCCTGAAGGCCGCTATGTACGTTGTGATTTTGACGATGTTTCGGTGATTTCTGTCTATTGCCCTTCCGGATCATCATCACCGGAAAGACAGGAAGCAAAATTCCGCTTTATGGATGAATTTTTTCCACATCTGGCAATGCTGATGGCTGAAGGCAGGGAATTGGTGATTTGCGGTGACTGGAATATCGCCCACAAGGAAATCGATTTGAAAAACTGGAAGAGCAATCAAAAGAACTCCGGCTTTTTACCTGAAGAGCGCGCGTGGCTGACGCGTTTATTAGACGAGCAAGGCTGGGTTGATGTGTATCGCCGCCTGCATCCTGAAACCACGGGCGAAGCCTATACATGGTGGAGCAATCGTGGTCAGGCCTGGGCCAATAACGTTGGTTGGCGAATTGACTACCATGTCGCAACGCCGGGTATCGCAGCGAAAGCACACACTGCGTCCATTTACAAAGAACAGCGTTTTTCTGACCATTCGCCGCTGATTATCAGCTACGTTTAATTCGATAGTCCTAATAAAAAAGCGGGTTTCCAAGCCAAAATGACTGGAAACCCGCACAGATATTAGGAGAACAGTTTAAATTTATCGCAATTTTTCCTGATGAGTCGTGCGACTAACGGCGCTGCACACGATCCAGCTGCACATCGGTAATGCGGTCACCGCGTTCACGGATATATGATTCAAACGCATCCAGATCGCGCCCTATCAGTTGCCTATCGGTTCCCTGCTTCAATACGCTGAAGCCATCACCGCCATCCGCCAGAAAATTATTCACGACCACCTGATATTGCTGCGTCGGATCAAGCGCTTTATCTTTGATCTTAACGTCGGTGATACGCTGCTCTATCGCCGCTGCCGGATTCCAGACATAGCTGAGACCGTGCGAGACAAACAGTTTTTTCGGCTCTTCTGCAGGGCGTCCACCGGCCCACTGCTGCTGCAGTACCTGCAATAATTGGGCGCCCGACAATGTCATTCGTACGATGTTGTTCCCAAATGGCTGCACCGCGTACAAATCGCCAAAAGTGACATTAATCGGTGTTTTCTGACTGCCGGATGGCAAATCACTGCGTATTCCACCTGCATTCATCAACGAAATGTCAGCACCACCATAATGCTGAGCGTAATGCAGTTGTGCATCGGCGATGATGTTACCTAATGCACTGTCGAAACGACCTGACTCACTCGACCGTAATAATGCTTTGTCTATCGTAACGACCGGACGCTGGCGCAACGCCGCCGTTTGTGTCGCCACTTTATCTACCAGCAGCTGCGCCGTTGCATCGGCTTTAATTTGCTGTTGATCAATCAGGTGATTGATAGCGACAGCATTCACCACCGTGTTGGTGTTGCGATCTATGGTCAGCGTGGACTCTGTCAGAAACGCGCCATAGCTACGCCCTTGCACAACCAGGCGACCATCAATTTTGCACGTATAGCCTTGATGAGTATGACCGGAGACAACCAACGATATGGCTTTATCGAGCTTTTTAGTGATATCGATAATCGGCCCTTGCAAACCTTCGCAACGATAAGTCGGATCGTTTTCAGCACCTTTGTAGCTAGCACCTTCATGAATCAGCGCAACAATCGCATTCACACCTTGCTTTTGCAGCTCAGGTACATAACGGTTAATAGACGCCGCCTCATCGTCAAAACGCAGGCGTTTAATCGCGTCACCAGCCACCAGATTAGGAACATCGGACGTCACCGCGCCGATAAAGCCGACCTTCACATTCCCGACCTGGCGTATCACATAAGGTGTCAGCCAGGGTGTATTGCTGCCCTGCTCATAGACGTTCGCACCGAGATACGCATATCTGGCACCGTGAAAATCCGCATACGCGCAGCCAGAGGAAGCACATTCGCCTTTAATTTTACGCATCAGATCAGCCGTGCCGGAGTCGAACTCGTGATTTCCGACTGCTGTTACCGTCAGGTCAAGCTGATTCAAGGCTTCGATCACTGGCTCATCTTTCAGCAATGCCGAGCCCATAGGAGATGCGCCCATCAAATCACCGCTCCCTACCAGTATGCTGGATGGCACCGCTGCGCGACGCTCTTTTAACTTCGCCGCCAGATAAGCATAACCGCCAGAGGGAACATTCACTGTTTTACCCGGATTAGCAACATCTGCCTTGCTTGCCAGATAAGGTACAGGCTGATCAGACTGCAGATTGCCGTGAAAATCATTAATACTGAAAATGGTGATGTTGCTAAGTCCGGCATTCTTGTCTGACGTTGTCGAGCAGCCGCCGATGGCGACAAGAACAGCAAGGCTGATGAGTTTGAATTTATTCATATCTTTGCCACTATCAAATAAAAAAGGCCCGCAACAAGAAATCGTTGCAGGCCTGAATTGTCGTTGCTTTACCTTGAAACTGACTACAGCAACTGCGCATTCACGAGATTAGAAATCTGCGGAGAATGTGACAGATGTGAAGCGTGGTGCACCGAGGTAGTAAAACACAGTCTTCGCAGCTGCTGTGCCATATGCCTGAGCATTTGTCACGTTGAAGCTGGATGGATTGCGATATTTCTCGTTTGTCAGGTTACTGATACTGAGACGTACTGTTGGTTTTTTCAACCAGCCAGTGTTTGCGAACTGATAACCAGCGTCCAGACCAAGCAATGTGTAGCTAGGAACCAATTCATCATTAGTCATCGTTGCCCATTGGCTGCTTGTATATTTGGCTTTCAGACGTGCATACCATACTGCTGTCTCATACTGTGCGCTCAAGCCTGCTTTCCAGTTTGGCGTCAATGTCATTTCTTTACCTGCTGTTGGCAATACGGCAGTTTTGCTTGCGATCAGGTTATCCTGAATTTCGCTCTTAGCGTAACCAACTGAGCTGTAGAAAGACCAGCCATTGACTGGAGTATTACCCAGTTCAACTTCAAAACCTTTGGTCTTCACTTTACCAACGCTAGTAACACTGCTGGTGTTGCTGATTACGTCGTACGCAGTCGCCTGACGGTCACGGAAATCAACAGAATATACCGTGAACTGACCTGTGAGTTTGTCGCTTTGATGACGATAGCCCAAATCCAAGTTCACCGATGTCTCTGCTTTCACATCAACCGGCATCGTTGGAACACCGTTGACCAGTACAACGTTGTTCGTTGTCGAGTAAACATAGTTTGGCGGCGCTTTCATGTTTTTAGCCAAACTTGCGAACACTTGATTATTGTTGTCGATCTGGTAGCGAGCACCTAATTGTGGCAATACTTCTGAATATGATTTAGAAATATTGTATGTCGTACCCGAGCTTGAACCTTCATTCGCATAGTTAGTGAAATCGCGCTTCATCGTTGGCGCACGTACACCAATGTTGACTTGCAATTTGTCGTCTAACAGACTGATGGTGTCTTGAGCGAAGAATTGATATGCCGTACTGATTGTTTTCCAGTCACGGGATTGATAAGGCGTGCCATCAGGGCGCATGATCATGCCGTTCTGCAACCAGATGTCGCTCGCGTTACCAGCAGCGTCTACAGAAACCATCGGTCCAAATTGCTCATGCGTTGCACGTTCGTACCAGAAACCAGCCAGCAACTGATGATTACCAAGGTTATGGGTAACGGAAGCTGTAATACCAGGACGGTTTGTGCGTGTCACACTCGCATTCGCAACAATCACTTTATCAAGCGTATCACCGTCGCCATTCAGATCCACTGCACCGGTATTCTTGCCAGTTGCAACGTTCAGGAAACCAACTTCGGAAACCAGTTTTTGTTGAACGCCACCATTACCGTAACCATACCAGTAGTAAGGAATAACTTTGACGTCGGTGTTTTCGCCGATACGCATTTTCCCAGTGACAGAGGCAATCACGTTTTCGAACGGATTCTGTGTCAACTTATAAAAAGAATCAGCATTGGCTTGGCTAGGATCGTTGTCTGCTTTGCCTTTGGTCGGCGTCACATGACCAATAAATTTCGTAGAATAATCGTAGTAATAACCATTTTTGTTCAGATCAGCCAGGCTGAATGAACTGATATTCTGGTTGATCGCGCGGTTGTAAAGAACAACGCCGCTGATAGAGTTGAATTTATCGAAGTCTGTACGGAAGCCAAAATCGACGTGATCACGTTTAGCTCCGCCATCACCTTTCCATTTATCAGCTTGCGCATGAGAGTAGGAAATGAACAAACGGGAACGGTTATCCGACAGCATACCTGTATCGTAACGCAGATAAGTTTTGGACAGATTCAGGCCGCCAACAGTTTGCATTACGCGGAAACGCTTCTCTTTGGAAGGGTCACATGTCGTAATACCAAAGTTACCGCCAGTTGCACCGATTTGTGGAGAATCAACGTCAGTCGAGCCTTGTGTGACGAACTGTGTGCAGGTATTTTCCTGATCCACAAACTCTTGTGGATACACTGAAAAACTACCGGAATCATTAACAGGTACGCCATTGATCGTTGCACCGATCTGATCGCTGTTAAATCCACGCAGAGTCAGGCCACCGCCGAACAAACCAGTTGCGTCATAGTTGTAGCTGTTGACCGCAGGCATCAGTTCCAGCGCTTCATACGCATTACCGGTAGGACGTTGTTTTGCCAGCTCTTCTGCAGTAATTGTACTGCGTGCTTTTGGCGCATTTTCCTGAACCATCAAACCCATACCGACTTTTTTGCCGGTAATAGTGACTTGTGTTGAGCTTGTTTGTTCGTTGCTAACTTCCTGTGCTTGCGCAGTGGAAATACCCATGCATGCCAACTGGCATGCAATCGCGACCATCGACAAACGTGATGGAAACGCTGAAGGCTTCGTAGATTGTTTCATTGACTGCTCCCGGATCAAATTACGGTAAATAAAATAAAATTGCGCTGAACCCTGTTCATCATCTCAAGCTTTTAACACCGCTTGATGACATCTCCATCACCACACTTTAGTGCCAACACACTGGCTTTATAAAAACTTCAACCTGCAACCGCGATACAAAAAGCTTACGAGCAACGGTGTAATGCATTTTTTATGCCTGATTTCAACACGCAATCGATTGCGACCGCTGAAAAACATAAATTGGCTGATACGCAAACGATTGCTCTTTTGGTTTTAAAAAAACAGACACCAGGTTCTATCGTCTATTTTTATATGACACTGTTGATTTTTGTGTGCTGACCGGACAAGTAAATTCGAGTGAATCAGCTGTATATTGATATGTGAAAATAGTCTATCACATAATTTTTTCAACATTACAAAGTGTTACACCCAATTGTGAAAGGACGATGACATCGTGGTTTTCCATGCATGAAAATGTCACAAATGCACAACAGATGTGCTTTTTTTAGCGAATCTGCTTACTTTGGGTGAAATCTGCGCAATTTTTATTTTTGAGATGCCTGAAAAGAAACTTTTCTTTCAGATGAAGAAAAATCCCGGTGGCGGTGAACGGCTGCCACAGGCATAGAAACTATGGATAGGTAACAGGATCAATACCTTTGACGTTGGTCCGATATGGCGCAATGCCATTCAGAGACAATGCTTTCGCCTTCGCATACAAAGGCATCACTTCCGGTAAGTGGCGGCGAATTTCAGCAATTCTGTTCTGCCCAGCGGGGTGGGTGGACAGCCATTGCGGCGGGGCACCTTTATTAACCATGCCCATTTTTTGCCAAAGAGCAACCCCGGCGCGAGGGTCGTAACCGGCACGTGCCGCAATATCGAGCCCGACAATATCCGCTTCTGTTTCATTATCGCGGGAAAACTTCAACATGGTCATGTTTGCGGCACCGCCTGCAATCGAACCAGCGATATTCGGATCATATCCTTTCGCTCCGGCAAAAATCTCGACCCCTTTGACGAATAAATTAGCGGCGCTCGATTTCACTGCTCTTTCGGCACCATGTTCGCGTAAGGCGTGGGCGATCTCATGCCCCATGACTATCGCGACTTCGTCATCAGTCAGTTTCAGGGTATCCAGAATCCCGGAATAAAAGGCAATCTTACCGCCGGGCATGCAATAGGCATTGATTTGCTTGGATCCCAGCAAGTTAATTTCCCACTTCCACTGCTTCGCTCGCTCATTCCATTTTAAAGAATAGGGGATCAGCTTATTGGCAATCGCACGTAACCGTAATACTTGCGGATGATTATCGGGTCCCAGCGCATGTTGCTTTTCAGCTTGCTGCATGGTTTGTGCATACTGCGTCGCAGCCTGGTTTTCCAGCGCGCCGACCGGAGCGAATTTGCTTAAAAGAGAGTTGCCACCAATTTTGACGCCATCCTGCGACGTTGCATTCTGTGCAAATGCGGTGCCCATCGTCGCAAAAAGAACAGCAGCAAAGAGTGTATGCAGTTTCATATTTAAGCCAGTAATAAGCCAGTGAACAGGTTACCCAGAGAAATGGTGATCATGCCGCCAGTTTTAAAGATACCGCAATAAAAATCGCTATTTGCCCGAATCGATCTCTTAAACACTAAGCTTGACGCTTACGCAACCGGAACACTGCCAGACTGCCACGCAAGTTAGGTAAAAAATTCACTGGCTGGCCTTCATGCAGAGCAACACATTGCATGACTTCCAGACCGACTTCATTGGCAAGATCGGCGAAATCATAAATCGTTGCACAACGGACATTCGGCGTGTCATACCACTGATACGGCAAGGATTTCGATACCGGCATTTTCCCCAGCAATAATGCGGTGCGATGCGGCCAATAACCAAAATTCGGAAAAGAGACGATGGCTTCACGACCGACGCGGGCAATGTCACGCAACAAAGGTTCCACATGCTTCATCATCTGTAATGACGATAAGCACAACACGGTGTCAAAAGCATTGTCATCAAACATGCCCAGACCATTTTCCATGTCTTGCTGTATCACATTAATATGACGTTTCGCGCAGGCAAGTGTTTTGTCGTCCGCGATTTCTATGCCGTAGCCACTGCATTGCTTGTCGGTTTGCAGATAATCAAGCATGACGCCATCACCGCAACCCACGTCCAATACTTGTGACTGCGGCTGAATCCAGTCGGCAATAAAAGCCAGATCGGGACGTAATTGATTTAATTCTGAAAAATTCATGCTGACACTCCTTTCAGTTCTGTCGCAATGCGATCGAAATACGCCGCAACCAGATTCAGATAACGGGAGTCGTCCAGCAGGAATGCATCGTGTCCGTGAGGCGCATCAATTTCAGCGTAGCTGACGGTGCGTTTGTTACTGATTAAGGCTTTCACAATTTCACGGCTGCGCTCAGGCGAAAAACGCCAGTCGGTAGTGAATGAGGCCAGTAAAAACTGCGCTTTGGTTGTCGCCAGCGCTTTGGTCAGATCGCCATCGGTATGGCGGGCCGGATCAAAATAATCCAGCGCTTTGGTGATTAGCAAATACGTATTGGCATCAAAGTAATCTGAAAATTTATCGCCCTGATAGCGGAGATAAGATTCAATTTCAAAATCGACGCCGTAGCCAAACTGGTAATCATCCGACTTTAGATCACGTCCGAATTTTTCGGCCATATCATCATCCGACAAATAGGTGATATGACCTATCATGCGCGCCACTCTTAAGCCACGGCGCGGAACGACGCCATGCGCATAGAAATCACCGCCGTGGAAATCCGGATCAGTCAGTATCGCCTGTCGCGCCACATCGTTAAACGCGATATTCTGCGCCGACAGTTTTGGCGTCGATGCGATTACCACGCAGTTCTGCAAACGATCCGGGTACAAAATACTCCAAGCCAGTGCCTGCATACCACCAAGCGAGCCGCCCATGACTGCAGCGAATTGCTGTATCCCCAGAACATCTGCCAGACGTGCCTGCGCGTTGACCCAGTCCTCTACGGTGACCACCGGAAAATCAGCGCCATAAGGTTTGCCCGTGGCGGGGTTCGTATGCATGGGGCCGGTGGAGCCAAAACAGGAACCAAGATTATTGACGCCGATCACAAAAAAACGGTTGGTATCTACCGGTTTGCCGGGGCCGACCATGTTGTCCCACCACCCTATATTCTTGGGCTGGTCGGCGTAGTAACCTGCGACATGATGAGATGCATTCAAGGCATGACAAATAAGTACGGCATTTGATTTATCTGCATTTAAGCTGCCATAGGTTTCCACCATCAAGGTGTATCCGGCAATTGATGCACCACTTTGTAAAGGCAACGGCGCCTCAAAGTGAAACGCCTGTGGTGTCACGGCACCAACGGATCCTGGTAAGGCTGACATACACTCTTCCATCGAGAAAATTCTCGTTCAAAAACTAAGGAAGGCTAAAAGAAGGGCTGAATGTGAAGGAAGGAAAGCTGCATTCAAGCTCGCTTTAGCCGTATTTATTGTCCGGAAATTGTCCAGACCGCGCCCGCAAGCTGATTTTCAAATCGGCGCCTGTATCTAATTGCATCTAAGTTGGCAAGGATAACGAACTCCAGCCTCATCGTCAAACCTGTGCCGGATTCAATGCAGCGTTTTGCCAAGCGCTTCCATATTACCCAGCGTTTCCTGTATCACCGCAGAATCATAGCTGCGCAAAATCTTTTTCACATATGGTTGCAAGGTGTCAAACCGGGTATTCAGAATCGCCTGTTTAATCTCAGGTAACAACGCCGCTGGCATAGATAACTCCCGGAACCCCATGCCGACCAATAAGCGGGTCAGGCGCAAATCGCCTGCCATACCGCCACAAATCGACAAAGGAATCCCGGCTTTTTCTGCCGTACTGACGATGATCTGCAATAACTGCAAAATCGCCGGATGTAAATCATCGTATAAGTGTGCAACTTCGTGATCGGCACGATCAATTGCCAGCGTGTACTGGATCAGGTCATTCGTGCCGATAGATAAGAAGTCGAGCTTTTTCACAAACATCGGCAGCGCCAGCGCAGCAGCGGGAATTTCTATCATCGCGCCTATCGGTATGCCCGCATCAAATTCTTTCTTTTCTGCCGTCAGTTCTTTCTTGGCCTGCGCGATCAGTTGCAAGGTCTGCTCGATTTCAAATCCATGCGCCATCATGGGAATCAGAATTTTGACCGGCCCAAATGCAGACGCACGCAAGATTGCCCGCAATTGCGTCAGAAACAGTTGCGGCTCGGCCAGACAATAGCGTATTGCCCGCAAACCTAAGGCAGGGTTGAGAATATTGTGTTCAGCCGCTTCCAGTGGTTTGTCAGCACCCACGTCTAAAGTGCGGATGGTGACAGGACGGCCTTTCATCCCAAGTACCGCCTTACGATAAGCGTCAAACTGCTCTTCTTCGCTCGGTAACTGATGCTGTTCGCCGCTGCGCTCCATAAACAGGAATTCAGAACGGAACAGGCCAACACCACTGGCGCCAGCCTCAAGCGCAGGTGTAGCGTCGCCCGGCAATTCGATATTTGCCAGCAAGGTAATTTCAACGCCATCCTGCGTCACCGCTGGGGTTTTTTTGAGTTTGGAGAGTTTTTTTCTTTGTTTGAGCAGCAGCGCCTGACGTTCACGATATTGTTCCAGCACCATCGTCGGCGGCGCAACGATAACCACACCAGCATCACTGTCAATGATCAGCCAGTCATCCTGTTCTATCAGTTGCGAAGCATTCCCCATCCCGACCACGGCAGGAATACCAAGACTGCGCGACACGATTGCGGTGTGTGAATTTTGCCCGCCTTCATCGGTGACAAACCCGGTAAAAGCGACGTCGCGGAACTGCATCATATCTGCCGGAGAAATATCTCTGGCGACTACGACCATGTTGGCGGTGCGCTCATCTATCCCATCGGAAGAAGGAACCTGACTGGAGGAGCCGGTCAGCACTTTCAACACCCGCTCGGCAACTTGCTGAATATCGGCTTTGCGTTCGCGCAGATAATCGTCTTCGATTTCATCGAACTGCGCCGACAGCTCATCGACCTGAGTCACGAGCGCCCATTCGGCGTTGTAATGACGGGTACGGATAATATCGAGCGGGGCTTCCGATACCATGGGATCGGACAAAATGAGAGCGTGTACATCCAGAAAAGCGCCGAGCTCGGTCGGTGCATCCTGCGGCAGGTCAGCCCAGATCGCCTGCAATTCAACGTGGACTTGCGCAATTGCGTTTTGCAGGCGCAGCACTTCTGCTTCGACTAATTCCTGCGCAACCAGATAATGCTTCACATCCAGCGCAGCCGGACGCAATAAATGCGCGCGACCTATCGCGATACCGCGTGAAACAGGGATGCCTTGCAATGTAAATGATGCCATGCCTCGTGCCCCATGTTCTTAATTGTCTTTACTCACCTGCCTTCAGGAAAATGAGCAAACGGATACAACACTGCAGAACCATCGCACCTGGAACACTTCACATGGTCTGCGCGGAAAAACTCATTACTCGCCTTCACCAAACTTATCATTGACGAGATTGACGATGGCATCAAAGCATTCCTGCTCATCGGCACCATCGGTTTCCAGCATGATTTTGCTGCCCTTACCCGCCGCCAGCATCATCACGCCCATGATCGACTTGCCATTCACACGGCGACCATTGCGTGTCACCCAGACTTCACTTTTGAATTTACTGGCCAGTTGCGTAAATTTGGCCGATGCGCGCGCATGCAGACCAAGTTTGTTCACAATTTCAATTTCTTGTTGGATCATGCTCTACTTTCAACTCTTTGATTAATTCGGTGACAGCCGGATACGGTTATCAATCCGCAGCGCGCCATTCTGACCGCCCGCGAGTGCCATTTCCACGACCACATCGAGCGCGTCATTACGGTAAGTAATCGCCCGCAACAACATCGGCAAGCTGATACCGGCAATGGTGGCAACCTGATCGGGTTCGCCCAGCTGGCGGCAGCAATTGGATGGTGTTCCACCCATGATATCGGTCATCACCAGCACGCCGGAGCCGTCATTGAGTCGTTGTACCGCTTCCCGCGCCAGACGGTGCACGTCATCGGTGTTCTGATCGGCAATCACATCGATCGCTTCCAGGCGCTCCGGCATACCGCGAAAAACATGGGCTGCAGCCTGGATAAATGCCGAGCCTAGCGGCGCGTGGGTCATCAACAGTATTCCAACCATAATTTCTCAAAATAGAGGGAGTATGTGCCAATTTGCACTTACTCTCCTTGATTTCATTAGGGGGTTACGACATACCCCGGGGAGTATATTAACGCCCTGAAACGGCTGTTTCAAGCGCATCAATAAACATCGCGGCCACATCCACGCCTTTTTGCTGCGTAATTTCCTGGAAACAGGTCGGGCTGGTCACATTGACTTCGGTCAGGCAATCGCCAATCACGTCTAATCCTACCAGCAACAAGCCTCTTTGATAAAGCTGCGGCGCCAAAGTCTGCGCAATCTCAAGATCGCGCGCCGACAATTCCTGCGCCACGCCAACACCGCCCGCCGCCAGATTGCCACGCACTTCGCCGTTTTGCGGAATCCGCGCCAGCGCATATGGCACGACCTTGCCACCGATGAGCAGAATACGTTTGTCACCATTGACGATCTCGGGAATATAGCGCTGGATCATGATGGTGCGGCTGCCATTGAGCGTCAGCGTTTCGATCACGGAACCCAGGTTCATGCCATCGGCACGAATCCGGAAAATACCGGCGCCGCCCATGCCATCGAGCGGCTTCAGAATGATGTCCTGATGTTCGTGGTGAAACGCGCGGATACGCTGCTCATCGCGGGTCACCAGCGTCGGCGCAGTGAACTGGCTGAACTGCGCAATGCTCAGTTTTTCATTGTGATTGCGTATCGCTGCCGGTTTGTTGAAGACGCGTGCGCCCTGTTGTTCTGCCAGCTCCAGCAAATAGGTCGCGTAGATATATTCCATATCAAACGGCGGGTCTTTACGCTGCAATACCGCATCGAAAGCACTTAGCGGCAATGCCTGTGGCGCTTCGGCGCGATGCCAGTCTTCGCTGTCACCAGTCAGCGTAATCTTGCTGATGCTGGCAATGACTTTGCCACCTTCCAGCGCCATATCTGCCGGGCCAAACGCATACACCGTGTAACCTCGCCTGACTGCCTCGCGCATCATCGCAAAAGTGGAATCTTTATAAGTCTTGAACTGCGACAGCGGGTCAGTCAGAAAGGCGATTTTCATGGCAATTTTTAAAGAAAATGACGGCGCACCGGCGACAAGCCGGCAGGCCAATTAATAGATTTCAGGATCAGGATCCGTTTTTTCCAGTTCCAGTGATGCCGCCAGCAATGCCAGCCGCGCCACCACACCATACATGTAAAAACGATTCGGTGCTGCCGTCCCCGGTTTTGCTTTCATGTCTGGCACCGCATGTTGCTGGGCAAAAGCCAGCGGCACAAACTGCATCCCCGGTGCGTTCAGATTTTCATCGATGCCACGCTCTTCATTCACACGGTAAAAGCCACCGACAACATAGCGATCGATCATATAGACGACCGGTTCAGCGACGGAATCTTTGATCTGCTCAAAGGTGTACACACCTTCTTGCACAATCACATCAGTGACGGCTATGCCATCTTTAATGACGGACATTTTATTGCGCTGTTTGCGATTCAACTCGCGGACTTCGTCGGAATGATGCACGGTCATGATGCCCATGCCATAGGTTCCGGCATCTGCCTTGACGATCACGAACGGTTTTTCCTTGATGCCGTACTCTTTATATTTCTTGCGAATTTTTGCAAGTATCGTATCGACTGCGGCAACCAGCGCGTCTTCGCCTGTGCCATCGTGAAAATTAATCCCATTCACTTTGGTGAAAAACGGATTGAGCATCCACGGATCAATATCGACCAGTTTGGCAAATTTTTTCACGACTTCATCATACGATGAAAAATGATTGCTCTTGCGGCGCATAGACCAGCCCGCGTGCAGCGGCGGCAACAGGGTTTGCTCATTGAGCTCTTCGAGTATCGCCGGTATTCCCGCCGACAAATCGTTATTCAGAACGATGGTGCACGGATCAAAATTTTTCAGCACCAGACGGCGCCCATTTTCAGAGCGCTCCAGCGGCTCGAGTATCAGCTGACTGCCATCCGGCAGATCAATCGGCGTCGGCTCGGTAATATCTGCAGATAAAGAACCGAGGCGCACGTTCAGACCAGTCTGACGGAATATCTGCATCAGGCGGGCGATGTTTTGCAAATAAAAGGTATTGCGTGTATGACTTTCCGGGATCAGCAACAGGTTTTTGGCATCGGGACAATATTTTTCTATCGCCGCCATTGCTGCCTGCACTGACAATGGCAGCATTTCTGTTGCCAGATTATTAAATCCACCCGGAAATAAATTGGTATCGACAGGGGCTAATTTGAATCCCGCATTGCGTAAATCGACGGAACAGTAAAATGGCGGCGTATGTTCCTGCCACTCCAGACGGAACCAACGTTCGATGGCGGGCGTTGCCTCCAGAATTTTCTTTTCGAGATCGTGCAGTGGCCCGTTGAGAGCCGTGACAAGATGCGGAACCATAGTGACCTTTTTGATAAGCTGCCTGAGTCGCCGGCAGCTTTCGCAAATATCTGGGGAGCGTGCCGACTTTTTAAGACTATCTTAGCTTGGGGTGAAACGCAGAGAATCAAGTCAAGCCAGGGAATATCCCTACGGAATTCAGGATGATTTTGTCAGCAGGCTGAAATGCTCAACAGTTGGTGGCGCCGCAAAAAACGGACCAACGATAGAGCGCCATTGCAAAAAGGCCGGAGATTCGCGGAAATCTACCGTGTGATTTTCCAGTGTTTCCCAAAAAATCATCAGGACATAGCGTTCAGGGGACTCTATCCCCTTATTCACTTTAAAACCGCTGAACCCTTTGGCCCGGGAAATAACTTCATCCAGCCCACGCTGAATGGCGGCATCAAATTGTTCTTGTTGTCCTGGGTGAATGCGGATGTCGGCAAGTTCGAGAATCATGTTTAGCTCTTTATTTACAATGAAATGTCTGAAGTGTCTGTTGCAGAATCCTATTATGGCACCAAACGGGGCAAAATCAGACTAAGCCGCGATCACTCAATTCCTTCTTCAGATACGCATAAAACACTGGCGCGGCGACAACACCCGGCACACCGAACAGGGTTTCCATTACCAAGATGGCAGTCAATAGCTCCCAGGCCCGCGCATTGACTTGCTCTCCTATGATGCGCGCATTCAGGAAATATTCCGCTTTGTGAATTACGATCATGAAGACCAATGAAGCCATTGCCATATTCAATGAGTGCGATAACGCAACAATCACGATCACAGAGTTAGAAATGATATTGCCAGCGACCGGAATCAGACCAGCCAGAAAGGTAATCGCAATCATAGTTTTGGTCAGCGGCAGATGCACGCCGGCCAAAGGAAGAATGACGAGCAGATAAATCGCGGTTAATACCGTATTAATCAGCGAAATTTTGAATTGTGCGAAGACAATTTTATGAAATATCTGCGCAAAGGCGGCAATACGTTGATGTAACGCGGCAGCAAACGGTTTGTGATTGCTATCACCACTGGCATCGCGCAAAGCCACCATGCTGCCGATGATCATCCCGAGCAATAAATGCACGATCAGATGACCAGCTTCCGGCACCAGCAATTTTGCCTCCCCCGCGTGCTCACGCAACCAATGTGTAATCATCGTCTGCAGCGCATCAACGTCTTCGGGAATATTGGCGCTCATCCACAGCGGTACCTGACTGCGTGACGATTCCAGAATATCTGCCAGTCTTTGCAGCAAATTATGCAAATTTCCGGCATCACTGCGTAAAAACACATGGCACCCCCAGGTTGCCAACAGCAAACTGACGATTAATATCGCGGACAATAATGCGACCGCAATCATGCGCGGCTGGCGATGACTGAACCTCTGCGCAATCATCGGCGTCAGCATATGTACCAGTGAATACACCAGCAATCCGGAAAATAAAGCCAGTAACAAGCCCGCTTTCAACACTAAAAATAAACTGACAGCCACAACGATATACGATGCATATACTGAAGCACTGAGTTTTGGCGTTACCATCATGCGAATTCCTTTTTATAAGAGATGACCCACTGCCATCATCAAAACCACCAACTAATAAATGGCGTCACTGCCACAATACGCGCATTAAAACATAGTGCAGGCGAACCCAGCGACGGTAAAAACAAGGATATTTAATCGACATTCCAGCAATATTTTTGCGGCCAGTATCGTTATGCGCGATCTGACAACCTGTGTTGGAATCTGTACGCAATGTTCAGAAACATGGCTGAAACATAGATTTACATCTTTCTTGTCGTCCTTATCGGAACCTGATGCGTTAAATGGGGACTAAACTGAACTGATGATCACTTGCATCGAGGTATATATGACATTCACACTGAAACAACTCTCCACTGCCGCTGCTTTGCTGGCGATCACCAGCGCCGGTTCCATTGCGCAGGCAGCTGATTTTGAGGATTATGCACGCGTCGTTAACGTCACACCGCAAGTTGAACAGATCAACATGCCACGTCAGGATTGCCGGACTGAATACGAAACTTATCAACGTCCACAAGAACGCAGCAACTCTGGCGGCATTATCGGCGGTATTGCCGGCGGTCTGCTCGGTAGTCAGGTTGGTGGCGGCAACGGTAAGATCGCTGCTGCTGCAGCGGGGGCAATTACTGGTGCTCTGGTTGGCGACCGTATGGACAATGGCAACAATGGTCAGCAAGGTTACGAGAGCCGTCCGGTTCGTCAATGCAGAACCGTCGATAGCTGGCAAACCCGCACGAATGGTTATGCCGTCACTTATGAGTACAACGGTCGGACTTACACCTCAGTCATGCCATATGATCCTGGTTCACGTCTGCGCTTGCACGTTTCCCTGACACCTCGTCCTTAAACCGTCTGACAGTCAGCAAAAATCGCTAAATACCGTTGCTTGAATACAAAATGCCGCTAAATGCGGCATTTTTTTCGTCAACATTTCCACATGGAAAGTAATTTCCGGCGCATATCCGACCGAAATAGCATGGGTTTATAGTATGATCTTGCCCAAACTTAATGCATTCGCTCCGTCTACAGTCCATGAAAAACATGTTAAAAAAATACGGTCTGCTGGTATGGCTATCTCTATTTCTGATTGCCGGTTTTGTCTTCACCACCGTTGCCGGATATATCGTCTCGCGCGATACGATACAACAAGGAATTTCGGAACAAACACTGCCTATCACCGGAGACAATGTTTATTCTGAGATACAAAAAGACATACTGCGACCGGTTTTCGTTTCTTCGCAAATGGCACATGACACGTTTGTTCGCGACTGGATCATCAACGGTGAAGAAGAGCAGGAAAAAATCACGAAATATCTGAAAGAAATCAAACTCAAGAATAAAGCGATATCCAGTTTTCTGATTTCAGATAAATCCCGCAACTACTACCATGCTGACGGCTTATTAAAGCAAATCAAAGAAGGCGAACCGCGTGACACCTGGTTTTTTCGTGTAAGAAATCTCAAATCCGCCTACGAAACCAATGTCGATCTGGATCTCGCCAATCACGACGCAGTCACGATCTTCGTCAATTACCGGATTCTTGACTATCAGGGTCAATTCATCGGCGCAACCGGTATAGGGCTGACGCTGAATACGCTGAAACATCTGATTGACAGCTATCAAAAACGCTTTGATCGCCAGATTTACTTCGCTGATCAGAAAGGCAAAGTCACTCTGACCGGAAGTAATTTCAGTAAACGAGGCGACAACATCCAGACGATCAGCGGCATCCAGAGTATCTCCGAGAAAATTCTGGCGAATCGCCAAAGTGAATCCATGCATCTGGAATATCAGGGCGACAATGGAACTGTGCTGGTCAACTCGCGCTATATTCCGGAATTGGGCTGGCATTTGCTGGTGGAGCAAGAGGCGAACTCTGGTATCAGGCCGATTCAGAATGTGTTCCTGCTGAATCTTGGCATCAGCGCCACCATCACCATTCTGATCATGGTCATGGTTCTGCTCACAGTGCGTCGCTACCAGAAACGTCTGGAAAAATCGGCGTCAACGGACTCACTGACGAATCTGCTGAACCGTCATGCATTTGATTTCGTCTTTCAGCAAAGCCTGCTCGACGCCGAGCGCACACGCCAACCTATGTGTGCAATTTTGCTGGATATTGATTTTTTCAAAAAGGTGAACGATAAACACGGGCATCTGGTCGGTGATCACGTGCTCAAAGAAATCGCCGCCATCGCGAAACGTTCCTTACGCGAGAGCGATGTTCTCTGTCGCTGGGGCGGCGAGGAATTTCTTATTCTGCTGAAAAACTGCACACTCGAAAAAGCAACCTCAATCGCAGAAAACCTGCGCAGTACCATTGAGAACAATGATTTTTCGCGCACCACCGACCTCACCCGCACACGACTCGGCGTCACTGTCAGTATGGGCGTTGCAGAATGCCGCAGCAATGAAACCGAGGATAGTGTATTTGAGCGTGCGGATCAGGCTTTGTATCAGGCAAAAGCCAACGGGCGTAACAGCGTCTATTTCTCTGAATGATGTTTGCGGGCCGCTAATTCGACAGTGGGAGTAACGAATGCCTGATATAAATCTCCCGCAGCCGGATCCCACTGCGCCACAATCGCCTGCTGCCTGCTGACCGTTGTCATATCACCGCGCGCGATCGGCCCGGTCAGTGCTGCGGCTGATCCCAGCGTGAAGACATTCTCCAGCGATTGTCTCGCCAACGGTGCAGCCATGGCCAGCGCCAGTTCAGATGGAATCCCTGCCGACTGATAAGCGCGCAAGGCAACGTCCATCAGACTCACCAGATAATTGCTGGCAAACACAGAGCCTGCGTGATACAACAATTTTGATTCAGCGCTGATCTCAACCGTCTGTGCGCCGATGGCCTGCATCGCCGGCAGCAACACAGCAAGCGCCCGGCGATCGCCTTCGAGACTGCATATGGTTCCAGAAAAATGCTCCGCCACTGCTTGCGGGTCTGCAAAACTACGCACCGGATGCACACTGGCAACCGCAGCACCTGATGCAGCCGCCGCTGCGAGTTCTGTGGATGCCTTAGAGCCGCTGCAATGAAACACGATGGTATGTTCATTGATCAGTCCTCGTTCGCATAAGGCAGTACAGACCTCAGAAATATGATCATCACCGACCGCCAGCATCCACACATCTGCTGCGATTAACTCCTGCCAGTTGGCAAGTGCAGCACCGGCACCGATAAACGTCCGGGCAGCCTGGGCGCTGGTAAGTGTACGGTTCAATATCTGCGTGACCGAAAACACGGTCTGCTGCTGAAAACAGCGGCCAAATACCTGACCGACTTTACCCGCACCGACTATCGCCAAGGTCTTCATGCGACCACCGGTTCAGGATAACGCCGCAAACCTTCCAGATTCAAAATCGTGATGCCGCCATAATCAACGGACAGCAATTGCTTCTTTTCGAGCAGTTGCAAAGCCTGATTCGCTCGTTGCCGCGACACGCTGGAAATATAGCCAATCTCCTCCTGCGATATCTGCAATTGCATACTGCTGCCGGGATTCAGATAGGGATTGAACATCGCTGCGAGACAACGTGCGACGCGGGTGTCCGGATCAAGCATGCGATCATATTCCACCAAAGAAATAAACAAGCCCAGCCGTTCGTTCAACTGATGCAAGAGAAAGCGATTGAATGGAATACTGTTATCCAGCAAAAAAGTAAAGGTGCTGCGCGGCATATACGCGACGCGGGTATCACGCAGCGCAACGACGTCGTAACGGCGCGGTTCAGTTTTTAATAAGGAACCCTCGCCGAACCAGCCGCCCGCCAGCATACAACTGAAGGTGACCGTTTTTCCTTCCGGCGAAATACTGCTCATTTTCAGAAAGCCATCGAGCACCCCCATCCAATGATCGACAGGATCGCCTTTGCGGCAAACATAACCACCGGCCGGGATAAAGCGCTCGATGATCTCATCCTCGACTTTTTGCACATGATCCGGCGCCAGCATGTGCGCCCACATTGTCTTTGCCAAGCCTTGTTTCAGTTCACTTTTTATATTCGCCATATTTGTGCAACGCACCACCGAAAGTTGGTTCATTCCGTCAGATTGTCAGTTAAACGACAGCCGCAGCGGGTACAAATAACTAGTATCTGATCAACAAAAAATTATTCAGAACTGACGCAGAATCGTCCAGCGCGTTGCCACACTGCACACTGACTTGCTGGAATAAATGACGTCAGTCCTGATGGAGACATTGTAAGCGAGCTGACATGCAATCGAGCCACTTAAACACCGTTGATTGCTATACGCAGACCGGTATCGACAATGCCAGACAGTTTCAATAGCCGCAGATAACACCTGCAGTAAGTCTGATGTAAGACGTAGTGCAGAAACTCATAAAAAAAAGTAGCAATCATACTGGCTGCTTAAACGATCAAAGTATCGTACAGCTGACCAGACAGGCCAATACAAATAAGGCTGGTGGTGGAGACATGACAAAGACAGAGAACACAACGTTCCCGAGATTATTGCTGGAACACGGAAAAACGCGCCCGCAACATCCGGCGTTCCGTGAAAAAGATCTGGGCATCTGGCAAACCTGGAACTGGCAACAGGTCAACGACGAAGTGCGCGCGCTCGCCTGCGGTCTGGCGGCACAAGGGTTTCAGCGCGGCATGAACCTCGCGATTATCGGCGACAACCGGCCGCGTCTTTACTGGGCGATGATGGCAGCGCAATGTCTCGGTGGTATCCCTGTGCCCTTGTATCAGGACGCGCCGGCTGCCGATATGGCGTATGTACTTGAGAATGCCGAGATCGTTTTTGCGATTGTCGAAGATCAGGAACAGGTCGATAAATTACTCGACATCAAACAACAATATGCGGGCATACAACACATCTGCTTTGAAGATGAACGCGGCATGCGGCATTACCACCAGCCCGAACTGAGTTCTTACGCCGCCTTGCAAGAAGCCGGGCGCATGTATGACCGTACCCACCCTGAATTTTTCATGCATCAGATCGAACTCGGTCAGCCAGAAGACACTGCCGTCATGCTGTACACCTCAGGCACCACCGGTAAGCCGAAAGGCGTATGCCAGAGTCATCGCTCATTCATGACCGCTGCTGTCGGCGGTGCAGGCTTTGATCACCTGAGTGCCGACGAAGATATACTTTCCTATCTGCCGATGGCATGGGTCGGCGATCACTTGTTTTCATTTGCGCAGGCGCTGGTCACCGGCTTTACTGTGAACTGCCCGGAATCCAGCGAAACCGTGCTGACCGATCTGCGTGAAGTCGGCCCTACGTATTATTTTGCACCGCCACGCGTGTTTGAAAACATGCTGACCACCGTCATGATACGCATGGAAGATGCAGGCGCTGTCAAACAACATCTGTTTCAGTATTACATGGAAATCGCCCGCCAATATGGCTCCGACATTCTCGACGGCAAACCGGTTTCTGCGTTAGCCAGACTCAATTACCGCATCGGCGAATTTCTGATTTACGGGCCGCTGAAAAATGTACTCGGTTTATCCCGCGTCAGGGTCGCTTATACCGCTGGTGCCGCGATTGGCCCTGATCTGTTCCGTTTCTATCGCTCTATCGGCATCAATCTGAAGCAGTTGTATGGCTCGACCGAAACCTGTGCCTACGTTTGCCTGCAACCGGATGGCAACATCAAATTTGACAGCGTCGGTCAGGCTGCACCCGGCGTGGAAGTGACGCTGGCAGACAATGGTGAAGTGCTGGTGAAATCGAGTGCCATGCTGACCGGTTACTACAAACGGCCGGATGCCACCGCCGAAGTCATCGATGAACAGGGCTATTTCCATACCGGTGATGCCGGCATTTTTGACACCGAAGGACATCTGAAAATCATCGACCGCGCAGCAGATGTCGGCAAGCTCACCAACGGCGATATCTTTGCGCCGAACTACATCGAAAACAAACTCAAATTCTTCCCTTTCATTAAAGAAGTCGTTGCCTTCGGTCATGACAGAAACCATGTCTGCACCTTCATTAACATTGATATGGAAGCCGTAGGTAACTGGTCAGAACGACGCGGCATCGCGTATTCCGGTTACACCGATCTGGCCGCAAAAGCCGAGACGTATCAGCTCATCATGTCGTGCATAGAAAAAGTGAATGCCGATCTGGCCAATGAAACGCTGATGGCAGGTACACAGATACATCGCTTCCTGATCCTGCATAAAGAACTTGACCCTGACGACGATGAGCTGACCCGCACACGCAAAGTCCGTCGCAAATTTATTGCAGAAAAATATGCGGTGCTGATAGAAGCTTTGTATTCAGCCAAACGCTCGCAATACATAGAAACGCAAGTCAAATTTGAAGATGGCCGTCAGGGTACTGTCAGTGCGGATCTGCACATCAGTGATGTCAAGACATTTGCTGCCCAGCAGCATGCGGCATAAGGAACAGCAATGACCAATAACAGAAAAACCGGTGAAGTCATTCTTGATTTGCAAGGCATTTCCTTGTCGTTTGGTGGCGTCAAAGCGCTGACAAATATTTCGTTCAACGTCAAAGAACACGAAATCCGCGCGATTATCGGCCCGAACGGTGCAGGTAAAAGCTCGATGCTGAATGTGATCAATGGCGTCTACCGGCCACAGGAAGGGCAGATCACCTACCGTGGCCGCCAACGCAAGGATATGAATACCTATGCAGCCGCCAAAAGCGGCATCGCCCGTACGTTTCAGAACATCGCCTTATTTAAAGGCATGAGTGTGCTCGACAACATCATGACGGGGCGTAATCTGAAAATGAAATGTAATTTTCTGATGCAGGCGCTGTATCTCGGGCCTGCACGCAAAGAAGAAATTGCCCACCGTGAAAAGGTCGAAGAAATCATCGATTTTCTGGAAATTCAACACATCCGCAAAACACCAGTCGGACACTTATCTTACGGTCTGCAAAAACGGGTTGAACTCGGTCGCGCGCTTGCCGCTGAACCTGAAATTTTATTGCTGGATGAACCGATGGCAGGCATGAACGTCGAGGAAAAACAGGACATGAGCCGTTTCATCCTTGATGTGAATGATCAGCTCGGCACCACCATCGTTCTGATCGAACATGACATGGGCGTCGTGATGGATATTTCTGACCGGGTTGTCGTGCTGGATTACGGTAAAAAAATCGGCGATGGCACACCGGCAGAAGTGCTGGCAAATCAGGAAGTGATCAATGCCTATCTTGGCGTTGCACACTGACACCACCGTCTTGAGGAAAACAAAATGAATCTCAGTTTCTTCTTTGAAGTGCTCATCGGTGGCTTGCTGTCCGGCGTGATGTATGCACTGGTTGCACTAGGTTTTGTGCTGATCTACAAAGCCTCTGGCGTCTTCAATTTCGCGCAAGGAGCGATGGTGTTTTTTGCCGCCCTGACCTGCGTCGGCCTCAGTGAAAAATTTGATCTGTCGATGTGGGTCGCCATACCGCTGACGATGGCCGTGATGATCGTCTTAGGTCTGGCAATAGAAAGAATCGTCTTGCGGCCACTGGTCAATCAGCCGGAGATCACGCTCTTCATGGCTACCATAGGTCTGACTTTTTTCATCGAAGGGCTGGCGCAATTACTGTGGGGTTCGCAACCGCACAAGCTGACATTGCCGATCGAAGACGTGCCTATCGAATTTTTGATGGAAAAATTCAATATTCTGGTGTCGCAGTTCGATGTGATTGCCGCACTGATCTGCGCCATTCTCGTCACTGGTCTGGCACTGCTGTTTTCCAAAACAAAAATCGGGCGCGCGCTGCGGGCGGTCGCTGACGACCATCAGGCCGCGCTGGCGGTCGGCATTCCGTTGCAACAAATCTGGGGCATCGTCTGGGCAGTTGCCGGGTTTGTTGCGCTGGTGGCGGGCTTACTGTGGGGCGCACGCAATGGGGTGCAGTTTGCATTGACGTTTGTCGCGCTGAAAGCCTTGCCAGTGCTGATTCTGGGCGGTTTCACGTCGGTTCCCGGCGCGATTGTCGGTGGTCTGATTATCGGTGCATCGGAAAAGCTGGCGGAAGTGTATATCGGCCCGCTGGTTGGTGGCGGTATTGAGGGCTGGTTCCCGTATGTGCTGGCATTGTTGTTTTTGCTGGTGAGGCCGGAAGGTTTGTTTGGCGAAAAAATCATACGCAGGATTTAAACAATCTTGTTCTGAGCAAACCCCAATCATATTCTGCCTTACCGGACAAAAATGGCTGGGAAGGCGCATAAATACTAAGATTCATACTAAGACTTATATTAAGACTTAAGGAAGCACTATGTTCTATCGTGAAGCAGGACAATTTAAAACCAGCTATCAGGCAGACAACCAGATATTTCCATTGCGTCAGGACAGAATCGGCGTTGCCCTGTTGCTATGCGCCGCTTTTTTTGCGGTGCCATTGCTCGCCTCTGATTACGCTTTTTCCGCGATCTTTATTCCGTTTCTGATTTTTTCACTGGCGGCATTGGGCCTGAATATTCTGACCGGATATGCCGGACAATTATCGCTGGGTTCAGCTGCGTTCATGGCAGTCGGTGCGTTTGCTTCCTACAATTTCATGCTGCGTGTGCCTGGTATTCCGATCTTGCTGGCGTTTGTACTCGGCGGCATATCAGCGGCGATGGTCGGCATTGCTTTTGGTTTGCCGTCTTTGCGCATACGTGGTTTTTATCTCGCTGCCGCGACGTTGGCAACGCAGTTTTTTGTGGTCTGGTGTCTGACAAAAATTCAATGGTTCACCAATTACAGTTCTTCCGGTGTGATCACCGCGCAGGAAATTGTGATCATGGGCATGAGCTTCAACACACCAGTCAAAAAATATCTGCTGACATTAGGCATCGTCTGCGTGATGGCCTTACTGGCAAAGAATATGGTGCGCTCGAATGTCGGTCGTTCGTGGATGGCGGTGCGTGACATGGACGTGGCAGCGGAAGTCATCGGCTTCCGGTTGATGCGCACCAAGCTGCTGGCATTTGCGGTGTCGTCGTTTTACTGCGGCATCGCGGGCGCGCTGTATGCGTATGCCTATCTGGGTACGGTCGAACCGGAAGCCTACAACCTCGATCTGTCGTTCCGCATCTTGTTCATGATCATCATCGGCGGCGTCGGCTCTATCCTCGGCTCTTTTCTTGGTTCAGCATTTATCGTTTTACTGCCGGTGTTTCTGAATCTGATTGCCCATTTTTTATCGCTACCGACCAACATCGCATCGAATCTCGAATTGATGGTGTTCGGCGCACTGATTATTTTCTTCCTGATTGTTGAACCACATGGCCTTGCACGTTTGTGGCAGATCACGAAAGAAAAAC
This sequence comes from Undibacterium sp. FT79W, assembly GCF_014284215.1. Taxonomy (NCBI): domain Bacteria; kingdom Pseudomonadati; phylum Pseudomonadota; class Betaproteobacteria; order Burkholderiales; family Oxalobacteraceae; genus Undibacterium; species Undibacterium sp. FT79W. The sequence continues at coordinate 104,190 of NZ_JACOGB010000004.1, read as the reverse complement.
TGAGACTGTGGCCTTTCCCTCATTAAGTTTTTACCGTCGTCGTTTTTTATTAATACAGAGCGCCATGCTGAAGGCGTCGTTCTACCCATCCAACCAACAGGAGACAACATGAAACTGATGAAATCAATACTACTGGCATCGGCAATGATAGGTGCAGTGAATGTCGCACAGGCAGATGACCAGTACATTCCACTGCTCTCATACCGCGTCGGCCCTTATGCGGCGGGTGGCTCCGGTTTTTATGGCGGCGTCATCGATTACTTCAATCTGATCAATGCCAAAGGCGGACTCAATGGCGTCAAGATTACCTGGGAAGAGTGCGAGACTGAATACAATGCCTCGCGCGGCGTTGAATGTTATGAACGATTGAAAAAATCCCAGGGCGGCGCATCATTAGTCGAGCCGCTGTCCACCGGCATTGCTTACGGCATTCTGGATCGCGTTGCCGAAGATAAAATTCCGATGACGACACTGGGCTATGGTCGTTCCGATGCGGCTAACGGCAAAGTGTTTCCGTATATTTTCCCGCTAATCACCAGCTACTGGAATCAGGCTGCGGCGATGACGAAATATCTGGGTGATAAATCCGGCGGTCTGGATAAACTCAAAGGGAAAAAAATCGTTCATCTGTATCACGATTCTGCTTTTGGTAAAGAGCCGATTCCGGTACTGGAAGCGCAGGCAAAACAATATGGCTTTGAGCTGATCAAAATCCCGGTCGCACATCCGGGCAATGAGCAGCAATCGCAATGGTTGCAGATCCGTCAGGCCAATCCTGATTATGTGATTCTGTGGGGCTGGGGCGTGATGAATGCGGTCGCGATTAAAACGGCGCAGCGTAATGGCTATTCGCGTGAAAAAATGCTGGGCGTCTGGTGGGCAGGCTCAGAGGAAGACGCAGTGCCTGCAGGTGATGCTGCAAAAGGCTACACCTCGATGACCTTTAACACGCCGGGCAATTATCCTGTACTCGATGAATTGCGCAATAAAGTCTATGCGGCAGGCAAAGGCAATCTCAGCGACAAATCCCGTATCGGTTCTGTCTATCACATGCGCGGTGTGACAGCAGCTATCCTGTGGTCAGAAGCGATTCTGAAAGCCCAGGAAAAATACGGTAAAGGCAAGCAGATGACTTCCGAGCAGATTCGCTGGGGTTTTGAAAATCTGAATGTCGATGAAGCACGTCAGAAAACCCTCGGTGCGCTTGGCATGTTCCCACCGGTGAAAACCTCGTGTGAAGACCATGAAGGTTCAGGTGCCGTCAAAGTGCAGCAATGGACTGGCGACAAGTGGAAAGCCATCACGCCGAACTGGGTTGTTGGTGATAAAGCGCTGACCCGGGCGATGCTGGAGGAATCTTCGAACAAATATGCCGCAGAGAAAAAAATCACACCGGCTTGTCTAAAGTAATTTTTCCTGAATCAGGAGATATCCGGCAACGGATATCTCTGTTACGCCGACCGTCAATACAGGCATATTATGAGCATACACTCCATTTCGTCTGAGAGCGCAATCAACAACCCCGCCTATCTCAGCGTCAACAATATCGAAGTGATTTACGATCACGTGATTCTGGTATTGAAAGGCATTTCCCTGCAAGTACCACAAGGAAAAATTGTCGCGCTGCTGGGTGCGAATGGCGCTGGAAAATCGACCACGCTGAAAGCCATTTCCACTCTGCTGAAAAATGAACGTGGCGACATCACCAAGGGCGACATTACGTTTCAGGGACAACGTGTCGATCATCTGACGCCGAACGAACTGGTGAAACGCGGCCTGTCGCAAGTGATGGAAGGACGGCATTGTTTCGGCCATTTAAGCGTGGAAGAAAATCTGCTGACAGGCGCCTACACACGCAAGCTCAGCCGGGCTGACCTGAAAGCAGAACTGGAAAAGGTCTATCACTACTTCCCGCGCCTGCGTGAACGCCGCCATTCGCAAGCCGGCTATACCTCGGGTGGCGAACAGCAGATGTGCGCGATAGGCCGGGCGTTGATGGCCAAGCCCAGCATGATTTTGCTGGATGAACCGTCGATGGGTATTGCGCCGCAACTGGTGGAAGAAATCTTTGAGATCGTCAAAAGCCTGAATCAGCAAGAACAGGTTTCTTTCTTACTGGCCGAACAAAACACCAATATCGCGCTGCGCTATGCCGACTTCGGTTACATCCTGGAAAACGGTCGCGTCGTGATGGAAGGTGATGCCAGCGATCTCGCCAGTAATGAAGACGTCAAAGAATTTTATCTCGGTGTGTCTGGTGCCGGTCGCAAGAGTTTCCGCGACATGAAATTTTATCGTCGTCGCAAGCGCTGGCTGGCATAGCCGTACACAACAACATATCGTAAAACATCGCAGAACATCGGCCTCCCCTTTCCTATTACGAAGAGAACGTCATGATTGAATATCTGGACGCGCTGGAAACCCGCACCCCGCACAGCCGCGAGCAGGCGCTGATGCAGCGGCTGCCATTACTGATTGCACAGGCAAAGACTGCCGCAGGATGGGCAACGATACTGAAAGATGTGCCGGCAAATGACATCAACACTCGGCAAGCGCTCGCGCAGTTACCGGTGACGCGCAAATCAGATCTCAAAACCTTGCAGCAGCAACAGTTGCCATTCGGTGGATTAACGACCACCGCACCGCGCGGACTAGCCAGGATTTTTATGTCCCCCGGACCGATTTTTGACCCTGAAGGAAAATCGCCGGACTGGTGGCGCTTTGCGCGACCTATGTATGCGGCGGGCTTGCGCAACGGTGATCTGATACAGAATTGTTTTTCCTATCATTTCACCCCGGCGGCATTCATGGTCGAAAGCGCCGCGGCCAAGCTCGGCTGCACCGTGATTCCGGCAGGTATAGGGCAGACGGAAATGCAGGTGCAGGCAATGGCAGAACTGCGTCCGGACGCGTATATCGGCACACCGAGTTTTTTAAAAATTATTCTGGAAAAAGCCGCCGATAGCGGTGCCGATATTTCCAGTATCAAAAAAGCGCTGGTCGGTGCAGAAGCTTTGCCGCCTTCATTGCGCCAATGGCTGAAAGATCACGGCGTGCCGCATGTCTTACAGATGTATGCCAGCGCCGATATCGGCAATATCGCCTATGAAACGATGACCGACGGTGTGCTCAATCCGGGTATGGTGCTGGATGAAGAGATCATTCTCGAAATCGTGCGTCCGGGCACCGGCGATCCTGTCGCTGAAGGTGAAGTCGGTGAAATTGTCGTGACTTCGTTCAACCCGGATTACCCGCTGATACGTTTCGCGACCGGCGATATGTCCGCGATCCTGCCCGGCATTTCGCCATGCGGCCGCACCAATCAACGCATCAAAGGCTGGATGGGACGTGCCGATCAGACCACCAAGGTCAAAGGTATGTTCGTCCATCCGTCGCAGATCGCGGAAGTTGTTAAACGCCATCCGCAAGTGCAAAAAGCGCGTTTGGTCGTCAGCGGCGAAATGGCGAATGACGTCATGACCTTGCATTGCGAAACGGCAGACCGCAGTGATGCACTGCAAGCCAGTATCATCGCCAGTTTGCGCGATGTGACCAAATTGCGTGGCGAGGTACTGTTTGTAGCGGCAGGCAGTCTGCCGAATGATGGCAAAGTGATCGACGACACACGCCGCTATGAATGAGGCGCTCTGAACTGCTGATTACGCAGAATTTAAGACACACGACACTGATTGTTCACCTGTTGAGGGCGCTAAACAGCGCCCTTTTTTTCGCTCCCGCGCAGAAAAGTTCAAAATATCCTATAGTGCACGGCAAAGCGCATCCGCACGGAACGCTTTTTTGCCCGTTTTTAATATTCCCTACCCTCATCTGGCCGGAGACCCATTCCATGACGACGCTCGATATCAATAGCAAACAACATCAGGTGGACGTTGATCCATCCACGCCCGTACTGTGGGCATTACGTGACGCACTGGGTCTGACCGGTACAAAATTCGGTTGCGGTCAGGCGCTGTGCGGCGCCTGTACTGTTCACGTCAACGGTCAGGCGACACGCTCGTGTGTAACGCCAGTTTCCGCGGTCGCCGGACAGAAAATCACGACGATTGAAGCCATAGGCAACGACAAAGTCGGCAAAGCGGTGCAGGCAGCATGGATCAAACACGATGTCGCCCAATGCGGTTACTGCCAGAGCGGCCAGATCATGAGCGCCACGGCTTTGCTTAAAACCAATAAAAAGCCTGCCGATGCCGACATCGATGCGGCAATGGCGGGCAATATCTGCCGCTGCGGCACCTATGTACGCATCCGCGCGGCGATTCACGATGCTGCCAGCATGCTGGCTTAATCAGGAGAAGACCATGCATTTTGAATCTCATCATCTGGACATGCCGAAACACCTACTGGCACTTACAGAAAAAAATCTGCCGCAAACAGAACACTTACCGCGTCGTACTTTCCTAAAAATTGCCGGTGCTTCTGGCTTTGCACTGGGTTGCTACCCTTTGCTGGCAAGCGCGGCTGACAGCAAGACAGATGCAGCGGCACAGGCCGCCAGCGCATTAAAGCCGACGCAACAACCTGGTGCTTTCGTCAGCATAGACAAAAATGGCATCGTCACCGTCACCATTAACCGTCTCGATTTTGGTCAGGGCGTGCAAACCGGCCTGCCATTGATACTCGCTGAAGAACTCGATGCCGACTGGTCGAAAGTCCGCAGCGTACACGGCACCAATAACCCTGCTTATGCAGACCCGGCCTACGGTATTCACCTGACTGGCGGCTCTAACTCCATCAAGCACTCATACACCCAATATCGCGAACTCGGTGCCCGCACCAAAGCCATGCTGGTGAATGCCGCGGCAGCACAATGGAAAGTCGATGCCGCTGGTTTAGTCACTGAAAACGGCTTCGTCGTCGGCCCTGGCGGTAAAAAACTCAGTTACGGCGAACTCGCAGAAGCAGCGATGCAACAAACTGTGCCGGAAACCGTGGTGCTCAAAGATCCGAAACAATTCAAACTGATCGGCAAACCGATCGGGCGTCTGGATGCAAAAGCCAAATCCACCGGCACGCAAGACTACGGCATCGACGCGCATCTTCCCGGCATGCTGACTGCCGTGATCGCCCGCCCACCGGTATTCGGCGCAAAAATAAAATCCGTCGATGACAGTGCCGCCAAAGCGATCAAAGGCGTGCAGGCAGTACTGCGCATTCCTGGCGACCGTGGTGGCGAATCTGTCGCCATCATTGCGAATGGCTACTGGCCGGCAAAGCAAGGCCGCGATGCGCTGAAAATAGAATGGGATACCAGCGCCGTTGAAAAAGTCGACAGCGTGGCGCAATTAGCGAGCTACAAAGCGCTGGCGAAACAAGCCGGCAATCAGAAATACAAAGACGATATTTCTGCGCTGGCAACCGCGCCGCATCAGATCAAAGCCGAGTTCGTATTCCCGTATCTGGCACATACGCCGATGGAGCCACTGAATTGCACCGTCGCGATTAAAGGCGATAGCGCAGAAGTATGGACAGGCACGCAGATGCCGGGTTTCGATGGCTTGGCTGCTGCAAAAATACTCGGTATTGCCCCTGAAAAAGTGCTGGTACACACACTGATGGCAGGTGGTGGCTTCGGTCGCCGTGGCGTCACCACCAGCGATTACGTCAGCGAAGCCTGTCAGGTTGCTAAGGCCGCACAGAGCGCAGGTCTGACAGCGCCGGTACGCACTTTATGGAGCCGCGAAGACGACGTCAAAGGCGGCTACTACCGTCCTATGCATCTGCACACCGCGCATCTGGGCTTTGATGCGAGCGGCAATATCCTCGGCTGGGATCATGTGATTGTCGGGCAATCGATCGTTGCCGGTACCTTATTTGAATCTATGATGATCAAAGACGGTATCGACGGTACTGCGGTCGAAGGCATGAAAGAACCGTACACCATGCCAATGCGCCTGACCGTACATCATCCTAAACAGAATGTGCCGGTATTGTGGTGGCGCAGCGTCGGTTCAACGCACACCGCCTTTGTGATGGAAACGCTGATCGACGAAATCGCTGCCACCACAAAGCAAGACCCGGTCGCGTATCGCCTGAAACTCATGGCGGGCAAACATCCGCGTCATGAGGCGGCGCTGCAGATGGCGGTGGAAAAATCCGGCTATGGCAAAAAGAAACTGCCCGCAGGTCAGGCGTGGGGCGTTGCCGTGCATGAGTCTTTTGAATCCGTGGTGGCCTATGTTGTCACTGCCACCATCAAAAACGGCGTGCCGAAACTGCTGACCGCCACCGCTGGCGTGCATTGCAATCTGGCAGTCAACCCTAAGAGCGTGGAAGCACAGGTACAAGGCGGCGCCTTGATGGGTTTATCGATGTGCCTGCCAGGCGCGGCGATCACACTCAAAGACGGCGTGGTCGAACAAAGCAATTTCGGTGATTATGTTGTGCCACGGATTACCGACATGCCAAAAGTTGCCGTGCATATCGTGCCAAGCGCCGACGCACCAAAAGGTATGGGTGAACCCGGCTTGCCGCCACTCGCCCCGGCGTTTGCGAATGCGCTGGCACGCCTGAGCGGAAAAAGGCTACGCGAATTGCCATTTAAACTGGCATAAATCATCCGACCGCAGAAATAAGCGAGCTGACAGCACTCTGTATCAGCTCTTATTTCTACCCAAAAAAACGGCGCATCGGCTAACTCAGCGATGCGCCGTTTTTCTATTTATTCACATCACTTTCGGCGAATATTCCACGACGTAAAAAATCTCACGCAGGTCGCTATTAAATTTGATTCTGGATCAGGTTTTTCCGCTTGTCGCTGCCAGTAGCGGAATGAGTATGGGATTCCAACGATGACCAAAGCATCACGCAGAAAAAATTTCAATCCTGAGATACTTTTTCTTTGCGAAAACGCGACGTTAACATGCAAAAACAGAGCGACAGCCGTAGCACCTGAAGTAAGATCATTCATGCCCTCTGGGTAATCGTGGCAAGCTGATTACGAACAGGCATCTGAGCTGCTGAAGTCTGGCAACGTGCTCAGTATTTTTAAAAAAATAAATCTTAAATATCTAAACCGGAGACAAGTTTATGCGTGCAATATTGAAATTTTTTACTTTTGCTTTTTTCTCTTTGTTCATCAGCCAGCCGGTAATGGCGGCGGAACATGGGACGCAGCAGGAAGCGGAAGCCTTGGTTAAAAAAGCGATAGCCTATCTGAAGGCGAATGGTCAGGAAAAAGCGCTGGCCGAATTCAATAATCCTAAAGGCAGTTTCGTCGATCGTGATTTGTATATCTGGGTCACTGAACTGAATGGCAAAGCACTGGCACACGGTGCGAATGCACGTCTGGTCGGCAAAGATTTACGCAGTCTGCGCGATGTCGATAACAAGGCATTTGTTGAAGAAGTATTGGCCGGCGTCGCAACCAAAGGAAAAGGCTGGGTGGATTACAAGTGGCCAAATCCAACCACCAAGGCCATCGAGCAGAAATCCACTTATTATGAAAAAGCAGGCGATCTGGTTTTCGCTTGCGGTGTTTATAAATAATCTGTCGCGACCGCAATATCATCCCGTGTGACGCAGCATATCTGAGATAAAAATGGCGCATGAACCAGTTCAGTCATGCGCCATTTTTCCGTGTTTTTTAAGCATTTCCTGGCACTCAGTTCAGGAACCAGATCAGCAGTAACCGCCAGCTTAATCCCAGGCGTCAGGATCGATCACGCCGATTGCGCGAAATGCCGGTTTGCAGAATAAATATCCTTGCATTAGCTCGATACCAGCAGCGCGCAGAAAGTCGCGCTCCGCTTTGGTTTCTATGCCTTCGGCCAGTACGCGCACATTCAAGCCGGCACAGATCGCCACAATGCCGTGCACGATCACTTGTTTAGGCTTGCTGGTGTCGATATTGCGGATCAGATCCATATCGATTTTGACAATGTCCGGCTGATATTCTGACAGCAGATTCAAACCTGCATAACCAGCACCGAAATCATCGATCGCGGTACGGAAACCGAAGCGACTGTATTCGCGGAAAATGTTGACCAGATGTGGCCGGTCATCGACCCGCTCACCTTCGGTCACTTCAAAAATAATACGCTCGATAGGAAACTGATAGCGCTGCGCCGCTTCAAACGTGCTGCGTATGCAAGCGGCTGGCTGATAGACCGCGTTTGGCAGAAAATTGATCGACAAATATTCCTGCAAACCGAGTTCTGCTGCGCCGCGGATCGCTTCTACCCGGCACGCCTGATCAAATGAATAGCGATTTTCATCCGTCACTTTAGACAACACAGAAAAAGCCGATTCGCCATTCGGCCCGCGCACCAACGCTTCATGCGCGTAGATAGTACGACTGCGCAGATCAACGATGGGCTGGTAAGCAAACGCAATATCAAAATCCAGCTGCTGACCTTCTTTACATTTCTGGCAAGCAGGCGACGGAGTATTGCTCTGAGCGAGAGGATGCAAATTCATATCGAACCTATTTTTTCTGGAGAAAACAGCGCCGCTTCAGACCCGAGATTTGTGGCCTGACATCAGGCTCATCTGATTTTATGTAGAACATGGTACCCCGATTCGGTACGATCGTCATGTAGTCCAATGGGATGCGCGCATCACCGGAAGCACTAAGTTGGTTGTCAGCGACAACGTCAGTCAAGCCATGTCCGCATAAAAAATAAGTGCTGCGGGCTGAATCTGCACAGAGGAATCAGAAATGGTATCTGGCAGGTACGCATAGCCAGGAGCCGTGGACGCGTGGTGGGACGTAAAATATACTCCCCCCAGTATATTTTGAAGCCCTTTATTCTCAAGGAGATTAGGGGTATTTGTATAAAATAAGGGGGGAGTATGCTGAATTCTCAGCGAGATTCTTTAATCAGGCGGCCTGCCGTTTTTTGCAGAGGGCGGGCATTCATCGGATACAGGCGACCGAAAATCGCGATCTGTTCAGAGGAAATTTCCACGGTTTCTTTCATCACCATCCACAACACTTCTTCGCTGCAGGGTGGCGTGGTGAGCGAGCCCATATAAGTGTAGTAATCGCGTTTCTCTGGTAAGAGCTGATTGATATCAATCGCTGTCGGTGCGGCCAGAGCCAGATTTTTTTCCAGCGGCAAATTGTTCCAGATCTGCTGCACGATATTCTGCGCTTTGCCGCGTTCTAACAATACGGCGACCACCGCCAGTTTGCCGTCAGCATCTTTGTGCACCAGATGCACGACCATATCAAAACTCCGGCCATTGACGCGCTCTTCGGATGGTTTGTGGAAATGGAACTGCAGCAGTTCATAATTACGGCCCATGATGCTGATGTAATTACCCGCCGCAACATTGACCTGTATCGTATGGCCATTATCAATCACATTGAAACCGGATGGCTTGTAATCAAAGTTGATCGGTTCGAGATCGACGCGGATACCGTCACGGATATCGATCGGTGACTGACGATCACCGATATCACATTTCGCGTTTGCCGAGTTGAGCTTGCCCCAGTTGGTCGGGCCGCCTTCGCCATCGTAACTCCAATGCACGGCACCATGTCCACCCATTGCCGCAATAATCGCCGAAGAACCGTGTTCACTTCCTTCTTTCGGTTTGGCTGGCGTTACTTTTCTGACTGGCGCTACATACGCTGGAGAACGAGCAGCGGCGCGGGTTGAGGCGCGTGCCACATCGTCTTTTTCTTTACGCAAAAGGGCGAGACGTTCTGCAATTTTGACCGCCAGCTCATCGGCAGCCATGGCGTCTTTGGCAGCGTCTTTGCTTTCTTTCGACTCTTTTTCTTTGGAAGATTTGCGCGTCTCTTTTTCTTTTTCCTTCGGCGCGGACGCCTCTTCTTTGGCAGAAGCAGATGCCTGTTTAATCGGCTTGGACGGAGGGGATGATGCGTCATTCGCCTGAGCGGAGATCGCAAGCATCAGGGAAATCAGGAGAGCAGAGCAGCGGCGCATAATTAGACGGATTCAGGTCGGGATAGTCTGTTTACGGCCTGCACTGTTTAAACTTGAATTCCGCTTGAATTCCATCAGGCAATTTAACAATCCTCCACAGACTGGCCGACGACAGACATGCTGCGCTTGCCAGTCAGTCATTCTGTCAGTCTGTGGCAGGGTTGCTGCTTACAGCGTCAGCAGACGCGCTTTTGCTGCCTGGTATTCGGCACTGAAGCGCTGTACGACTTCGGCGACACTCGGCGCATCGTCCATCAGACCGACGCCTTGCCCGGCACCCCAGATGTCGCGCCAGGCTTTCGCACCGCTGTTGCCACCGGAACCGAAATTCATTTTGGATTTGTCCGAAACCGGCAGGTTGTCGGGATCAAGCCCGGCGGCAATAATCGATTTTCTGAGGTAGTTGCCATGCACGCCAGTAAACAGATTGGTGTAGACGATATCGGCAGCGCTCGATTCTATGATGGCCTGGCGATAAGCCTCATCCACATTCGATTCCGGCGTCGCCAGCCAGCGTGAACCAATGTACGCAAAATCGGCACCCATTGCCTGTGCCGCCAGAATCGCGTCGCCGGTCGCAATCGAACCGGACAGCGCAATCGGCCCTTTGAAAAATTTGCGGACTTCACCGACCAAAGCAAATGGCGATAAGCCACCGGCATGACCACCAGCGCCAGCGGCGACCAGAATCAGGCCATCAACACCGGCTTCCAGCGCTTTCTGCGCGTGACGGATAGAAATCACATCATGCAGGACGATGCCGCCATAGCTGTGTATCGCATCCAGCATTTCTGGCGGTGGCGCGCGCAGCGACGAGATGATGATGGGAACCTGATGCTTGACGCACACCTCGACATCATGCGCGAGCCGGTCATTCGACTGATGCACGATCTGATTCACGGCAATCGGGCCAACTTTCGCGTCAGGGTTGGCGGCTTTGTAGGCGGCTAATTCATTTTGCAGATCGGTCAGCCAGGTATCGAGCAATTCCGCCGGACGGGCATTCAACGCAGGGAACGAGCCAACGATACCCGCTTTACATTGTGCAGCGACCAGCTTCGGGCCGCTGGCGATAAACATAGGCGAGGCGATAACGGGTAAAGCCAGATTTTGTAAGGCTTTCGGCAGATGAGAGGTACTGGTCATACTGTGGTCTCCGGTGAACAGATCGTAGTGGATATTTTGCTGCTTTTTTTGGTAATTTTTTACATGCCTGATATGATGTTATCAGAAAAAACGTTGTTATTCACAAGCATCAGCGTGAACCAACTCAGAAGCAAGCCCATTCACCATAAAGTGATACCGATGAAACCGAAAGTTGTTGATTTCCGCCAGAGTCAGGAAGCGCTGCGCAGCTCGCTGCGCGAAGGAATGCTGGATGCCGCCAGCCATTTGCTGCAAACCGAAGGCGCTGCCGCGCTGACGGTACGTAAAGTGGCGGAAGCAGTGAATTGCTCGACGACCTTGCTGTATTCGATTTTCGGTGGCAAAGACGGTTTGTCGAATGCGCTGTATCTGGAAGGATTTGAGCGCTTCAAAAGTGAATTTCTGAGCTACGAAGCCACTTTAGCTGACGAGCAAAAAGCCCGCGGCATCCAGCGCTTATGGCTGTATGCGAACAACTATCACGCGTTTGCGCGCCGTTATCCGAGTTATTACATGGTGATGTTTGGCGATGCGATTGCTGGCTTTGTGCCACCGCCGGAATCGCGCCAGGCCGCATGGGAATCGTTCACGCCGCTGATAGCCGAATTTGAACACTGCATGCAAACCGGCAGTCTGCCCGCCTCCAGCCCGAGTGGCGCCGCGCGTCTGTTATGGGCTGCCATGCATGGTGTCATCAGCCTGGAATTGAAAGGTTTTTATCTGAAACAGGAACATGCTGATGAGCTGTTCCAATCTGCTGTACGCGCCGTTTTGATCTCACTTCAACATCCACCTGGCTAAACAAGGAAACACGATGACTTACCAATGTTTTGACTTCAGCATCGATCAGAAAATCGCCCATCTGCGCTTTAATCGTCCCGACAGCCTCAACACCATGCAACCGGTTTTTTTCCGCGAGCTGGTCGAGATACTGCAAAAATTACAGCGTGAAGCATCGGCGCGAGTGCTGATCATTTCATCCACGGGTAAGCATTTCACCGCAGGCATGGCGCTGGACGTATTTTCCGGCAACGGCATCACGCTGGACGATAACAATGCAATCGGCCGCGCCAATATTGCGCTGGTGCTGCAGGATATGCATCAATCGTTCAATCTGATCGAGCAATTGCGTATGCCGGTGATTAGCGCAATTCAGGGCGGCTGCATCGGTGGTGGTGTCGACCTGATCTGCGCCAGCGATATCCGCCTCGCCAGCAAAGAGGCGTTTTTCTGCATACAGGAAATCAATATCGGCATGACGGCCGATCTGGGTACACTGCAACGCCTGCCGAAACTGATCCCGGAAGGCATCGTGCATGAAATGGCGTACACCGGACGCCGTTTACCAGCCCAGCGTGCGCAAGCGGTGGGACTCGTAAACGAGGTGTTTGATACGCAGGAAGCGATGCTGGAAGGTGCGCTGCAAATGGCCAAAGAAATTGCTGAAAAACCGCCAGTAGCGATCTGGGGCAGCAAGCAGGCAATACATTATGCCCGCGATCATTCTACCCACGATGCCTTGCAACAAATGGGCTGGCTGCAATCGGGTATCTGGCAAAGTGCAAATCTGATGGAAGCATTTATGGCAAAACAACAGGGGCGCGCGACGCAATTCGGTGATCTGGCACCGCTGCATCCGTTTACTGAGGCTGACTATCAGTTGAAATAAGAGTTGAAATAAGAGTTGAAATAAGAGTTGAAATAAGTTGAAATAAGCCCGCAGTCAGACCCTAGCGATTATTCAGCAACAGCCCGTCTTCCAGGCGGGCGACGCCAGCGCGTACCAACTCGGCGGCGATCTGTTGCAGCAATTCCTGCGCTGGCATGGCTAGCTGACGGGCGGCAGAACGCATCAGACGGCTGCTGTTGAATTGCAGCAGCGCCTGATCCAGATGCAGCTTTTGCGTATCGAGCAGAATAAACGCGAGCAAGACTTTCAGCGCATTGCGGGCATTACGCTGCGGGTCGGCGCTCAGATAATCCAGCCGCTGACGGGCGCGTTGCAAAGCTCCCTGCACATCGGAGAATGGCGCACCATGACCCGGTATCACCAGCTGCACGTCGAGTTCGCTGATGGTCTGCAAAATGGCCGCTTGTTCGGCAAAGCCGGATTCACCTTCCAACTCAGGAAAAATCACACCAAAGCCGTTTTCCCACAAGGCATCGGCTGAAATCAGTATGCCTTCTTGCGGGCAATACAGAATCATCGAATGCGGATCATGTCCGGGTGCCGCCAGCACCTGCCAGTCGAGTCCGCCCAGCCTCAGCTGATCGCCATCCGCGATACTGCCATCAAAACGAAAAGGAGCACACTGCTGGCCGGTCGCGGCGTAGGTGAGCGCCTCCTCATCCCACGCTGCCACTGCTGGCATGTCAGCGACGGGAATCAGAGTGCGGCAGTCGTAAGTCTGCTGCAGCAAGGCATTGCCGCCGCAATGATCTGAATGTAAATGGGTATTGACCAGCAAATCAAGCGCACGACCTTGCAAGGCATGTTGTAACAGCGCCAGCGTTTGCGGCGCATGGGTCACATAACCGCTGTCCACCAGCGCCGCTGTATCGTCATCCATAAACAGGATATTGTTCGACGACAACCAGCCGCGCTCAAACACACGCATGCTGGCAGGAAGTTGAATAAGCGTGTCTGGCATAGGATTTTTCCCGCTGGCTGGCTTAAAACATCCGTTCTTTCACCTGACGCCAGATCTGCAATTTGACTGGGTTACTGGCCGTGCTCCAGCCTGTCAGTTCGTCTATGGTGCGAAAACAACCGGCACACCAGGCTTTTTTTTCATCCATGCGGCAAACGCCGACGCAGGGTGAGGGAACTGCCTGCTCAGGGCTGGCGGAATCTGGATCGTAGTCGTACAAAATACTCATGTTTGCAAGGCAATATCGGCAACTGGCGCAGCGGTCATGGCGACCAGTTGTTGTGGGGTCAGGCTGAATACAGCGTGCGGATGACCGGCCGCCGCCCAGACTTTAGGGTATTGCAATAAATCCTGATCGATCAGCATCACACTTTTTTGCAGATGACCGACGGGGCACACGCCACCGATCGCATAACCAATCTTTTCGCGGACAAAACGGGCATCGGCTTTCGCTAGCGGCCCGACGATTGCCGCCACTTTTTTCTCGTCAACCCGATTGCTGCCGCTGGCGACCACCATCACCGCCGCATCATCGGCAACCCGACGAAAAACGATGGATTTGGCAATCTCGGCAACGCTGCAGCCTAATCCGGCGGCCGCTTCGGCGGACGTTCTGCCACTTTCAGGCAGCATCACGACCGGCTGATCGTGGCCTAATTCGCGTAACAAACTGGCGACCCGCTGCGCGGTATCCGGAAGAAAATTCTCTGTACTCATAGTCATCTGCTTAGACAAAATTCTGTTATTGGCACGCAGTGTTTATAACACAGCCGCATCTCTGCTGCCGGACATCCGCTGGCGAAACGTAGCAAGGACCTGGCGAGGAAGCTGACGATCAGCCGCCCCAGCTCTCGAGTAAAGGACGGTGTTCAGGCGGATAATCGGTGCACTTCAGACCCGCGCGATAGGCATCGCCGCTGAGTATCGTATATACACAACTGGCTTTAACAACAACCTGCGTACGTGCCGATGCGTCCTTGACACTGGGGATCTCCATCATCATCTGATAAGACTGTTTTTCTTTCAGCATCACGCTGGTTTGCAGTTGTATGCCGGTCGCAGAAAAATTAACGACTTTGGCAGGAACGATATGACCGGGAACAACTTGTATTGCAGCCCGCCACGACACAGGAAGGCGCGGAGTATTTCTGGATTCATTCATAAAGAAACAATGCAACTGATGCAATAACAATTACTATATGGAAACTTTATGAATTGTAACAATGAATCAGAAAAATACTGGCGACAACCTTGCCATGCGCGAGGGTATTAGCGGGCGTCGAGATACTGCATCGCCGCCTGCGCCGCATGGCGGCCGCTGGCAAAGCAGGCGGTCAGCAGATAACCACCGGTAGGTGCTTCCCAATCCAGCATTTCACCGGCACAGAAGACCCCAGGACAAGCACGCAACATGGCGCTGGCATCGAGCACTTCAAAACGGACGCCACCGGCAGTGCTGATCGCTTCATCAATCGGACGTGGTGAAATAAGCCGCAGTGGCAGCTGTTTAATCGTAGCCGCCAGAACATCTGCCTGTTGCATTTGCTCTTTGCTCAACACTTCATGCAGTAAGGCGATTTTCAATGCATCGAGCCCGAGCTTGCTCTGCAAATGACTCGATAAAGAGCGTGAACCGCGCCCTGCGCTGACTTCACTCAGCACACGATCAGCACTTTTATCGGGCAGCAGATCGAGTTCCAGCACCGCATGTCCGCGACGATTGATCTGCTCGCGCAAGGCTGCAGACAAGGCGTAAATCAGGCTGCCTTCAACACCGCCGGCCGTAATCACGAATTGCCCTTTGCGCATACTGGAGCGCACATCGGCATCCTGAGCACGGGCGGCCACCGTCAGCAAAGGCTGACCGGCAAATTTGTTTTTCAGAAAATCTGTCCACGGCACATCAAAGCCGCAATTGGCAGGCTGCAAAGTTGCGATATCAACGCCACGTTGCTGCAATAATGGCACCCAGGCGCCATCAGACCCCAGCCGCGCCCAGCTGGCACCGCCCAGCGCCAGTATCACTGCATCGGCGCTGACATTCAAAACACCCTCAGGCGTCTGAAAACGCAACGTCTGCGGTGCTTCGCCCCAGCCTGTCCAGCGATGCCGCATGTGAAAGCGCACGCCTTGTTCACGTAAACGATGCAACCATGCGCGCAGCAAAGGTGCGGCTTTCATATCCACCGGAAACACCCGGCCAGAACTACCGACAAAAGTCTCTACGCCCAGCCCCTGCGCCCAGGCGCGCAATGCCTGTGCGTCAAACGCTTCCAAGAGCGGCTGCAAATCGGCGGCACGGCTACCGTAACGCTGGATGAACGCAGAAAATTCTTCTGAATGGGTCAGGTTCATGCCGCCCTTACCTGCCAGCAAAAATTTGCGTCCCACCGAAGGCATTGCGTCGTACAGATCCACTTGCACACCTTGCTGCGACAGCGTTTCTGCCGCCATCAGACCTGCAGGGCCGCCACCGATTACGATTACATGAGGTTTACTCGCAGGTGTGGCTGAAGTGGTGGAATGAGGAGCGGATCGGATTGACATGAATAGCTGAACAGGACATGCGCGATGCTGGAAACGCAGACACCGCGCGAGGCATAAAAAGTAGATAGCGGCGACATTTTACGCTGGATACGCCCGCCACAACGCAGCCGGAAAAACTATTACTGCACTATTACTGCGCTGACGGTGTTGGCGGTATTGTTGACTGTATGGCGGGCTGAACCGCAGCAGCGTACAAAGGAAAGACCAGCGTCACACCTAAGCCACGTTCATCCAGCCCCTCAGCCAGCGTCAGCGTCGCATGATGATTGTCGGCGATGCTTTTGACGATCGATAATCCCAGACCGCTGCCCGGAATCGTCGCATCGGACAAGCGCACGAAACGCTGAAATACACGTTCACGCATCTCCTCTGGGATACCGGCGCCGTTATCGGCAATACGCAGATACACGCCATTTTCGGTCTGACCGCAAGAGACTTGCACACGCCCACCCACTGGCGTGTAGCGCAGCGCATTGTCCATCAGATTGCGGAATAAAATCAGTATGCTTTCCGCATGTATCAAGGCAATCCCAGACTGCAGCTCTGCGCTGAAGCTGATTTGCGCTTTTTCTGCCTGCGTCTGCCAACCTGCCATTTGCGGTTGCAGTAAATTCGCCAGATCGGTTTCTTGCAATACCAGGTTTTTGTCGTAGGGTGGCTCCAGCTTTGCCAGCGTCATCAATTGCCCGACCAGCCGGGTCGCACGATCAACGCTGGTGCCTAAGCCCGCTGCGGCCTCTGCCCGCTCATCATCGTTACGTGCGCGCTGTATGACTTGCAGATTGGTTTTAATGGCCGCCAGCGGCGTGCGCAACTCATGCGCGGCATCGGCAGTAAATCGTTGCTCCCGTTCCAGCGTCTGGCTGACACGTTCAAACAATCGGTTAATCGCATGCAGCAAAGGATGGATTTCTGTCGGTGCACCACGCAGGTTCAACTGATGCAAATCTCCCGGCATACGCTGAGAAACCTCGTTCGCCACCGTTTGCAGACTACGGAAGACGCGGTTCACACTCCACCACAAGCCGACGACAAGTAATGGCACCACCAACAAGGCGAACAACATTAATTTATACGCAAAACGGCTGCTGATTTCCTTGCGGTGACTACTCGGTTCGGCGACTTGTATCTGCATATTCTGACGCGCGTTCCAGCTGCTGTATGTGCGCCATTCCTGCCCTTCCATACGTATCCAGCCAAACTGATTATCGCTTTCCAGAGATAAGGACGTGAACGCCGTTTCCGGCGCACCAGCGCTGCGATAGATCAGGCGATGCTGCCCATCCCAGATCTGAAACAACAGATATTTGCTGTGTTTGCCGTCATGTATTTCGGTCAGAGTCGGCGCCGCCATTTCCACATGTTCTTCGAGTTCATGATCGGCCAGCGCCAGCAGCAAATGTCCGGTTTCGGATAAAGACTGGTCAAACAATTCGCGGCTTTCGGTATCGGCATCCAGATACACAACCACGGCGCTGAAGCACCAGATGCTGACCGTCAGCGTCAGTACCAGCGCCAATAAAGTGCGGCGCAGCGACCAGCGTGCGGGCATGCTCATATTCATTGCGCCTCCTCTGGCGCAGTTGCACCGGGCTTATCAATGACGTAGCCCACGGCATGTATCGTGCGAATCAGGTGTTTGCCAAGTTTTTTGCGCAGATGATGAATGTGTACCTGAATTGCATTACTTTCGATTTCTTCGCCCCAGCTATACAGCGTTTCTTCGAGTTGTTCGCGGGTGAGCACCCGACCCAGATGTTCAAATAACATCAGCAGCACCCGGAACTCCTTGGCGGTGAGAACGACAGGAACCGTCTTCACCGTGACCGAACGGGCGGCAATATCCATCACAATGTCACCATGATGAATCACTTCGCGCGTACGCCCGCCGCTACGGCGTGATGCAGAACGGATACGTGCCGCGAGTTCATCAAGATCGAAAGGTTTTATAATAAAGTCATCAGCGCCAGCATCAAGGCCTGCGACACGATCTGCAATCTGTTCGCGTGCCGTGACGATCAGTATCGCTCCGGCAAATCCTGATGCCCGCAGCCGCGTCAGCACCACCATGCCGTCCACCTGAGGCAAGCCGAGATCGAGCAGAATACAAGCATAGTCATGTGTTTTTACCGCAGATAAGGCGCTATCCGCTGTCTGCACCCAGTCAACGGCATAACCGGACTGATCCAGCCCGATTTGTGTCGCCCGACCTAATTGGGGATCATCTTCAACTAATAATATGCGCATTGCATACCTCCTGTGGCCTCCTGTAACTGTCGAATGCATTGTAACGGCGAGTTGTTAAGGAGTTCTTAAGATATTCATTCCAGAATACGTCTATTCAAGCCAAGGGTACATCATGATGATCACGAAAAAACGACAACTGCAACACCGTAGCGGCGTCCCCAAACAACTGATTTTCTGTACATTGTCAGCGTTATTGAGCTGTGGTGCGGCAGTCGCAGAAACCAATAACCAGATCAAACTGACAAACGAGCAGATACTGCGCGCAGGAATCAAAACCGAAGCAGCGATTGCAGCAGATACCGCCAAAAGTGACGGCAAAGCAAGTGCTACCGAAGGTCAGCATTTATCCGGTACTGTCGTGGCACCACCCAATGCAGTCAGCATGATCAGCAGCATGGTCAGCGGCGTTGTGCAGGAAGTGCAGCACCAGTCTATGCAGCCGATACGCAGCGGTAATCCGATTGTGTCTATCTTCAGCCAGCAATTGATGGAGATGCAACGCGAATACGTACAACTCGCCACCCAATCCAGACTAGCGAAAGAAAAACGCGAACGGGATGAAGGCTTATTTAATGAAGGCATTATTGCCCAAAGCCGTCTGCAAGACAGTCGTGCCGCGGCGATACAGGCCGATGTCGCTGCCAGAGAACGCTATCAGGCGCTGCGCAGTGCCGGCATGGGCGAGACCCAGATTCGTCAGTTACTCAGTAATCAGAATCTGACGTCGGTGCTCAGAATCAGCGCCAACAGTAACGGCATACTGACTGAAATCAATGTCAAACCCGGGCAACGTATAGAGGCGGGAACACCGATCGCAAGCATCAGCAAAGACGGCGCGTTCTGGGTCGAATTGCAGGCATCGGCACAGCAGGCATCCAGCATCCGTATCGGCGATCTGATGCAGGTGAATAACTGCGCCAGTGCCAAAGTCACCGCCATCTCGTCCCAGATTCAGAGCGGTAACCAGACCACACTGATACGCACACAAGTCATCGATGGCAATCCATGTCTGAAACTCAATCAATTCGTTGATGCGCGTCACCAGAGCGGCGTGATACCGCCCAATAGCATAGGTGTCCCTACGAAAGCCCTGATCCAGAGTAAAAACGAACACTATGTCTTCGTCAAAAATGCGCAGGGATTTGAAGCAGTCAAAGTCAAGCTGTTAAGCACTGTCGGGCAACATGCCTGGGTCAGCAGTAATCCGAAATTGCAAGTCGGCAGCCAGATTGCCACGCAGGGCATTATTCAGCTGAAAGGCGCACGAGCCGGACTTGGCGCTGAAGAAGGCGGAGCGCAATAATGTTATCCCGACTGATTGCATTTTCACTCGCTCAGCGTCTGCTGATCATCGTTGCCAGCATACTGATGATCGCGGCCGGTTATCAGGCATTTAAGGGCTTGCCTATCGACGCCTTTCCGGATGTGTCGACGACGCAGGTCAAGCTGATCATGAAAGCGCCGGGCATGACCCCGGAAGAAATCGAAGCACGTATCGTTGCGCCGATTGAGCAGGAACTGTTAGGCATTCCTAAACAGGCGATACTGCGCTCGCAATCCAAATACGCGATCGCCGATATCACACTCGATTTTCAGGATGGTACCGATGTGTTCTGGGCCCGCCAGCAAGTCAGCGAACGCCTCAGCAACGTGATGAAAGATCTGCCCGCATCTGTCAGCGGCGGTCTGGCACCGATCACCACGCCACTCGGTGAAATTTTCATGTTCACCATTGAAGGCCCGTTGTCATTAATGGAAAAACGCAGTTTGCTGGAATGGACGATACGTCCGCAATTGCGCAATATCGCCGGTGTCGCGGATGTCAATTCACTCGGCGGCATGGTGAAAAGTTTTGAGATCGTGCCTGATACCGATGCACTGATTGCGCGTGGCATCTCGCTCGCCCAGCTGCAAGCGGCATTGGAGGCGAATAATCGTAACGACGGCGCGGGTCGCTTGTCTTCGGGTGAAGAATCCTTGCTGGTGCGCAGTGATGGCAACATCCGCACACTCGACGATGTGCGGGCGATTGCCATCGCACAAAAAGATGGCATATCGATCAAAGTCGGCGACGTGGCGAAAGTCAGAATCGGTCAGCTGACCCGCTACGGTACCGTCACGAAAGACGGAAAAGGCGAAGCGGTCGAGGCACTGGTACTGGCAATGCGTGGTGCGAATGCGCAGCAAGTTGTCGATAACATTCGCGAACGCCTGATCACGATCAATCAGACGCTGCCGACAGGCACAAGCATCAAGCCTTTTTATGACCGCGGCAATCTGGTCGAACGCGCTGTTTCCACCGTCACCAAAGCACTCGCGGAAGCAACCATCCTGGTCGTGGTGTTGCTGTACCTGTTCCTCGGTAATGTACGCTCGGCGCTGGTCGTGGCCTGCATCCTGCCTTTATCGGCGCTCGGTACTTTCCTGCTGATGCAAAGTTTCGGGTTGACCGCCAATCTGATGTCACTCGGCGGGCTGGCGATTGCGATTGGTATGCTGGTCGATGCCGCCGTTGTCGTAGTCGAAAATATTGAAGCGCATAGTGGTGACCACGGTCAGCCTAAACTTGGCCGCCTGCATGTGATTTATCGCGCAGTGAAGGAAGTCGCGGTACCAGTAACCGCCGGTATGCTGGTAATTATGATTGTGTTTTTACCGCTGTTGTCGCTGCAAGGACTGGAAGGAAAATTATTCATACCAGTCGCACTGACGATTATTTTTGCACTGGCATCGTCATTAATTTTGTCGCTGACGGTAATTCCTGTGCTGTCATCTTTCCTGCTGAAAGACGGCCATAGCGGCACACCTAAGCTGGTACTGAAGCTGGAAGCGATGTACCGCGCCACACTGACAAAGGCGCTGGCCAACGGACGCAAAGTTGCATTTGCCTCCGTCGCTGCCCTGCTACTGACCGCCTGTCTGTTTCCGTTCATCGGTAAGTCATTCATGCCGACTCTGGACGAAGGCGACATCATCATGCAGATAGAAAAACTGCCGTCGATCAATCTGCAGGAATCCGCCCGCATCGACATGGCGGTACAACAGCGCATTCTGGAAAAAGTGCCGGAAGTGACCAGTATCGTCGCCCGCGCGGGTTCCGATGAACTCGGTCTGGACCCGATGGGGCTCAATGAAACCGATACCTTTCTGGTCCTGAAACCACGCGCCAGCTGGAAGGTCAAAAGCAAAGACGAACTCATCGATCAGTTACGTAAAGTGACGATGGAATTTTCCGGGGTGAATTTCAGTTTCACGCAGCCGATCGAAATGCGTACATCCGAGATGTTGTCAGGTGTGCGCGGTGATCTGGCGATTAAAATTTACGGCCCGAACACTCAAATTCTGGGTGGGCTGGCAGAACAGATCGTGAAAGTCGTCTCTGGCGTCAGTGGCAGTCAGGATGTACTCAGCGTCAAGAACGAGGGCGTGCAATACCTGCAAGTCGATATCAACCGCGAAGCCGCAGGCAGATTAGGCCTCAGCGTCGAGCAGATACAAAATGACTTGCGTACGCTGGTGGAAGGCAAGATCAGCGGCGTCGTGATACAGGAGGGGCAACGTCTGCCTTTACTGATACGCGGCAGCGATCAGATGCAGATATCACCGTCATTGTTCCAGCAATTGCGTCTGCCAGTGACCGATAACCTGTCTATTCCTTTGTCGCAAGTCGCCAGTCTGCGCACAGTCGAAGGGCCAGTCAAAGTCGAACGCGAAAATTCCTCGCGCCTGACTGTCGTCAGAGCCAATGTACGTGATCGCGATCTGGTCAGCTTCGTTGATGAAGCAAAAGCAAAAGTGGCGCAGCAGGTCAAGCTGCCAGCGGGCTATCGTCTGAGCTGGGGCGGACAATTTGAAAATCAGCAACGAGCCGCCGCACGGCTGGCGGTGGTAGTACCGGTCGCACTGGCACTGATTTTCCTGCTGCTGTTCACGACCCTGCACAGCATACGTCAGGCTTTACTGGTGTTCGTGAATATTCCGTTTGCGTTGCTGGGTGGCGTGATTGCACTGGCAGTCACTGGCGAATATCTGTCGGTACCTGCATCGGTCGGCTTTATTGCGCTGATGGGGATTGCGGTACTCAATGGTCTGGTCATGATCAGCTATTTCAATCAACTGGTGGCGCGCGGTATTGCCCTCAAAGAAGTGGTTTCTGAAGGCGCATTACGGCGCTTCCGCCCGGTCATGATGACCGCCAGCATCACGGGTTTTGGTCTGATTCCCTTGCTGATGGCGACCGGCCCGGGTTCTGAAATCCAGAAACCGCTGGCGATCGTGGTGATCGGCGGTCTGGTGTCAGCGACGCTGCTGACCCTGATCCTGTTACCGATACTATTTCAGCGTTTCGGCATTCCCACCGACAAACGCGCGAAACAAAACTGAACGGATATGGCATGACTCAATCTGAAAAAAACATGGATGCCCTGCTGAATCTGGCTATCCCGGTGACACTCGAAGACGAGGTTGCTGACTTCTTATTACTCCGCCCGGCGTTGGCGAGCGGCTTCACTATCGTTGCAGCACAAGGCATGGGACAAGGCGCCAATCTGCTGAGTTCTATGGAACAGGTGCAGGGGCGCTGCAAACGCAAGCTATTCCTGGTCGTCGGCGAGCAGGAAAAACTGCGCCAGTTGTTAAAAGAATTGTCGCTGGAAATTAAAAGCCAGGACATCAGCTACTGGATTACCCCCGTTTTGCAATTCGGGAGACTGTCATGAACAACATCTTACCTACCGCCATGCGTCTGGCTCTGATCAGTATTGTCAGTTATTCAGCCATCGCAGGAGCGACCAATGTGTTGCCTCCGGCGACGCCAGCAGATATCGCTGCGATTCTGCCGCCGGAGCAAGTGGTAAGAAAAACGCTGGAAAATCTACCGCAACTGCGTTCCGGCACACTGAATAAAGAACTCGCACAGGCCAGCAAGCAACGTCTGGAAGCCGGTAGCCATGAATGGGTTATGCGGGTCTCGCAAGCACGCCGCACCGAACAAAATGGCGACAGCTTACGCGATCAGGAAATCGCCATAGAACGGCCGTTGCGCTGGTTTGGCAAAGCCAGTAAAGATGCCGCCATCGGTGATAAAACCGTCGATATGGCACAACTGTCGTATGCCGACAGCTGGCATGAAGCTGGTCGCAGCTTACTCAACGACTGGTTCGACACCTTGCGCGCGGTCGCCTATCGCCAACGCCTGCAAGAACAAGTCGATATCACGGTACAACTGCGCAGCATGGCGGAAAAACGCGTGAAAGCGGGTGACGCTGCCAGGCTGGAACTGATGCTGGCAGACACCGAAGCAAAACGGGTGGAAGCCCAATTGCAGCAAGCGCAACTGCGTGAAGAACAGCAGAAACAGGCCTTGGCAACCTTGTATTCAGGGCTGCAGATCAGCGAGCTGCCACAACTGCCGGTGCCCTTGAAAACAGAACAAAGCCATAGCTATTGGGTCGATCAGATCATGGACGATAATCATGAGCTGGAACTGGCCGAAGCAGAAGCGGCGCTGTCAAAATTACAGGCGTCGAGAATTGCTGCCGAAACGATGCCCGACCCAACCGTGGGCATACGCGCAGCGCGCGAACGCAGCGGGCAGGAACGTATCTACGGCATCAGTATCTCTATTCCCTTATCAGGTACGGCTCGCAAAGCGGATGCCAGTGCAGCGGCACTGAAGTCGAAAATGGCGGAAGAAAAATATCAGTTCACACGGCTCAAAGTAACGCGTGAGGCGCAGCGCGTGGTATCGGAAAGTCAAAAGCAGTATACGATCTGGCAAACCATGCACGCAGTACAGCAGCAAAGTCAGGCGCAGGCAACAACGGCGCTGGCCGCCTATAAGCTGGGCGAAGTCTCGCTCAGCGATACATTGCAAATCCGTCGTAATGCGATTGATGCGACACTCGCCGCTGAAGCCGCGCAAATCGATGCTTTGTTTGCCCACGCCCGCCTGGAGCTGGATGCGCACAAACTATGGGTGATTGATTGATGTAAAAAAATCGATGAATAATAAAAAAGGCAGCGTGAGCTGCCTTTTTTATTGATGGCGTAATGATACGCCTCTGTGCTTGCGAGCTATTTCGCCCACATATGCTGATAATGATTACGATAGTCGTTGGCGGGATCAAAGGTATTTTTCTCGCCACCGTCATAGGCGATATTTTGCGATGTCACCAGATGTACCGGCGTCACAAACGCACTGGCCGGCTGATCTGAGAATGCACGGTTAAGTTCATCCACCAGTTGCCATGCATGCATGGTCAGAGGCTCAGGAACCGTGCCACTTTGTATTCCTTTGCTACGGATACGACGGTAAGCAGTCGCAGAACCATCCCCGGCGGAAATTCCCGAGAGTTTGTTGGACGCCACCAATGGTGCGATACTGGAGGCATCCAGCAAATCAAAATAAAAGTCATTCACGGCCATCACATGCGTCCATTTCGCACCGTGACGTTTGACTACGTTCTCCACCACACCTTTCATTTTCAGATAAGCGTCACTGAGCGGCACGTCTTCGACACTGAGGATACGGCAGCCGTCGCATTGCTTGATCGCTTCTATCATTGCCGCCGACTTGGCTGCCATATAGGGATTGCTGGAATCGGTGAAAACGACGATACCAGCTTTGCTGTTCGAATCGACGACCGTAAATAAGGCCGCTACTTGCGCGGCTTCTTTCGGATTCGAAGTGATATTTGTGAACAAACCATCAGTCGGGCCACTCTTGACAGACGCATGCCAGCCAACGACAGGTACTTTCGCTTTTGCCGCTGCCGCGATTCCTTTGGCCTGCGTCGCGACATCGACACCCGCCAGAATAATGCCATCCGCCTTCATATCGATTGCCTGAGAAATGATGGCTGCGCCCTGATTACAGCGGCCACGGCAATCAATCGACAATGTCTCCCAGGCACCCGCCGCACTGGCTTCACGGACGCCGTGAAAGACACCTGCAATCGCTGCATCAC
The DNA here is from genome assembly GCF_014284215.1 of Undibacterium sp. FT79W. Lineage (NCBI taxonomy): Bacteria > Pseudomonadati > Pseudomonadota > Betaproteobacteria > Burkholderiales > Oxalobacteraceae > Undibacterium > Undibacterium sp. FT79W. Next base: position 78,717 of record NZ_JACOGB010000004.1, on the reverse strand, counting down.
TCATATCACCGGCAATAAAAATAATTTTCTTTTTCTTGTGTATCTTCGGGCCATCCACCGGCCCTTCCCAGCGGTTTTTTAAAGCGGCGGCGCGAGCCACTTTAGCGTTGGCACGGCTCATGAATTGCACGGGGTTTTCTTGGGCTGTCGCGCCAGTGATGAAACTAAACACAACAAATAACACGGTCAGGCATTTACTTAGCTTAGCAGTCATGGTTCTTGGTTGGTCAGGTTAAAAACGGAACTACGCAAGGATTGCGCAGATGGGCGTTTCATCTTTTCCAGATGGCAACAACAGGTGTCATGCAAAATTCACCAGCACGACTGTCTCTGATACAAAGAAACAGTCTGAACAGTCTGTTTACGCTGAGTTCCGCTGTTACTTGTTGCTGCATCAATCAAATTGAAACAAATATTTACATTTCCGAAACGATTATTGCAGAAATTTTTTCGAGATAAATAGAGTTTCAATACCAAGTCTGACGAAATACAATTTAATTTTTTATACAGGCAACTAAACAATATTTTGAATTACATAAAATTCAATGCACCATTCAAAATTTTGTTTCGCACTAAAACAAGGCAAATTTTGAGTTCAATTTGCAACACTTTTCAGAAGTTTTCTCCTTTTATCGCCAGATAATGTCGCCGGAACCCAGACGTTCGGCATTCCTCCGCAGCGGATTTCCCTGTACCGACAGATCGCCGCTTCCCGTCAGCCGTGCATTCACCTCTTCCGTCGCAAAAATCTTGCTGTCTGCCGAACCCCGCGATTCTATGAATACCTGCTTCGCTTTCAACGCTTCCGCATGTAAGTCTCCGGAACCCGATAATTTGACAGTCAGTGCAGCACTCTGACCTTTTAACATCGCATCACCTGACCCCTGCATGCTTAACGTGACTTGCTCACTATTCGCCAGCGATAAATTTAAGTCGCCACTCCCGCTCATCGCGCCCAATATCTGAGTGAAATCGCCGTCAAATATCAGATCGCCGGAACCGCGCATGCTGAACTCCAGCCTCTTTCCTTTAAAGCCTTTGACATTCACGTCACCGCTGCCAGACAACTGTAGTTTTTCAAGCACAGGTAAATTCAGTTCCACTCTGACAGATTCGGATTTTCCTAAAGTGATAAAGATACCGCGTGTCGTAATGTATAAAGTATTACCGTCAACTCTGGTGGTCACCCGTGAAGCCAGCTTGGGATCGCCCCTCACCGACAGGGATGGAACAGTTGACGCATGCAACAGCAAATCAATCGGCCCACTTAACACTACTTGTGTGACCTGTGCTGTCACCGGGCGGGTATCGTTGCTGTCACTGGAAAAAAAATTACCGGCAGCAGCTTCTGTCAGCGTGGTAGCGGCATGTGCTTGCATGATAAAAGCCGAAGCAGCGGTCAGGATGATTGCCAGCACCAGCATGCCTGCTCCTGTGCGAAGTATGTATTTCATTTCCTAATCCTTTCAGTCGTTCTGGTTAATCGCTGTTAGTAACAGTAACGGGGGAATGATATTCATCAGTTTTCGCATTGACTCAGGTCGCCGGGGTGAGTCTGAGTTGCGAAAAATTCCAGCGCAGATACTGTCTGAATCCACGGAAACTAAGCCCGGTCAAAAACATACTCAACATCATCAAAGCCACCGATCCTATGATCATGCTAATGCCTTTGAATACATCGTAGAGATCAAGTTGTTTGCCGAGATTAATCTGGATATCGACCGGCTCCGCAATCCAGAGTCGTTTTGTCTGCTGCTCATCTTCCGCAACAGATTCACCATTGACCTGAATCCCGGACGCTGAAATATCGACCCGGGCTTGCTTATCTATCTGACGATCTGCAGTCGCAGGCGAGTGATCAACAACAAGCTGATACGGCGTGTCATGGATATGCAATTCATCAACGCCTGTAATACCGCCGGCGGTCAGTAAAATGCCAGCGAAATACAAAGACAATGCCGTAATAAAGGCACTGCTTAACATGGCGAAACAAAACAGCGCAGGAATCAGCATCAGCAGATTGAAAATCGCCAGTCCAAGCAAAGCAACAGTTAAGCGTGCGAGGTTACCGACGCTGACTTTGTTTTTAAACTGACGAAGATGTATTGCTGCTTTTTGCTGGATGGCAACCAACGCCGGTGTCGGTAACTGGGCAATGACTTCCTGCTCACTTTTTCCTGCAACCATGCCATCAATAAACTTTCCCTCATACGTCCACAACAGCTCTTCCTGAATATCTCCCGGCAAATCTTGCAGAGCCAGCTTGAGTGCATTCATATAATCGGTTTTAGTCATGCTATGTTCCCTCCCTGATTCTGTTTCCGGATACGATGGAAACAGAATACGGATTTATTCAGCACGAAGCGATAGCCATGCGACAGCGTGTCAAAACCCAGGAATGAAATGCAGAAACGGCAGACAGGAGGGGGGAAATATTCATGCCGATGGGAAAACATACAGCGAAAAATATGTCTTGCGCATCAACATCAAAGGCAGTCTGGACATACGATAAAACGCTGCGGATGCACCGCTTTCCAGACCAAAGCATCTCAGATATACTGAATTCGGGACTCCTACAATCGCCAGTCACAATAAGAGAATAATGTCATGCATAAAAGCATATCGCAAAGTTCCCTTTCGGACTCTGCGTCACCCACCACCATTCTGATCGTCGACGATACGCCACAAAATATCAAGGTGCTGGGCGAACTCCTGAAACAGGACTACCACATCCGTGCCGCCAACTCCGGTGAACGGGCTTTACATGCAGCCGACTCTGACCCTCGCCCTGATCTCATTCTGCTGGACGTGATGATGCCCGGAATGAATGGCTACGAAGTATTACGCCATCTGCGCGCTAATGGAAATACAAAAAACATACCCGTCATCTTCATCACCGCCATGGCGACTGCGGAAAACGAAGAATTTGGCCTCGAACTCGGTGCGGTTGATTACATTACCAAGCCGTTCAATCCTTCTATCGTGTTGGCGCGCGTTCATACGCAACTGGAACTTAAGCGCGCACGCGATCGCCTTGCCAATGAAAACGACTGGCTAGAACGCGAGGTGGCACGCCGTATGCGCGAAAACCTGCTGATACAGGATTTGAGTATACGGGCACTCGCCTGTCTTGCTGAAGCGCGTGATAACGAGACCGGGCAACACATCGTGCGAACCCAGATATACGTGGATTTGCTGGCACGAAATCTGGCCGAGCACGAACGTTTCCGCGATGCGCTGGCAGGCCCCAGACTTAACATGATTGTCAAAGCAGCGCCGCTGCACGATCTAGGCAAAGTTGGCATACCGGATGCAATCCTCCTCAAACCGGGTCGTCTCACCGTGGAGGAATTCGAGATCATGAAAACACATACGACGATCGGTGCCGATGCGATTACCAAGGCAATGGAGCAGGCATTAGCTGGTGCGGATGACGCTATGGAAGAAATTGCAGGTAGTGCGTTTGCGTTTCTCAAGGTAGCTCGCGAAATTTCCCTGAGCCATCAGGAAAAATGGGATGGCAGCGGCTATCCCGCCGGTCTTGCCGGTGATGCGATTCCGGTGTCGGCACGCCTGATGGCGCTGGCAGATGTCTTTGATGCACTGATGACACGCCGTGTTTACAAACCACCAATGACGCTCGACGAGACAACAAAAATCATCATGGATGGCCGGGGTAAGCACTTTGATCCAGCGGTCGTTAATGCTTTTGTCGCTTGCCGCGAGCGCTTTGCCGAGATTGCTGCGCGATACGCTGATCCTGTCTCAGAGCTCAGCTGAGTCAGAAAGACTTCAACGAAAATTTATTCGACAACACCGACCGTCACTCAGATTAGTCACGGCGGTCGGTCATAGGTCAACACCACAGAGTTTGTCGGGATTGCAGTAAGTGCTGAAACATTTCATCAATGACGTCAGGATTACAAATGAAGCTTTTACGTAGCCCGATGCTACCTTACATAATGGGCTTTTTTTTGCCGGTAGCACTGTTTGTGCTGTTGGCCGGCACGCTTAATCTGCTGTCCTTCCGCGAACTAAACAAGGAACATCAGACCGCGCTTGCCGAAACAGCCGAGGATCAAAGAAAACTGAAGCTCAACAGAAATATCAACAACGGCATCACAGCAATTCAGGTTCAGCTCGCGACGCTGATAGAGCAAGCCCGTTTGCAAAAGATTGATGAGGCGGTTGCCAACCGTATACATCAGCAACTGGCAAACCAGTTGACCGAAATGGAACAACAGCTGGTAGCAGCAAAAGAAGCGGTGGATGAGAAGAACCTAAGGGATTTGCAGAAGAATTTTCAGGATTATCGCGATGCCGTCCTTGCGGCGACAAAGTTGGCCGTAACCGATACGTCCAGTGCGATGAGCCATACGTATCAGGCAACCCTCAGTCAGCAACATATCTCGCAACAAGTGCGCATCGTCGCAGCCAGTCTCAACGATCAGATGGCACAGCGCAGTGCAACACGGGAAAAAAACTTTCAGACACATGCGATCCAGAACGTTGTGATCGGCGGCTTGTTGATACTGATGCTGATCGTGATATGGCTACGCCTGATCATGCGTCTGACTGGTCGCTTGTCGATGCTGACGTCTGCTCTGGATGGTTTATCAGAAGGTGTTCTGACCCCGAAATCGCTGCCAGACGTACAAGTCATCGCAGAAAAAAGAGGCAGTCTGCTGGGTGATCTGGCGCGTGCCGTGCTTGCCTTTCGCGAGACCAGTCTGGCGCACCGCCAAGCGCAGTATGATCTTGGTGAGCGCATGAAAGAGCTTTCATGCCTGTTCGATATCTTGCGTATCACTGTCCGCGACGACATCGCGATTGAGAGTATGTTTGATTTAGTCGCAGCGCGGCTGCCAGCGGCGATGCGCTTTCCTGATATGGCAACAGGATTCATCGATTGCGGTGACAAGCATTACGGTAAGCAAGCCTCAGGGGAGCGCCTGAGTGCCTCTTTCATCGGAATCCAGGGGCAAAATGCGCGGGTCTCCGTCGTCTATACCGCAGCGCTGCCTGCCGATGCGGGAGCGCCGTTCATTCCCGAAGAACAGAGCCTGCTGGAAGCCATCGCGACCCACATGGCTGCTGCCGTCGAGCGGCACCGTATCGCGGCCGAGGAAGCGGACCGGCAGGCACTGATTGACACTGTCATTGCTGAAGCGCCGGATGCCATTGAACTCGTGGATATGGAAACCCTGCGCTTTATCGAAGCAAATGCAACGAGCTGCAAACTGCTGGGTTATACGCACGAAGAAATGCTCAGCATGCGCGTGACGGATACGCAGGCAACGATGGACACTGAAGAAAAATTCGCCGAACTCAGGAAAAACGTCGCAGACCATGGTCGAGTGGAGTTCGAAAATCGTCACCGGCGCAAAGATGGCACGGTCATCGAGGTTCGTGTCAACGTCAAGGCAATTCGGCAAAAAGAGCGCGACTATCTGGTGGCGATCTGGCGCGATATTACTGCTGAGAAGGCAGTCGCGGCAGAAATACGGAAACTGTCGCTGGTCATTGAACAAAGCCCCAACTCCATTATCATCACCGATCTGGATTGCCGCATCGAGTATGTGAATGATGCCTTCACCCGCAATACCGGTTACACACGCGAAGATGTGATCGGAAAAAATCCCCGCTTGCTCAAGTCAGGCAAAACAACGGCGACAGTCTATGATTCCATGTGGCAGGCGCTGACAAACGGCACGACATGGCATGGCGAATTCATCAACCTCGATCGCGCGGGGCGGGAACAGATAGAAGCGGCGATTATTGTGCCGCTACGCCAGCCGGATGACAGTATTTCCCATTATGTTGCGATCAAAGAGGATATTACCGTCAGGAAGCAACAGGAAAATCAATTGCGTAAATTGATTCTTGCGGTCGAGCAAAGCCCGGACAGTATCGTCATTACCGATATCAATGCCAGAATCGAATATGTCAATGATGCTTTTCAGCGCAACACCGGATACACAAAAGAAGAAGCCATCGGCATCAATCCACGCGTCCTCAAATCCGGGCGTACACCACAGTCAACCTACGACGACATGTGGGCGACGCTTTCGCGCGGTGAAATCTGGCGCGGCGAGCTCGTCAACCGGCGCAAAGATCAAAGCGAATATGTGGAGTTCGCCAACATTGCACCAATACGTCAACCCGATGGCGAAATAACGCACTATCTTGCAATCAAGGAAGACATCACCGAGAAAAAGGCGATGCTTGATGAACTTGAACGTCATCGTGAACACCTTGAGCAACTGATAGAGATACGAACCGCCGAATTGAATACCACAATACACGAGCGGGACGCGCTGTTTGATGCGGCGAGTACCGGAATTGTCTTGCTCAAAAACAGAATCATCATGCGCTGCAACCGGCGCATGGATGAAATGTTGGGATATGCCTTCAGCGAACAAATCGGACAATCAACCCGGATCTGGTTCCATGATGATAATGCCTACATTAACGCAGGTAATCAGATTTATCCGAACATCCTGCATGGAAAAATCGATGTCCGCGAGATGAATCTGTTACGCAAAGATGGCAGCTCGCTTTGGTGCCGTACCTTCAGCCGGGCCATTGATCCGGCTGATCCGACGCGAGGCAACGTTGTGGTGTTCGAGGACGTTACCGCCGAACGTGCCGCCACAGAACAAATGCGCGCGGCCAAAACCCTGGCTGAAAACGCAGTGCGCATGAAATCGGATTTTCTCGCCAACATGAGTCATGAAATCCGCACACCAATGAATGCGATTATCGGAATGTCGCATCTGGCAATGAAGACTGAATTGACGCCACGCCAGCGCGATTACATGAAAAAGATACAGTGGTCGAGCCAGCACCTGCTCGGCATCATCAACGACATTCTGGATCTGTCAAAGATAGAAGCTGGCAAGATGACTGTCGAATCCATCGATTTCGAGCTGGATCAGGTATTAGAAAATGTGATCGGGTTAATTTCCGAAAAAGCAGCCGCCAAAAACCTCGAACTGATCTTAGAAATTGATGCAGACGTTCCTCACAGCCTGATCGGAGATCCATTGCGTATCGGTCAGGTGCTGATTAACTATGCCAATAATGCCGTCAAGTTTACTGAGCAGGGCAATATCGCGATCCGGGTCGCCGTTGCGCGTGCTTCGTCCCGCGAGCTGATTCTCAATTTTTCAGTCAGCGACACTGGCATCGGTCTGGATGAGGAACAACGCAACCGCTTATTTCAAAGTTTTGAGCAAGCCGACTCCTCCACAACCCGCAAGTATGGTGGCACCGGTCTGGGACTGGCCATCTCGCGGCAACTGGTCAGCCTGATGGGCGGCGAGGTTGGCGTCGACAGCAAACTGGGAACAGGCTCCACGTTCTGGTTCACCGTACCGCTTGGTCATCGCGAGGGAAAACAACAACAATTGCTACCGGCACCGGATCTGCGTGGCCGCCGCGTATTGGTGATTGATGACAACGATCACGCCCGCGAAGTGATTGGCGACATGTTAAGCAACATGTCGTTTGTTGTTTCACTCGCGCCTTCAGGGTTAGCCGGTATCGCCGAAATTGTACGCGCCGCAAACGCGGGCGAGCCCTATGAAATTGTGTTTCTTGACTGGCAGATGCCCGGTCTGGACGGTATTGCCACCGCCAGGAAAATCAGCGACAGCATGCCGATGAATGCGCCGCACATGGTGATGATCACAGCCTATGGTCGCGACGAAGTTATGAAGGCTGCGGACGATGCAAGAATCGATGATGTTCTGATCAAGCCTGTGACTTCGTCACTATTGTTCGACACCGCAATGCGCATCCTCGGCACCACCCAGACCAGCCAGTTGCGCTCGGCAGAACATCCGGCACCCGGAACCGATCTGGCAGCGATTACCGGTGCCCGCATCTTACTGGTTGAGGACAATGAACTGAATCAGGAAGTCGCGATGGAACTGCTTCATCAGGCTGGGTTTCTGGTCGACATTGCTGATAACGGCGCGATTGCGATGAATATGCTGAACAATCAGGACAAGGACTACGATATGGTTCTGATGGATATGCAAATGCCGGTCATGGATGGCGTCACCGCAACCCGCGAAATTCGCAAGCAGGCAAAGTGGTCGGCGTTGCCGATAATAGCGATGACAGCCAATGCGATGGCAAGCGACCGTGACCGTTGCATCGACGCCGGTATGAATGATTACCTCGTCAAACCTATCGATCCTGATCAGTTATGGATGACTCTGCGGCGCTGGATTAAACCGCTGCGGGAAGTGACTCTCGCCACAGTCAAACCTGCACATAAGCAATCTGACGTTGTCACGATCGCGCCTGTTGCCGGGCTTGATGTGAAGGCTGGCTTACATCACGCGCTGGGAAAAGAAGCGCTGTACACGTCTTTACTTCGCAAGTTCAGTGACGGCCAGAAAGATTTTCCAGAGCGGCTGGCAGAGGCAATGACACAAGGCGATCTGGTGTTGGCGGAACGCCTGGCACACACATTCAAAGGTTTATGCGGACAAATTGGTGCCGGAGAATTGCGCACGATGGCCGAGTCACTTGAACAGTCCATCAGGAATAGAGAGCCGAAGGAGAAAATTCAAGCAACACTAAAACTCGTTCCAGGCACGCTGGCGGAACTCGTTAGCGCAATCGATAAGCGCTTCCCGGTAGTCGAGTCAGTACAGAGCGCGGTGGCTGTTGACCTGGGCGAATTGCGTGAAATAAGTATTCGTCTCGCCGCGGAACTTGCGGCGGATGATTTTGCCAGCAGCGATACCTTTGATCAGCACGAAGCGCTGATGCGGGCGGCTCTCGGTGAACGTTTTATTACACTTGCGTCCGCCATACATGATTTTAATTTTGCTCTTGCTGCAGATCAGTTGCGGGAAGCAATGGCGATACATGGAATCGACATCTAGGCTGTCAGGCCGATGTTAAAGGAAGAAAAATGGCTAGTTTCTGCAACAACCCACGCCCACAAAAAATGAGGCGTTGCGCTTATTAATGAAGGATGCGACAGGCATCAAATGTACGTAACCATGTCAATTGCAGTATCCGCGCCTCGTTGCTGGCACGATGGCGCGCCAAATTGAGTTCGTCCTCAACCTGTATTTTTGTTGCCTGCCACATGGATTCCTGCTGCGGTGAAATGATTTCGCGCAGATCGGCTAATCTGAAATTCGGTGAACACGCCGCCGCCTCAAACAAACGTGCCATCAAGATGTAATCATGCACCCAGCCATCGGTGTACACGGTATATCCATCGAGTTGGCTATTAAGCTGTTCGGCGACCATCCGCGCGGGATTACCATTCGCCACCAGAATTTCACGTGGAATCTGGTGTAAGCCAGCAGCAATCTCGTCCCACAGATTCCAGTCATGTTCTGGCCTGATCAGGCTGCACCAGCCTTCGCCGTGACGCTGAGAAAAACCGACTTCAACCGGATAACTGCCTCTGCCAAAACCCGAGGCTTCAAACGCGATCACAATAGGCACGGTCATCATGGCGGACTCCGACTGAAAAATTACGACGAGGACAGCACTGTATTCTGTACTATCGCCACAGATCTGCAAGTTTTTTAAGCACTTCCTTGCGTCTGTCGTTCACGAATTCAGTCTGGCAACGGCGTGCACAACTCAACCATGATGCCATCGGGGCAGCGTAGGTAAGAAACCGTCTGTCCCCACGGTTTCTGTGAAGGCGGTGAAAGTTCTCTGGCACCGCTCTGCAAAGCGTGCGCATGTGCCTGCGCCACATCATCAGTGACAAAGGCGACTTCAAAACCAAGTGGTTGCGCAGACTTATGGGCTTCAACATGACCACCGGGATAATTAAAAGTCCCCATTTCATGTACCGCAAACGCCAGCTTGGTTGCACCGGTATCGAGTTCGCCATACATGCCTGAATCATCTAAAAAACGACGACGACAGCCAAAAGCCTTTTCAAAAAAACTGAGCGACGCGGCAACGTCAGGTACGTAAATAATCGTGTATGCGAATTGCATCAACTGACTCCCCATGAATAATGATTAAGGCGGCCGGGAACTAAAAACAGACTCAACAAGAGATTCCACCCGGGAAAATATGCCTGCAATAAATCCACCGTACAATTTCTCAGCGTCATCATTACAATATAACCAAAATTACAATGTTTTGCTTTTTTATTTTCAGATTCATCAATCGCTGAAAAGCAAACACTGATGCGGGTCACGATGCCAAATGCAAATTTCGGCTATGCTTGCTCGGAAATTAATGCAGATGATGCAAAACACCGTAATTTAGAAGGAATTCTCGTGAGCAACTTGTTAAACCGACGACTGGCACTACTGGATAACGACACGTACCGCCCTCTGCTCGGACAGGGCTTGCGTGGTATAGAACGCGAAACCCTGCGCGTTGATGCAGAAGGACACCTGTCGCCGAAGCCACACCCAGCCGCATTGGGTGCAACGCTGACCCACCCGCAGATCACAACCGACTATGCCGAGTCGCTGATGGAATTCATCACGCCGGCAGAACAGGATATCTCGCTGGCATTGGAAAAACTGGATCAGATTCACCGTTTCGCCTATACCGAACTGGGCGACGAAATGCTGTGGAGCCAGTCCATGCCTTGCCCTTTGCCAGACGAAAAAGACATACAGATCGCCTGGTATGGCAACTCGCACATCGGCATGATCAAGCATGTGTATCGTCGTGGCCTGGCATTGCGTTATGGCAAAAGCATGCAATGCATTGCCGGTATTCATTACAACTACTCAATTTCTGAAAACATCTGGAAGGTATTACAAAAAGCGGAAAACACCAGCGGCGACGCCATGTACGTGCAGTCAGAAAATTACATCGCCATGATCCGCAATTTCAAACGTTACAGCTGGTTGTTAATGTATCTGTTCGGTGCTTCGCCAGCGTTGGCAACATCGTTTTTGCGTGGCCGTACGCATCAGTTACAAAGCCTGTCGGAAGATACGCTGTATCTGCCTTACGCGACCAGCCTGCGCATGAGCGATCTGGGTTATCAGAATAACGCACAGGATGGTCTGGTTCCGCCGTATAACAGCCTGATGGATTACATGCGCAGCCTGTCCATCGCTGTTCGCAAGCCTTATCCTGCTTACGAAAAAATCGGCACCCAAATCAATGGCGAATGGGTACAGATCAATACCAACATTCTGCAAATTGAAAACGAGTTTTACGCAACCATACGCCCGAAACGCGTGATCCGCACCGGCGAGCGCCCTATCGAAGCGCTTTGCGCGCGCGGTGTGCAATATGTCGAAGTGCGTTGTATGGATGTGAATCCATTTGATCCGCTGGGGATTAATCTGGAAACCTCGCGTTTTCTGGATGCGTTTTTATTGTTCTGTGCGCTGGATGAAAGTCCGCTGACCAATCAGGCCGAAGGCGAGGAAAATACCCGCAATTTTGCGCTGACAGTTAAAGAAGGACGCCGCCCTGGTCTCATGCTGCGTCATGGCGGGCAAGAAATTTCCCTGCAAAATTGGGGGTTGGAATTATTAGAAAAAATTGCACCGGTAGCCGCACTGCTGGATGCACAACGCGGCGATCGTGTGCATGCCGATTCTCTGCAGGTGCAGCGCAAAAAATTACAAAACCCCGATCTGACGCCATCCGCGCAAGTTTTGGCAGCGATACGTGCCGAAAATAATTCGTTTTATCAGTTTGCTCTGAAACAAAGCAAGGTGCTGGCGGAACAATTCCGCGCCCGCCCGCCAAGCGCAGAAGAACGTCGCTATTTCGAAGAACTGGCCAGAGCCTCCGTCGCGGAACAGGAAGAAATGGAACGATCGCAAACCGGTAGCTTTGATGAGTTCATCACCGATTATCGTTCCCGCACATCCAGTCAGTTATGCTGCGAAAGCTGATGTAACGACGATGCTGATTTGATGAATATTAAAAAAGCCGCCAACAGATCAGACTGTTGGCGGCTTCTTTATTCAGTCAGAGCGACTTATTCGTCCTCAAACAGATTGCCAATGCCACCAAGCACAGAACCCTGTTCTGCGCCTTTACCACCGCCGATTTTAGACGCACCGACAATGCGGTTAGCCAGGCGGGATAATGGCAGCGACTGCAGCCAGACTTTGCCCGGACCACGCAAGGTCGCAAAGAACATGCCCTCACCACCAAACAAGGCGGTCTTCACGCCGCCAACAAACTGAATATCGAAATCAATATCCTGCGTAAAGGCGACCACGCAGCCACTATCGACGCGCAAGGTCTGGCCTGGTTGTAAGGTCTTTTCTATGATCGCACCACCGGCATGAATAAATGCGAGGCCATCGCCTTCGAGCTTTTGCAATACAAAACCTTCACCTCCAAAGAAACCTGCGCCCAGACGTTTCTGAAATGCGATGCCGAGCGCCACGCCTTTTGCCGCGCACAGAAAAGCATCTTTCTGACACAGCAGAGTACCGCCGAGTTGCGCCAGATCCATAGGAATGATTTTGCCGGGATATGCAGCACCAAAAGCCACTTTGCGTTTTTGTCTGCCGCCGTTCATGAACACCGTGGTAAACATCGATTCGCCGGTCACCAAACGCTTACCAGCGCCCAGCAATTTTCCGAAAATGCCGCTTTGCGCAGCGGAGCCGTCACCGAAGATCGTCTCCATCTGCACATCGTCTTCCATGTAAAACATCGCACCCGCCTCGCCAACTGCCGCTTCATTCGGGTCGAGTTCAATTTCGACAAACTGCATGTCGTCGCCGAAAATCTGATAATCAATAACGTCCATTGCCATGATGAATTTTCCTGATAAAAAAAGTTGACCGGTGCAAGACACAGCGAGCGGCATTGTAGCCAGAACAGCAGCGCGAACGCTAGTTTTTCGCCCGGTAATATTTTTCTGAAAATACCGAGCTACAAAATACATCAGTTCGTCGCCCGGCACCCATTTTTCTGAGCACCAACGGCCAGCGGCCGTCAGCGTCTGATCCATGCGCACTGCGCAAGGATATTCTTGCATTCTTGCCGCCACTCCCCTAGCATGGCACAGTCCATTTTCAAGCACACCTCCATGCCCGCCTTGCCTGAATTAAAAGAACTCGAACACATTATTCAACTCGGACATCCGCATCTGGAGGTTGACGTACTGTGCGAGATCGATGTCCAGCACAAGCGCTTTCCGGTGTACAAACTGGCACTGGGCAATCCCGACCCATCCTTGCCTGCGATAGGTTTTTTTGGCGGCATCCACGGGCTGGAACGTATAGGTTCGCAAGTGCTGCTATCTTTTCTGCGTGGATTACTGACCCGTCTGAAATGGGATAAAAGCCTGCAACACATGCTGCAGGATGTGCGGCTGGTTTTTATGCCGCTGGTGAATCCGGGCGGCATGTGGCAGGCAACGCGCGCTAATCCGAATGGCGTCGATCTGATGCGCAATGCGCCGGTAGAAGCAACCGAAAAAGTGCCGTTCCTGCTCGGCGGGCATCGCATCAGCAAACACTTGCCGTGGTACCGGGGGCCGGCAGACGCTGACATGGAAGCTGAAAATATTGCGCTGGTACGCACGGTTCAGCAAGAATTATTATCGCGTCAATTCAGCATCGCGATCGACTGTCATTCCGGCTTTGGCCTGCGCGACCGCGTCTGGTTTCCGCATGCCCACAGCGTGCATCCGATTCCGCATCTGGCCGATATTTTGTCGCTCGAAGAACTGTTTCAGCAAACTCATCCGAATCATCGCTACCTGTTTGAACCGCAAAGCCTGCAATACCGCACGCATGGGGACATCTGGGATTATCTATACCTGCAATCACAAGAACAGCCCGGCAAAACCTTTCTGCCGCTGACGCTGGAAATGGGCTCGTGGTTGTGGGTCAAAAAAAATCCGCGCCAATTATTTTCACGCCACGGCATGTTCAATCCGGTGGCAGAGCATCGCCTGCACCGTGTTTTACGGCGGCATACTTCGTGGCTGGATTTTTTAATGCGCGCCACCTGTGGTCATCAGGAATGGCTGGCGCAAGGCCCGACCCGCCTGCGCCTGCAAGAGCGCGCCGTGCAACGCTGGTATCGTCCATGACCTGGGTACTGCTGCGTGGCCTGATGCGCGAACAACGGCATTGGGGCAACTTCACGCAACGGTTTGCACAAGCCCATCCGCACGAACGCATCATCACCCTCGATTTTGCCGGTAATGGCGCTTTATATCAGCTAGCCAGCGCCACCAGCATAGGCGCGATGGTTGAACAGGCGCGCGGGCAAGTTCAACAACAACTTCAGCAGCAAGTCAAAGGCAACATCAAACTGCTCGCCATCTCGCTCGGCGGCATGGTCGCGGTGGCATGGGCAGAACGCTATCCGCAAGAGCTGCAACGCATGGTGCTGATCAACACCAGCCTCGCGCCGCACAACCCGTTTTATCAGCGCCTGCGCCCGGCCAACTATCCCGCCATCATCAGCACCATGCTGACAGGCTCACAGCGCCAGCGCGAAGAACTGATCCTGCGCCTGACCAGTCATCAGAGCGATGTCCCTCAAGCAGAACAACTGCTCAACGACTGGGTTCATTACGCGCAGCAATACCCTATCTGCCGCCGCAACATCCTGCGTCAACTGGTCGCCGCGATGCGCTACCGCGCCCCGGCACAGGCACCGCAAGTGCCGCTGCTGATGCTGGCTGGCGCCAAGGATGTGCTGGTCAGCCCGCAATGCTCCGCCACTCTGGCTCACCGCTGGCAGGTCGAATTGCGCATCCACCCTGAGGCTGGACACGACCTGCCACTCGACGATCCCGCCTGGGTCATACAGCAAACACTGAGTTAATCATCTCCTCAGCGCCGCATTGACGCGACATACGCAGCACACTGATCTGCCGCCACGCATACATTTACTTACACTTTTATCAAGAGATAAAAAAGCGCGCATTGTTAAAATAGAACTTCAAAAATAGAGCTTCAACTCACATCAGAAGGAAATTTTATGCATCGCCCTTCAGCTTTTCGCTTCGCTTCCATCGCTTCCGTCATTTCCGCCTGCGCTGCTGCCGCATTGTTCAGTGTCACGGCATCCGCACAGACCGCCGCACAACTCGTTCAGGCATCGAATGGTTATGCTGATATGTGCAAAAAATCGGTGAATATGCCGACAGGAGAAAGTGACCTCAAAGGCAATCCTAAGCTGGATGATTATTGCAAATGTTTTGCGGATAAATTCCTCGAACGCGCACTCAAATCGCAATCTGCCGCCAATCAGACACCGTTGCAGGAAACCCTGAATCAGGAAATGGAAATGCGCCAATCGTGCCGCGCAAAATACAATCTGCCTGCCGTAAAAAAATAAGCGGCATATCCCTCCCAATCAGGATGCGCCTGCTGGCCACATTCCGCTCGCCAAGGCGCGTCAAATCAATGCCTTCCTTTTTTTATCGCTCCAGATTTGGGCTGGATGCGATTCCGGTGTGATAGAACTATCCAGCCAATTATTAAATTATTGACATTTTAAAAATCACTGCTAAATTGCCAACAGCCATTCAAAGTTCTGACTCCCTTGCCACCTAACTCAAGGAGCATCGCGTGAATACCCTGCCAGCAATCAAGTGCGCCCTGATCTTATTGAGCGTTTGTTGTCTTTCCGCGTGCAATCAGGAAAAAGCGCAGGCTTTGCAGCTTGCCGCGACCACATTCAGCAATGAAGCAGACCGCGCCTGCAAAATGGGTGCCGATAGTTTGCAAGCGGCTGTGGCAATGCCAGCACTTACCCGCTCCGACATTGCCACATCACTGGCGCAGGCAAAGAAATTTGGCGCTACCGAGCTCGATTTAATCTATGCCGACAACAGCATCACCGACAGCGCAAACGCGCCTGCGCTGACTGCCCTGAATCAGGCGTGCGAGGCACACCGGCAGCTCGCCGCCATGTACACCGATCTGCCGCGCGGCTACTTGCTGGCAACGGATGAGGTAAAAAAAGCGCAGAAACTAGTAGTCAATGTCACGGCACGTTTTGCCAGACTGGGGCATATCTTTGCTGAATTGCCATCCACCGGCCGCGATAATATTTCCCGCATCCGCATTATCGAAGCCCGCAGCAAAGCCATGGCCGTCGCTGACGAAAAAGCCCGCGCCGCGTTGCTCGGCAGCGTTGCTGACGATATCCTGCTGAATCAAACCAACGAGGCACAGAGCTGCGACCTCATCCTCAGCCAGTTTGCAAAAGCGACTGTACTCGGAGAAAAACTGGCGCAAACCAGCGTCCATTACGATCAGATGACAGTGGCTGATTTGCTGGAATCACTCAGAGAATTTTCTGCCCTGTACGGCAACATCACCAACCGCGCAGCCACAGCACAAAGTGCCATCAACAGCATCAACCGCGTAGAAGCAAACTTGAAAAATGACGCTGCGCTCAGTCCTTTGCTTGATGCCGTCGTCAGCCAGAAATAATGCGCTGTTAAAGGGAGAGACACCATGCCTGTCAAAGACAATGACGCTGAAATGTTGCGCGTGATGGGCAACACCATCACCGACCTGCAAATCCGGTATCGTGCTGCCACACTGGATGATAAAGCCGTACTGATCGCACCACTCAAAGAATTGCTGCAAGACTACGGGGACTATCAGGCACGTTTGCTGAAAGCAGGCACCATCACCAGCGATGCAGAACTGGCGCAAATGAAAGCCATACAAACCGCCATCAGCGACGATGCCGACCGCCAGGATTTGCTGATCGCCATCGCAAAAATCGTCGCCCTGATTGCTGCCGCCTGAGCGCGGTATTGTTGCAGAAATAGCGCACGGCAAGTATCCTTCACAACGGCTGGACACGCCCGATGGCTGTTCTCCCTGCGTTCAGGTTTCTGTTTTCTCAGATACCCCCATCATCAGCCCATTTCTTTTTCTACCATCACACAGCGGAGTTGCTATGAAGCGAGTCACAGGCATAGGCGGCATTTTCTTCAAAGCCAAAGATGCACCGGCATTGCAGGCTTGGTACAAGCAACATCTGGGAATTGATGTTCAGGTCTGGGGCGGCGCAGCTTTTGACTGGGCAGATGCCGATGGCAAACCAGTTGCAGGCACCACTGCCTGGTGCATACACCCGCAAGACAGCAATCATTTCGCACCGGGTTCGGCCTCCTTCATGGTGAATTACCGGGTGGAAGACCTGCACGCATTAGTCAAGGCGTTAAAGGACGAAGGCTGTCACGTGCTCGATCAGACAGATGAATCTGAATATGGAAAATTCGCCTGGGTGATTGATCCTGAGGGAAATAAAGTCGAACTGTGGCAAGCACCGCAAGGCCAGTAAGCGCGCAAGTCTTTTCAGATTCAAATTGCGGGATGCCTTCCCCGCTACCAATATAGATAAAACAGCGTGCGGCGTTGTTGCGCAAACAGCGGCGCGCTCATCTTCCAGTGCTGGCATCGGCGTGGGTCACGCCCGGCACACACGATTCGTTCTTGCTGCGTTCCAGACAAACGGAACACCGTTGCCCCAAACCTGACGAGCAAGCGACCTCAAAACTATAAATATTGTTAAATCGTTAGAAATCAGCCAGATTTGTGTACTGCTTTCACCATTCCTGAAGCATCGCTCCAATTGTGAAGTTGATACATTGAGTTACAATCAGCCACATTATGTTGCATGAATGGGTAGCGCTGTGTCACAGCTTGAACAAAATATTTCCGCTTTATGTACGCCCGGCCTGGTTGCACATCTGAAGCGATGCTATCAGTGGACAAATGAGGTCACAGCCAGTCTGGCATGGGCCTACAAAATGACGTCCGCCGCAGACACCGTCAGCCTTGAGCGAAAAAGTAAATTTGTAGCCCGCACGCTGCTCAATTTAAAACCCAGCCTGTCTTGGTATCAGTTCGTCAGAAGCAGTTATTTACGACAGCTCGTTGGTCGCGATGCCAACCTGCTTGATGTTATTCATCGCCCATTCTTTGACCGCAATCTCGGCGCAATGGAACGGGTTAACATGCTCGCCTGCCATTTCGAATTACTGCATAGTCTGTTGGGTGCAAAAAATACGGCAGATATTGTCAGTGGCCATCGTTTTTTACTGTCCCGGTTTGCCGGAAAAAATGAGGAACACTTCACCATTCACCTGTTGCGGGATGATGCATTTAAACGCGAAGGCGGCCTCACACTTGCACTGAGTATGAATGACGAGACGCTTCTTTATGTCACGTTCACCCTGGTGAAAAATCACCACGGCAATGCGATTAAGGTCGGCGGTATACAATCAAACCGCGGCAATTGCCGTCAACTGGCACGCACAGCCACCAGCGCATTGCATGGAATTCAGCCACGCCTGTTATTGATCGATGTATTACGCAACCTCGCCTCGCAAATCCATTGCACAACAATAGAATGCGTCAGTAAAGAAAATCACATACACCGCGCATGGCGTTATCGCCTGAAAAAATGTATTCATGCCGAGTACGACCAGTTATGGTTGCTGGCTGGCGGATATCAAAATCACAGAGGAAATTTCGAGATCCCGCATGCATCGGATGAGAAACCGATTGAATCCCGACCATCCAACAAACGCAGCGAATATCGCCGCCGCGCAGCGCTAACCGATGCCATGCGCGCACAAATGCACACCGCCATCCACGACCGCAATCACCATCTCCAGCATAGCCACAACTAACGATCACATCCTGCTGACGATCTGGCGCAATTGAATATCGCCAGAAGAAAAACCCACCACCGACCTCACGCACATCGTGGCGCATCGGCATCACGCCGCAGACCGCACTCACCCGCAGCGGTGTTTCCGCCATTCCAAAATGACTGACATCGCTGAAACACTGAGAGCAGCATTGCCTATCCATGTCCCTTTTTTTGCCTGTCGGAGCTCAAAATATACTGGGTGGAGTATATTTAAAACCCCTTTGTTTCATTTAGAGATAAAGGCATTTTTGGCACATACTCCCCTGTTTTTGCCAAAAACGGCATGATTCAAAGAGCGATGTGGTTCCGTTTCCGCACCCACCGCGCATAGTCAGATTCTGATTTTTGGTTTGATAAGAAACGGGGGCTTTGGCTGCTTTTTTGCTGCCTGCCTAGTGCTAACACGATGCGAGTTGAGCTGATGCAATCTGCAATTTTTCTCGATTCAGTGATACCTGTTACTGATCTAGTATCAGCAAATACAATCAAGCTCCATGCGGGTTTCGAAAGGATGTAAACAAATTGCAATTATTTTGGTGGTCAGTTATCTTTCAAAAATGAAAATTAAATCACGTTAGCCCTAAGGAGGATTCCGTCTTGTTCGGATTATTTAAGAAAAAACAGCCACCGCCGGAGCGCCCAAAGCAATTCCCGCCAGTCCCAGATTGGCAGCCAGCGATTTCTCTGCCAATCGAACGTATAGTGGAACGTTTTCGCTTCTATACAAATGGAACTCGTGATTTTGCCGTCTTCGAACATGGGACGGTTGCAATACTTCCGAGTAACCTCAGCGATGAAGCTGCAAAGGAGCATGCCGAGCTAGCACTGCGAAATGTTTTCCACGCTCATCCAGATATGAATCCGATGAATATGAAGGACGGCAATATCCTTATTCAATATAACCATGATGTAGCAAGTTTAGTGTTGTCGGATGTCGCGGAACAGAATTGGTCTGAAATTGACAAACAGCATCAGCAGGCAATTGCTACCTCAGAAGTGCTAATTACACCTCATGGGCAAAACGTTTTCGATGACTTCGGAAAGAAGGCACTTTTTGGGCGGTGCTACATGTTTATGGATGCGCAGTCTCCAAAAGTTTCCCGCATTGAACGTCACGGGGGCTAACATGACTTTCGAAAATGACGCGCGATTGAGCGCATTTCTAAAATTTACTGATTGGCGTGCGCGCCTTTCAAATCGGCGTTAGGGGAATTATGAAACCCTTTGGAATAATTACTCTTCTGCTTCTGGCCTCATCGTTAGTTTATGCTTCAGCATACAACCAGCTATCTGGCACTTATCGTATTGGAGGCAAAACCTTATACGATCCACCAAAAAATGAGCCACAAAATACAAACATCTATTTTGAGTTATCAGGTTCTGCCGCAAAGGATTTATACCAAACAATGGCGGTAAAACCCCAAAAAGAGGTGTGCGGTGAAACTGGCACCCAAACAAAGACTATAGGTAATATGCAATGCACCCTATCTTCTGGTGGTAAAGAATATCGCTGCTGGTTTGGTATTGATGTAAAAAGCCAAAAAATCGTCAACGGGGTCATTTGCTAGTGTTCCCCTATCATCATTCAAGCGGGACACGCTGGAGCGTGCCCCTTAATTCAAACGTTAGGCGTAATAAGGTAAATCGATGAACTATCAGCTTCAATGTATGTGCGGTTCCGTGCGAGGCCTGCTTAGCCACGCAGAGAACGGTATTCGCGGAATGTGCTATTGCAAGGATTGTCGAGCGTATTCGTGTCACTTGGGCATCGAGTCACGTACGCACGACTCACTCGGCGGTGCGGATTTTGTAGCAGCACTGGGGAATCAAATTTCCATTACAGAAGGTGCACAGAACATCGCTTGCATATCTCTTTCACCAAACGGCCTTCTTCGGTGGTATGCCAAATGTTGTAACACTCCGATTGCTGGCACACCAAGAAACTGGAAGCTGCCTTACGTTGGGCTGGTGAGAGCGTTCATGGAAAATGAACCGGGTGCGTACGAGAGCACCTTTGGTGATGTGAAGATTCGGGCAAATACTTCTAGCGCAAAGCAGCCGCCGCCCGCCCTGGCACTAAAGAGCTTTGTGTCCGTGGCGTCTCTTATGTCGCGGGTTTTCGCTGCGACGATCAGGGGCTCATACAAGTCAACACCGTTCTTTCACTCGGGCGGCGAGCCCGTCGTTCTTCCAACGGTATTGTCCAAAGACGAGCGGGTGCGGGCGTCAGCAGACGCCGAATAACCCATCGTTCAAGCGGGCCTGCCACAGCTTGTCGCTTCTGGCCGTCATTTCATTCTCGGCCTTCCGCACCATTCTGCGGTATCAACAGGCTCGATCAATGTTGAAAATATGCTCTTGCAATTGACGTGAAAAACCGACGTTTTTGTTAATGTTTGAAAAAAAAATGCTGTTTGTATTTCAGTACAAACAGCATTTTTTTATTCGCTCAAAAATTGCCCTATAGTAATAAATAGCTGTATTCCGCGCTGGTCATGTCTCCATCGCCTGGCACTCGCATTCTCGCTGTGCCCTAAATACTCATGCCATCTCAGTCTATGAAAGCCAGGAAACAATGAACGTCAGCGACCAAAACAATTTCTTTACCTGTCCCGAGTTCCTCACGATGGAACGTACGATTATTGATGAGTTTGTCGATTGCACACGGGAATGCTGTATCGAAGTCGACACCTGCGTCAAAGCTCTGAACAAGCAAGGCGGGCAGGAATACATACATCGCATGTTTCGTTCTATGCACTCGCTCAAAGGTAATTGCCAGATGGTCGGGCTGGCGCCGCTCAATGCATTAATGCACAGAGTCGAAGAAATTTTTTCCAGATTACGTGCGCATCCGGAACAGTATTTTCCTGAGCTTGGCGAATTTCTATTACTCGCCACCGATGAGATTGAGCAGTTGCTTACTGAGCTTATCAGCGAAGGTGTCGGTGACGAGCATCGTCGTGCCCGCCTTGCGCTGGTTTGTGACAACTTACAAAAAAGTACCGTCAACGGTCTGAAAGTTGAACATTTCCGCGCAGCGATTGAAGCGCTGGGTGGCAGGGCGACGGATAAAGGCGACGCGCAAAAAAATGAACGTGTGGAATTACCCCTGCCCCCGGACTTGGCGCTGATGCAGCAGTGGTCGTCGTATATCGATAATCTCAGCATTTTCCGTAAAAACCGCAGCACACAGACAGCCCAGCTCACCGAGGCTTTAAATCAGGCAGTTGGGCAGATCGTTGACCCGGTACAGTTGCAGGCAGCGGCACTGATGCATGACATGGGAATGGCATTTATTCCGCATGCGATTTTTAACAAAGAAGGTCATCTCTCGCGTGAAGAGCAACGCATCATTCAGGAACATGTGCGTATCGGCCATCAGATGCTGCAACGCTTTTCGGGTTGGGATGAGGCCGCACGCATGGTGCTGGATCATCACGAATCCTACGATGGCACCGGCTACCCGAATCGTTTATCCGGAGAACAAATTCACCCGGGTGCCCGCATACTGGCGATTGTCGATACCTTTTGTTCTATCACCACCGAACGCTCAGATCGCAGCTATAAAAAAAGTTTGCTGAGTGCGATTTCAGAAATCAATGCCAACATCGAAGTGCAGTTCGATCCCAAACTGGTGAATGCGTTCAATGATGTCGTGCGCGGCCTGATGATGAAGCAAAATTAAGTAAGCGCTCGCCGTTTCTTCTCACACAAATCACTTCGCTCAGAACGCCCATGTTGCCGATACATAGGCCGAGTGGGTATTCGGTAATTGCCGCGCGATGGCCTGTTGCGGGCCATTGAATACGCGCAGGCCGGTCTGCCAGTGCCAGCGGTCACCCTGCCATTCCTGACTGAAGGTTGTTATCCTGCCGCCGTCTTCCGGCATCCACAGCACATCAACCGCCGTTTGCCACGCATCACGTTGCCAGCTCCAGCGGGCAAACAGATTCTGACGGCGCAGATTGCTGCTGGCGTTAAAAGCATTATTCTGCCATGCGAGATTGGCTGCAGCCGCCAAGCGCCATGCCGCTTGCTGACCCATGCTTAGTAATTGCTGATTCTGCGTCAGCCACTGCCGCCAGTCAGACTGACTGCGAGCGCCGCCGTCATACCAGTATTCAACAAAAAAACTGTGCTGATCTTCTGTCGTCAGATTCGCACCGAGCAGCAACTGACTAACCTGATTCTGCATTTCCCATTGCCACGGTGCGCTACGTGCCAAACCAGTGAATGCGGTCTGCTGCAATATCGCTGCTTTTTGCTGTACACGCAAAGACCCATGCAGCTCAATGGCATCGCTGGCGACCCACGAAAAAGCGGCACCAAGACTGGTTTGCGTATGTTTGCCATAGCGCGCAAAACCATGCCAGTCAACGTTGCCGCTGCGCTGGTACCAACGTGCTGCGATGGCTTGTTCTTCGATATTATTGATGGCGTCATTCTGCGCAGGATTCACCCAGACCAGACTCAGCGCCTGATCTGCGGTAAAAAAATCCAGACTCGCCAGGGGTTTGCCTATCGCCGTCTGGCTGATCAAACTGCGCCGTTTTTCCTGCTGAATCACATCATTCGGACGAAAGCCATAACCGACATCCCAGGCAATGATTTTTTTCCCTGCGCTCAACTGCCACGCGCCCAGATCCAGATTGCCATAGAACTCATTGAGCCAGCCTGTATTGTGGGCGCTGTTGCTGTCGGATTTTTCTGTGTGCAGGGTAGCCGTGGTGTGCCAGTTTTTGTACTGCGCCTTCATTTCCAGCTCACTTTGCACACTCGTTTGTAGCGGCGTTAATATGCCTGGCTGAAGTTGCCCGGTGCGTGCTGCAGGCCCGACAGTATTGATCTGTGCGGAGTTCAACAGCGTGCGCCAGTTGCCGCTATAACTGAAGTCTGCCGGTGTTGTCGCTGCAGTTGTCGCTGCTGTCGCCGGCACTTCACTCGTGTCAGCCATGACGGCAAGCGCTTCGGTATCCGCCGCGTGCGCTGCTGAATGGAAGGCGACCAACAGCAACGGAATCAGGCAAATCAGCGTCTGATGTATGTGGCGCATGCTGCTCACTCCAGCGTCGGATTTTTTGCCAGGAACATGGGATTGAGCCATTGTTCCGGGACAGTTTTCGGTTGACGCTGCAGATAGCGTATGCGGGTTTCTTTATGGTTGCTGAGCTGATCTGCCAACAGCATTTCCACCACCGCGGTCGGTGCCTGCGCTTTATCCATCACAAAGCGCGCCTGCTTCGCCAGTTTTTCCGACTGCACGTACAAATCGGCTTTCAAGGGTTCATAAAATTTCTTGCCTATCCAGAGTTCGATATGTTGATAGGCGAGACTTTTGCGGCTGGCATCCAATCGTAAATGCAGACAAGCTTTGTCGTCGCATTTTTCTTCCGCGACCAGGCTTGCCTGATAATCCTCAGCCCAATTCATGGTGGCGATATCACCGACCGAAGCATCGCCGAGTAATTTCTGCATAGGCGTGATGCGCATCGGCCGCTGGCTACCGGGCAACAACATCCAGAAATCATCGCCGGACATCAGCACTTTCTGGCCTTTTTCTGCCGGGCTCTGCATCAATACCAGCAACTGCCGTTGCGCCTGACTATAGACGCGGTATTTGCGCTCTTTTTCAACACTGCCATCACGTTGAAACGTGGTGATTTCAGTTTCCACCTGCATATTGCCGCCACCCACGCGCAACTGGTCGGTGGCTTTCAACATCTGACTCACATCAGGTAACTGCGCAGCAAACTGCGAGGCGGCCTGCGCGGTGGTCATGCTCAACAGACAGCTCAAACTCAGCAGGCTCAGCAGATTCATACTGGCTGGGTAGAATATTTTTTTCATGCTCGTCTTTCGGTTCAGGTATGGGCCAGTGCATCGACGACGGACTGGTGCAGTGTGCGGCGCGCTATCAATGCGGATGACAGCATGGACAGCAAAATCATGCCGCTGATGGTCAGTAAATACATGCTCAGATCAAGGCTGATCATTAACGGATAACCGGTAGAACGACCGGGTGGCGGTGGCATCTGTACCGGAAAAACAGTCAGCAACAAGGCCACCGTCAAGGCAATCGCCGCGCCCAGCAGCGTACCACTGCCACCGAGGAACATTCCCTCATATGAAAAGCTGCGGATCAGTTCGGCAGGCAGCGTGCCCATCGCCCGCAAACTGCCGGTTTCACGGGTACGTTCAATAATCGCCATCGCCATTGCATTGGCCACAACAAACACCACGATCAGGCTGATGATGAGGCCGAGTGCACCAAAAATGCGGTTATACAAATCGCGTACCGATTTATAGAAAAACGCCTGATCTTCCCATGTCTGTATGGTCAGCCCTGGCAATTGCTGTTGCAGACGTTGTTGCGCCATCGGCGTCGCATTCATGTCGCTCAGAAACACACCAAGACTGCTGACTTTATCGGTATGCAACAGGCTTTGTGCCGTGCGCATATCGGTGTACACCAGACGTTTATCGATATCCGGAATGCCTGTCGTCACGATGCCGCTGACATTCACATCTATCGCATTCAGCGCACCTTCGGTCGTGCTGACCATCAGCGTCAGATTGCTGCCCGGCGCGGCTTTCAGGCTACGGGCGAGGGCTTCGCCAATCACGATTTCTGCGGTCTTCTGATCTTCCAATATCTTGCCTGCCACGACTTTCAGAAACGGGCCTTTAACTGCGAACTCGGCATTCGCATCGATACCCACACCCAGCATGATGGTAGATTTATCGCCATTACTGATCAGCCCGCTGAAGTCCACCCGTGGCAATACATAACGCACCGCAGCGTCACTCAGTAATTGTTTTTCGAGTTGCGATACATTGCTCAGCCCATATTGCAACGGCGTGTTTTCTTCTTTGTCGAAATGTGCTGCTGTGCCGACGATCAGATGCCCGCTGGTGCGTGCTGCCGCCTGCGCCAAGCCTTCATAAGTCGAATACGCAAAACCGCCTGCCAGCAGCAGCGCCGCCGTGCCTAATGCGGCGACACTCACTGTCACCAGTGAACGGCGGCGGTTGCGCAAGGCATTATGAAAAGCAAAGCGCAGCCAGGTTGTATCAAAGCGCACGAATCTCATTGCAGCCTCCCATCCAGTAAATGCACGATGCGGTCCGCACGGCGGGTTAAACGATCATCGTGGCTGGCGATCACAAATGCAGCGCCTTCAGCCTGACCGCGCTCACGCATCAGATCTAGCACCTGATCGGCGGTGACAGAATCCAGGCTGGCCGTTGGCTCATCGGCGATTACTAAAGCAGGGCGCTTGATCAGTGCGCGTGCAATCGCGACGCGCTGACGCTGCCCACCTGACAAGGCATCGGGCCGGTGCTGCGCATGCTCTTCGAGGCCAACGGCTTTGAGCTGTTCCGCCACGCAGATTTTGCGTTCGGCTTCCGGCACCCCGTTGAGGAACAGCGGATAGTCAACGTTTTCAGCCACCGTCATCACCGGCACCAGATTGAAACTCTGAAAAATGAAGCCAATGGTCTGGCGTCGTTGCAGCGTCAGCTCGCGTTCAGAAAAATGGGCGATGTCTCTGCCCAGTATCGAAACGCTGCCCTGATCTGCCTGATCGATCAGCCCGCACAGATTCAGTATCGTGCTCTTGCCGCTACCCGAAGGGCCGGTCAGCGCCAGCAATTCACCGGCCTGCACTTGCAGATCGACGCCGCGCAAAGCACGCACCAGATGCTGACCGAGGCGATACGATTTATGCACGCCCTGCAATTCGATGATGGCGCTCATGCGCTTAAGCCCTGCAATAATTGTCTGGCTTTTTCTGCCTGCGGTGCCTGATTGCGGATCACTTCTTCCGCCAGTTTTTTTGCATCCTCTATCCGCTTTTGCTGTTGCGCCAGACGCGCTGCGCGCATCCAGACTTCACCACGGAACCCCAGATCGGCCGTCGATAACTGCGGATGCACCAATATGTCATCCAGCAGTTTCTGACCGCGCGCATGGCGGTTCATGAATTCCGGCACTGCCAGAAAAGTCGATGCGGCAACCAGCTTGATTTCCAATAGTTGCAAGGTATGACCGTGCAACTGCGTGGGTTCTTTTTCTGCCAGTATCAGCGACTTATCTATCATCGCCAGCCCCTCTTCCGCATACGACATTTTTTTCCACGGGAATATCGTCGTCACCGCCAGACGGCTGGTCGCAGAACCCGCATACGCCATCAGCAAAGGCTGGTCGGGTTCGGCACTCAGTAAATTCTGAAACGCTTTAGCGGCACGTTCTTCATGACCGGCACCCGCGCGCAAAGATTGAAACGCCGTTTGAAAATCGGCTTCGGAATACGCGTTGGCGTCCGGCATCGGCAACATGGATGCGCACAGACTGAGCAACAAGGCAGCGCTATATTTGGTGGACATCGTGTTCTCCTTAAAATGAAAGTGGGGACAGCAGATGCCAGCTTAAGGAGAGGGATGAAGACGTGCGACAGGAATGCGACCACCGGCGATTTCCTGTCGCGAACGATCAGCAAAATGGCGCGAATGGTATGCGTTAGCGCGCAAAGTAAGGCACAGAGTAAAGCGCAGAATAAGGTTAAGAATCACGCACGAAACGGCGATCAAAGAATGATCCAAAAACGACCCGACAGCGACCAGACAACGACCAAACGGTGACCCCACTACAGCAGAAAGCCCACCGTCAACCCAAGCACAATCACCAGCAATGCACGCGCCGGAGGTGGTTTTTTGCCTCTGGAGAGGCAAAATATACTGGGTGGGGTATATCTACAACCCCTTTATTTTATTGAGAGATTTAAGCAATTTTTGTACATACTCCCCCATTTTTATAAAAATCGACGTTTTCAAACGGCGATTTTCGGTGTTCCATGTGCCACAGGCACAGCGCATGAGGCTTTTTAGGGATAGTAAGAAAATTGTTATTTTTAACATTCCAAGTTAAGCTACGTCGTCGCCAAATTACATCGCGTTCACTGCCACTGAAACGAAGGAAGAATTTATGAAAATTATCGTCGAGACCAATGTCCGCGCACCGATAGAAAGAGTCTGGCAGGCCTATACCACGCCAGACGACATCGTCCAATGGAATGCTGCTTCCGATGACTGGCACACCACCAGATCCAATGTTGA
Source organism: Undibacterium sp. FT79W (assembly GCF_014284215.1). NCBI lineage: Bacteria > Pseudomonadati > Pseudomonadota > Betaproteobacteria > Burkholderiales > Oxalobacteraceae > Undibacterium > Undibacterium sp. FT79W. The sequence goes on along the minus strand of NZ_JACOGB010000004.1, from coordinate 50,961 downwards.
TCTTCGAATCGGCGGCACTTTCTCATCCCGGATGGAAGCGAAAGACGGCAGCTTTGGATTTGACTTTGCCGGCACCTATACCAACGTAGTCCCGAATCGTCTCATTGAATATTCGTTTGGCGACCGGACGGCAACAGTTGAATTCAGCGCAAGCCCGGAGGGCGTCAAAGTAAGAGTTTCATTCGATGCAGAAACAACGCACTCTGATGAACAGCAGCGAGACGGGTGGCAGGCAATTCTCAATAATTTTGCGCGCCATGTTGAAGGTCAGAAGTAGTCTTTCAATAGCGAACTCGTCCATATAGTGACGGACAAAAAAAATTACACATCGCAGCTCTCGCTGCGTGGTAATTATCGGAGTATTCCCCGTGCCATCTTCATACAATGTCTTTCTGATTATTGGTGCCGCCCTGAGCGCGATTGCCGCTGCCTTGCACTTCGCTTGCATGATTTGGGGTGCGCCACTATTCCGGTTTCTCGGTGCTGGTGAGCCGATTGCGCGAATGGCGGAAAAAGGACATTGGTATGCAAACTTCATCGCCTTTGCGATCGGCACACTCCTCGCTGTGTGGGCTGCGTACGCATTGTCGGGTGCGGGGCTGCTGATCCGGCTGCCCTTTGTTCAATTAGTCCTGAGCGCAATCACAGGAATCTACCTTCTACGTGCGGTCGCTTTCCCATTACTGAAACCCGCCTTCCCCGACAACAGCGACACATTCTGGCTGGTCACATCAGGAATTTGTTTCTTCATCGGCCTGGTACATCTGGTTGGTCTGCGCCAGGTATGGCATCAGTTGTGACGCAAACCCTGCGCGCTAGCGGGATAGCGTTATCGCCCACGCTTAGCACATTGCATCCGACATCCGCAGATTCCCTCTGGCGATAAGCACGTCAACCTGACGTGCATCTATTCAGCACAGCCAAATACAGCGAAGCTATATGCGGCTTTCAAGGCAGTTGAAGAAAATTGTTCTTTTCGACCTTACAAGTTAAGCTTCATTTTTGTTAAGTTAAACCATGTCGGCCACACAAAAGGTTCTCGCACAATGTCACGACTGTTCAAATTTTTGTCTATCTCTCTGTTCTGTTTATGCAGCGTCGCGCATGCACAGGAAAGCTTGCAGCAACTTGGGGAATGGATGTCGCATTATTACGAGAAGCCAGCACCAGACCAATTCACAAAATGGCTTAACGATGCGTCGGTGGCGGGAGCCTTCGAAAAGCCATCAGCGCGCTTTCCGCTGATGATCTTCACGACAGAAATTTTGAAAATGAATCCGGATAAAGGCGCTCAATGGTGCAAAGACCTTGCAACGATATCCTCGACTAACAAAGCATACGTCGGATGGTCATTTTACAATTCCAATGTTCCTGCTGCAGAGCAGTGCGTTCAAACGCAGTTGGGTTTGTCTGACAGTGACATCAAGAAAATCATGAGCGCCACTCGCTATGATGCGTTGGCAAAAGAGCCGTCAACCCCGGCAGACCTGGATATGTTGTGGGCAGTTTTCAGCGCGACAGGAAATGAAGCTGCCGTCAATAAAATCATTGATGTTCTGGCCAGACCATCGCCGGAAAAAGGCACAGAGGGTAGCGTTAAAATGCTGTTGATGAAAGGAGCTGCGAAATGGTCGCTCACTTCAAACATCCGACAACATACGCGTGTCGCCGGGATAGTTCAAAAGCGTCGTGTCACTGAATCTGGCGTACTCAAAAAAGAACTCGATGAAGCAGTAAGCAATGCGTCGAAATAAGGCCGTAAGCAATTCAATCCTGAGGATGCCGCGCATACCTTGCGCAAATCGCTGGATTTATCACTAAGGGGATTTTATGGAAACGCAAGAACTACATCGAGGTCGGTTGATCGATCACATCCAATTGGTCGTGCAAGACATTTCAGCGAGCCAAAATTTTTATGCAGCCATTTTTGCAGCACTGAATGTACCGATGGGTGGCACTGGTGACGGCTACTTCTGGGCAGACGAATTATTCGTGACCGCGATTGATAGCCCGGCTGCGCTGGGTGTGCTGACTGGCCGCCATCACCTCGCATTTCAGGCGCAGGACCGAAACATGGTCGATCACTTTTACCAAACCGCACTCGCGCATGGCGGCAAAGACAACGGCGCTCCCGGAGAGCGCGCTTACCATCCCGGTTACTACGCGGCCTTCGTCGTGGACCCCGATGGCAACAATATCGAAGCGGTGTTTCACGGCGAAGCAAGCCGCAGTTCAGCGTCTGTGGTGATCACATTCTAAACACGGCAGCCGTTGCATACATCAGAATTTATATCAGCGTTTAAAGCCATGATCTTTGCCCCCAGACGATGAGAAAACCAAATGGCTTTTGCCTCGGGGTCGCAGCATCGAAGCCATATCGAAACACCGCCGAAATACCATTGAAATACCATTGAAATACCAACGTCATCACAGGAGTAACCATGAAACTGATAGGCATGCTTGATTCACCCTACGTTCGCCGGGTGGCGATTTCACTGCAGTTGTTGGGCATCGATTTTGAGCACCAGTCGCTATCGGTATTCCGCGGCTACGCTGAATTTCAGCAGATCAATCCTGTCGTCAAAGCGCCGACGCTCGTCTGTGATGACGGATGCGTGATCATGGATTCGACGCTGATTCTTCAGTATGCAGAAGCGCTTGCGCGGCCACGCACACTGCTTCCTTCCGATGTGCAAGGCTTGCAGCACGAACTGCATCTGATTGGCCTGGCGTTGGCCGCCACTGAAAAAAGTGTGCAGATCGTGTATGAACGCAATCTCCGTCCATCAGAAAAACTGCACGAACCGTGGCTGAACCGGATTTCAGAGCAGGTACTCGCCGCCTACACGGAACTGGAATCAGCGCTCGCTGCCACGCCACTGGCGCGCACCAGTGCAAGCCTGAGTCAGGCTTGCGTCACCATCGGCGTAGCCTGGCATTTCACGCAGCAAATGATTCCGGAAACCGTGCCAGCGGCAAGTTTTCCTCTGCTGGCTACGTATTCACAAGCGCTTGAAGCATTGCCAGAATTCCGCGCAGCGCCGCATGGTGATGGCACCTACGTGAAGTAACGCGCATCATTTTTTCATGCCAAGCAATGCGTCAGCATGCTTACACTTCGGAGCCTGTTATGTCTCAAGCAGATTCATCGATAGCCGTCGTCGCGCTGGATGTTCCACCAAGAACAAAGCCGAGCAATTATCCTGAGCCGTTTGCGGCACGCATGGCCGGAAGAGAAAAACGCGCATTGGGTGATTTTTTTGGTCTTGCCAACTTTGGCGTCAACCTGACCCGACTCGTTCCCGGTGCAGGCTCTGCGCTACGCCATGCACATGCGACGCAGGATGAATTTATCTACATTCTCGAAGGCTATCCGGTACTCATCACCGATCATGGTGAAACACCTCTGGCGCCGGGTATGTGTTCGGGATTCAAGGCGGGTACGGGAAACGCCCATCATCTGGTCAACCGCACCGATGCGGATGTACTGTATCTCGACATCGGTGATCGCAGCCCAAGTGATAGCGTGAGTTATCCCGATGATGATTTACAAGCGGTGTTTGGTGATGACGGAACATGGAAGTTTGCGCATAAGGATGGCGCGTGCTATTAGTAAACGCGATGAAGATGATCGCGCCCGCCATCAACCAAAATCAGTCAAAGTCAGTCAAAATCAGCGACATCCAAACCACAAACCTTCGCACCTCATCAGGAAACGTATGGCAAAAGTTGATTTGAAAAAAGAGCTTTCTTATCTCTATCAACCATCTGCAAAAGAAGTGACTGAGGTGGATGTACCAACGTTCAGATATCTGATGATCGATGGTCAGGGAGACCCCAATTCTTCACCCGAATATGCTGAGGCTGTGGAGGCATTATTCTCGGTGTCGTACACGGTAAAGTTCATGCTCAAAAAAGGCGTGCAGGCACTTGATTACGCGGTCATGCCGTTGGAAGGCTTGTGGTGGGCCGACGATATGGCCGCCTTTGTTGCCAACGACAAAGCGCAGTGGAAATGGACCATGATGATCATGCAACCGGCATTCGTTGATGCAGAAACGATTGCACAAGCGATGACAGAAGTGTTGAAGAAGAAAAAATTGCTGGCCATATCGCAACTGCGCCTTGAATCCTTCAGCGAAGGACGCTGCGCGCAGATTCTGCATATTGGCCCGTTTTCTGACGAAGGGCCAACGATACAACGTCTGCATGATTTCATCGATGCCCGCGCTAGCCGCAGCGGCAAACACCACGAAATTTATCTCAGTGATATCCGGCGCGCCAACCCCGCCAATTGGAAAACCATCATTCGCCATCCTATGCTGTGAACGCACCCCGCTGCGTTGAGCAATCGATCAATCTCACACTTCATCATCCCGGAGACCCCTGATGAATCGTCGTACACTACTCGCACTCGCATTGACAACGCTGGCTTCGCTCGCCATCGCCCAGGATGGCCGTGGCGGGCGCTTTGATGATGACTTGTTTAGTAATCTCGAAGGCGACTGGTCGCTCACGCGCAGCATCGGCGGCAAAGAACTTAACAACACCGCCTCTGCAACATGGGTGTTACAGCATCAGTTTCTGCTACTGAAAATGCGCGATGCCAGCATCCCTTCACGCTATGAAGCAGACATCTACATCGGCTATTCACATGCACGCGCCGAATACGTCGCGCATTGGATCGATAATTTCGGCGCGCAGTTCTCGGCTGTTGGGCGTGGCAAACGCAACGGCAACTCGGTGGAGTTTCGCTTTGAATATCCCGACGGCCCCTTCTTCAACACCTTCGCCTGGGACCCGGAAACCAAAACATGGAGCTGCCATCTGCAATCCGTCGCCAAAGATGGCACCCGCAAAACCTTTGCCCGCGATACACTCACGCGGCGGCAATGATGGCGCGATGATCGCGCAATGTTAAACGCTGAACGCCGAATGCTGATGTACATTGCAGCATAATCAGGAAGAGCGACAGCACTTGCAGTGCATCACATCATCCTCACCGATTTTTAACTTCCTACCGGATTCACTGAACCATGCGCACACTGGCATCACGCTTGACGATAATTGCATTTCTTTGCTGCGGCGTTGCTGGCGTCAGCGCGGCTGATCTGTCTTCCGACGCCATGTTCAAAAAACTGCATGAGCAGCTTGCCAGCGGCAATGCGGAAGTGAAATACAACCTCGGCATGTTCTACCAAAACGGCATCGGCACCGCGCGCGATAGCAAAAGCGCGTTTCGTTATTTTTTGGAAGCAGCCGAAGCCGGCAGCTTACTGGCATCGTATAAAACCGGCTGCTATTACGCCGGACAGTTTCCCGGCACGGTGGAAGTGAACGAAGAACTCGCATGGAAATACAAACTACGCGCAGCCGAAGCCGGTTACGATCTGGCGCAATCAGATATCGCCCTGCATCTGATTAAAAAAGGCGACATCCGCAATGCCGCGCTCTGGTTGGAACGTGCTTCACGACAAAAAAATATCCCCGCCACCAGCCAGCTCGCCCATTACCTGAGCCGCGACGACACGCCCGATCTGGCGACCGGCTACGCGCTGTTGCTGCTCTACAAAGAAGCGACACCGCAAGTGACGCCGCAGTTAAAAGAAAGAATCGCCAGCGTTGAAGCCCGACTCTCGCCGGAAGAAAAAACCGCCGCCGACGTCATACGCGCATCATGGTACACAGGCGTCACCCCACTCACCGCACTCGCCCGCAGCGGCGTTGCCGCCGTCCCCAAATTGCTGACATCGCTGGAACACTGAGACCGGCATTGCCTGTTTTTTCCTCTTTTTTGCCTGCTGGGCTGAAAATATACTGGGTGGAGTATCTTTAAAACCCCTTTGTTTTATTCAGAGAATAAAGCATTTTTGGCACATACTCCCCTGTTTTTGCCAAAAACGGCATGATTTGAAGAGTGATGTAGCTCTGTTTCCACCTACGCTTGGCAATGTCAGATTCAGATTTTTGGTTTGATGAGAAACGGGGGGCTTTGGCTGATTTTTTTAATGCTAGCCCGGTGCTGACACGATGCGTGCTGGGTTGATTCGATCTGCAATTTTTCTCGATTCAGTTATACCTGCTATTGATCAGGTATCAGAAAAAATAATCAAGCGCCATGCGGGTTTCAAAAGGATGGAAACAAATTGCATTTATTTTGGCAGTCAGTTATCTTTCAAAAATGAAAATTAAAACACGTTATATGCCCTACTCAAGAACAGGCAACAATAGCTCGAAATTTAGAAAATAATGCAGCCTCCATCAATCTCTAAAATGGCATGTGGAAATTTATCCTTGCTTATCACTGAAGATGTAAGCTGGGAGTCCTTTCCGGATCAGGCTCAAAATTTCCTCAATCGATTTAATGGAATACGACTAAAAAGTATTGATACGCCGGTTGAAAGAATGTGGATTGTCATAATTAAATGGCGCTTTTTTTGGCTTACTTATGATGACTTCCCGGTAGGTTTATCCTTAGATTCTATGAATAAATTTTGCAACCCAGTTGTTCTAGATTTACACCGCATATTGATCGGTGATAATGACATATAACATGACATTCGTGACAGACGCGCCAATTAGCGCTTCGCTATATTTTAATAACTCGTGCGCGCGCCGCACAATTCAACGTTAGAGCTCTCAGAGATGATTGCCGTCCGTTCCGCAACAGCAGACGATTGCGCCGCAGTCCAGACGATCTATGAGCTAAGCCTCTTGGAGGCGAGCTGGTTGCCAGCGTCTGCGAAGCAGAACACCGCATTTGCGGGCGTTTCTCATGGCGAGGTCATTCACGTGGCAGAGGCCAACGCGGGTGTGGTGGCTGGCTTCGTGTCCGTCCAGACAGGTGACTCCTTCGTTCATCATCTCTATGTGCATCCGGATGCCCGAGGGTTGGGTGTTGGGCAGGCATTGCTGAATTCGCTTCAAGTCTGGCTACCTCAGCCGTGGCAATTGAAATGCGTTCGCAAGAATGTTGGTGCTCTCAGGTTCTACCTGCGTGCCGGCTGGGAGGAGGTCGGTTCGGGCGAGTCCGAGCACGGCGCGTTTGTGGTCCTGTCCTTCCGCCAGAGCCCTAACCTTTCATTGCAGCCGACCTGCGCCAGCTTCGCTGGCTGGTCTGCTGAATTTCAACGTTAAAAGCCACAAACAATGTTGACCATGCCCACAATGAAACACATCAATCACCTCGGCTCTGCCGCCTTGCTGGCTGCAACAGTGCTGCTGACTGTGCTTCTTCTGTTGCCGGTTGCAGGCATCACGATAGAGTGGCGACCCAAAACGACGCCGTATCGCTTGGTCAACAATCCTTTCATCAGTTGGAGCCTAATTGTCGTTCTGTGTGCGGGTCTGGTGCTCATTCGCAAGGGCGCTGTGCTGATTCAGTGCGTGACGGCATTGATATTCGTCGGAATGATTCAAGGGCTGGCGATTGCAAGCGCGCTGTTCTGGGACGCATTTCTATCACCCATGCTCGTGTTCGCTGCGCTGCCGATTCAACTCACTGCGGCACAAACACTCAAGTCGCTCACGCAGAATCACACAGACCATCGCAATGAATAGCACGCCGTCTGATCTTCTCATGTCAAACTTCAGGCTTCCTGGAACAGGCACCGATTAAGATGAAAATGATCGAAACGCCCACCAGCCTTCACACCCAACCCATCAACGTTCAGCTTGAGCTGATCGGGTTTGGCATCGCGCTCGCTACGTTGCTAACGATGGCAGTTTATCGCTCCCAATTCGCTCTGATTATTCTTTTTCCCTTGATACTGTCCTTTGCATGGCGGCGGTATCGGGACTACAAACGCTACGGCGCGAATGGAAAACCTGCCGTCTCAGTGTCAAACCAAACGCTGTACATTGACAGACCAAACGACAGTCGCGGCGGCGTCGCCATCCCGCTTGAACAGTTAAGCCATGTGATCGTTTACGGCTCCAGAGCCGGACGCATCTATCGCCTTGTCAACGTCGGCGGAACGTTTGAAGAAGTGAAGCCAGATTGGAACGAAACTCTGCACGGCAAGGTATCCGATTTCTTAGTCCGCGCACTCTCTGGCAAAGTGTCCATTGAGGACCCACAGACGTTAATGGCATCGATTCGCGCAGATGGCCCGGAGACAGAAGTCTAGCCTACGCTCAAGCCGCCCTACACTGCTGGCATCACCGGAACACTGAGACCGGCATTTCCCCTCTTCATGCGTCTCTTTTGTCCGTTGAGGCTAAAAATATACTGGGTGGAGTATATTTAAAACCCCTTTGTTTTATTCAGAGATTAAGGCATTTTTGGCGCATACTCCCCTGTTTTTTCCAAAAATCGCATGATTTAAAGAGCGCTGCAGCTCGGTTCCCGCCTACGCCGGGCAATGTCAGATTCTGATTTTTTGGTCTGATGAAAAACGATGGCTTTGGTTGCTTTTTTTGCTATTTGCCTCGTGCAGACAAGATGCGTGTTGAGTTGATTTAATCAGTACTTTTTGTCGATTCAGTTATACCTACTACTGATCAGGTATCAGCAAAAACAATCAGCACCATGCGAGTTTCTAAAGGATAGAAACAAATTGTAATTATTTTGACAATCAGTTATCTTTCAAAAATGAAAATTAAATCACGTTAGACCTTTCTCACAGGAGTCTATTCATGTCAAAGCCTAGAATTAGTGTTAATAAACTTGGTGAGTATCTTACTGCAACACCTTCCAGACGAAAGAGAATCATCGAAGATCAGCAGCAGCCAAAGACATTTATCGCAGCTAGGTACTCTGACGCTAGAAAAGAAATAGTTGAATACCTCTCAACTGGCATGAACGACGAATCAAAAATTCTATCCGCTACGGCAGAACTTAGAATCTCAAATGGTGGAAGTGAATTCGTAGAACAGGATCGTCAAGCTTCCGCTTCGGCAATTGAGGACTTCTTAGAGGCCTCAGGAGATTTGGATTTGGAAGGCCTCTTTGTTGAATCGGGAGAATCTACTTCATCCAATAATATGGAAGTCGCCGGGGTGGACATCAGCATGAGGCCGGACGCCGTTCTTAAAGATCAAGAATCTGGACAAGTCGTCGGTTGTGTAAAACTCCATTTCCCCAAGACAAGTCCATTGACGCCTCAGGCGGCCGAATATGTGGCTACTGCGATGAGGGTATATTTGGAAAGTACCGAAAAAAACTCAGCAATCGATCATTCCAAATGCTATGTGGTTGATGTACCAACTCAGCGAGTTGTTATTGCACCGAAGTCCTTCAAACGAAAAATGCACGACATCGAGGCAGCTTGTGAGGAAATTGATGCACGATGGAAAAATAAGGGGTAACCCAGCGTCCCGGAACTTGAACGTTAGAGCAGATGAACTATCTTACACATCAACTTATGAAGGCAGACCGCTTGGCCGCCGTGAGTCAGAGCGTCGGCTTTGCCCTGTGGCAACTTCAAGAATTAGAGGGCGTCACCGCTCAATATTTCGTCTTGCTTACTCAGGCGAAGAAAGGCATGGGTCTTTCCGAAGGCAGCGTTCTTGTAGAGAAGGCTCTAGCTAAGACATTTGGAGCAACACTAAATCAGGTCACAAAGGCTGGTCTTGTTCCACCAGAAATCGAAGAAAGATTCAAAAAGCTCCTCGCTGAAAGAAACTGGTTAGTCCATCGTTCTCGCGCCGATAGTCGCGATGCGATCCACCACGATTCAGCCCTAAATGCTCTGACTCTTAGGCTTAACGGTATTGCCGACGAAGCGCTCTCTTTGCTCAAGTACATCGCAGAGGAAACTGTCTCCTTCGGCCAGAAGCACGGTATATCGACGCAATACGTTGATCGTGTTTCGAAACAAATGCTAGAACAATGGCATACTGCAGATGCGCTCTAAACTTATCCACAAGCACCCAGCAACCCTCTCTGTTTCACCCCGCCCGTTTCGCCGCAATCGCATTGCCTGCGCGGCTGACGGCTTTGCGGCCGAGGTGGGTGGAGATGAATTGTCCGGCGTCGACCACGGCATTCAGATCAATGCCGGTGTGGATGCCTAAGCCTTGCATCAGGAACAGCACGTCTTCGGTGGCGACGTTGCCGGTCGCGCCTTTGGCGTAAGGGCAGCCGCCGAGGCCAGCGACGCTGGAATGGAAGATGCTGATGCCGACTTCCAGACTGGCGTAAATATTCGCCAGCGCCTGGCCGTAGGTGTCATGAAAATGGCCCGATAAACTGTGCAGCGGGAATTCCTGTGCGACGACTTGCATCACGTTTTGCACCTGGCGCGCAGTGCCGACGCCGATGGTGTCGGCGATGTCGATTTCATCGCAGCCCAGATCGCGCAGGCGGCGGACGACATCGGCCACGCTGGCAGGTGCGACTTCGCCCTGATACGGGCAGCCGAAAGCACAACTGATGGAGCCGCGCAAACGGATGTTATTTTGCTTGGCCGCCAGCGCGACATCGCGGAAACGTTCTATCGATTCTTCTATCGAGCAGTTGATATTTTTTTGCGCAAAGGCTTCGGAGGCGGAACTGAAAATCACGACTTCATCAGCACCGGCAGCGAGTGCGGCTTCAAAGCCTTTCATGTTCGGCGTCAGCACCGAATAAATCACGCCGGGTTTGCGGCTGATGCCAGCCATGACTTCGGCCGACGTCGCCATCTGCGGCACCCATTTTGGCGAGACGAAAGAGGCGGCTTCGATGTTCGCAAAACCGGCAGCAGTGAGGCGATTCACGAGTTCGATTTTAATGTCGGCGGGGATGCTTTCTTTTTCGTTTTGCAAGCCGTCACGCGGGCCGACTTCAACGATTTTGACTTGTTGCGGTAGTGATGTGTTCATCTGTTTTCCTTTTGCCTGCATAGTCTGTGGATGGCTTATGCGTGCGCTTATGCCTGTGCTGCGCGACGGATGATGTCGAGATACTGGCGCGTGACATTGTCCATGCCTTGTTCCAGGCTTTCAACGATCACGGCATGGCCGATAGAGACTTCGAGTATGTCTTTGATCTGCAAAAATTTGCTCAGGTTTTGCAGGTTCAGATCATGTCCGGCATTCACACCCAGACCGGCGCGTTGCGCGCGCAAGGCGGTGTCGGCAAAAGTCTGCAACACGGCATCGTTTTGCGCTGTGCCATAGGTTTCGGCATACGGCTCGGTATATAACTCGACGCGGTCGGCACCCATTTGTTTTGCCAGCGCCAGATCGGCATCGCTGATACCGGCATCCACAAACAGGCTGCTGCGTATGCCAGCGGCTTTCAAACCCGCCAGCACTGGCTGCAATAAGGCAGCATCTTTGCGCATGTCCCAGCCGTGATCGGAAGTCAGCTGATCCGGCGCATCCGGCACCAGCGTGCATTGCGCGGGGCGATAGCGATAGACGACTTCCATGAATTCCGTTGCCGGGTAACCTTCGACATTCAATTCTGCACCGCGCTGTTGACACAACTGACCGAGACTTTCGACATCCGAATAACGTGCGTGGCGTTGATCCTGACGCGGATGCAGCGTGATGCCCGCCGCGCCAAGATCGAGAAAGCGCGCGGCAAACGCATCGACATCGGGGTAATTGCGACCGCGTGAATTCCGCAGTAAAGCGATTTTGTTGATATTGACAGAGAGTAGAGTCATGCTTATTCCTTAGGCGATACGCGCATTGCAGGCGTGATCGCGGTTGACACCATACGGTAAATTGCTTCCAGCACGGCCTCTGTTTCATTGAGCATCTGATGATTCCAGAAACGGAGCACCGTGATATTTTTCTGTTCTAAAAATGCATCGCGCCGCTGATCGTAGTCTTGCTGTTCGCTATGCTGCCCGCCATCGAGTTCGATCACCAGCCTGTGTTCTGCACAATAAAAATCAACGATGTAAGGCGCAATCACATGTTGCCGCCGGAACTTGGCATTCGCCAGCCGGCGGTTGCGTAACAAACTCCATAACAAAGCCTCTGCATCCGGCATCGACGTTCGCATTGTCCTGGCATAGCGCTTTAAATCTTCCGGCACAACGCTGGGATGACGAGGAAAGAGGTCAGGCATATTGTTCACTCTCAACGGCACTATCTGTCGGTAAAGTTTGCTTTGTGTTGCATCGTTGTTGCTTTGTGCTTCCCTCGCCCACTTTTGGGAGAGGGCTGCTTTTTACTCCCCTCTCCCACTGGCGGGAGAGGGGCTGGGGGTGAGGGCAATGCCGTTGATCATTACACGGCTGATCCAGCGCCCTCATCCCTGCCCTTCTCCCGCGCGCGGGAGAAGGGTTCTGACTGCTCATTCTATCTTCGCGCTTACTGCGCAAATGCCAATAACTGTGCGCCTACGGCAAACGCTGCTTTTTACTCCCCTCGCCCACTGGTGGGAGAGGGGCTGGGGGGGAGGGGAACGCCGTTGATCATTCCACGACTGATCCAGCGCCCTCATCCCTGCCCTTCTCCCGCGTGCGGGAGAAGGGTTCTGACTGCTCATTCTATTTTCGCGCTTACTGCGCAAACGCCTTCATTCTGCGCCTGCGGCAAACGCTGCTTTTTACTCCCCTCGCCCACTGGTGGGAGAGGGGCTGGGGGTGAGGGCAACGCCGTTGATCATTCCACGGCTAATCCAGCGCCCTCATCCCTGCCCTTCTCCCGCATGCGGGAGAAGGGTTCTGACTGCTTGTTCTATTTTCGCTCTTACTGAGCGAACGCCAGCAACTGTGCACCTGCGGCAAACACTATTTTTTACTCCCCTCGCCCGCTGGCGGGAGAGGGGCTGGGGGTGAGGGCAACGCCGTTAATCATTACACGGCTTATCCAGCGCCCTCATCCCTGCCCTTCTCCCGCGTGCGGGATAAGGGTTCTGACTGCAAATTCTATCTTCGCTCTTACTGCGCAAACGCCAGTAATTGTGCGCCTTCGGTGACCTGATCGCCGATCGCGTACAGCACATCGTCGATTACGCCATCGTGCGGGGCGGAGATCGTGTGTTCCATTTTCATGGCTTCCATGATCAGCAGCGCGTCGCCTTTTTTGACTTCCTGTGCTTTGGTTACCAACACCGCGACAATCTTGCCCGGCATCGGTGCGGTCAGGCGGCCGCCTTCGGCTTCGGTTTCACCGGCATGAGCAAGGGCATCGCTGTAATGCAGATCGGTATGCACACCCTGGCTGAAGATGTGGAAATGTTCACCATCGCGCACGACGGTGCCGCTGACGGTGCGGTCGGCGATTTTCAATACCAGATCGTTGCCGCCGCTGCCACTCGCCGACGCGAGCTTGATCTCTACCGCACCACTATCGGTGCGTAATTTCCAGCCATCGGCCAGATACGTGATCTGTACGCTGTGCTGGTGATGTTCTTCAGCAAATTGCAAGGCGCGCTGCATCAGGCTGTTCATGCGCCAGCCGTGGCTGCTCTGCCACGGGTCACTGCCGCCGGATTTTTCAGACAGCAACAGCGACACGACAGCCAATGCGACCACATCCACCGATGCTGGTTGGGCTGGCGGGAACAGTTGTGCTTCGTTACGCGCAATCAGGCCGGTATCCAGATCGGCATTGGCAAAGGCGTCGCTGTGTATCAGGCGCGACAGGAAGGCGATATTCGATGATAAGCCAACGATCTGATATTGCGATAAAGCCTGCGCCATGCGCGCCAATGCTTCGGTGCGGTCTTTGCCCCAGACGATCATTTTGGCGATCATAGGATCATAGAAAGGCGAAATCGTATCGCCCTCGCGCACGCCGCTGTCAATGCGGAAAGCCGCTGGTTCTGCGCTGCCGCCAAGTTCAAAATTCACTGCCGCCGGGGTACGTGCATGACGCAAAGTGCCTATCGATGGCAGGAAACCTTTTTCCGGATTTTCAGCATACACACGCGCTTCAATCGCATGGCCGTGTATCTGTAATTGTTCCTGTTGCAGCGGCAAGGCTTCACCTGCTGCCACGCGCAATTGCCACTCCACCAGATCGGTGCCGGTGATCATTTCTGTGACCGGATGTTCGACCTGCAAGCGCGTATTCATTTCCATGAAGTAGAAAGAACCATCCTGATTTGCAATAAATTCGACCGTGCCCGCGCCAACATAACCCACTGCTTTCGCGGCGGCGACAGCCGCTTCGCCCATTGCTGCGCGGCGCTCTGGCGTCATGCCGGGTGCCGGTGCTTCTTCTAATACTTTTTGATGGCGACGTTGCACCGAGCAATCGCGTTCAAACAGATAGACGCAATTGCCATGCGTATCGGCAAACACCTGAATTTCGATATGGCGCGGACGTTGCAGATATTTTTCTGCCAGCACTTTATCGTCACCAAAAGAATTGATCGCTTCGCGTTTGCACGATGCCAGCGCCTCTTTAAAATCCTTGCTGTGTTCGATTACACGCATGCCTTTGCCACCGCCACCGGCGCTGGCTTTCAGCAACACCGGATAACCGATGCGGTCGGCTTCGTTCTGCAAAAAATCGGCATCCTGATTATCGCCGTGATAGCCAGGCACCAGCGGCACATTGGCTTTTTCCATCAGCGATTTCGCCGCAGATTTGCTGCCCATCGCTTGAATTGCAGAGGCTGGCGGGCCGATGAAGGCGATGCCGTTTTTGGCGCAGGCTTCGGCGAATTCACTGTTTTCAGACAAGAAACCATAACCCGGATGTATCGCCTGTGCGCCGGTCGCCAGCGCCACTGCGATGATTTTGTCAGCACACAGATAGCTTTCTTTGGCGGCAGCCGGACCGATCAGCACCGCTTCATCGCAGACAGTCACATGCTTGGCATTGGCGTCGGCTTCCGAATAAACGGCGACGGTTTTGATACCCATGCGGCGTGCAGTAGCAGCGACACGGCAGGCGATTTCGCCGCGATTGGCGATCAGGATTTTGGTGAACATGTCTCGTTGTCCTTATTTTTTGGAGTAGCAGATACAAGCCTGTCAGACAGGCGGGAGCATGTTTTACAGCGTGTATCGGCTCTTTTTTTGAAATGATTTAACTGCAGCTACCCGCTTTTGCTTCGACTTTGCCACGGGTTTTCAAACCTAATTTATCCAGCAAGACGCGATCATCGGCGGCTTCCGGATTTTCTGTCGTCAGCAATTTATCGCCGTAGAAAATCGAATTCGCGCCAGCGAGGAAGCACATCGCCTGCACCGCTTCGCCCATCTGACGGCGGCCTGCGGACAAGCGCACGCGCGCTTTCGGCATGGTGATGCGGGCAACCGCAATCGTGCGGACAAATTCCAGTGGATCCAGCGGATCTAGCCCGTGCAAAGGCGTTCCCTCAACCTGCACCAGATGATTGACCGGCACTGATTCCGGATACGGATTCAGATTCGCCAGTTGCGCAATCAGGCCAGCGCGTTGACGGCGTGATTCGCCCATACCGACGATGCCGCCGCAGCAGACTTTCAGGCCAGCGGTGCGCACATGACCCAGCGTATCGAGTCTATCCTGATAGTCGCGCGTGGAAATCACATTGCTGTAAAACTCCGGCGCGGTATCGAGATTGTGGTTGTAGTAATCGAGACCGGCATCAGCCAGACGTTGTGCCTGTTCTTCTTTCAACATGCCCAGCGTGGCGCAGGTTTCCAGACCCATGGCTTTGACTTCGCGCACCATGGTTTCGACTTTTTCCATGTCGCGGTCTTTTGGCGAGCGCCATGCTGCGCCCATGCAGAAACGGGTCGCGCCGTTTTCACGCGCCGCTTTGGCAGCGTCCAACACTTCGCGCACATCCAGCATTTTTTTGGCTTCGACGCCAGTGTCGTAACGCGCGGCTTGCGGGCAGTAGCCGCAATCTTCTTCGCAGCCGCCGGTCTTGATCGACAGCAGCGTCGCCAGCTCGACATCGCCATCCGGGAAATTGGCGCGATGGGCGGTCTGTGCTTTGAACATCAGATCGTTGAATGGCAGATCAAACAGCGCCAGCACATCATCGACCGGCCAGGTTTCGGCTTCGATTTTTTTGACGGGCGCTTGAAACTGTACGGCGTGTTGCTGAGTGTCATTGGCTTGCATAAAACTTCCTTCACTTCAAAAAATTCAGATCAAGATGCGCGGCGGCAGCTTTTGCCTTCTGCGTATCCTCAAGGTTCAGACGCGGAATACATCCCAGCAGCGGCGCTGTCAAACGATCACGTAATGCGGCGATATTTTCGTCGGGATACAGCATTTGTGTATCGACGATATTAGCGACCCAGCCCGCCAGTCGCAGCCCGCGCGCTGTAATCGCCTGCGCCGTCAGTAAAGCATGGTTGATACAACCGAGGCGTATGCCAACTACCATGATCACCGGTAGATTCAATACCTGCGCCATGTCGGCAGTGTCGTGGCGGTCATCCAGCGGTACGCAGAAACCACCGACACCTTCGACGATCACCGCATCAGCGAGCTGCATTGCCTGCTGATACGCATCCACAATCTGCGGCAGCGAAATACGGACCTGCTCTTGCCGCGCCACGATGTGCGGTGCTGCCGGGGTCTGCATCAGATACGGACAAACGATGTGTTGCGGCGCTTTTACGTCAGACGCCTGCACCAGACTATCGACATCATCGTTATGCCAGACGCCATCTTGTAATACTGCACCAGCAGCGATGGGTTTCATCCCCAGGCTGCGTACACCGCGTTGTGACAAGGCCAGCAGCAAAGCACTACTGACCAGCGTCTTGCCGATTTCGGTGTCAGTACCGGTCACAAAATAATCGTGCGGACGCAACGCAGACATCAGGCTACCTCCGCAAAACACTGCGCCACATAATGCATCTGATCCAGACGGTTAATCGCCTGCACCAGTTGCAGCACCTGCACTTCCGTATGTGCAGCGGATAAGGTCACGCGCAAACGTGCTGTATCCAAAGGCACAGTTGGCGGGCGTATCGCCCCGACCCAATAACCCTGATCCAGCAAGTTGCCAGCAACGGCCAGCATCGCATCGTTTTTGCCGATGACAACCGGTTGAATCGCGGTGTCGGACGGCATACCTTGCCAGACTTTTAAATCCTGTCCGTGGCGGAACATCTGTATGAGTTTGTTCAAATGCGCGCGTCTTTGCTGCCCTTCTTCACCGGCAATAATATCGATGCTGGTGAGCAGCGCATGCGCCAGCGCGGGCGCGGCGGCAGTGGTGAAAATATAGGCACGGGCTTTTTGTATCAACCATTCGATCACGGTTTCATGCGCAGCGACAAACGCGCCACCGACACCGGCGGCTTTACCCAGCGTGCCCATGTACACCAGATTCGGTGAACGCAGATTGAAATGTTCAAACACACCGCGACCATGTTCGCCCAGCACACCAAAGCCGTGCGCATCATCGACAATCAGCCACGCATCGTATTGCTCACATAAAGCCAGCAAGGCAGGAATATCGGCGATATTGCCATCCATACTGAAAACGCTGTCGGTGACGACGATACGTTTTTTGCTGGTGCAATTTTTCAGCATAGTTTCCAGCGCGGCGTAATCGCGGTGCGCAAAAACCTGGGTTGCGGCGCGCGATAAACGCACACCATCGATCAGCGAAGCGTGGTTCAGTTCTTCTGAAAACACGGCGGCATCTTTGCCTGTCAGTGCGGTGATCACGGCCTGATTCGCCATGTAACCGGTACAGAAATACAAAGCGCGCGCCTGATCGATATTCGGTGCCATGAATTCTGCCAGCTTCTGTTCCAGATTCGCATGAGCGCGACTGTGACCGCTGATCAGATGGGATGCGCCACTTCCGGCTCCATACAGACTGACACCTTTTTGCAATGCCTGTGTGACTAAGGGATGCGCCGCCAGCCCCAGATAATCATTGCTGCAAAAGGCGACATACTCTTTGCCATCGGCACGCACATTCGGTGCGCATGGCGTTTCTACGGTGCGGCGACGACGGATCAGATGCTGTGCTTCCAGCACATCAAGGTCGTCACGCAGGGTTTGCAACAGCGGCATTCTGGCAGCAGCAATCCGCAGATTACCGCTCTTTTCATTACTCTGATGCACCGGATTTTTACTCTCCGGATGTTGATTACTTTGATTACTACTGATGCCACTCATGCCATAACCTCTTCAAATACTTTCATGGTCTTCTGCGCCAGCAAAGCGATTTCATCATCGCTCAGAATATACGGCGGCATCAGATAGACACTGCGTCCTATCGGGCGCATCAATAATTCCTGCTGCAAGGCGGCGCTGAAAAAACGGCGCGAAAATGTCGCGGCTTTTTCAGCGTCATCGACAATCGCATCAAACGCAAAAATCATCCCTTGCTGGCGCACATGCCGCACACGCGGATCATCGCGCAATGGTGCAAACGCGTCTGCAAACAACTGTGCTTTGCGGCGGTTCTGCGCCAGCACATCGTCCTCTGCAAAAATTGCCAGCGTCGCCAGTGCCGCACGGCAGGCAAGCGGATTGCCGGTGTACGAATGCGAGTGCAAAAAGCCACGCCGTACATCGGCATCGTAAAATGACTGATAGACCGTATCGGTCGTCATCACCAGACTCAAGGGCAGATAACCGCCGCTGATGCCTTTCGACAGACATAAAAAATCAGGCCAGATCTGTGCCGATTCACAGGCAAAGAAAGTGCCGCTGCGGCCACAACCCACCGCAATTTCATCGGCGATCAGATGCACATGGTATTGATCGCACAACTCGCGCAAACGGCGCAGATACACAGGATCGTGCATCGCCATGCCAGTCGCACATTGCACCAGCGGCTCGATAATCACTGCGGCAATCTTGCCTTCGCGCTGCTGCAACACACGTTCCAGATCGGCGGCGGCACGCAATGCCACATCGGCAGCGCTTTCGCCTTCCTGCGCCAGACGTGCATCCGGCGAAGCGACCACATGCGCCCGTTGCAACATAGGGCCATACGCTTCGCGGAACAGGCTGACATCAGTGACCGCCAGCGCACCGATGGTTTCGCCGTGATAGCTGCCTTGGATGCAGATGAATTCCTGTTTGTCGGTCTGCTCGCGGTTACGCCACGAATGAAAACTCATCTTCAGCGCAATCTCGACCGCCGACGCACCATCGGAGGCGTAAAAGCAATGACCAAGCTGGTGGTCGGTCATTGCGGCTAATTTTTCTGATAATTCAATGACGGGCGTATGCGTAAAACCCGCCAGCATCGCGTGTTCCAGCTGATCGAGCTGATCCTTGAGTGCAGCATTGATGCGTGGATTGGCGTGACCAAACAGATTCACCCACCATGAGCTGATGGCATCCAGATACCGCTTGCCATCCATATCGTACAACCATGCACCGCGCCCGTGACTGACCGGAATCAGGGGCACCGTTTCATGGTGCTGCATCTGGGTACACGGATGCCATACATGTTGCAGGCTGCGTGCGACCCAATCATTTTGTGTGTTGAAATTCAAACTTGCTCCAGACTACTTTTAAAACCCGCACATTTTACGGGCATTTCCAGCTAATTTAATTTCGCAAGCCGCATAAATACTGGGCATCTGTATTGAAAGTTTTCAAAAAAACCATGCTATTACCGCCTGAAAGCCGCACGTTGAGCGGAGAATGCAGCCAATCCAGCCATCACAGCCATTACAGCCATTGTTGCAAGTCGATGCACCTGCCGTATCTGCCACTAATCAGGTCAGGTCTGCATTTCCAGCAGATGGTTTTCAATATGCATCACATGCGCATGCGCGAATTCAGTCTTACTCAGCAAGCCATACGCGAAGTGCGGTTGCAGCTGACCACGATATGCCTGAAACTGCTGCAGGGCAGCGATCACCAGATCAATCGCCTCATTCACATTGCCCTCGTCAGCAATAGCCGGGGCGCCGGGAATAGGCTCGGTCAGATTGTGGCGCATCGCACCGGCAACTGAGAATGCGTAAAAAGCCGCACTGCCCGCCGTGTGCTGAAATACTTCTGATTTCAACTCAGGATAGCCGCTCATCGAATACTGTATGCTCTGCGCCAGATGCACAAACACCTTGTACGGCGACCAGCCGCTTTTGGCGGCTAACTGCCGTGACTTCAGGCTGTCTAACAGGGTCAGCATACGCTCTACCGATGTGATTTCTACGGTCGATTTGCGGTACGTCGCCAGACCTGCTGCTGCCAGCGCCGTCACTGCGACGGCGCCCGTTAATAAGGTGCGCTTTTTCATACTAACCACTCCGGTTTGCGTTTTTCCAGGAAAGAGCGCACACCCTCGCGCCCTTCATCAGACGCGCGTATTTGCGCAATCCCTTCCACCGTCGCCGCGATCAGTTCAGGCGTCAGCTCACGGCTGGCGACGTCCTGTACCAGACGCTTGGCCTGACGCACGGCATGCGGGCTGTTCGATACCAGCGCCTTGACGATCTCTGCCACTTTGCTATCGAGCATGTCAGCGCTCACCACTTCATGCACGAAGCCAATACGATGCGCCTCTGTCGCGCTGAAACGCTCTGCCGTGATGAAGTAACGGCGCGCTGCACTCTCACCCATGGCCTTGATTACATACGGCGAAATCGTCGCCGGAATCAAACCCAGCTTCACTTCACTGAGGCAGTAATTCGCGCCATCCACACTGACCGCAATATCGCATGCGGCCACCAGCCCCATGCCACCGGCATAGCAATCGCCCTGCACTTTTGCCACCACCGGCTTGCTGCAACGGTAGATCGCTGCCAGCATCGCCGCCAGCTGAGCAGCATCGGCAAGATTTTCGGCATGCGTGTAATCCGCCATCTTTTTCATCCAGTTCAGATCAGCACCAGCACAAAACGCCGGGCCATTCGCTGCCAGCACAATCGCACGCACACCCGCGTCCGCATCGAGTGCCTGAAACACCTGCGTGATTTCAGCAATCGTGGTTTCATTGAATGCATTGCGCACATCGGGACGATTCAGGGTCACGGTGGCAACCGCGTGTTGAATAGTGAGACTCAGGGTTTGCATACTGCACTTCCTTACGAATAGTTGGCCATCGTTATGAGGATTTTCTCATTGAGTTTTTTGACGATCTGAAAAATCACCGGAGTAACTGCTCCTTAGTGTTCTCTGATATTAGATTTTTCCAGACAACCTTATCATCCACCGCATAAGCCAAGCATTCCTTTTGCGCACGTTTTTTACAAATCGCCATTGCTTTTTCCAGCGCATCGGGCATTCCTCCTGCATATCCGGCAAATTCACCGGCAGCATCCAAAACAAAGGCACGCGGAAGGTCTAAATCTAGAAATTTCACGTAGCGCTCCCGTATTTCAGCTTTGTTGACAGGTAAGCTGGCAGGCTCATGGATATTTGCAAAACCTGTGTCTTGAAAACTTCCGGGAGTGTGCGGAATGGGAACGCCTTGGCGACGCAAAAATTCGTCAACAACAGGCCGCCAGATAGAAAACCCTCGCGAGAAAAAGAAGTGTCCATTATCGCCAAACGCAGGCATAGCCCGGTATTCGGCAAGCTGACTGACAGGAGATTGTTTTTGAAATTCTGCAAACCATTGCTTAGGATAAACAGGACCAAAATATTTATCGTTCTCGGTATAAATCCACAGACTGGGCACCTTTGCAGTTTTGCCGTAAAGCCCGAACATCTCTTTCAATAAATCAGGACGGCATGGCTCATTTGGCTGCGTCTCGGGATTGCCACCACCACCGCCAGCAAAATTAATAGTGGCGATCAGACCTGATGGATTCTTCGCAGCGAGCGTGATAGCGGTCGTACCACCATAGGATTGCCCAAGAACGACAATACGCGCCGGATCGACATAACTTTGCTGCTTTGCGTAGGCGATCACATCAAGCGTACTGCTTGCCGCAACCTCATATGCAGGTATATATTTTTTACCCGAACAAGTCCCCGAGTATTCAGGATCAGGCTCAGTTCCTGACTCACCATATCCAAGACGTGTCGGTACCCAAACGGCAAAACCTCGGTTAACAAAATATTTCGTGGCCTGCAAAAAACGTTCGCGGCCTGGTTTAGAGCGATCTTTATAACTACGTCCATGCAATAAAATTGCGATCGGAAACGGTCCTTCACCATGGGGCCGAAACTGGGTCACGACCATGTCCTTAGTAATCACCTGATTAAATATGTTACTAACGGTGGTAGGAAGCTTAATCACCGATTCATTTAAAGCTGTGGATAATTGCTCCTCTGCCCGGGCAATTCCCGAACTTGCAGCCAGCATGAATACGCTAATCAGCGCATAGCGTTTCATATAACTTACATCCTGAACAAACCAAACTTCACATCCGGAATCGGCGCATTCAGCGCGGCGCTCAAGCCCAGCCCCAGCACCATGCGGGTATCGGCAGGGTCGATCACGCCGTCATCCCACAAACGGGCGGAGGCGTAATACGGGTGCCCCTGATGTTCGTATTGCTCTTTGATCGGTTGTTTGAACGCGGCTTCTTCGTCGGCACTCCAGCTACCGCCTTTGCCTTCTATGCCATCGCGTTTAACGGTCGCCAGTACGCTGGCGGCCTGCTCGCCACCCATGACGCTGATGCGCGCATTCGGCCACATCCACATAAAGCGTGGCGAGAAAGCGCGGCCGCACATACCGTAATTGCCAGCACCAAAACTGCCACCGATAATCACCGTAAATTTCGGCACATTCGCCGTTGCAACCGCCGTCACCATCTTCGCGCCGTTACGCGCGATGCCTTCGTTTTCGTATTTGCGCCCGACCATGAAGCCGGTGATGTTCTGCAAAAATACCAGCGGGATTTTGCGCTGGCAGCACAGTTCAATGAAGTGCGTGCCTTTTAATGCAGACTCAGAAAACAAAATACCGTTATTCGCAATGATGCCGACCGGCATGCCATGAATATGCGCAAAGCCGCAGACTAAAGTCGTGCCATAACGCGCTTTGAATTCGTCGAAATGGCTGCCATCGACAATCCGCGCAATCACTTCACGCACATCGAAAGGCTTGCGCGTATCAACCGGAATCACACCATACAATTCGCTGGCCGGATACTTCGGTTCTTCCACTTCTTTCAGCACCACGGTTTGTGGCTTCTGGCGGTTCAGATTCGAGACGATGGTACGCGCCAGCGACAGCGCATGGGTATCGTTTTGTGCCAGATGATCGACCACGCCCGACAAACGCGTATGCACATCACCACCACCAAGGTCTTCGGCGCTAACCACTTCGCCAGTCGCAGCTTTCACCAAAGGCGGGCCGCCGAGAAAAATCGTGCCCTGATTTTTAACGATAATGGATTCGTCACTCATCGCCGGCACATACGCGCCGCCAGCAGTACAAGAACCCATCACCACCGCGATTTGCGGTATACCCTTGGCCGACATCGTTGCCTGATTGTAGAAGATACGACCGAAGTGATCGCGATCGGGAAAAACATCATCCTGATTCGGCAGATTCGCGCCGCCGCTATCGACCAGATAAATACATGGCAGATTATTTTGCTCAGCAATCTCTTGTGCACGCAGATGTTTTTTGACGGTCAGCGGATAGTAAGTGCCGCCCTTGACGGTCGCATCATTACAGACGATCACGCATTCCTGCCCTGCCACGCGGCCGATGCCGGTAATCACACCAGCCGACGGCGCCGCATCATTACCGCTTTTTTCTTTGTACATGTCGTAGGCCGCAAGCTGGGAAAATTCCAGAAACGGTGTGCCGGCATCCAGCAGCATTTGCACGCGGTCACGCGGCAACAGTTTGCCGCGTGCCAGATGTTTGCTGCGCGCTTCGTCTCCGCCACCCAGCGCGATTTTTTCTATTTTGGCTTTCAGATCATCCACCACCGCCTGCATTGCTGCGGCGTTGACTTTGAAATCATCAGAACGTGGGCTCAGTTTGGATTCTAGGATTGTCATTATTTGGATTCCGGTATTGATTTATTTTTGAGGAAAGCTGCCATCGACATACAACCATTTGCCGTCATATTTCACAAAACGACTGACTTCGTGCAGGCGGTGCGCTTTACCTGCAATTTTGTAGCGGGCGACAAATTCCACGATGGCCTGATCGCCGTCCTGCTGATGTTTCCTGACTTCCAGCCCCAGCCAGTTGGTCGGATCATCATGGGTGATGCGCTCTGACGGACAAGTACGTTCATCCCAGGTCGCGCGCAGATAGGCTTCATCATTGCGCGTATACGCGCTGTAACGTGAGCGCATCAGCGCTTCTGCGGTTGGTGCGGCGGCAGTACCGCTGATATACACGCCGCAGCATTGTTCATACTTTTTTGCTGAACCACAGGGACACGGGCTAGCATTTTTTTGCTCTTGACGACTCATACAACTTTCTTGATTTCCTTGGCAACAGTAGGTGCGCCCGCGGCTTTCCAGGCAGTAAAGCCACCTTCGATATGGGCAACATTTTCCAGACCCATATCCATCAAAGTCTTGGTGGTCAGGGCGCTGCGCCAGCCTGCGGCACAAAATAAAATAAATTCTTTGTTCTCACCAAAAACAGGACGGAAGTAAGGTGAATCCGGATCGACCCAGAATTCGATCATGCCGCGCGGCGCGTGGAATGCGCCAACGATCACGCCTTCGCGCTCAAGCTCACGGATGTCGCGCACATCAATGAATTGCACGTCGCCTTTGTCCAGCTTCGTCAGCGCTTCGGCGACGCTGTAAGTCTTAATCTGTGCGTACGCTTCGTCTACCAACTGCTGATAGCCTTTTTTTAACATGCTGTTCTCCTCATGACGCAGAAAAATTCTGCGTTTGCTGACCTGTTATGTTTTGATGAATCCGATCTTTTATCTGGAAGATGCTAATTAAAAGCCACCTTGCGCCAGCCATTGTTCGACTTGCGGCAAGCGGTCATTGCCCCAAAACGATTCACCATCAACGATGATCCACGGTGCACCAAAGATGCCTTTTTCTATCGCCTGTTCGCATTGCGCTTTCAGTGCCTGCTTGTAATGAGTATCTTCGCAGGCAGCCGCTGCGGCGGCACCGTCCAGCCCCATCGCCGCTATCTGCGCCGCCAGCCAGCCGGTGTCATTCAATGCCGCCGGTCCGGAGAAATATGCACGTGTGACCTGACGCACGAATTCACCGACACGCTGCGGTGCAGTGTCTTGCAGCCACAGGCAGACCCGTGAGGTATTCTGGGTTGCGATAGGAAACAGTTCCGGCAAAACAAACGGCACTCCTGCATAACGCGCAGAGCGCAAAAAATCATGCTTGAAATAGTCCGCCATTTGCGGCGGCCGCATGGTCAGCGGACTGGAGCCGGTCACTTTGAATACGGCACCCAGCAACATCGGTTTCCAGCTCACTTCACGCCCATGTCTGGCGGCCAGCTGTTCTATGGATTGCGCAGCGATATACGCATACGGCGAAACAAAATCAAACCAGAATTCCACGGGTGCTTTCATCACGGTGTCCTTTTGAAAATGCAGGAAGCTGTTGACAAGGTGTACGCTCAGGCCAGCGCGCGGCTGATCAGGATTTTCTGTATCTCTGAGGTGCCTTCGTAAATCTGGCATACGCGCACATCGCGATAAATCCGCTCCACCGGAAAATCACTGACGTAGCCGTAACCGCCGTGTATCTGTATCGCATCGGAGCAGACTTTTTCTGCCATTTCAGACGCAAACAATTTCGCCATCGCCGCTTCTTTCAGGCAAGGCTTACCAGCATCTTTCATACTCGCTGCATGCCAGATCAGCTGACGTGCGGCTTCGATCTGGGTTGCCATGTCCGCCAGTTTGAATTGCACTGCCTGATGTTCGTAAATTGATTTACCAAAGCTGCTGCGGTCTTTGGCATAGGCCAGAGCGGCTTCAAACGCGGCGCGCGCCATGCCTACCGATTGTGATGCGATTCCGATGCGGCCACCTTCGAGTCCGGACAAGGCGATTTTGTAGCCCATGCCTTCTTCGCCAATCAGATTTTCAGCAGGGATACGGCAATTCTCAAACAGGATTTGCGCGGTATCGGAAGAATGCTGACCCATTTTATTTTCGAGCCCGGCAACGATGTAACCCGGCGTTTTCGTCGGCACCCAAAATGCGCTGATGCCTTTTTTACCCGCAGCTTTATCCGTCACGGCCATAACGATGGCGACATCTGCATGCTTGCCGCTGGTGATGAATTGCTTGACGCCATTCAGCACATAGTCATTGCCTTCGCGACGGGCGGTGGTTTTCAGATCAGACGCATCGCTGCCTGCATGCGGCTCGGTCAGGCAGAACGCACCCAACATCTCACCTTGTGCGAGCGGCCGCAGCCATTGCTGTTTCTGCGCATCATTCGCATACATCATCGCGATACTGCAGACCGGGCAGTTGTTCACGGACACAACCGTCGATGTACCGCCATCGCCGGCGGCGATTTCTTCCAGCACCAGCGCCAGCGACAGGTAATCCATCCCGGCACCGCCGAATTCTTCCGGCACCGCAACGCCATACGCGCCCATCTGCGCCAGTTCTTTTAATTCTGCTGCCGGAAAATGGTGTTCCTTGTCCCAGCGCGCCGCATTCGGCACCAGTTTTTCCTGTGCAAATGCGCGTATCGCATCGCGGATCATTTCGTGTTCTGCTGTAAGTAACATACCTGGTCTCGTTCTGATGTTGTTCTGTCTGTTTTTTTGTTTTTTCTGCTTACCAGTTCAGGCTGGCACCGTTGTAATTGAAAAACTGGCCGTTGTCGTCTGACTGCAAACCCGCCAGTGTTTTGCGTATGCCGTGCGCACTGTCTGCCACCGGAAGTTCAGCACCGACGCCGCCCATTTCTGTTTTAACCCAACCCGGATGCAACGCCACGCAAATCGCTTGTCGCGTCTGTAAAGACACATCCTTCAGTACAGAATTCAACGCGGCTTTGCTGGCACGATATAACCAGCCGTGACTACCGTTACGTTCACTGATGGAACCCATCATCGATGAAATGACGGCAAGACGGCCACCGGCATTCTCGACCAGCGGCAGCACGATAGGAAGAATCCGCATCGCGGCCAGCACATTGGTATGCATCACTTCATCAAACTGCGTATCATGCGGTGTCTGCAATCCTGTGGTGCGCGGGCCATACACACCGGCGTTCAGAATAGCGACATCGATTTTTTCATCATCGAGTCGCCAGCCAAGACCACCGCAATCATTGATGTTCGTGACATCCAAAGGAACGACCTCACAACCCTGCGCCTGCAAAGTTGTCAGATCAACCGCCTTACGCGCCGTGGCAATCACACGCCAGCCAGCCGCCTTATATTGCAAAGCCAGTTCGTGACCGATACCGCGTGACGCGCCGATGATAAGTGCTGTGGGCATCTTGCTTCCTTTTCGTATTTTCAGCCGCATGTCGACGATGTAGCTGCAATCTCATTGTCGACACGCTTACCGCGATTAACGATGCGCGCGGCGTACGCTACGTCCGCAATTCAAGTGCGCAAGTTCATTCAATATCCGGGATGCAGAGCAAGGCGCAAAACGCAGCAATACGTCGGTATTGCGAGGCTTTGCAACGCCGCTATGCGCCCGGATATTGGATGAACGCAGCGCACACTATTTAGAACAACTCGATGGCCATCGCTGTGCCTTCACCACCTCCGATACACAGGGATGCCACACCGCGCTTCTTACCTTGTTTTTTCAACGCGCCGATCAGCGTGATGATGATACGTGCACCGGATGCGCCGATAGGATGGCCGAGTGCGCAGGCACCACCGTGGACGTTGACTTTGTCGTGGGAGATGCCGAGATCTTTCATCGCGGCCATAGGTACGGCAGCGAAAGCTTCGTTGATTTCAAACAGATCGACATCTGCCGTTGTCCAGCCGGTTTTTTTGTACAGCTTTTGTATCGCACCGATCGGCGCGGTCGTGAACCAACCTGGTTCCTGTGCATGCGATGCGTGAGCGACGATTTTTGCGATCGGTGTCAGGCCGAGTTCTTTGGCTTTGGACTCGCGCATCAGCACCAGCGCTGCAGCGCCATCGTTGATGGAGGAAGAAGATGCGGCAGTGATCGTGCCGTCTTTTTTGAAGGCTGGTTTCAGAGCCGGGATTTTGTCGAGCTTGGCTTTCAGCGGGCCTTCGTCTTTATCGATGACGACGTCACCACCGCGACCGGAAACGGTAACCGGTGCGATTTCCCACGCAAACGAGCCGTCTGCTGTCGCTGCTTGCGCGCGCTTGACGGAAGCAATCGCAAATGCGTCCTGATCTTCGCGGCTGAACTGGTATTTGGCAGAACAATCTTCAGCAAAAGTTCCCATGGAACGGCCTTTGTCGTAAGCGTCTTCCAGACCATCCAGCATCATGTGATCGTAAATCATGCCGTGACCGATACGATAGCCGCCGCGTGCTTTTGGAATAATGTAGGGTGCGTTGGTCATGGACTCCATACCGCCAGTGATCATCACTTCATTGCTGCCTGCGCTGATGGAATCGAATGCCATCATCGTTGCCTTCATCGCGGAACCGCACATCTTGGACAAGGTCACTGCACCAGTGGACATCGGCAAACCTGCCGCCAGTGCGGCCTGACGCGCAGGTGCCTGACCCTGACCGGCCATCAAGCAGTTACCAAACAGGACTTCTTCAATCAGCTCGGGCTTGACGCTAGCACGTTCAACCGCGGCCTTGATCGCCACAGCACCGAGCTGACTTGCCGTCAGGGAAGCGAAATCGCTCTGAAATGCACCCATAGGGGTACGGGCTGCGCCAACGATTACGATAGGATCTGTCATGTTTTTCTCCATTGAATGTGAGGTGATACAAAATTTCTGCTTGTCTGTTTTTCTCTGAAAACATCTGCAAGCGCGATTAAGACTGTTGATACTGATAAGACATAAAAAAATTATTTTTGCTGTGCTAACTCTTTATTGATAAACCTGACTTCCTGCGGATACGGGAAGACATCATCCACCTTGCCGTCCACGATGCGCAGCTTGCGACCCTGCCAGTAATCGGCGGTCAGCAAGTCAGCGTGGTGTTTCATAAAAAATTCTTTTACTTTCTGATTTCCGAGCAGGAAAGTACCGAATTGCTCAGGAAATACGTCATTCTTTGCGATCGGATACCACGGTTCAGCGGACATCTCATCTTCTTCATTGCGCGGCAACGGTATCTTGCGGAAAGTGCAGTCGGTGATGTATTCAATTTCATCGTAGTCATAAAAAACGACACGACCATGACGTGTCACGCCAAAGTTTTTATACAACATGTCGCCCGGGAAAATATTGGCCGACACCAGATCTTTAATCGCATTACCGTATTCCAGCACGCCCTGTTCCATGGCCTGCATATCGCCACGTTGTTCGGCTTCAGTCAGCCAAATATTGAGAGGCGTCATGCGGCGTTCTATGTACAGATGTTTGATGACGACTTCTTCATCATTCACTTCCAGCATGGACGGCGCGTATTGGCGGATTTCTTCGAGCAATTCTTCAGAGAACCGCGAACGTGGAAAAGCGACATCGGAATATTCCAGCGTGTCGGCCATGCGACCAACACGGTCATGGTTTTTCACCAGCAGATATTTTTCTTTAATCAGCGCCCGGGTGGTTTCTTTCGGCGGCGGGAAACTGTCTTTGATCAGCTTGAACACATACGGGAAAGAAGGCAGTGCGAACACCAGCATAACGAGACCGCGAATACCGGGCGCCGCTTCGATGCGATCCGACGAGTATTTCAGATGATGCAGAAAATCGCGATAGAACAGGTTTTTGCCATGTTTTTGCAAACCTATCATCGTATAGATTTCGCTACGAGGTTTCTTCGGCAAAATGCTGCGGATGAATTGTACATACGCCGATGGCACTTCCATATCGACCATGAAATACGCACGTGTGAATGAAAACAGCACCGTAATCTGCATCACATCAAACAAGATCGTATCGAGTACCAGCTCATTTTTCCGTTTATGCATCAGAGGAATCACAAACGGATATTCGCGATTACCGTTAATCCCTTTACCAATGATGTAGGCAGATTTATTCCGGTAAAACAAATTCGCCAACACCTGAATCTGGTGATTCGGTTCCAGCTTTTCACGCCCGAAATGTTCACGCAAACGTGCCTCGACGACGGCGACATCGCGATCAAGATCTTCAAAAGGGGTATTGAGCTGAAAATTCGTGACGATACGTTTGATCGTGTAGTTCAGACCGTCAGTTGCCGGGTAATACACGCGATAAGTCGGCGGCGTATCGTCACGTTCTATGTATTCAGTTGAAGTTGCCGGACGCACGAAAATGAAATCATTATGAAAATAATTTCTGTTAAGCAATTTCGTGCAGACGGTGTTGAAAAAAGTCTCAGCCAGTTCCGGCCGTAAGTGGTCGATCAGCAAACCCATGTAATGCAGTTTGACTTCACGCCAGACCTCATCGGTCAGATCGTTTTCATCGTAGTCATCTTCCAGCACGCGCACACATTCCCGCACGCGGGTGTCGTAAAACTGAATACGTTCACGGGCCGCGATTTGCGCTGCTTTCCAGTCGCCCGCCTCAAAAAACTGCTTTGCCTGCTGACTACTGATACGGAATAAATGGTAATGCTTGTCAAAGCCATCCAGTATCGTACGCGCGATATCAAACGCGATCTGGGACGACAATAACTTAGGAAAATGTGTGTTTGGCATGGCGATGGCTCAGGGCAGGTTGAACTGGGTTTTCCAAGCCTCTAGTTTTACCATATCAACAGCGATACCACCGCATACCACGATCAAGGGACGCTTAAATTCTTTTAATACAGGCAGGTTCTGGTACGCCACCGCCAGCGTGGCACCGCAAGCGGGTTCTACCAGCGTGCGCATATCATCCGCAAACGCGAGACAGGCGGCAACTGCCTGTGCATCGCTGACGGTGACACTGTGAATCTCATGTTTCTGCGTCCAGTCGAACGCTTGTTGCGCCACCCGACGGGCACCTAATGTGGTGGCAATCGAGGTAATCGCAGGCAATGTCACCAGTTCACCCGCTAGTACCGATGCATGTAAGGATGCCGCACCTTCTGTTTCTACAGCAATAACAGGAATATGCGCCAGACCATTGCGGTGTAAGCCCTGCACAATGCCGCTTAATAAGCCGCCACCGCCGACAGAGCACAGCACAACGTCAAAATCCAGCGTACCAGCAAGCTCGTCGATCAAAGTCGCATTGCCATTCCAGATATCAGGATGGTCGAATGGTGGGATATATACCGCACCCGGCTGTTTGCAGGCTTGCAAAGCCGCCTGGTTGGTTTCGTCCCACACTTTGCCAGTGACGATCACCGTTGCACCGATCGCGCATATCTCGGCACGCACACTTTCAGCAGTAGTTTCCGGGACAAAAATCGTGGTCGGCAGACCCAGCGCCACACCCGCAACCGCAGCCGCAAAACCCGCATTCCCGCCAGATGGGCAGACAAAATGTTGTGCCCCCAGCACAGCGGCGCGCTGACACATCAGACCGATGCCGCGTAATTTGAACGAGCCCGAGGGCTGCGAATTATCCATCTTCAGCCAGACTGATTTATTTAGCTGAGCGGAAAGCGGGCGATGCGCAAGCACCGGTGTCGTGATGTGTAATTGAGTCATGACTGTGTATAGTTGCTGTGTACGCGCAATCCCTTACGTGTAAGCGTGGCTTAAAGGAGTGCGCACCAGTACGAAAAATCCAGTTTACTTCGTTTCCGCAAACAGCTCGCGGCCTATCAGCATGCGGCGGATTTCGCTGGTACCAGCACCGATTTCATACAGTTTGGCATCGCGCCACAGGCGACCAACCGGGTATTCGTTGATATAGCCATTGCCGCCCAGCGTCTGAATCGCTTCACCTGCCATCCAGGTGGCTTTTTCTGCGGAATACAAAATCGCGCCCGCAGCATCTTTGCGTAAGGCGCGGACTTGTTCCGGATTGGTGGCACGGTCGCAAGCCTGGCCAACCGCGTAGACATAGGCTTTGCAGGCCATCATGGTGGAATACATATCCGCCAGTTTGCCTTGCATCAGTTGGAATTCGCCAATCGGCTGACCGAATTGTTTGCGGTCATGCACATAAGGCACGACGGCATCCATACACGCCTGCATGATGCCCAGCGGGCCGCCGGACAAAACCGTGCGCTCGAAATCGAGGCCGGACATCAGCACATTAACGCCTTTGCCCAAGCCGCCGAGCACGTTTTCTGCAGGTACTTCGCAATCTTCAAATACCAGTTCACCGGTATGGGAACCGCGCATGCCGAGCTTGTCGAGTTTTTGCGCAATGCTGAAACCTTTGTATCCTTTTTCAATCAGGAAAGCGGTCATGCCACGTGGGCCAGCTTCCAGATCGTTTTTTGCATACACCACCAGCACGTCGGCGTCAGGGCCATTAGTGATCCACATCTTGGTGCCATTCAGCACCCAGCGGTCACCTTTGAAATCAGCGCGCAATTTCATGCTGACGACGTCAGAACCGGCATTTGGCTCGGACATCGCGAGCGCACCGATGTGTTCGCCGGAAATCAGTTTCGGCAGGTATTTTTGTTTTTGCTCTTCGGTGCCGTTGCGTTTGATCTGGTTCACGCACAGATTCGAGTGAGCACCGTACGACAGACCAACCGAGGCAGAGGCGCGTGAGATTTCTTCCATGGCGATGATGTGGGCGAGATAGCCCATGTTGGCGCCGCCGTATTCTTCGCTGACGGTCACACCCAGAATGCCGAGATCGCCCATCTTGCGCCACAGATCCATGGGGAATTGGTCGTTGCGGTCGATTTCGGCCGCACGCGGCGCGATTTCGGCGGCAGCAAATTGTTGAACAGCTTCACGCAAAGCGGCGATATCGTCGCCATGATCGAAAGTTAAACCGGGTAAATGGAGCATGTCATCCTCACTGTAATGATGGAACAGAATCTTTTTTATTCATCAGAGTGGCGCAATCCCGGTTTCGCAGCGATAGCCTTGCCAAACCAATTTTGCCTCCACTCTGTTATTTTTTGCTGCGACTACATTGACCGTCACGGCGAACCGTCAGTTATTTTTTTGCGATCACAAACAAAGTCTGTTGCATGATCGCGCACAATTTTTCTTGCCCCTGATTGACGACAAACACCTCGGCGCTTGAAACGACCAGAGTTTTTCCTGATTTCAAGACCTTGCCACGGGCGATCAGGGTATCGCCTATGCCGGGTGCAACGATATTAATTTTATACTCAGCAGTTAAGCACTCACTTACAGGCATCAACAATGTATTTGCGGCATAACCACCGGCAGCATCCGCCAGTGTGCCAATCACGCCGCCATGAAAATAGCCGTGTTGCTGACTGACAGCATCGCTGTATGGCAAGCTGATCTCACAGGTGCCGGGTGTCATTCCGGTCAGTTTCGCATTCCACGCCATCAACGCACCCTGCCCGTTGAAGCTCTGCAGTAAGGTCAACGCCAGCGTGGGATCGAGCGCGGCGGGTGCTGCGGATGTGGCGTCCTGATACATAAAGTCTCCCCGGGAATACAAAATCTGAGCAAAATCTGAGCGTAGGAAATAATACGACTAATTGACGTTAACGTAAACGTCAATTCATTGCGTTTTGTGCAGACTGGTATTTCTACGCGGTCTGACCAGCTTTCGTATGCAAGGCCAGCAAACGCCGGCTTTTATCTTCATGTGCACTGATTTCCGCCAGCATGACTTCAATATCCTCGCGCTGCTGCTCAAGTGAGGCGCGGTGACGTGCCAGCACCACCAGAAAGCTCTGTAATTGCGCTTCGGTATCTTTTGGTGAGCGGTACATATCGACCAGGCTCTTGATATCCGACAGGCTCAGACCCAGACGCTTACCACGCAGGGTCAGCTTCAGCTGTGTGCGTTCGCGCGCGGTATAGACGCGATTGCGACCGCTGGGACCTTCGCGGGTCGGGCTTAACAAGCCCTGATCTTCGTAAAAACGTATCGCTCGTGGCGTGATATCAAATTCGCGGGCTAAGTCAGTAATGGTGTAGGTGGCCATAGTTTTAGTACACAAAATCGTTTTTCTGATTACAATCGCTGAAATCGAATTGACGTTAACGTCAATTGCATAAAAACGCATTGTAGGCTATTCCGGCTATAACGTACGTACCAAAAAGAGAAGAGACAACAATGAATCACCTGGAACAACAACTCGATTATCCGTTTGGCGAAACCCTGCCGGAATCTGGCAAGACGGTGGAAATAGCGCCCGGCGTTTTATGGATACGCATGGGCCTGCCGTTTGCACTGAACCACATCAATCTGTGGCTGCTGGAAGATGAAGTCGAGACTGCGCAGGGGCGGGTACATGGCTGGACAATTGTCGATTGCGGCATCGCCAGCGATGCCACCCGTGATGCCTGGGAAGTGTTGTTCGGTGATCTGCACAATCATCTGCGCGGCTTGCCAGTGGTGCGGGTGATTGCCACCCACTGTCATCCCGATCATATCGGCCTAGCAGACTGGTTGTGCACCTTGTGGAACGTGCCGCTGTGGATGACAGCGGGCGAATATGGCTTTGCCCGCATGATGTCGGCTGGCTTACCGGGTGCGGATGGCACAGCGATGTTTCCGCATTTCCGCAAACACGGACTAGATCCGGCGATGCAAGAACAGATACAGGAAAGAAAAAGTCATTACAGCCGCATGGTACCGACGGTGCCGACTTCGTATCGCCGCATGCAAGAAGGCATCGACCTGACGATTCATCAGCGGCGCTGGCAGATCATCACCGGTTTTGGTCACTCGCCAGAACACGCCTCATTGTATTGTGCCGATCTGAATATCCTGATTTCTGGCGATATGCTGTTGCCACGCATTTCTACGAATGTGTCCGTGTTTGCGATTGAGCCGGAAGCCAATCCGGTGCAGCAGTATCTCGACTCCCTCAAAAAATACCTGCCGCTGCCTGAGGATGTGCTTATCCTGCCTTCGCATGGCAAGCCGTTCAAGGGGCTGCACACG
The DNA here is from genome assembly GCF_014284215.1 of Undibacterium sp. FT79W. Taxonomy (NCBI): domain Bacteria; kingdom Pseudomonadati; phylum Pseudomonadota; class Betaproteobacteria; order Burkholderiales; family Oxalobacteraceae; genus Undibacterium; species Undibacterium sp. FT79W. The sequence goes on along the minus strand of NZ_JACOGB010000004.1, from coordinate 16,200 downwards.
CGCATCACGCAATTAGAAGAACATCACGCTGAACGCCTGGCCGAGGTCGTTGCTGCTTGTACGACGCCGCAATCAGCCTGTGACATCGTGCCACTGATGTTCCGCCGTCCGCTCGATGCCCACCAATTAACGTTTGCCATCGGCGAAGCACTCGCGCATCTGCATAAATTATGGTTTGACGACATTTTGCAGCGGCAAACAGGTGATGACGGCATCATCCGTTTTGTTGCCAGAACATAGGCACTGACATTGCGGTAACAAGCGAGCTGACCTGCCTGCAACGGTTCACACGAACTGATGGCAGGTGGCTATTTTGTTCTGAGTTCCATGCCCGCCAACGGTGGCGGAGCCACACAATTTCCGCTTTGCGCACCTTGCAAAAACGCATGGATGGTTTGCGTGGTCAGTCCTTCGGTGCGATGCAATAAACCATTCCCGCCAAAATTCATATGTGACGCGCCATTCACGATGCCCAGCCATTTGCAACCCGGAGACATGTCGGCAAACGGTTCGGTACGGGTACGCCAGGAAGCATGTGCCAGATCATCATCTCTGGTTCCTGTCATCAATAACACCGGCTTACTGATTTTGTACCAGGCATGGGCGGGAAAAATTAATCCTTCACCTTGTGGCGACAAGGCAATATACGCATCGAAACTGGCAGTGCCGGTCACGCCCATTTTATTGTCGGCACCGGCTTCCATCATGGCCACTGCCGCCCCCATGGAATGACCGAGTAAGACCGCGCGTTTTCCGGTGCAACGTGATGCAGCCCATTGACGCGCTGCATTAATGTCCATCAGCCGCGCCGTATAAGCAGGGGCATCGGTGACTAATTCTGTCAGACCATCCTGCAAACTGCCGCCGCGCTTGGCTTCACGCAAAGATTGTCTGCCGCTTTCCAGATGCCCCGGCACAACGCTCAGAAAACCCTCTTTCGCCATGAATTCAGCCAGATAAACATAGCCTTTTTCCGAACCACCAGCGCCATGGGAAATAATTGCCACACCCTGACATGCTCCCGCATTCTGATACACCATAGCAGGAACACTCTGACCATCCTGACGCGTCAGAGAAATACGCTCCGCCGCGACAACCTGAGTCGACGTGACCGTCAATGCCGTCAAACCGATCAACATACCGATGTATGAACGCTTTCTGAATCCTGTTGCTGTATGCATCACGCTGCTCCTTATCTAATCTGGATAACACACACCTCAACGATCTAACTGATAAAACAGATGACCGCCTTGCCATGTGCGGCGGCATTTGCATAAAAATTTTGCAGATGGGAATAATGTTCCAGCAAATAATTTAATGCCTGCACCCCGTCGGTGATCCACATCCCTTCAGGATAAACCTGCGCTTTTTCCATCTTTGCTGCGTCAAAGCGCTGCGCCAGCGCGGATGCGGGCATTTCCTGCAACGCGGCACTGACTGCGGCGACCTGAGGCGCGGTCAGGCAACGGGCGGGGCCGTTACCGAGATCATCACTGACTTCCTGATCGCCAAACACGGCCCATCCCAAAGGTTCATCACCACCAAATGTCGCGCCGTTGAGCAAATACTGTATGCCATGCCAGGCTTTTTCGAGATCAAACAATTCCGCTTCGTCATTGCCGCCGTTTTTGGCAAAAATAAATTGGCGGACTTGTCCGGGATGCTGTTTCAGTTCATCCAGTTTTTCCTGTGTCAGCGTCAGATAAAAACAGCTCATGCCCATGAAATGCTCCCGAAAATCGGCTATCGTCACTCAGTCAAAATCCACTGCCTTCAACACGAACGGCATTCACAATATAACTGAGTGCGACCCATTTCCGCATAAATTTCTGTCGTCCGAAACAACCCGCCGATGGCGTTTGATCTGATCTGTCAGGCCAGTCGTACAACGCTGGAATTTCGCTTTGACGACTGACCTGAAGCTGGTATCGCACCGGATTTATAAGAGTTTTACAGAGGATTTTTTGTGCCGCATTCACCACAGAAAATGTCGTCTGCTGCCAATGGTGCTTTGCAGGCAGAACATACTCTGGCAACAGGCGCAGGCGGCGCTGCTGGCGTCACTGTTGGGGCGATATCTGCTTCTGCTTTCGCCGCTGGCTGATTATTCTTGGCCGCCGCTGCAGATGCAGCTGCGGCGTCTTTTGCTTCCTGCAATTTTGCCCCGGCACGGTCTTTGGCCTCGTTGGCGCGACGTTTTGCCTCCTGCATCTGCGCCTGTAATTGTTCTTCCGCTTCGGTGAAATTCAGACCATCCGTCACTTGCAGATAAATCAGGCAGGTACCGTTAATCATCGTCAGAAACGGAATGACCATACCAACGCTGAACAGCAGCCCGGTTGCGAAACCAAACGCACCGGTGTACGCCATGCCGCTCTCCAGAGCCTCAAAGCCGCCGCCATATCCCATCTGATTTCCCATATGGTTTCCCATGATGCCGGACATCATTCCCATCACATTTCCCATAGGATTAATGCCGACGGCCTGAGAAATTCCCATTGTCGTGACATAGCCGGAAAACAAAATGAAAGACACCACGCCAGACAAAAACAGCACCAGGAAAGACAGCACGACGATATAAGTAATCGTCATCAGCAAACGCTGACGGACAATCACAAACAAACGGGCAATCGTTTCCATTACCGAGTTACCGGCCCAGATTGCCGGTGCCGCCAGTGGCATGGCTACATAAAATATACTGGCAAAAGTGACGCCGATGATCACCGTCAGCAATGGCAACATAACGGCATACAGCAAGGAACCAAGTCCGGGCAACTTACACAAAAACAGCACGGCAAACGCAAGCAGCGCCACCAGCAAAAAAATCACCAGCAACACCAGCGCCACGCCCAGCATGCGATGTACCGTAAAGACGCCCTGGATAATCGCATCGGTGAAACTGAGTTCACGCCCCTGCGACTGGCGCATCAACAAAATACCGACTGCCGAATAGCCAGTGATACCGACAATCAACGTCACGATGGAAAACAGGCCACCCAGCAAAAAGCTGTGGCGTGTCAGCCAGGCGGTCATCGCCATAGACAGGAAAAAAGCCAGTGCTGCCATGCCAGTCATGGCAAGCGCGCGCCAGTTCGTTGCGGCCTCTGCGGCACGCAGCAACACAAATGGGCTGCCGGAAGTCGTTGGATTGCTGCTCATGTAGTCTCCGATGGATGTCGTCACTCTGGACGGGGTTAACAATGATGGGTGATGGAAGATGTGCGGCACGGGCTATCAATGCCACGCCGGAACATGGGCACACGAAATCATGCGTATGCCCATGTGCTGAACTGGTTTAATAGCGTGAACGCAGTTGTTTGATTTTCCTGATTTTTGCGAGAGCCGCGGTATTTCCAGGGTCCAGCGCCAGTGCCGTCTGCGCGGTCGCCAGTGCATTATCGTAATCACCGCTGGCGATAAAACTGTCGGCACGGTTTAACAAAGCCGTCGCCTTACCATGCATCATTTCGCCGCCTGGCTGCGCCTGTGCCCGCGGTTGGCGTTTAGCGTTGACCGGTTCATCGTAAAAATCGTCATCTTCGTCAAATTCATCATCGTCATTCCGACGTTTCTTTTTGGCGGTCGCGGGCGCAGGCGCTTCCGTGGCTGCGGGTATCGTCGGTGCTGTCGTCACTTCCGGCATTGCAACGGCGGAAGCTGGAGCCGGTGCAACATCCGCCGGCGGGCTGCTCGGCAATGAGGCGGCGACGGGTTCAGCACTGGTCACGACGGGCTCGGTCTGCGAACGGGATTTTGCATACCAGACGTAAGCACCAGCGCCAGCGGCAATTGCCACGACCGCCGCAACCAGCACGATGGCCGTCACCGGCGTCGCCGTCTTGCTGACCGGCAGCGCATTGTAGGAAGGAGAACCGTCAGCGCCAGTTGGCAGCGATGGCTGCGCCGCTGCATTAGCGGCGGCCTGCGTCTCAATGACGCTCGCGGTGCTTGCGGCTGGCGTCGCTGCAGCGACAGGGACATCCGTGTTTGCGGATGGCACAGCATCGACAACAGCGGCGCTCACGCTTTGCACAGGCGGATTTGTCGCGGCTTCGCTGGCAATGCTGGCAATAAATGTCTGCGCTGTCGGCAGATCTGCTGGCTGTTCTGTCGGTTGTTCTGTCGGTTGTTCTGGTGGTTTTTCTGTCGTGCTGACTGGTGCCTCGCTGGCATTTGCCGCCACAACATCCGTTGCCGTAGCAGCGGCCGCATCAGCGCCAGTGCTGGCACCGCATTTTTTGCAGAAACGCGCGCCCGGGGTCAGTGGCGCATGGCATTGATGACATTCAGGCATCGACGGCGCTGGCGGTAACAACGCAGTGCCACACGATTTACAAAAATTGGCACCATCCCGGTTGTCAGTACCGCAGCTCACACAGGTATTCATCCATCTTCCTTTTTTGTCGGTTTACTCAGCAATCAATCACTACGATCAGTAGCAAAGAAGTTATTGCAAAAATTATACAAGGGGTTTGTAACAAGACAATTAAAACGATGGCAAAAAATCAGGAATACGACAGGTAACGGCTCAGCTGTGCAACACAACAACGTAGCAAAGCCGTTGTTGAGACCATCAACATACTGGGTGGGGTATTTTTCAATCCCCTTTGTTTATAAGGAGATCAATGCGAAAAAGCCGGATACTCCCCGTTTTTACTCAGAAAACGGCTTTCGCAGCCTGCGCTAGCTTGCGGGCATCGGTAAATTCCCACCACGGTTTCGCAGGTTCGCCATTCATGAATGCGGTAACCGACATGAACACATCGATCACGCAGGGATCATGCCGCACGCCGGTCAGCTGGCACAGCTTTTCATACATCTGCCACGGACACTGCCCCACCAAATCCGCAGGCGCGCTGATGCCCAGCAAGCGCAGATCCGCCGCACCGGCCTTGCCGATATTCGGTAAATCCGTCAGCTGGCGCAAGCGGTTTCGGTCAACTTTGTCGGGATGCATGGATGGACTCCGGATCTGTGTACTGATCACCGCACAATAACCGTATGCAGATCGATTGGCAATCCGCTTACAAGTCGTCGGCAACGGTGATTCCGGCCTCCCAAAGTCAAAAATATACTCCCCCCAGTATTTTTTAACGCCCTTTGTTTATAAGGAGATGAAGGCAAAAATGGCTGATACTCCCCATTTTTTCGCTTTTTATGGCATTTTTCGGGGAATTTTCAGCTCCTTTCGTGCCGGGATTTACGCGATATAGCACAACTCAGCGTCGCGCTGATGCGGCGAACCGGCATTTTCGTGTACCCTTCACGCTTTCTGTTGAAGCGCGCTATCGTGAAATCTGCCCACACTCCCGTTCCTGTCACCACGTATCTGAAACTGGTTGCGGTCGCCTTGTTCTGGGGCGGCACTTTTATTGCGGGTCGTATTGTGGCGAGTGAAATTCCGCACATGACAGCGGCGGCGCTGCGTTTTGCGGTGGCCAGCGGCCTGCTGTGGTTGCTGGCGTGGAAGCTCGAAGGCGGCTTGCCGAAACTGACGCGGCAGCAGATGCAGGCGACATTTGCGCTTGGTGCGACGGGCATCTTTTTATATAACATCTGCTTTTTTTCAGCACTGGCACTGATGCCCGCCGGACGCACGGCCTTGTTTGTCGCGCTGAATCCGATTGTCACGGCGCTGGCACTGGCGGCACTGTTTGGTGAACGCCTCGGCGCGCGGCGCTGGCTGGGCATCGCGATTGCGTTTGCCGGTGCGGCGGTGGTGATCACGCGCGGCGATCTGGGTAGCGCGATCCGTGATGTCTCGCAATCAGTCGGTAAAGGTGAATTATTCATGCTGTGCGCGGTCTGCGGCTGGGCCGCCTACACCATCATCGGCAAACATGCGCTGCGCGGTTTGTCGCCTATCGCTGCAACCACGTATGCATCGCTGTGGGGCTTGTCGTTATTGGTCTGCGGCGCGGTCACGGAATGGCCGCAATTCGATACCAGCCGTCTGACCTGGCCGGTACTGGCTGCGATTGTGTATCTGGGTGCATTCGGTACGGTGATTGGTTTTGTCTGGTATTACGAAGGCGTGAAAGCCATCGGCCCGGCGCGAACCGCGGTATTCAATAATCTGGTGCCGGTGTTCGGTATCACGCTCGCCGCGCTGTTGCTGGGCGAACCAATTTTGTTGTCGATGATCGTCGGCGGTTTGCTGGTGATTGCGGGCGTATCACTGACCAACCGGCAATAATATCAGCGCATGTTCTGCATCGATGATCGAATAAAAAAGGAGGCATTTGCCTCCTTTTTTTACGCCGGAAATACAGGCGGAAAGATCAGTGTCCTGATCAGAATTTTTTCCACAGTTTGACGAAATACGCCGCACCGCCCAGACCGAACTGCACGCTGTCGTAATAGAAACCGTTGTCGGTTTCATTCGGATTCTGACGCGTTGGTTTGACGTTGAAAATATTCGTACCGCCAACCGTCAGTTTGGTGGTGTCATTGAATGCATACGTCACTGCCAGATCGGCAGATGTTTTTGGTTCGTAATACGCATTCGGCACACCTGCTGCCGTACCAGAGAAAGTACCCAGTGTTTGCGAACCATAGTGGATGACTTTGAATTCGCTGGCCCACGGACCTTGCTCATAGTTAAATGCCAGCGTGCCTTTCACGCGCGGGCCGCCTTGTTCGATGAACAGGCGTTCACGCTCGGACAGCAACACATCTTCATAGCCTTTCAGCGATGTCGGCGCATTCACTTTCGTGACTTCAGTTTTGCTGTAATTGAGGCCCAGATAGGTCGAGAGTTTGCCGGCACCAAGATTGGTTTTATGCGATGCGGTCAGATCGATACCTTGCGTTTTGGTATTGATGGAATTCACAAAAAACTGTGCCTGACCAACACCCAGCGCAGACAGCGTTGCACCCAGCGCCGGATAATTATTCGCATCAAAACGACCCGATAAAACGATGCGATCAGAAATATCGATGCGGTACAAATCGGCTGTCATAGAAAACGTATTGCTTGGTTTATACGTCAGACCCAGCGTATAGTTTTTCGATTTTTCTTCATGCAGTTTCGGGATGCCTGCGGCGTTCGCAATGGTGCCGCCATTCGGTGCCAGCACCACATCCATCGGTACGCCGGAAATGAAGTCGGTGAAGGTCGACGAAAAATACACTTGCTGCAGCGACGGTGCGCGGAAACCTGTGCTCAACGAGCCACGCAGATTCACGTCGTCGGTCGCTTTGTAGCTCGCAGCAACTTTACCGGTGAGCGTGGAGCCGAAATCACTGTAACGTTCACCACGCACCGCGGTTTGTACTTTAAAGCGATTCGTCACATCGGTTTCGATATCGACATAGGCCGCGAGGCTGTTGCGGCTGCGATCAGTACGATCCCCCGGTTGAAAACCAGGAAAGCCCTGACTACCGGCATTACCACCGAAGCCGACGCCATCGACATCATTGTAAGAGCCTGGTTCACCGGAAAAAATCTTATAGTTTTCACGGCGATATTCACCACCAAACGCGACGTTCACGCCATTCATGAAACCGTCAAAGAAACGGCTGAAATCCAGATTCGTCGTCGCCTGAGAAAATGAGAAGCCGCCCGCATCAAAACTGCTCGGGCTGATGCCTTTGCCGCCGCTCAGCAAATCTTTATTCGCGATGGAGGCATTCAGAGTATTGCTGATGTTGTACTTGAGTTCGTTGAAACCGTAAGTCTGCGACAAATCCGCACGCCACTCGCCTATGCTGAAGCGGTAACCGGCGATGCCGTAGATATCGTTGATATCGCCATTGATGTAAGGCACAAAGCCGTTCGGGTACATCGCCGCAGAATTGCGCGAAGGAATGTCGTCAGACCCCACACCGCCACGTGCCCATGCTGCTGAAGACGCTTTACGTTGCTGCGTTCCCAGCGTGAAATAGAATTTATCGTTGCCGCCATTCGGCACTTCACCGTTCAGATACACGGTAGGCCCTGTGACTTTAGTGTCACCGATGGTGCGCGGATTGCCCGGATCTGCCCGGTTTGAACGGCCGCGATCAGTGTATTCCACAGTCACGCCGAGCACGCCTTTTTCACCGATCTGTATGCCGCAATAGGCAGACGGCAGATAGTTTTTACCATCGCCGACAGAATACTGGCTGTAACCGAAACTGGCTTCGCAACCCAGATTTTTTTTCAGGCTGATATCCATCACACCGGCAATCGCATCGGAGCCGTATTGCGCCGCTGCGCCATCACGCAACACCTGTACATTGCTAATCGCCATGACCGGAATCGCATTCAGATCGGTACCGGTATTGCCACGGTTACGCGCGCCGAACAGATTGACCAGCGACACGGTGTGGCGACGTTTACCGTTCACAAGCACCAGCGTCTGGTCTGAACCCAGGCCGCGCAATGCTGCAGAATCCACCAGATCAGCACCATCGGCACCAGTCTGGCGGGTGGAATTGAACGAAGGCGAGATATTCGCCAGAGTCTGAGCAAGATCGAACTGTCCACCTTGTTCAGCGGATTTGGAAACAGAAATAAAGTCGATTGGTAATGGTGTTTCCGTGGCCGAAGAATTAATCCGGCGGGAACCGACGATGGTCATCGTTTGTACCGGTGCATCAGAGGCTTTTTCCGGGCTGGTCTGCGCGTACACGCAAACCGGAGTCAACGCTGCGGCAGAGCTGGCACCATAGAGGGCGAGCAAAATGGCCTTACGCATTTTGGTCATGACAAGATTCCTTAGAATTGCAATGTTGATTGGGAGATATTCAATTTGATGAGAAATCTGTCAGCCGGGCAAAATAGCAATAGCGTCAGGCCATGCCCAATCGAAGTGCAGGCCAGCCCTTGGTTTCAGACAGATTTCTATGCATTTGAGTATCAGCCCCTGAAGAAAAACATGTCAATCCTGGTGTGTCTGGTTTGTGTCCTCAGTGTGACATTTATGCGGAATAGCCAAAATTTGTAAAAATATTTTCAGATTTAAAATCTCAATGTTTTTAAATACATCAAGCCTTTGATCGCCCGGCTGCCATACCACGACAGCATTTCACCATCGACCAGTTGCACAGGCTTGCCGAGTTGGCGTTCCAGCGCATCGACATGGACTTCGGTGAAGCGATAAGGTTCGGTCGATAATAAGACGCTGTCAAATTGCGTCGCCATCGTGTCATTCCAACTGAAAGCCGGATAGCGCAAGGTATTGTTTTCCGGAGCCCAGACCTGGCAACCCGCCAGCTTCAGCATATTCGCGATATAGGTATCGCCCGCAATGGTCATCCACGGGTCTTTCCAGATACAGTACAAAACGCGCTGCGTGGATACACGCAAAGGCAGATCAGCGTACGCCTTGTCAAAGGCCGTGCAGAGTTGTTCGGCAGCGGCCTCGACTTGAAAAATTCCACCGAGCAGACGATATAAAGCCAGATTGTCGCGCGGGGTATTCGGATGCGTCACGATCACATGCGGGATAAATTCTGCGAGCAAGTCCACGGTCGGTTTTTCATTTTCATCGATATTCACAATCAGATGCGTCGGTGCGAGCCGGCGGATTTTTTCTATATTTACGTCCTTAGTACCGCCGATTTTGGGAATCGCTTTTACCACGTCGGCAGGATGTATACAAAACCCGGTACGCCCGACCAGTGAAGATGCCAGACCGAGATCGCAGATCAGCTCAGTTATTGATGGCACCAGACTGACGATTCTGGCTTGCGCTGCCGCCACGGGCTGATGTTGCTGCCCGATAGCATCGGTAAGGGAGATATCGTTCGTCATTTTTTGACTATCGTCATCGTAGGTATCGGGTATGAACTAATGCTGATCGTCTGCGCGCGCCTTGTGCGGGGCGCGTGAAAATACAGCATCGTACAAGGCGTTCGGTAACAACCTCAAACACTTGGCGACTATGCCCATCTGCCACGGAATAACACGATACGAGCAACCGGCATCAATCGTCTGTACTGCTTTCGCCGCAAATTTTTGCACCGGCATCAGGAAAGGCATGCGATAGGTGTTAATCTGCGTCATCGGCGTGTCGATGTAGCCCGGCGCAATCGTGACAACGCGGATGCCGCTTTTTTTCAATTCAACCCGCAGCGATTCGCAATAGCTGATGACAGCAGCTTTGGAGGCGCTGTAGGCTTCAGCGCCAGGCAGACCACGGATACCGGCGACGCTGGCAATACCGACGAGCCGGCATGTATCCTGTTGCGCATCGCATTTCATGGTCTGGATGAATGGCGCAAACGTCGCCACGGTGGCGGTCAGATTGGTTTGTACAACGCGTTCAAAAACAGCGAGGTCGCCAGCGTATTCGGTCAAGGTGCCGACGGAAATACCTGCATTCGCAATCACCACATGGACTTTGCCGGTCTTTTGTATGAAATCGGCAGCGGCGGCAGCTAAGGCCGCATGATCGGTGACGTCGAGCGCATAAATATGATGTAGCTCGGGATTTGGCAGGCTGCAGCGTAATTGTTCAAGATTATCGCGGCGGCGAGCCAGCAAGCCCAGCGTTGCGCCTTGCGCCGCATATTCACGCGCAAGCGCAGCGCCTATGCCGGAAGATGCACCCGTAATAAAAACATTTTTCATAGTGTCCAATTAAAAAAAAAGTCCGCCAGAAGCGGACTTATTGCATCGTACTTCAGCTTATTTTTTCTTGCCACTGTCAGCCGCAGCAGCAGGTGCTGCGCCCGCTTTTTCTTTTTGCGCTTTACTGACCAGGAAATCGAGTACCTGCAACAATGAACGGTTCTGAGTTTCTTCAGAAACGCGACCCATGGTGCGGACAGACTCTACCGGTGAAGTAAGGAAACGGCCATCCACCGCAACCATAGGAACGCTATCAACCTGATACGACTCCAGCAATTGATTGGTACGGTTCAGTTTGCTTTGAATCGCAAAGGAATTATAAACATCCGTAAATTTCTGTTTATCGAGACCCGACTTGGCAACGAAACTCATGACTTCTGCATCGGATTGCAAACGGTTACGCTCGACGTGCAAAGCGTTAAACGCTTTGATTTGATACTCGTCGGCTTTACCCATTGCTTCCAGTGTCAGATACAGTTTTTGCTGTTGCACCAGATTATGAAAATTCACGTGCACACGCTTGAACACGATATTGTCGCCCTGCTTTTTGACCCATTCGGCGATCAAAGGCTCGAGCGCATTGCAGTGCGGGCAAAAATAGCCAAAAAATTCGATGACTTCAATTTTTTTACCAGCTTCTGTTGGCTGCGGACGACCGAGTACGCGGTATTCAACGCCGGATTGCGGCATCGCCGGAGAGGCTCCCGCACCTGCTGAAACCAGGCCTAAGCCCAGCAAAAATACTGCATATATCGCTTGAGTAAATCTACGCATATCTTTTCCTTTATTAATCTGAATTACTGAATCTGATTACTTCGCAGTTCTGACAATTGCCACATCAACGCCATTCTCAGACAATTTGGCCTTCATTCGGTTCATTGTTTCGGCATTATTTATCGGGCCGACACGGACGCGATACATCGTACCGGTATCTGAATTTTTCTCTGTCACTCTGGCTTCAAAGCCTATCAGAGCCAGCTTGGCACGGGCACTATCAGCATCGGCCTGCTCTTTGAAAGCGCCAGCCTGCAGGAAATAGATGTATTTATCATCCGCCGCCGCATCTGCTGCTTTTTCCGATTTGTCGCTCACTTTATCAGCCGCCGGTTTTTCCTGCGCTGGCTTTGCTTCGGCTTTCACTTCAGGTGGGCGGACAGCCGCCTGCGCCGGTGCAGCGTCGGCTGGTTTGGCCACTGCGGCGTCTTTTGCCTGTTCCTTTGCCGCCTCTTTAACCGCATCAGGCTTGCCATACATAGGCCGGTTCGGATCCTGCAACTGCGTCACCGGCTGATCGGGTTTGTCAGATTTTCCACCTTTGTTTGTAAAAGGCATCGATGATTTTGTGATCAGCAATGCGACTGCCACCGCAATGCCCAGTCCAATGACCAGACCAATAATGATGCCTGTTAAGGTATTACCTTGCTGACGCTGCAGCGTTGAGTGATGTGATTTCATGCGTCTCCGACGAAAAAATTGTACTCTGTGAATACTGACCGGTACTGCTTAGGCAATCTGTCATTCTGGTTGAAAATCATGACAACAGTTGTAACCAGAACGACAGAAAGGAAATGACTATTACATTTTATTCGGTGCAGATACACCGATCAGAGCCAGACCGTTACGGATCACCTGACGGGTTGCCAGCATCAGTGCCAGACGTGCCAGCTTGGTCGGCTCATCATCCACTAATACCCGTTCGGCATTGTAATAACTATGCAATTCACCAGCCAGATCGCGTAAATAGAAAGCAACCTGATGCGGGCCGAGTTCATCCAGTGCTTTTTCCAATGCTTCAGGATATTCCGCAATTTTTGCCAGCAAACTCGCTTCGCGCGGCGCTGTCAGCGGCGACAGATCAACATTCAGCAAAGGCGCAAAAGCGGCTTCATCGGTCGCATATTGTGCGAGTACGGAACAGATACGCGCATGCGCATACTGGACGTAATACACTGGATTTTCATCTGAACGTGCCAGAGCAACGTCGACATCAAATACAAACTCGGTATCAGCTTTACGCGAGATCAGGAAGAAACGCACTGCATCCCGGCCACGCTGTTCATCACCGCCGCCTGACCATTCGATCAGATCACGCACGGTCACATAAGATCCAGCCCGTTTGGAAATCTTGACTTCGGCACCATCCTTCATAACGGTGACCATTTTGTGCAGGATGTAGTCAGGGTAGCCTTGTGGAATACCGACATTCAATGCCTGCAAACCGGCTCGGACGCGGGCTATCGTGCCATGATGATCGCTACCCTGCACATTGATGGCCTGGCGATAACCTCGTTCCCACTTGGTGACGTGATAGGCAACGTCCGGGACGAAGTAAGTGTAAGTACCGTCCGATTTTTTCATCACCCGGTCTTTGTCGTCACCATACTCGGTCGTACGCAGCCACAATGCGCCATCTTGTTCGTATGTTTTACCCGCAGCTTTGAGCGCATTGACAGTGGCTTCGACTTTACCGTCGGTGTACAGCGAAGTTTCAAGGTAATAATTATCGAACTTGACACCGAATGCGAGCAAATCGGTATCTTGTTCGCGGCGCAGATAAGTCACACTGAATTCACGGATGGAATTTATATCGTCGACATCACCCGTGGCTGTGACTGGCTGACCATTGCTGGCAGAAACGGTTTTTTTGTCGAGAAAATCGCGGGCAATATCAGCGATGTAATCGCCGTTATACGCTGATTCCGGCCATGCGACATCACCCGGCGCATGACCTTTTGCGCGCGCCTGCACGGATAAAGCCAGATTCCCGATTTGCACACCGGCATCGTTGTAGTAAAACTCGCGCGATACATCGTACCCCTGAACATCCAGCAAGGCAGCAAGTGCATCACCGAGCGCGCCCTGACGGCCATGGCCGACATGCAAAGGACCGGTAGGGTTTGCCGACACGAATTCGACAACAACTTTTTGCCCGGCTCCGCGTTGACTCTGACCGTAAGTCGCGCCTTGTTGCAGCACCGTTTTGACCACTGACTGTTTGGCAGCCGTTGCGATACGAATATTAATAAAGCCCGGACCCGCAATTTCTACCGCGCTGATCAGAGGATTATTTTGTGCCTCCAGGTTCGCAACAACTGCCTGAGCGATTTCACGTGGATTTTTACGCAAAGGTTTGGCGATCTGCATGGCGATATTGCAAGCGATATCGCCATGCGAAGGATCTCGTGGGCGTTCAAGCAATATCGTGGGTTGCAGATCGCTGCCTTCCAAAATGGGGGCAACCGCGTTTTTTAAGGAATTGAGAATTTCTTGTTTTTGTTCAGCTAACATGGCACATAGGGTTCATCGCGTTTCGCGCAACAAATCTAAATAAGGACAGCGGTCATTATACTGTCTCCCCCGCGCCATGTCCGTCTGCAAGTGTAAGCGTTGATGCGGTTTTCATCAAAGCAGGTTGTTTATGTTTTGTCAGCAAACTCAGCACTCTCAGTAGCTTACCGAAAAACAGACCATTCATGATGCCGAAGCTGATGCTGCAGACACTCATGAACATAGCGTCAGAGCGCAGCTCTGGCTGTACTACAACAGCAATGTTTTCACAGTATTTCAAGAAGAAAATCAACATCATAAGGATGAGTGGCATCCAACTGCCCTGCAACTGAATCAAGCGTTCAGACAGCACTTGGACACCGCTTTTGCCAAAAAACTTGGCGTACAAAATACTGGCGCAAACAGTGGCAAGCAGCCACAGCCCTACTGATTCAAAGCGAATGCCAAAATGCTGTATCAGCCCTTGCAAAGACAGACCCAACATGAGCAGAGGCAAAATAAATGTTGCACGTAAAGTGACCTGGCGGTCACGACTCATCAAGACTCCGCGATAAATGAGAAACGCCAGTAACGCCCATACCCAGATTGGTGTGTTGATCAGGATTTGTTGCAACATGATTGCCCCCTTCGGTAAGTAATGAATTGATGTATTTGTGAGCGAAGTATGTTGGGCAATTGAACTTCGTTCCAGTCCTATACGACCAGTGGACGTTGAATGTCGTGAAGCTGGCGTTTTACGACGTGAGTTGCGATGGGGCGGCGTGTAGAATGTCAGTTTTCTTCGTTTGGATACGCTATGTGGTTTAAGAACTTACAGGTTTTTCGTCTTACCTCTCCCTGGAACATCAGCGCAGAGGAATTAAATGCGCAATTATCCAGAATCTCTTTCGCGCAATGTGCATCGAATGAAATGCAAAGCCAGGGTTGGGCATCGCCTCGCAACAACGATATGCTGGTTCACAGTGTCAATCATCAGTTTCTGATAGCACTGGCAACAGAGAAAAAGCTGCTGCCGTCCAGCGTTATTAATCAGGTCACGAAAGCGCGCGCGGCAGAGTTAGAGGAGCAGCAAGGTTTTGCGCCCGGCAGAAAGGCGATGAAAGATTTAAAAGAACGCGTAACTGATGAATTATTGCCTCGCGCATTTGGCGTTAAGCGAAATACCTTTGTCTGGATCGACCCGGCGAATCGTTGGCTGGTGATTGACGCATCAAGCCCGTCTCGTGCCGATGAAGTCATTAAATTGCTATTGAAGTGCTGTGACAAGCTTCCGCTCGAAGGTTTGCGGGTCAAATCCTCCCCTCAGGCTGCAATGACAGGCTGGTTGGCTGGCAATGAAGCGCCAAAAGGCTTCACGATTGACCAGGATACGGAGCTGAAATCATCGACCGAAGATAAAGCGACGGTGCGCTATGTGCGTCATACGCTTGACCCTGACGACGTCCAGAAACATATCGCGGCTGGTAAGCAGTGCACGAAGCTGGCATTAACCTGGGACGACCGCATCAGCTTTGTGTTGACAGATACACTGACGATCAAACGGATTAAGCCACTGGATATTCTCGATGAAGATAAAGACAAAGGAACCAATGAGGAAGAGCGCTTCGATGCAGACTTTATGCTGATGACGGCGGAATTAGCAAAAATGCTGGATGACATCGTGTTTGCTCTGGATGGAGAACTCGAAAGTCCTAAAACGGCGTAAGCAAGTTTGATGGGAGAATTTAAAAGACGAGTATCTCACTCGTCTTTTTTTATACCTGATACTTAGCGTCACGTCCGGAAAAATACAGTGATGCAGCATAAGTGACACAGCGCACGGTAAATTGAATTCAGAACGTACAAATAAAAAAAACGAGCTGCTTACGCAACTCGTTTGCTCAATTACTGGCGGAGCGGACGGGGCTCGAACCCGCGACCCCCGGCGTGACAGGCCGGTATTCTAACCAACTGAACTACCACTCCGAAACTACTTAACCTGTACTGCGATGTTTATCTGTGGTGGGTGCTGAGAGGCTCGAACTCCCGACCTACGCCTTGTAAGGGCGCCGCTCTACCAACTGAGCTAAGCACCCATATTCTTGCTTAGTCAGACAAACATTTAACGCTGTGTCACCAACGTCAACAGAAGCAACATTATAGTTTAACATCTGCTTTTTGTCTAGCCTCTCAATCAGTTTTTTCGCTTAATTTCAGCGAAAACACCTTTAAAAAACTAGTACTCTCACTAAAAGCAAAACCCCCCGTTACGCTAGTAACGGGGGGTTCGCAGAATACAAGCCTGACGATAACCTACTTTCACACTGGTTGCAGCACTATCATTGGCGCAGAGTCGTTTCACGGTCCTGTTCGGG
>NZ_JACOGB010000033.1:0-246 GCF_014284215.1 Undibacterium sp. FT79W | reverse complement strand
GGGACAGCCTCCTTCAACAGTTCCAGCGTCAGCACGCTACTGGAAATGGCCCTACTGGGATAAAGAAAGTTTGTACTTTATCTCGAACACAACGCTGGGTGACTATGAATCGGTGAAAGTCAGATTGTTCCATGACAGCTATGGTAACGAGGTCGATAGCTATACAGATGATAGTTACACCAAGCTCAAGGTCGCCGGTTCTGGCAGCGTCAGTACCGGCCGCAGTATTTATGACGACAAAACAAA
>NZ_JACOGB010000032.1:0-252 GCF_014284215.1 Undibacterium sp. FT79W | reverse complement strand
GGGCCAGATAGTCTTGTAGCAGGGTAGCTGGGAACGAAGTTGCTGCGGCAAAAAATAGAAATTCCCGAATTAAATCATATAGTTAAGCCAGTTTCTGCGGAATTTTAAGGAATCCCGGCCGACCCTCAGATTGTTCCATGACAGCTATGGTAACGAGGTCGATAGCTATACAGATGATAGTTACACCAAGCTCAAGGTCGCCGGTTCTGGCAGCGTCAGTACCGGCCGCAGTATTTATGACGACAAAACAAA
>NZ_JACOGB010000031.1:0-286 GCF_014284215.1 Undibacterium sp. FT79W | reverse complement strand
GATCCCGAGAATACGGATCTCTTTCACAAGGTGACAAAGCAGATGCGTCATTATATTGAAAAATGAAGGTGGAAATATCAACTCAAAACTGACGAGACATTGCACCACTTCATTCTGAAGGGCTTCTAATCTATCCGGATCGATGACCTTCTGCGAAATTGCGTTCATGAATGCACATAGCTTTGTTATTGTTGCCCGGACATTGTCTGGAAGGATACCCCTTATTACAACTGGTAGCAGTTGTGTCATCAACACGTGACAGTCATGAGACTTTAGGTTTGTGACA
>NZ_JACOGB010000030.1:0-339 GCF_014284215.1 Undibacterium sp. FT79W | reverse complement strand
AAAAAGCACAGGCCATGGCGACGACACTTTCATAATTTCGCTTCAATTTATCAAACCGGGTTGCCAGCGCCCGATACTGCTTTAAACGCGCAAACGCATTTTCAACCAAATGGCGGTAGCGATACAGTCCTCGATCAAGATCAGCGTTTCCCTTGATCGAGTTACGCTTTCTCGGGATGACGGCGCGACTGCCTTGACTGGCAATTTGTGCTCGGATTGCCTCGCTGTCATAGCCTTTGTCGGCAATCATGGCACCCGCCTTTGGTAATTTCGCGATCAATTCCGGCGCGGCCTTGCAGTCATGGATCGCGCCACTGGTGATATCAAAGTCGATGGGTA
>NZ_JACOGB010000003.1:0-491579 GCF_014284215.1 Undibacterium sp. FT79W | reverse complement strand
TGTGTGCGTCAGCAGCAGAGAAACGAGATTATGAAGTACTTCTCACTCACTGTCAACTCCCTTCGCCCTTTCGCTTCGCTTTTTCTTCTCAGCGTCCGCATTTTGTTGTGCGGGCACCAATCGGATCGCTTGGCCTGACTTCGGTCTGTTGACTGCCAGTGACTTCTTGCTTCACTTCACTTTCTTCCCCCCGCCTTTCAGCGGGAGCCGAACTATAGCAAAACCTTCCTCAATTCGCAATGAAACTCGCAAATTATTTTAATGAATAAGGATTCAATGTTTCAGGCACAGAAGCCAAAGGGTAATCAGCTAGCTTGCTTCTCGATTATTTCTGCCGATTTAAGTACGGCCTGAACGGCTCTGTCTATCAGAGGAGCGTTTTCAACAAATGCCAGTGCTCCATTGCCAGAATAATGGGAGAAACTTTCGTAGCTGATAATGACGGGTTCAGCTTGTTGATTCAGACTCAATAGGAGGTTGCTCATATTAGGGTTAACCCAGGCAATACAGCCTCGCTTAATGATATTATCAATTGCAAGTTCTATCGGTGCTCCACTATATAAGCGCTGCAGGATTTCCGAAGATTTACTTTCGTCCTGCGTCGTTACTACGGATAAAACATCTTCATTTTTCAGGGGAACTTGTGTGTTGCTGGCCTCGATGAAAACAACGTTCAACTGCAATTCCGCGAGTACCTCATGCAGATACTTTTCAACTTCGTGATACTTATTTTTTTCGATGGAATCAGATAAAACTACTGCTGGCTGCTCCAAAAAATTTAAAAATATCTCCCGAGCCTGCACTAAAGTCTTAGATGTTGAAAATTCCTGCGTGGGAAGCAATACCCCACGATGCCTTTCATGCAGCCAGTTCAATAAGGCATTCTGTTTAAACTGAGTCCAATCCAACATCGCAATACCGCGCCTGAGATCAGTCAACATTCCAGGCAGCAGCGCGGAAAGCTGACTTTGTTCTTCCTGAGAATTTTTAGGCTGGATGCTCCATATCAGATCCGGCACAAGTGCTCGCAAATGGGAGGCCAGTGACGTGTCGGTTCGCTCGGCGATGTTAATTGCCCGCACCCATTCCGTCGTTAAAAAATTAGCGAAATGCTGGGGAACATCCAGCTTCGCCAAGCCGTCCATCAGCAGCGAGGAAGTTTGTTCCGAGCGCAGATAACGGATTTGAGCTTCTTCTATCGACTTCACCGTACGCCTGATGAACTTATCCTGAGTTCTTAATTCAGTAGAAATAAACGTATCAAATCGGTTATATATTCGCTCAAACAGTTCTGGTACACGACAATCATGCCGGGATAAGGTTTTAAATACCCTGAAAATTTCTTCTTCAATTTTGCGCTGAGTCACAGGTAAATGCTGCGTTCCAAGCAATACGGATGCGATCCGGTTCAGCAGCAACCGGGCAGCTTGATGTTGGTTACTCAAAAACGTACGGTCACTCAAAGCCAACTGCAACAATAGAAACTGAAGGCGTCCCAACTGCTCTCGTAATTCTTTCGAAAGCAAATCATCGAATAATATAGCCTCGAATAACATCGCCAGCACATCAATGATCATGAGCTCCTCGGTCGAACGGGCTAATGCTGAAAATGCCTCACGTTGTTCACGAATCAGATTACGGACGTCGCCGCGTTCATTCAGAATACTCAGATCCGGCTTCATTGACAGGTGCAAATAACCGAGCGTACGAATCAAATCCTTTTCAATCAACAACTCCTCTAATTCTGAAGGCGCAGCGTTCATTTGCTCGGGAACAGGTAAATGACTAAAGCGCTCGACTAAACCGCGAATCGCAGATTGCGCCATCTCTGCGCTTGGTAAAGGAGTCTCCTGTTGCGCTTGCTGGCTTGCAAGATCAAAATCCCTTCCGCGTTGGAAAGGACGTGATTGTCCAAAGGTCTTTCGCAAAAGCTCAGGCAAATCGGATGTATTGGCAAGCCATGCAGGTGACGAAGAATTGTCTTGCGCAGCAACCGTTGGGCTATATGCTGAAAATGCCGTTTTTTCTCTACCGCGCAAAACCTGAAACAGCTGGTCTATGTTAATTGGCGGATTACCGGACGGAGATGACGGCGCCGATCTGACATCTTCCGCTGCGGGAAAATCCAACTGATTAAATGTCGGAAAAGCATTATTGATCTGTTGACTACCAATAACATTCTGCTGCGTCCCAACGCTGCTGCCTCTGGGATGCAACGTCTCTGCTGATTTATTTATTTTTAAGGAAAGGTGTGCTTGCACACCATGTTTTTCTAATTCGGCGTTGGTTTGCTGATAAATACCCGGAATATCCACCGTCAGGGTTTCGCCCAGCTGCATCGCCAGTATCGAAAACATTTCCTGAGTGAGGTGCAAACTTTCTACTGCGAGAAAAATGCAACGGGTTATCAGATAAGGCCGGAAAGGATTTTCCCGCTCGCGTATATCGTCCTGACCGAACAAAACAGCGATACGGATATTCAGATCAATCAATTCTTGCTCTGCGACATTCCGGAACAGCTGTGTGACTTCATTAAAGCGCAGCGAACTCTCAAATGCCGATGAATCAAGCAGACTCAGATTATCGGCAGAGATGGAAAGGGCGGATAAATTGGGGCGAAAGTTCTGATAGGTCGTTTCCATGCTCCTATCAAGCAACTGTTGCATATTTTTTGTCAGTTGCAGCTCAATTTCGTGACGATGCTCCTGCAACAAAAGTTGAGCACGGACGATGTCAGCCTGTTCTATCGGGCTATTTTCTGAATTTACCTTAGAAAACAAAGCCTCCACTGTACGTGGAACCAGAGTTGCAGCGGCATTTTGAAAGGCATTAAAAAATTCTCTGCGTGCGCTCGACAGTATTTCAACCAATGCCATATATACCTTATTGCAAGAAAATCATTTCATACAATATACCGAAGGAATGGCATCTGCTGCAACTTAAAGCGGAGCGGATAAGCACAGTCAAAGCTGACTTCACGCAATATCAGGCGGTTTTTTTCTTTCTGACCGCTGCTTTTTTAACGGGTTTTGCAGCCTCATCAGCAGGTGCCGCCGCTTTTGCTTTGCTAGCGGCAGGTACCTTAGCTTTGCGTTCCTCAAATTCGAAACTCACTTTGCCGTCTTTCGCCTTGACCAGGAATGCTTTAAACGGGCGACGTGTACGCTGAGAAATAAAACCTGGCAATAAATCAGTTTTGCCATCAACCAATAGTTTGGTCATCTGTTCGGGCAAAATCTCTTGCTGCAAGATAATGCGGCCGCTACGGAAATCACATGCTTTAGGCTTAGCAACGGTCTTTTCACAGACATAAGCGAGGCCCATTTCAAAAACGCCGCTGCCACATTTCGGGCAAGGGCCTAATGCAGTCTGACCAGTGAAATCAACGCCCTCACCATCCTCGCCATCATCCTGATTCTGGCCAAAATCAAATTCAAGCTTTAAATTATTGTGTTCTGTATCCGGAACAATCTTCAAAATAGCCGCAAACGGTCTGCCCATTTTCGAGCGGAAACCTTGCAGAGGGCCAATTTCGCGCTTACTTAATAATTCTTCGACTTCGGCTACCTCAAATTGACGGCTACCGGGCGTTTTGCTCATAGAGAATTCACACTTAGTGCAGGCAAAACGACGGTAGTTCTCTTTGACTACGCCGCCGCAATGCGGACAAGGTGTGTGTAGCGTCGCATAATCGCCAGGAATCGTGTCGTTGTCGTACTCTTTTGCGCGTTTTACGATGATTTGTGTCATCTGAGCAATTTCGCGCATGAATTCTTCACGGCTGATTTTGCCCTTCTCCATTTGCGATAACTTGTATTCCCATTCACCGGTCAACTCTGGCGAAGTCAGTTCATCCACACCTAAACCACGCAACAAGGTCATCAATTGGAATGCTTTAGCCGTCGGCATCAGCTCCCGACCTTCGCGCAGCAAGTATTTCTCGGTCAGTAAGCCCTCAATAATCGCCGCCCGTGTTGCCGGAGTACCAAGTCCCTTGCCCGCCATGGCTTCTCGCAATTCTCCGTCATCTACCAGTTTGCCGGCACCTTCCATTGCCGACAATAAGGTCGCCTCGCTGTAGCGAGCCGGTGGTTTTGTCACCAGGCCATGCGCTTCAATTTTATCGGCAAGAACTTTTTCACCTTTGGCAACCGGAACCAGCGTGCCTTTACCTTCCGTATCTTTTTCTTCCAGTGCTTCTTTACCGTAGATCGCCAACCAACCAGCGTTGGTCATGACTTTACCTTCGGTTTTGAAGTGGTGCCCTGTCACTTCTGTGATGCGCGTTGTCACCTGAAATTCTGCCGCCGGGAAAAATACGGCCATGAAACGACGCGTCACCAGGTCGTAGAGTTTTTGCTCGGGTTCAGACAAATTTTTTGGTGCCTGACCAGTAGGAATGATCGCAAAGTGATCACTGATTTTCGTGTTATCAAAAATGCGTTTGTTCGGCTTGACCCAGTTATTTTTCAGAATCTGGGTAGCAAACTGATGATAATTATTACTTTCAGAAACCGTTTCCAGCGTCTGTTTGACTGTATCCAGATAATCTTCCGGCAAATGACGGGAATCCGTACGCGGATAAGTCAGCACTTTGTGTTTTTCGTACAAAGCCTGGGCAAGACCTAAGGTATTTTTGGCAGAGAAACCAAATTTGGCATTCGCCTCACGTTGCAGGCTGGTCAGATCAAATAGTGCCGGCGCCATCTGTGTTGCAGGCTTAGACTCTTCTGTGACATTGCCCTGACGTCCACGGCATGCCGCGACGATGGACTCGGCGGCAAGCTTACTCCACAGCCGCTCCGCCTTCTTCTCAGGATCATGTTCATCTTTTTTGAACTGCTGATCCATCCAGCGTCCTTCGTAAATGCCTGCGGCACAAACGAACTCGGCGCGAACCTCCCAAAAGTCACGGGAAACGAATTTCTTTATTTTTTCTTCACGCTCAACCACGATCGATAAGGTTGGCGTCTGCACCCGCCCGACTGTCGTCAGATAAAATCCGCCTTCTTTGGAATTGAATGCAGTCATGGCGCGGGTACCGTTGATACCGATCAGCCAATCTGATTCCGAGCGGCAACGTGCAGCGTCGGCCAAAGGCATCATTTCTGCATCACTACGGAGTTTTTTGAAGCCATCCCGGATCGCTGCCGGTGTCATCGATTGCAACCACAAGCGTTGTACCGGTTGCTTGGCTTTGGCATTTTGCGCAATCAGACGGAAAATCAGCTCACCTTCACGACCCGCGTCGCATGCGTTAATCAGTGCCGAAACATCTTTACGCTTGATCAGTTTGTTCAGCACTTTCAGGCGCGTTTCGGTTTTGGCGATAGGATTCAGTGCAAAATGCGGCGGGATCATCGGCAAATGCGCAAAACTCCATTTGCCGCGTTTGACGTCATATTCCTCAGGAACGGTAATTTCCAGCAAATGACCTACTGCGGAAGATAATACATACTCATCCGATTCGAAATAGTCATCATGCTTAGTGAAACCTCCAAGTGCTTTCGCAATGTCAGCGGCGACAGAAGGTTTTTCGGCAATGATGAGCGTTTTTGTCATTTCGGAATTCTCGAATGTTTTTTGCACAAAAAATGATTAACAAACAACATTTTTTGCTAAATAAGCGTAAGACTAACCTAAGTTAGTGCGGAATGATAAACGTGCAAACGCAAAACCCGCAACCAAGCTGCGATTTTTGCCAGAAATCTTCTGTTTATGAAACGATTAATGCAAAAGACGGGGCGTATTGTCGTCATCTGACAACAACAGTTCGTCAAACATCAACATATCTGGTTCGGCGCCCTGGCTCCACAACATCATCAGGACAATGATGCGCAGTTTATTGAGCGGCAGCGGTGACTCGTTCACAGCCAGCGCACGCTCGACAACGATTTCACGTTGCAAGGAGGATAACAATCCTGCCGATTCAAGAAACTGAATAAAACCAATCGCTTCCGTACCGAGAGCAGCAAGTTCAACTCCAGCATAGACCCGGAAACCGTTTGAACTTAATGGTGATGGCAACGACTGATCCGTTGTATTTGCCAGACCAGTCAGCCAATCCAGTGCCTCAGAAATTTCATCTTCAGGAAAACCAACAGCGGAAAGTTTTTTGACCAGAGCGGCGGTATCCGGACAGGCGTCAGGACGATAATAAGTTTCGTAGAGGTAAACAAGAATATCAAACATGTCGGTACTCTATCTGCTGAAGCAGTTTCAAACAAGTCCCGTCCTGAGATATCCCCGCGGTTTTTTGAGATTTTTAACTATTTCGGGGCAGTATCTGCATTTTTTGCCAGAAAGTCTCTGTCAATACTGGGCCTTTAAATATACTCCCCCGGAGTATATTTAAAGGCCAACACCGGGTTTAGCGCATGATTTGTACATAACCTAATGAAGACGGCGAAACATTCCACCCGGTAATGATTCAATCTGCCCGCACAACTCAAGTTCCAGTAATTGCCCTGTTAAACTTGCAACATCCAGATCAGCACGTAATGCCAGCACATCTAGCGGAACCGGATCATAGCCCATCAGCGTCAGCAAGCCGACTGACGCGTCAGCCGTCCCAGCTATTGGAAGCGAACCCGCTACAACGGTTGCTTGTGGTAGGCTGAGTTGCAACTCTTCTAATATATCCTGCGCAGACTCCACCAGCTTCGCACCTTGCCTGATCAATTGATGGCAGCCTTTTGCTAACGGCGAATGGATGGAACCGGGAATCGCAAACACTTCCCGCCCCTGATCCGCCGCCATCCTTGCCGTAATTAAAGAACCCGACTGCGCAGCGGCTTCCACCACCAACACTCCTTTCGTCAACCCAGAAATAATCCGGTTGCGGCGAGGGAAGTTAGAGGCAATCGCGGGCGTGCCAAGTGAGTATTCACTGACGATACAACCCTCTGCTGCTATCTGATGTGCCAGCAGCCGATTTCTGGCGGGATAAACAATATCCGCCCCTGTGCCGATCACAGCGATTGTCGAACCGATACCGCGAAGCGCTCCTTGATGTGCTGCGGCATCAATACCTGCGGCCAGGCCGGAGCTGATCGTCAATCCGGCATGACTTAAAACTTCAGAAAATTGTTCCGCATTCCGTATTCCCTGCGCAGTCGCATTCCGGCTGCCCACCACACCTATCCCCGACTGTCGCAGTATTTCCGGCCTTCCTTTCACATACAACATCAGCGGTGGGTCGGGAATTTCCAGCAATGCCGGTGGATACAGCGTATCGGCAAGCGTGACAACATAGTTGCCCGGCTGCATAGCCCAGGACTGAGTAATCTCAGATAACCTGAGAAAATCTTCTTGCGGCGGGAGTAATAAGGCGCGGGCGATTTTTGGCGTGACGACAGAACACAAGGCCTCGTAGCTTGCTGTAAAGATATGCTCTGGCAAGCCAAAGCCGGCAAGCAACTTACAGGCAGTGCCAGGGCCAACGCCCGGCGTTTGTTCCAGCCTTAACCAGGAAAAGAAGTCCGGTAACAATTCCAGACCTCCATTTGATTATTGAGGCGATCTGGCGACGTCGCCAACTTTGACAAAATCAGTGACCTGCATCACCAAGCCGTAAGAGATATTGTCAAACAAACGGAAAATAAACACATGACCATATTGCTCATCCGGTAATTTTACCTTGCGGTTACCATCAGTGCGATCCGTGATTACTTCCCCGTAGCGCTGCAGGGACAACACAGTACCAAGATCGAGGCCGTGCTCTTTGCCACGATTAATCGTAATAATCTGATTTTGTCCGGCGACCGACACACCGCCATAAACACTGACGACACGCGCACGGATCTCATCTTCCGGCGGATGAGGCACGTAGCTGAGAATTGGAGTCGGTGTTACAGGTAACAACCTGTCACCGACAGACATTTCTAGTTTTGAATTAACGACGTTGAAAGTATAGACGTCGTTGTTATCATCTGGCTCGCGCGCCAGCTTTACCGTGCCGACAAAAGCAGCCTCGTAGCCAATGATGTTCCCATTATCAGGGTCTTTCAATGGTACGCCTGGACGGAATACCTGAAATGAGGTGCCGCCATCAAGATCACCGCGAACATAGGTTTTTTCGCCCTGTCCCATATTCACTTTACTTTCCGGTGCCGCGACGATGCGCGGTGTACGTTCCAGTGTATTGACCTCGACGATCATCGGATGTATCAGAAACGGCTCAATCGCTGACGCAGGAATAGCCGGAATTGCATTCGCCCCCAATCCTTCAACACGGGATCTGGGTGACAATTTGACAGTAGGAACACCACCGACAACGCCATTACCTGAAACATTACCCAGACGCAGGCGCTGATTCGCACGGTCAAAATAGACAATCTGCCCTGGATAAATCCAGTGCGGATTACGAATTTCTTCTTTGTTCATGCCCCACACTTGTGGCCAGCACCAGGGGTTTTGCAGAAACTTAGAAGAAATTCCCCACAAAGTATCGCCACTGACAACGACATGTTTATCCGGAGCATCCGGCAGGAAAGCACATTTGCTGCTGCGAGCCACAACCTGAGCTTGCGCAATCGTCGCTTCTCCCGATACCGCAAACGCGGAGCTGGAAGCGAATGGCAGACTGCCAACGAGGATGGCAGCGATTGTGCTAAACTTTTTCATAAACATATCCGATACGAGATGCTGTCATACAGCAAACAGGCAAACAAGCATGCAATCTGCTTATAATAATTGCCAAATTGGATCAAATTCTGCCCATAAATCCTTGAACTAGCAAGAAAAACAGCGCAAAAGCTAAACCAGCTTGTTGCGAAATGTAATATGCCCATACTAAATATACTGCGGTATCCCGATCCGCGCCTCCACAAAGTGGCAAAACCGGTAACTTCCTTTGATGCACGCCTCAAGCAACTGATTGCGGACATGGCTGAAACAATGTACGACGCGCCCGGCGTCGGTCTGGCGGCATCACAGGTTGATGTGCATGAGCAACTGGTTGTCATCGATATCTCTGAAGCCAACGATCAGTTACAAGTATTCATTAATCCCGAAATTATCTGGGCCAGTGAAGAAAAAAAAGTCTACGACGAAGGTTGCCTGTCTGTACCGGGTATTTATGACGGTGTTGAACGACCTGCCGAAGTCAAAGTCAAAGCACTGGATGCCGATGGAAAAGAATTCGAAATTCATGCCAAAGATTTACTCGCTGTTTGCATACAACACGAGCTTGATCATTTGAAGGGTAAAGTCTTCGTTGAATATCTGTCGCCGCTGAAGCGAAACCGCATCAAAACGAAACTGGTCAAGGAAGAACGTGAAATGCAACGCCATTCCGGGAATCGCAAATGAAAGTCATTTTTGCCGGGACGCCGGAATTCGCCGCCTCCGCCTTAGCAGCCATACATGAGGCGGGCTTTGACATTCCTCTGGTGCTCACGCAACCAGACCGGCCGGCCGGCAGAGGCATGCATTTGCATGCATCCGCGGTGAAGCAATACGCACTGGAACACAACATTCCCGTTGCACAACCCATTTCATTGAGATTAAACGGCAAATATCCTGATGTTGCGGCAGAGGCGCACGACATATTGCGCAACACAGAACATGATGTCATGGTGGTGGCGGCTTACGGCTTGATATTGCCTCTCTCTGTACTGACAATCCCCCGTTTAGGCTGCCTGAATATTCACGGCTCACTCTTGCCACGCTGGCGCGGTGCGGCGCCTATACACAGAGCGATTGAGGCTGGCGACGCCGAAACAGGTATCACGATCATGCAAATGGAGGAAGGTCTGGATACCGGCCCCATGCTGTTAAAACAGAGCATCAGCATTAACAGCACGGAGACCACAGGCAGCCTTCACGACAAATTGGCAGCGATGGGCGGCGAAATGATAGTGCAAGCTTTACACCAGTTAGAACAAGGCACCCTGGCTGCGACAGTGCAGCCTGAGCAGGGTGTGACTTACGCCGCCAAAATCAGTAAAGAAGAAGCTGCGCTCGACTTTCACCTGCCTGCAGATGTACTGGCAAGAAAAATCCGCGCCTTCAATCCGTTTCCCGGCACACATGCTCAGTACGGCAGCAGCACGATCAAAATCTGGGCTGCGCAAATGGTCACTGCGAATAAAACTGGCGCAACTCCGGGGCAAATTCTGACGGCATCCGCACAAGAAGGCATTCTGGTTGCCTGCGGGGAAGGTGTACTGAAACTGACCGAATTACAAAAACCAGGAGGAAAACGTTTACCTGCTGCAGAGTTCCTGCAAGGCTTTCCCCTGATTCATGATATGCAATTCAATCGAACCTGAACCGGCTGAGTGTGAAGCAAAAAAACGACAAATCGGGACACTTTTATACACAATTCCCCCATTAAGCAGGAATTAGGCCGATTCACTGTTGGTTACAAGTAAATTCTTTGTTGCTCTGCGAGACTTGTTGTATTCTCTTACGCTAACTAATGGTGTGCGCTGGATTTTGCCGCCCAAATCCCTGACCCGAACGCTAGAAAAGGAAGTGCATGAAACAAATCGTTCCCGTTGTTGTTACCGTCATGCTGATGGCCGGTTGCTCAACTCCATTGAATAACACTAACGCGTCTTATAATAACAACACTAAGACTGCTGCTCCCGAACTTCAAGTCGTCTCAAATTGGTTATTGATCGCGAAGGACGTTGCTGACCAGATCAAATCAGGCACCGACAAAATTGGTGCTCCAGTATTTGTCACTCCGCCGCAAAACCCGAGCAAATTCAGTCAGGCGTTTTACACTCAGGTAGTAACGTCCTTGGTCAATCAAGGTGTGACCGTCAGAAAAGTCAATGATGGTACAGCGCAAATCGTCGATATCGATACTCAATTAGTGCGTTTCTCCACTGATCGGCAAGTCAACCGCCGTTTTGTTTTCGGCGGCCCGTCAACGACTAGCACGACATCCGTCTATGAAGTAATTGTGACGACGTCACTGATAAAAAACGCACAATACGTAGCACGCAGGACTGATGCGTATCCCGTCAATGAATATGACGCGTCTTTATACAATAAAGAAACTGAATTTAATTTTAAAGTGATCGGGGGCTAATCATGGTAAAGAAAATTGCACTTGCAGTAAGTTGTGGTCTGTTGCTCAGCGCTTGCTCAAATATGAACCTCACTGGGGCCAGCACATCGACATCGACAGCCGCCTTGTCCTGGAAAGAAGCTGAAACGAACGAATTTATCCCAACCAATCAGAAAGCAGCAACAGCCCTGATCGCTGCTGCCGGTAATTCTCTGGATAAATCGCGCCCACTGATCGTTGCTACGCTGGCGAATATCAATGTGCTGGAAGAGTCCTCTCCATTCGGACGTATTGTCGCTGAACAAGTTTCCGGTCAGTTTTCCCGCGCTGGATATCAAATGCTGGAAATGAAATTCCGCGACAAAGTACTGATCAAGCAAAATGTCGGTGAACTGCTGCTGACGCGCGAAATTAAGGAAGTTGCACAAAATCATCAGGCACAGGCCGTCATCGTTGGTACGTATGCGGAAAGTGAAAAGCTGGTTTTCGTTAACCTGAAACTGATACGTCCAGTCGACAATATCGTCCTCAGTACGTATGACTATGCTGTCCCTATGGATCGTACTGTCAAATCTCTGCTGGGTCGTCGCTAATCCATCAATATAAAGTATTGACAACACAGTCTTATAAAAACACTGGATAAAAGCACCTGATTTTTCAGGTGCTTTTTTTTAGCCTCTTTGCGGCAGCGAACTCCATATGATTTCAACACACGGTTCGCTTCCGGATTATTTTTCTGCTGAGAATGGTTGCACCCAGTTCTGTTGCGCAGCCTGACTGATGGCTAACACCGCGGGATGAGTCAATTTTCGCTGAACCGATATGGCGTAAAACTGTTCCTGAATCGCCTGTGTCTGACCAATCAGCTCAACATCATACTGACGTATCACACGATCAACGATGACGGTCGGCGCAGCAAACACGCCGGCACCAGCCTGACCGAATGCACTCATCAGCGCACTGTCGTCAAACTCACCGGTAATCTTTGGATGCAATTGTTGCTGATCCAGCCATTGCAACAAGCGCCCGCGCAGCGCAGCGTCTTCACCAGGCAATAAGAATGGTGCGCCATCCAGCAGTGCGGGAAAAGTACTGGACAAACGGGTACGCAAATCATGGGTGGCAAAAAAACTGATGCCTGATTCGGCCAGCAAATGACTATAACCACGAACATTCGCTGTCACCGGCATAGGGCTGTCGGATAACACGACATCTAACTTATGCATCGCCAACTCTGCTAACAGTAATTCGAGTTTGCCTTCGCGACAGTTAATCCGTAAGGTCTGCGGCAGAGTCATCGCAGGCTCCAGCAATTGATACGCCACCGTTTTCGGTACCGCATCTGACACCCCGACACGTAGCTGCACAGTGCGCGCGGTCGGTCTGTGATGCAGCACTTCTTCCAACTCACGCCCGAGCGCAAAAATATCTTCTGCATAACTCAGCACCAAACGACCCGCCTCAGTCAGTTCCAGATTACGCCCCTGCTTACGGAACAAAGTCTCGCCCTGCATTTCTTCAAACAAAGTGAGTTGTCCGCTGATGGTTTGCGGCGTCAGATGCAATTGTTCACTGGCACGCGCAATGCTGCCTGACTTGGCAACCATCCAGAAATAGTGCAGGTGTTTGTAGTTCAGTGCTGGCATAAAGAGAGATCATCGACAAATCATCGATTTTTACGAAGTATTTATCAATTATATTCGACTTTTCTTTCAATTCTCTTGCAACTAGACTGTTTCCACCTTCTGTTGAGAAGGGGAAGTCCTGTGTCTTTTCGTCAGACTTCAACATTTCAGGAGAAAAGCATGAAAATCTTGAGTCGCTCTACTGCACATGATGTGCAAACCGTTGACTATATCGACACCACAGCCAGTGACAGTCAGAAAGTCTTACACAACACGTATATGTTGTTGTCGATGACTTTATTGTTTTCTGCATTGACCGCAGGTGCGACTATCGCTTTCGCGATTCCGGGTCCCGGCATCTTTCTGACACTGATCGGCTATTTTGGCCTGCTGTTTGCCACCAACAAACTGCGTAACAGTGCTTGGGGCATAGCGAGCGTATTTGCCTTGACCGGTTTCATGGGCTACACCCTCGGTCCTATTCTCTCTCATTATCTGAAAATGCCAGGCGGCACTTCCATCGTGATGACGGCAATGGGTATGACCGGTCTGATTTTCATGGGCTTGTCTGCCTACGTATTGATCAGCAAACGTGATTTCAGCTTCATGAGTGGCTTCCTGATGGTCGGTATGATCGTCGCACTGGTGGCGAGTCTGGGCGCGATTTTCTTCCAGATTCCAGCCTTGTCGCTGACGATTTCTGCGGTCATGGTATTGCTGATGTCCGGCATGATCTTGTTTGAAACCAGCAATATCATCCACGGTGGCGAAACCAATTACATCATGGCGACAGTCAACCTGTACGTCACAATCTTCAATCTGTTCACCAGCCTGCTGCAATTGCTGGGCTTTATCGAAAAAGAGTAAATCATGTTGCATACCGTCGCTCAACCCTGGATGTGGGTCGCATTTATCGCATTTGTTTTAGCGATGTTAGCCATTGACGTTGTGGCGCTTGGAGGTTCACGTGCCCACAAAGTCAGCGTCAGGGAAGCGGCGGCCTGGTCGATTGTCTGGGTCAGCCTGGCTTTGGCATTTGATTTTGGCCTGTGGATATACCTGACAGAAACCGTCGGGCGCGAGATCGCCACCGCCAAAGCCATGGAATTCCTGACCGGATATGTCATCGAGAAATCACTGTCGGTCGATAACATCTTTATTTTCTTACTGATTTTTGGCCATTTCGCGGTGCCGCCGCAATATCAGCGCAAAGTGCTGCTGTACGGTGTACTGGGTGCGATCGTCATGCGCGTCATCATGATTCTCGCTGGCAGCTGGGTTGTCACCCAGTTTGCGTGGGTGTTGTATCTGTTTGGTGTGTTCCTGCTGATCACCGGTTTCCGCATGCTGGTATCGACGGAAGAAGAGCCCGATCTCGACGCCAATCCGGTATTGAAACTGGCAAAAAAATTACTGCCATTTACCAAAGAGTTTCACAAAGAAAAATTCAGTGTCAAAGTTAATGGCAAGCGCGTCTTCACGCCGTTGCTGCTGGTCTTGATCCTGATTGAAGTCTCCGACGTGATCTTTGCGGTCGATTCGATTCCAGCGATTTTTGCCGTGACGACTGATCCGTTCATCGTATTTACCTCAAACATTTTCGCGATTATGGGCTTGCGGGCATTGTATTTCCTGCTGGCCGATATGGCTGACCGTTTCCATTTACTGAAATTCGGTCTTGCGTTTGTGCTGATGTTTGTCGGTATCAAGATGCTGATCGTGAAATGGATGCATGTGCCGACCGATGTTTCGCTGATGGTGATTGGCCTGATTCTTGGCGGTTCTATTATTGCCAGCCTGATCGCCACCCGACATAAAAAGCATTAATCACACGCTTTCCGACGCTGCAGATTTAATCGTCATAAGTATTCCCTTTGGGCATATCTCTCGTTTGAGGATATGCCCTTTTTTGTTAACACTTACGCAAAAAAGTGCACCATTGATGCGATCAACATATATCGATCTAACCACAATGTATAAGCAAAAACCGGCAAACTCCCGCAACTTCGGCGTCAAGTCCTTGATTTGACGTATAATTTACGCTTCCCAGCGCCGATTTGAGATTCAGATTGCGGGCGCGTAATAAGTGCTGCTAAAAGGACGTCGCCCGATCCGCCTGCATGCATGAGCCGATCGGGTTTTTGTTTTTTCAGGACTTATGCAAAATTGCCCCAGCGGCGTTATGGCTCCTGGTCGTACCAATGTACTGCCTTCGTCGCCATGCCTTGCCGGAACAATTTTGCATAAGCCCTATTGATACGATGATACGAGTAAAGATCATGACCAGAACCCTGCCTGTCTCCGCCACCGAAACCCGTTTGCGCGAATTACTGCAACAACGCATCCTGATCCTGGATGGCGCGATGGGTACCATGATCCAGCGTTACAAGCTGACGGAAGAAGATTATCGCGGCGAACGTTTCAAAGATTTTGCAGTGCCCGGCAAAGAATTATTCGTCAAAGGCAATAATGAATTACTGACACTGACGCAGCCTCACATCATTCAGGAAATTCACGAACAATATCTGGCCGCCGGTGCCGATCTGATCGAAACCAATACCTTCGGTGCCACCACCGTCGCGCAGGACGATTACCACATGGCGCATCTGGCCTATGAGATGAACGTGCAGGCCGCGAAAATCGCCCGCGCTGCCTGTGATAAATACAGCAGCGCCGACAAACCGCGCTTCGTCGCTGGAGCTTTAGGGCCAACGCCCAAAACCGCCTCGATTTCACCGGATGTGAATGACCCGGCAGCGAGGAATGTCACGTTCGATCAGCTGGTTGCTGCCTACCATGAGCAAACCCGTGGTCTGGTCGAAGGCGGTGCTGATGTGCTGCTGGTCGAAACCATTTTCGATACGCTGAACTGCAAAGCAGCCCTGTTCGCGATTGATCAGTATTTTGAAGAAACCGGCAAGACCTTGCCGATCATGATTTCCGGCACCGTCACCGATGCCTCTGGCCGCATTCTGTCTGGTCAGACCGTGCCGGCATTCTGGAATTCCGTGCGTCACGCTAAACCGCTGACCATCGGCCTGAACTGCGCGCTCGGTGCGGCGCTGATGCGGCCGTATGCAGAAGAACTGTCTAAAATTGCCGATACCTTCGTCTGTATTTATCCAAACGCCGGTTTGCCAAATCCTATGAGCGATACCGGTTTTGATGAGCTGCCAGCCGATACCTCGGCCTTGCTGAAAGAATTTGCCGAAGCTGGCTTCATCAATATCGCCGGTGGCTGCTGCGGCACTACGCCACCGCACATCAAGGCGATTGCCGACATCCTGCAAACCCAGACACCACGCGCTGTTCCTGCCATTGCTCCGGCGTGTCGTTTGTCGGGCTTAGAGCCTTTCACCATCGATGAACAATCCCTGTTTGTGAATGTCGGTGAACGCACCAACGTTACGGGCTCCAAAGCCTTCGCACGCTTAATTCTGAATGAGCAATACGACGACGCTTTAGCCGTCGCCCGCCAGCAAGTGGAAAACGGCGCGCAAGTCATCGACATCAATATGGATGAAGCGATGCTCGATTCGCAGGCAGCCATGACGCGCTTCCTGAATCTGATCGCATCGGAACCAGACATCGCCCGCGTGCCGCTGATGATCGATTCTTCCAAATGGAGTGTGATCGAAGCCGGTCTGAAATGCGTGCAAGGCAAAGCCATCGTCAATTCGATTTCGATGAAAGAGGGCGAGGCAGAATTTCTGCGCCAGGCCAACTTGTGCAAGCGTTACGGCGCGGCGGTCATCGTCATGGCGTTCGATGAAAAAGGCCAGGCGGACACGTATCAACGCAAGATAGAAATCTGCGAACGCGCTTATCGCCTGCTGGTCGATCAACTCGATTTTGATCCGCAAGATATTATTTTCGATCCGAATATTTTCGCGGTCGCTACCGGTATCGAAGAACACAATAATTACGCTGTCGATTTCATCGAAGCCACGCGCTGGATACATCAAAACTTACCCGGTGCAAAAATCAGCGGCGGCGTCTCGAATGTGAGTTTCTCTTTCCGTGGCAATGACCCGGCACGCGAGGCTATCCACACCGTTTTCCTGTATCACGCGATTCAGGCCGGTATGACGATGGGTATCGTGAATGCAGGCATGGTCGGTGTGTACAGCGAGCTTGATCCCGAATTGCGTGAACGCGTGGAAGACGTGGTGCTGAACCGCAGGGAAGACGCCACCGAACGCATGATCGAATTTGCGGCGACCTTGAAAGCCGGCGGCAAAAAAGAAGAAGCCACGCTGGAATGGCGCAGTGAGCCGGTCGCCAAGCGACTCGCACATGCGATGGTGCATGGCATCACACAATGGATTGTCGAAGATACCGAAGAAGCGCGCGCCGCCATTATGGACAACGGCGGTCGCCCAATTCAGGTGATCGAAGGCCCGCTGATGGACGGCATGAATATCGTCGGTGATTTATTCGGTCAGGGCAAAATGTTTTTGCCGCAGGTGGTGAAATCCGCACGTGTGATGAAGCAGGCCGTCGCCCATCTGGTGCCCTACATTGAAGAAGAAAAAAAGCGCAGCGGCGACAATAAACCGAAAGGCAAAATCGTGATTGCCACCGTCAAAGGTGACGTGCATGACATCGGTAAAAACATCGTCACCGTGGTGTTGCAGTGTAATAACTTCGAAGTCGTCAACATGGGCGTAATGGTGCCGTGCTCGGAAATTCTGGCCAAAGCCAAAGCCGAAAACGCCGACATCATTGGCCTCTCCGGTCTAATCACGCCGTCACTCGAAGAAATGGCCTATGTCGCTAAAGAGATGCAGCGCGATCCGCATTTCCGCATGATGAAGATTCCGCTGCTGATCGGTGGTGCCACCACCAGCCGCGCCCATACCGCCGTCAAAATTGCGCCGAATTACGAAGGACCGGTGGTGTATGTGCCGGATGCGTCGCGTTCGGTATCGGTTGCGCAATCGCTGCTGACGCCGGAAAGCCGCGATCAGTACATTGGTGAGCTGGCGACGGATTACGAACGTATCCGCGTGCAGCATGCGAACAAAAAAACCACGCCATTGCTGATGCTGGCGCAAGCGCGTGCGAATAAAATGAAGCTCAGCTTTGACGGTGCGAACGCACCTGTGAAGCCAAAATTCATCGGTCGCCGCGTGTTCAAAAACGTCGATCTGGCAACGATTGCGCAGTACATCGATTGGGGTCCGTTCTTTCAGACCTGGGATCTGGCGGGCCCTTATCCTGCGATTCTGACGGATAGCGTGGTCGGTGAAGCGGCGAGCAAAGTCTTTGCCGAAGGCCAGGCGATGCTGAAAAAAATCATCGATGGCCGCTGGCTGACAGCGAACGGCGTCGTCTCTTTGCTGCCCGCGAATAGCGTGCATGACGACGACATCGAAATTTATACCGACGACAGCCGCAGCCAGGTCGCGTTCACTTATTACGGCACGCGCCAGCAAACCGAAAAACCGCTGGTTGATGGCATACAACGTCCGAATCAATGCCTCGCCGATTTCATCGCGCCGAAAGACAGTGGTGTCGCTGACTACATCGGCATGTTTGCCGTCACTGCCGGTCTGGGCATAGAAAAATACGAAAAACGGTTTGAAGACGCACATGACGATTACAGCAGCATCATGCTGAAATCGCTGGCAGACCGTCTGGCCGAAGCCTTTGCCGAATATCTGCATGAACGCATCCGCACCGATCTGTGGGGGTATGCCGCCGATGAAAAACTCAGTAATCAAGAGCTGATCAAAGAATCCTACCAAGGCATACGCCCGGCACCCGGCTATCCGGCCTGCCCGGAACACACGGTCAAAACCGTGATGTTCAAGCAGATGCAATGCGAAGAAATCGACATGCACATCACCGAATCATGGGCGATGATTCCGGGTGCCGCGGTCTCCGGTTTCTATTTTGCGCATCCAGAATCCAAATACTTCAGCGTCGGTAAAATCGGCGACGATCAGGTGACGGATATGGCGGCACGACGCGGCGTGGCAAAAGAAGACATCGAACGCTGGCTGGCACCGAATCTGTAATCCGCAGCATAAAAATGGGGGAGTATATGGCGTTTTGCATCAATTCTCAGCGTATTTTCTGGCCTTGTAAACATACTCCCCCCCAGTATATTTAGCCACTGGGAAGCGCTCTGAGGCCTTTGCATGCGCCTTGTTCCAGTTTCACCGACATAAGTGCGAGGCGTTGAGGATTGTGACCCCTGCATGAAATCTGATCGGCTGCGAAGTAAAAATGTCGGTATCGGTACAGGCGCTGTCTTACAATAGCGGCTCTATCGTTGTGCAGGAAATCAGATGGTGCTGGATAACTTATCGTATGGCTCAGATCAGTCTGGTTTAATCTGCGGCTACCTGTTTGCCCATGGTCAGGCAGGAAAAGCGCTGCACACCAACGAAGCGCTGGCGTGGCTGCAAACGACGCGTGCCGCGAATGACAACAGCTTTATCTGGCTGCATTTCAATCTGACCAATGTCGCGGCCGAAAAATGGCTGCATGAACATGTTTCGCTGCCGGAAGAATTTTACGAAACCCTGCACGAAGGTTCGCGTTCAACCCGGATTGAACATGCGGATCATAATCTGATTGCCGTCATTAACGATGTGCTGCATGACTTTGCATTTGAAGCATCTGATATTGCAACCTTGTGGCTGAGTGTGACCAATAACATCATGATCAGCGCGCGCCGCAAGCCTTTGCAATCGGTTGACCGCTTGCGTAATGCCGTCAATCACGGTGAAATTTTCCATTCTCCCAGCGAATTGCTGACGCACCTGTTACGCGATCAGGCCGACGTGCTGATCGGCATCGTGCGCAATGTGATCAAAAAAATTGACGACATCGAAGATCATTTGCTGGCAGATCGCCTCAATAAAAAACGCGCCAATCTGGGCGAAATCCGGCGTGTGCTGGTGCGCCTGCAACGCTTACTGGCACCCGAGCCTGCGGCCTTGTTCCGCTTACTGCAAAAGCCGCCGGTATGGCTGGCAGAAAGTGATGTGCAGGAACTACGCCAATCCACTGAAGAATTCGCGGTCGTGCTGAGCGACATGGCGTCGTTGCAGGAACGCATCAAGCTGCTGCAGGAAGAAATCGCCGCCAGCGAGAATGAACAAAATAACCGTTCGCTGTTTGTGCTGACTGTCGTCACGGTGCTGGCCTTGCCTATCAATATGATCGCCGGTTTGCTGGGCATGAATGTCGGCGGTATTCCACTCGCACAACACGAATACGGCTTCTGGATCGTGGTGGCGATCGTGCTGACATTTACGGTCATTGCCGGCTGGCTGGCGTTCCGAAAACGGGACGGCGATTAAAAAAACAACGCTCTTCTGCTACCATAGAACACGCAACAGTTGAGTCGTGTATTCGATAACAACATCGACAAAGAATTAAACCCGCACATGTCATTTTTCGGGAAGATTTCAGTTAGTATTGGAAAAAAATAACGTGGTATTTTTTACAAAAAGCTGTTTTCCGTTAAAAATTTCGCTTTTTAAATGATTAAAATTGAAAATACCACGGGGCTATCCCCTTCCATCTTGCCGGTCTTTTGTCAGCAAACGCGATGACTGACATTCATACCCAATTTATCGAACTATCCGAACTGCGGATAGGAATGTACGTCTATCTGGACGTGGGCTGGATGGATCATCCGTTTCCGATCAGCAACTTCAAAATCAGTACGCAGGAACAGATCGACACCATACGCTCGCTGGGAATAGAGCGCATCCGTTATGCCCCCGATAAAAGCTCTGCCGCCGATGCGGCCGCTGATAACGCACCGCCTGCCGATGCCATCGTCTCCGCCGTGACAGAAACGCCGACCGAACACGCTTTACGGCGACGCCGGGCCTTGCTTGCCAGTCAGGCCGCCAGTCTGCAGGTCTGTGAGCGGCAATTCAATCACGCCGCACAAACTTTTAAACAAGTTTCCGAGCATGTTCATGCACAACCGGGGCTGGCAAAACAACTGGTCGAACAACTGATTCAGGGCTTCCTCGGGCAGATACTCAGCGAAGATGAGGCTGCCATCCGCCTGTTGTCAGAAAAAGCAGGGGAAAAGACTTCGCTACATTCGATTAATGTGACCGTCATTTCGCTGTTGCTGGGTAAAGCCCTGGATCTGAATAAGACCGAGATGCTCAATCTGGGTGTCGGTGCACTTATGCACGACATCGGTAAAATCGAATTGCCGGATCGGGTGCGCTGGATCGATGAGCATTTCAGTGCGTCCGAGAAACTGGCGTATCAGGAACATGTGATGCACAGTGTGAATCTGGCACGCAAAATGGATCTGGCACCCAACGCCATGCTGTTGATGGCACAGCATCACGAGCACCACGACAGCAGCGGCTACCCGAGTCGTATTCCGGGTGAAAAAATGTCGCCGTTGAGCCGCATCGTAGCGCTGGTGAATCAGTACGACAATCTGTGCAATCCGGCGAATCCGGCGCTGGCATTGACGCCACATGAAGCCTTGTCGCAGATATTTACCAAGTACAAAACCCGCTTCCACGAACTGACGCTGACGACTTTCATCCGCATGATGGGAATATATCCGCCAGGCTCAGTGGTGCAGTTGAGCGATGACCGATATGCGCTGGTGGTATCGGTGAATTCTGCCCGGCCGATCAAACCAAAAGTCATTATTCATGATCCCACGATAGACCGCGATGAAGCGCTGGTGATCAATCTCGAACACGAACAGCAACTTTGCATACATCGCAGCCTGAAGCCATTGCAATTGCCTAAGGCCGCATACGACTATCTGTCGCCACGCAAGCGTTTATGTTATTTCTTCGAACGCGGAATGGAAGCCCGGACAGGCAAGTCAAACGAAGGTCTGGTATGAAAGCGCACCAGCTACAGGCGCTGATTGAGGGCATGCTGGAAGCCGTCATTCTGGTCGATCCGATTACCTTACGCATACTGGCAGCCAATCGCGCCGTACATGGCTTGTTAAAAGTGCCGGAAGAAAGCCTGCGTGGTAAAGGTATTGTGGAATTGGCGGCGGCGCCTGAAGATGTATTTTTCTGGGAAGATGTTGCGGCGGGTTTGTCAGAAAATATTTACTCTGAAACCCTGCTCGAATGCTCCGATAAAACGGTGGTGCAGGTCGAACGCCGGGTCAGTCTGGTCAGAGTTGGTATGGACAACTCGATTTTTGTGGTTGCAGTACGTGACCGTACCAGTCAGAAACAAACCGAAAATGAACTGGAAAAACTGATCGCAGAATTGCGGGCGACGCTGGAATCCACCGCTGACGGCATACTTGTCACCGATCTCGACGGCGCTATTCGCAGTTATAACCATTTGTTCGCCGATCTCTGGGGCTTGCCTGATGAACTGATGACGCAGAGAGACGATGCGGCCATCTATGCATGGATGGATAAATGCATGATAGACGCAGATCGTTATACCGAGCGCCTCGGCACGATCAGCCGTTCACCTTTGATGGAAGCCAGTGATGTGCTGGTACTGCGCTCCGGGAAAATTCTGGAGCGCGTGACCTTACCGCAATATGCGCGCGGACGTCCTATCGGCAGAGTATATTCGTATCGGGACATTACGCAAAAACTCGCCGATGAAGCGCGCTTGCAACTGGCAGCAAAAGTGTTTGAATCCAGCACGGATGCAATTTTCATCACCGACAGAGATCAACGCATCATCACCACCAACCCCAGTTTTGAACGTCTGAGTGGCTACACCGAAAGCGAAATGCAGAGGAAGACGCCGCGCGATTTTTTTGCCGCTGAAAGTAACGTTGATCTGATTGATCAATTGCTGGCAAAGCTGGAAAAAGACGGCTGCTGGGAAGGCGAACTCTGGAATCGCCGCAAAAACGGCCATGCCTACCTGTGCATGATCACGCTGGTCAAAGTGCAAGATGATCACAATAAAACTTTGCACTACATCGGCTTTTTTAAAGACAGAACAGAAACGCACGTCGCCAAACAAAAAATCGAGGAACTCGCTTTTTCCGATGCGCTGACAGGCTTGCCGAATCGTCTGCTGTTATCAGAACGGATTAAACAATCGATTATGATTTCAGGGCGGGACAACAGCAGTTTTGCCGTGCTGTTTCTGGATCTGGATCACTTCAAACAAATCAATGACTCACTCGGACATCAATTCGGTGACCGGGTGTTGCTGGAAGTGACTGAACGTCTAAAAAAATGTATCCGTCAGGTCGATACCGCAGCACGTCTGGGTGGTGATGAATTTGTCTTGCTGCTTCATGAAGCCGATGCTGCCGGCGCTGAAGTCTGTGCGCAGCGCGTGCTGGAGGAATTATCCGTGCCAATCAATCTGGAGGGAATGAGCTTTACCGTGACCTCCAGTATCGGTATTGCGCTGTTCCCCGATGACGGCACAAACATGGATGACCTGATCAAAAACGCCGACAGTGCGATGTATCACGTCAAGGAGCGCGGACGCTCGGATTTCCGCTTCTATCAGCGCCAGATGAACATCGGTTTGTTGTCGCGGATGAAGCTCGATCACGCCATGCGTCAGGCACTGGAACATCATCGCTTCCGTTTGCATTACCAGCCTCAGATCAATCTGAGTACCGGTGAGATCTTCGGTGTTGAAGCCTTATTGCGCTGGAATGACAAAGATCTCGGCGAAATCGGCCCGGCGCAGTTTATTCCGATTGCCGAAGAAACCGGCGTCATTGTTCCTATCGGTAACTGGGTCATGCAAACGGCGATCAGCCAGGCCGCACAATGGAATCGCGCTGGCTATTCGCTGCGGATGGGTTTCAATGTCTCCGCGCTGCAATTCCAACAAGCGAATTTTGTTGAATCGATAGCAGCGACGCTGGAAGAACATCAGCTCAGTCCGGATAAAATTGAATTGGAACTGACAGAATCGGTGCTGATCCGCGACGTCGAAGAGAATTTAAAGAAACTGGAATCGCTGGCAAAACTAGGCGTGAAATTATCGATCGATGATTTCGGAACCGGCTACTCCAGCCTTAGTTATCTGAAGCGTTTTCCGATTCATAAGTTGAAAATTGACCGTTCTTTCATCGATGAATTACCAACGGACGAAAGTGATGTCGCGATTGTGACGGCGATCATTCATCTGGCGCATGCGATGAAGCTGCAAGTCATTGCCGAAGGCGTAGAAACCGAGGAACAGAAAAATTTCCTGCTCAATCTGCACTGCGATGAATTTCAGGGTTATCTGTTTTCACCAGCCATATCTGCCAGCGAATTTGAAGAAAAATTTCTGTAAGTGAGACTGAATTTGGTACTTCAGGATTTGAATTGCCAGTGACGGCTATCTTCCTGAATGGCGGCAAGTTGTTCGGCTGTCAGCCCGGTATTGACCAGATCCCGGCTATCAATCGCTTTACTACCGACATTGATGCTGGCCTTGAGTAAATACTGATATGCCAGCAAGATATCTTTGGGCACACCAGCGCCATACAAATATTGACGACCAAGCTCAAATTCAGCAGACGATAGTTCCTGAACAGCGGCAAGATTGAGCCAGTAGGCGGCCTGCTTTTCGTCTTTCGGTACACCTGATCCATTGAGATACAACATCGCCAGATGATACTGTGCGCTCGCATTGCCCTGCTCGGCCGCATCCTGATACCAGGCAGCCGCTTCAATGTAACTATGCGGTAGCAGCGTTCCTGATTCATGTAATGAGCCCAATACTAACTGAGCTGCAGCGAAATCCTGCTCGGCGGCCTGATACAAAAGATCCACCGCCTGCTGCATTTCTTCTGCATTAGTATGACTGGATAAGTACAGCAGACCGAGATTGGTCTGCGCACCAGGATGCCCCTGTTCGGCTGCGCGCTTCAGCCAGAAGCGGGCCTCGTCCACATTCTGATAGCCAAAGTCGCCATTCAGATACGACAACGCCAGAGTATTTTGTGCCTGCATATCGCCGAGTACAGCCCAACGCTGAACCTGCAGTTCATCGTCGTCAAAATCATCATCGCCTGATGCCGTCGCACACGAAGACATGATCGCGAGCGCGCAAAACAAATGTCGCCACTTTTTCATGATTTTCTTCCACTATTGTCGGTAGTCGTGATGTTACGTCTTGACCTGACGGAAACATATTTCGCTTCTGTCGATTAAGGTAACAAAATGTAGTCATCCTTGATGACGTGTTCCTGTGCCGGGGTTACACTGGCGGTCTGCCCTTAAGAAAAGGATGAACCGTGAGCTTTACCGTCGCTAAAAAATTGCGTATTGGCCTGATTGCAAACCGCTCTCATCAGGATGCACAGGATTCCGCCTTAGTTCAACTACTGCGCGGTTCACGTCAGGCTATCACATTCCTGCAACCGGAGTTTGTCGTCGTCGGCAGAACGCTGGATGCGATGGTTATGCATGGTCTGCTGGATATTTGCCAGCATGTTGAACGTTTTCCTTATGGTCGTGACGGCGGCCTGATGAAGCTGGTCTCACGCGTTGTTGACAGTGATCCGGCCAAAGCGGTGGATGCGGTGATTTATTTGATTGATCCGGTCGATCCATCGTCTGTTTTTCCAGAGGCAGTCGCATTAAAACGGCAATGTGTGATTCACAGGAAGCCATTTCTGGCTACGCTGGCCGGCGCCCGCGAATGGCTGGAACTGGAAGCGACAGTCAATGGCGCTCCCACCGATCCCGCACTCAACGCCAGCTTCGCATTGAACAATGAAGGTATTGCGCTGATTGCACACGATGCCATGAAAGAAAAAATGCTGGCGCTGGCAGAAAAGCATTTCAATGTGCTGGATAAATTTGCGTATCGGTATGCGACCGGCACCACTGGTGGTCTGCTGAATCAGTTAGCAAAAAAAATCAAAGGCGAAGCAGGACGTGACTGGGTTCAGCCCTTTCTTTCCGGCCCGCTCGGCGGCGACGCCCAATTAGCGGAACTGGTGCTCGACAGAAAAATACGGCGCATCCTGTTTCTGGAAGACCCTCATGTCGCTCGTCAGCATGAAGCAGATATCCAGTTACTCGAACGTGCCGCCCGCACTGTGACCGATTTCGCGCAGGTCTTCAGCGAAGTGGAAGGTGCAGATCGCTGGCTGACCTTCCTCAGTGAGCGATCCGCCGCGTGAGCAAAGAAAGAGGCTGCCACTGATATTTTCTGCGGTGGACAGTGCCTTGATTACAACTGATTGATAAGCAGATATTGAATCAGTACAATCGCGTACCACTATGCTGCACCATGCGGCCTGGTCATGATCAATCTCCCGGCAATCAAGGACGCACGATGACACGTAAATATTCAGATATGAACCAGCACGATGCACTGTACAAAGTCGCGCGTGCATATCCGGGTGGGCTGGAAGCGCTGGCGCTGCGCATGGATATTTCCGTCAACGTCCTCAGAAACAAACTGGCACCCGGAATTGACTCGCACTATCCTTCGTTTGAAGAACTGTCGATCATCATCGAACACTGTCATAACGCGGGAGTGAAAGAAGCGCATCTGCCATTGCACGCCTTGCTCGGACGCCACGGCATGGCTGCATTTGTCGTACCGGAACCGGATGAAGTGTTGAAAGATGATCTGTCACAAACGGTATGCCGCGTCATGAGTCAGGTTGGCGATGTGGCGGAAGCAGTCTCCACGGCGCTGCTTGATGGCGTCATCACCGATGCCGAAGCTGATCTGATAGAGCGTGAATTTCAGGGCGCCTTAACCGCGCTCGGCGAATGGCGCGCCCGCATCCGCGCCCATCGCAAGTCTCAGGAGTGAGTCTCTGCGCTACCCGCAGCTCTGTTTTACAATAGTGCTCCTGCTGACATTTCCA
Organism: Undibacterium sp. FT79W; assembly: GCF_014284215.1. Lineage (NCBI taxonomy): Bacteria > Pseudomonadati > Pseudomonadota > Betaproteobacteria > Burkholderiales > Oxalobacteraceae > Undibacterium > Undibacterium sp. FT79W. Next base: position 465,148 of record NZ_JACOGB010000003.1, on the reverse strand, counting down.
ATACCATGTCTACCGAGTCTCAACCTGCACGTGCACGTCCAACATCTTTAGCAGACATTTTCTTTTCATTCACCGTGCTGGCATTGCAGGGCTTTGGCGGCGTCGTCGCGATCGTGCAAAGAGAAATGGTGGAACGCAAACGCTGGCTGACCAACGAAGAATTTGTGGAGGATTGGGCGGTTGCGCAAATCATGCCCGGCCCGAACGTCATCAATCTTTGTCTGATGATAGGCAACCGCTACTTTGGCCTGCCGGGTGCATTGATGGCGCTGGCCGGTTTATTGATGATTCCCTTGATCATCGTGTTGCTGATGGCAGCGGTATACGTTCAGTTTGCGCAACATCCCGGCGTCGCTGGCGCCTTGCGCGGCATGAGTGCCGTAACCTCCGGGCTGATTTTTGCGACCGGTCTGAAACTCGTTCCTGCACTTCGCAATCACCCGCTGACCCGGCGTCTGGCCTTGCTGTTCAGTGCGCTGTGTTTTGTTTGCGTTGCCCTTCTTAAACTCCCACTGGTTTATGTATTGCTGGGGCTGGGTGCGATCAGCTGGGCGCTGGTGTTCAGGAAGCTGAAATAATGAGCGAAGCAATCCATCCGGTTTTACACATCAGCATGAATTGGGGCGACTGGTTTCATCTGTGGCTGCATTATCTGATGCTGTCCTTGTTGTCGATCGGCGGCGCGGTATCAACACTGCCGGACATGCACCGTTATCTGGTCGATCAGCAACACTGGCTGACGGATGCGCAATTCAATGCCTCGATCGCGATTGCACAAGCCGCACCAGGGCCGAATGTCTTGTTTATCGCCCTGATGGGTTGGAATGTCGGTATCAACAGCGGCAGCATGTGGGCGGGCTTACTCGGTGTGCTGATCACGATGTCAGGCATTCTGCTGCCAAGTACCACGCTCACTTACATGGCTGCCCGCTGGGGCCATGAAAACCGCGATCTGCTCGGTGTGCGCAGTTTTAAACTCGCAATGACGCCTATCGTCATCGGTCTGCTGCTTGCAACAGGCTGGATCATGGCGAGTTCACACAATGTTGTGGCGCGCGACTGGCCATTATGGCTGCTCTCGGCAGCATGTGCCTTCGTGGTCTGGCGCACCAGCCTGCATTTGTTGTGGCTGCTGGCGGTGGGTGCGCTTTTGGGTTGGTTCGGGCTGGTTTAAACAAAACCCAGAGTACGGTTGCTGGCGTTGTAATTCACCAGATTGGGCAACAACATCAGTAAATTACTGTCGGATACACCCAGCCATTTACCCAATGTTGCGGCGTACTGATCAACTGAAGTCGTCGGCAGCAAACGTCCCTGACCAACATCATCCGGCCCATTCGACGCAACGACAGGCGGTGTGCCGAAATAACGCTGACCATTCACCGCCCCCCCCATCACAAAATGCATACTGCCCCAGCCATGATCCGAGCCATCATTATTACCACTCAGCGTACGGCCAAAATCGGACGCGGTAAACGTGGTCACCCTGTCCGCGACACCTAACTCTACCGTTGCGTTATAAAACGCCGCCATGCCATCTGCCAGCGTTTTCATCAGACCGGGATGATTCGCAACCAGACCGTCATGCGTATCAAAACCACCCATAGAAACAAAAAACACCTGACGCTTTGCACCGAGTGTCGTCGCGCTGGAAATCATACGGGCGACTAATTTCAGTTGATCACCCAGACTGTTTTTCGTCGGGAATGGCGTGTTCAGTACAGGTGCGCCGGCCAACGCCGAAGACAAAATGACATTCGCATCAATTGCCCGTTTCGTCACGCGGTTATATTCATTTTCAAATAAATGCGTGCGGCTTTGGGTGATTAAATTTTGTAAGGCAGCAGAGCATTCTTTCGAGCCAAACATGGATGTCTGCAAGGCCGATAGCGGCACTGATCCGCTGGTCGATACCTGATACTGCACCGCTGTATTTCCGGATAAATACACGGCGTTTCCGGAAACGTTGATACAGGTAAACGTCGAATTTGTATTCGCAGCCTGAAACAGATCGCCCATACGGCCGCCCCAGCCCGTACGCGCGCCTTCGGCAGAGCTCGACTGCCATACCGATTGCTGATCGTTATGCGAAAACAGTTTCGGCGGCAAAGGCGCGCTCTTGTTTGTGTACTGTAATTTAGTGGTCGGTTGTACCAGCGTGCCCGTATTCAGGATCACGCCCAATTTACCGGCATTGAAGATCGGCATCAGCGGTGCAAGATTCGGTGCCAGCGCATATTGATGGCTGACCCCGGCGCTGTCTTTCGGATCGTTGAGCGAGGTCAGTGCCGTCGCCGTCAGCGTATCCCGCGCATACGCCAGAGTCGGGCGCAAGCTTGAATACGCATTGTAGGAGCTGGTATCGTAAGGCACCAGGGTATTCCCGTAATCATTGCCGCCATATAAAAAAACACAGACGATGGCTTTGTAATCCGTTGCGGTGGCCGCTGCAGCCTCGGACATCGCCGCCAGATTTAAGGCCCATGGCGTCGCAATACCGGCCACTGATAAAGCTGAAGCGCGCTGCAAAAAAGCACGGCGGGATGCATTCATCCCGGTTTGATCGGTCATGATGAATTCCTTATTTGATGACGAGAAATTCTGGCGCAGCCAGAACCAGGGTCAGTGCGGCATAAATGCGATTATTTTTGCGCGCATCCGTACCGGTTGGCATGGTGTTGACTGCCGTGGCAATATTGTTCAGCGTTTCATCGCTGATTTGCCCCGCTGCCAGCACGATATTGATTTCTTTCAGCAGCGCCGGTGCATTTTCAGCTAAGGGCAACAAGCTGCTGTAATCGGGGATTAAATCCGTATTCCCAAGACTGACCAGGCGCTGCATAAAATTCACATAACCGACCACGGTTGATTCATTGGTGATCTGAAATTCCGGTGCGACCAGAGATGCAGCACCGATCGCGCTATTCGGCGGCAAATAACCGGGACGGAAAAAATTAAAGACCGATGAAGAGCGCGAAGGACTTTGCCCGAGACGGGTCGCCGGATCGCTGGTATTACCGATACTCCAGTTACCACTGACGGACGATAACTTATACGCACGCGCCCATGCCAGCAAACGCAACACCGGTTCGCGCAATTTGCCGGATTGCGGATTACTGAGATTGGCTGCGTTGCGCGCTTCATCGTCCAGCAGTAGCGCTTTGACCACCGCGCCCAGATTGCCTTTCACTCCTTTTCCATCGTTCAGAAATACACTCGCGACACGCTGCACATAAGCTGGCGTCGGGTTGCTGGTCACCAGTCGTTGTATCAGCTGACGGCAGATAAATGGGGCAACATTCGGATGCGCAAAAATAATATCCAAAGCCGCTTTTAAACTTTGCGCCCCGTTTAAGCCGGCAGGCACCGTCGCACCCAGAAATGTCGATGCGCCTGTTTCATGGCGACTATCGACCTGCGTCATCGGACGCCTTAAAAAATCCGGCGTGTCAGTTTTGCTGGTGGATAAATCAAAATCCCAACCGGTAAAAACTCTGGCCAGACCGGTGATGTCGTCAAGGGTATAGGTTTCCTGCTGCACGCCGTTCACGGTCAGTGGTGTGCCGTCGGGATTGAGCTTGAGCAGCCCGATAGAAAACAATTGCATCAGTTCGCGGGCGTAATTCTCGTCAGGCAGCGCACCGGTTTTAGCGTTGTATTTGGTGTTGCCGCGATACGTCAGGTATTGCCCCATTGCGGCACTGGTGGACACGTTTTCCAGCAAAGTGCGGAAATTGCCAAAACATTGCGCTTCCAGCAAATCCAGAAACTGAGCCGCAGAAAATGCCTGCCAGCCAGCGCCAACCAGACCATCAATCCCGACCACGATAATTTCTGACAAGGCAAACGTGACGCGCTGACGTAAGGTATCTGGCGCGTTAATCAACTTGTACCAGACCACAGAATCAAAACCGTTCTGGGTAAAAATATTCGCCGCAGCGTTAAAGCCTTTGGCTACCAGCCAGTCCCAACGGGTCTGGGAAGGCGGCATCGCCATCTGCTCGTCTATCCATGCCGCATAGCCAATCGCGCCGACGCGGGCAATCTGTTCGCGGGTCGCACCGGTTGAGGCCTGTGCCAGAAACCGGGATGCCTGAATATCGGTAACCGGCGGGGCACTGATAACGGGAGGAGTGCTGTCCGTAGTGCCAGTGGTTCCGCCACCGCCGCCGCAGGCACTCAACAGGGTGGCTGATGCCAGCGCCGCAGCAGGCAAACCCACGCTGGAATTTTCATGCAGGCGGGACAGATCCCCCTCGAGAACGTTCTCATCTTCAGTTTGAACCAGCATGTATTTCTCCCTCTGTATGCATGCAATGCCAGACACCGTTGGCGAATCCGGAACAGCATAGAAGACAGCCGCTGGATTCGCACACTGAATTTGTATGCGCTCTTCACAAAATGAACGCATAAAACCGCTACAAAATCAGCGATTTCATAGGAGAATAGCGCAGTCGCTGAAAACCACGACATTAATTCTTGTTACATATTCGTTTCCGAAAACAACTTCATGTAGAGGATGCCTGCTACCAAATCATCAATCTTTGTTACAGTCCGTGCCACAGATTAAGGTATCCTTGCCAACCTGCCATCCAGAAATTCTTGACCGCCATCCATGAAGTTGAGTATCGAAGCACCAGAAAATGATCTTGCCAAGTCTGGCGAAATTCATCTGCATATCCGGTTTCGACCCGCCAATTTCGTAGGTATCGTGATTGTTTTGATCATTCATGCCTTGCTGCTGTACTTCTTACTGAATATGCATCCGGTCAAGAAAAAAAAGCAGGGCGATGACGCCGCCTCACAAAATGCCATCGTTCTGATGCTGGATAAGGCAACCGTCGCAAAAATGGCTGCACCTGAACCCAAAAAGCCGGTTTCCAAGCCCGTAGTCATTCCACGTCCGAAAAAATCCATCGTCTCACCGGTAACGCCGCCGGTAGCACCGGTTCAGATGGCGCAAACAACCGTCACACCGCCCACGCCCATCGTTCAGGCACCACCTGAGCAAGATATGATGAGCATGTTGAATGCTGCACGTGAACGACGCCGTGCGCAGGATCCGTCGAATCAGGAAAATGCGGCAAATCAGCCTGGACGCGGCATGAGTCCGCAAGAAGTCGCAGAAGCCAACGTGCGTCGCAGTATGCAGCAAGCGAATGGCCGTGAAGGTACGGGCGGGGTATTCGAGATCAAAGACAAAAACTTACGCACGGCGACCTTCACCTTCCGTGGCTGGAAACCGGGCAGACAAAACAGCTACAAAAAGACGATAGAAGTGGATGCGGGTCTTGGTGGCGATATTGAGATCGCCATCATCCGCCGTATGATCGTGTTAATCCGTGAAGAATATCAGGGTGACTTCAGTTGGGAATCACACCGCCTTGGCCGGGTTGTTACCTTATCAGCCAGACCGCAAGACACCGCAGAGCTGGAAAATTTCATGATGAAAGAGTTTTTTGGCAGCGGCCGTTAGCCCTTCAGACACAGTTGCGCGATCAACCGGGTACACGCCTGCGCCAACTGCGACGCCACCAGCGAAGAGCGAGATTTTTTAAGGCACACCAGAATCGGACAGCCATAGTGGGTTCTGGCAGTTGGGTCAAAATCTCACTACGACGCCGGGCCGATATCTGTATCCAACCGCTGTGCTCAACAGCATAGACAGCACCTTCCGGCATGTAAATTTGCGTTGTGTAAGCGTAAGCGTCAACCTCCAACGAGGGAATCCAAATAACGACCTGGCCGACACTTAAATGTAATAAAGTCCCGGCGGTAACATACACCTGAAGCGACTGTGTGGATTGCAAAGTAGTGATATGCATGCTGAGCTCTCATCTGAAGATATGCACACAGAATAGGTCAGGGCAAACAGCCATAACAGACACAAAAACGCACAGACTGCATCGGTGCAAACCAGAATTCCGGCATCTGTTATTGTGTCTATTCACGCTAACTGTATCTGTTCATCCTGTATGGCGGAGAGGATCATCGTCGCATGTCCAAACACAGCACATTTCAACTGTACAACCCGAATCACGAGAATGATTTACCTCTGCCTTTATACCGACGGCTGGCCAATCATTATTTATCAGCGATGAAGGCAGGCACGCTGGTTGTCGGTGATCGTATGCCGTCTGTGCGCAAGCTGATGCAATTGCATACCGTGAGCTTATCAACCGCTTTGCAAATGTGCCGCCAGCTGGAAACTGAGGGATGGCTGGAAGCGCGCCCGCGCTCGGGTTATTTTGTGCGTCAGCCAAGACGCATTAATCTCGTGCCGGCAACAGAGCCACCCATCAATGCGCCGATTGACCCGGCGCAGTTCGTCGGTATTCACGAGCGAGTGTCGGCCATCATCGCGCAGGGCCAGCGTCCGGTGAACATCAATTTCGCCAGAGCCAACGGTGAGCCGGATATGTATCCACAGGAAGAGTTAAAAAATCTGGCCATACGCTTGCTGCGACAGCGGCCGCAATTGCTGACCAAGGCGATCTCGCCGGGCGGCAATAAAGAACTGAAAGCAGCATTGGCTAAGCGCGCGCTGGGCATAGGCATGAGCATCAAGCCCGATGATGTCGTTGTTACGATGGGTTGTATCGAAGCCTTGAATCTGGCTTTACGTGCAGTGGCGCAAGCCGGTGACGTCATCGCGGTAGAGTCGCCGACGTTTTATGGTCTGCTGCAAGTGCTCGAGAGTCTGGGGATGAAGGCGCTGGAAATTCCGACCAGCCCGCAAACCGGCATCTCGATAGAGGCGTTGGAGTTGGCAATGCGCACCTATGACAATATCAAAGCCGTCGTTGTCGTGCCGCATTTGCAAAATCCTTTGGGTAGCATCATGCCGGATAGCCATAAACAAAGACTGGTTGCCCTGTGTGAAACGCAGCAAATTCCCTTGATTGAAGATGATTCGTACAGCGCCTTAGTGAATGCCGACGCGACACCGGTCAGCGCCAAACACTGGGATAAAACCGGCAATGTGATTTATTGTGCGTCCCTGCATAAAATTCTGGCACCGGGCTTGCGCGTAGGCTGGATGGTCGCCGGACGCTGGCACGCCAGAATCAGCATGTTGAAATATGCCCAGACCCGGTATAACGAGGAATGGTCCCAAATCGTGCTGGCTGAATTTATTAACTCCAGCGCCTACGACCGCCACCTGCGGCGACTGCGCCATGTTCTGACTCAGCAACGCGAACGCACCGCCGAAGCGATTGCTGCCTATTTTCCTGAGGGTACGCGCCTGACGATACCAGATGGTGGCGTTTCACTCTGGATAGAAATGCCGCATCAGCTTTCGTCGCAAGCTGTATTTGAGGCGGCGTTAGAACAGGGGATATTAGTGTCGCCAGGTTTGCTGTATTCAAACTCGAACCGGTTCGATCATTTCCTGCGTTTAAATTGTGGCAAGCATTTCACGCCGGAATTGGATAATGCCCTGCGTCAGTTGGGACACATCATCACGGCCATGGCGCGACAACGTCAACATCAGGAACGGCACATCGCGGCTTAAAACTGATCCGGCCTGAAAATAAACACATATTCAGGCTAGATTTTCTACACTCAGCACCCCGCTTGGCAGATTGGCAATCGTGTGGAAACCCACAATTGCCCGGACTTGCCTATTTTTTGATAATGCTCTCGGTTAGAAATCATCGTGATTGATATGGCGCATTCATTCCCGCCATCAAATTCCACAAAATTAACGGAGACGGCAAATGAATAAGCCACCAATCTACAAATCCCTGTATTTTCAGGTGATCAGCGCCATTATCATCGGCGTTTTATTAGGTCACTATTACCCTGATTCCGGCGCGGCAATGAAACCGCTGGGCGACGGCTTCATCAAGCTGATCAAGATGATGATTGCACCGATTATTTTCTGTACCGTGGTGATCGGTATCGCCGGTATGGAAGATATGAAAAAAGTCGGTAAAACCGGTGGTATGGCGCTGCTGTACTTTGAAGTTGTCAGTACGCTGGCGCTGATTGTCGGGCTGGTCATGATCAATCTTGTCCAACCCGGTGCTGGCATGCATATCGATGTGAATGCGCTCGATACCAAAGGAATCGCAGCCTACACTGCTCCGGGGAAAATGCAGACAACGACCGAGTTTCTGATGGCCATTATTCCGACAACCATCGTCGACGCATTTGCCAAAGGTGAAATTCTGCAAGTCTTGCTGATCTCGGTATTTTTTGGTTTTGCACTGCATCGTTTCGGTGGTCGCGGCACGCTGGTTTTTGACTTTATCGAAAAATTTTCGCATGTCTTATTCGTCATCGTTGGCTACATCATGAAAGCGGCACCAATTGGTGCGTTCGGCGCGATGGCATTTACCATCGGTAAATTCGGTGTTTCCTCACTGCTGTCACTCGGTTATCTGATGGCGACTTTTTATGGCACCTGCCTGATTTTCATTTTCGTTGTCCTCGGTACTATTGCTAAGTTCCACGGTTTCAGCATCTGGAAATTCGTCAAATACATCAAGGAAGAATTACTGATCGTACTCGGGACCTCTTCTTCTGAATCCGCGTTGCCAGGCATTATTGCGAAACTGGAAAAACTGGGCGTGAAAAAATCCGTCGTTGGTCTGGTTGTTCCGACGGGTTATTCATTCAACCTCGATGGCACCTCGATTTATCTGACGATGGCAGCCGTGTTCATCGCACAGGCAACCGATACGCCGATGAGCCTGATGCAGCAAATCACTTTGCTGGCCGTACTGTTACTGACATCCAAAGGCGCGGCGGGTATTACCGGCAGCGGCTTTATCGTGCTGGCCGCCACCTTATCTGCGGTAGGTCACGTGCCGGTTGCGGGTCTCGCTCTGATACTCGGTATTGACCGCTTCATGTCAGAAGCCCGCGCTTTGACAAATCTGATCGGGAATGGCGTTGCAACTATCGTCGTGGCAAAGTGGGGAAATGACGTCAACATGCAGCAGCTGGAAAACGGTCTGAATTCAGTCAATCCAGTGGACAGTGATGATTACGAAGCGATGATGGATGTACCACGGCATCGCTGATCGGTTGATGATCAAAAAAAAGCGGACATTAGTCCGCTTTTTTTATGAGCGCAAATTATCGTACGCAAATGAGAATGCGCTATTTTTTCAGGTGACGCATCGCCAGCAAGAGCGCAAATAATTGTACTGTTGCCGCCATAAAAAAAGGCGCGCCAAGCATCCAACTACCGCGCGGAAAATGACTCACCTGTGCCAGCAAAGCAGTGCCAGTGAGTGTCGCCGCAACGCTCATAATACTCGCCAGAGCACTTAGTGAACCCATGGCTAAGCCTTGCGAACGCGCATTCACAGCACGGGAGAAAAAGGCCTGTAAAGCTGGCCCGGAAGCAAATGCCAGCATATTGCACAGGATCAGGACATACATCATCCAGCCCTGCGTGGCCACGCCGTACAGACTCAGCGCAATACACGAAGACGTGAGGCCAAACAAAACAGCATTCGCATCACCGACACGCTGTATATAACGCGTCAGAAAAACACCTTGCATCAGCACACTGGAAATACCGACCATAAACAGGGAAAAACCATTTTGCATCGGCGTCCAGCCGAAACGTAATTCCGTCGATAAAACCCAGGTCGTTTGCAAAATAAACTGGGCAAACATCGACAACGCATAAACCCATACCAGCGGCCCGACGCTCTGTAAATGCGCAAGCCCGTTCAGTCCGGCAAATGGGTTGGCCGATAACAGTGAAAAGGCTTTACGGTGTTCCGGCGATAAGGATTCAGGCAAAGAGAAATAGCCGTAGACCACGTTTGCCAGCGACACAAGAGCCGCCAGATAAAACGGATAATGAATGTGGACTTCACCGAGCAGCCCGCCGATCACAGGTCCGCAGATAAAACCAAGACCAAACATCGCACCAATTTTTCCCAGCGCCTTGCTACGATTTTCCGGTGCGCTGACATCCGCAATATAGGCCGTTGCGACAGACAGATTACCCGCAGTCACACCGCCTAAAGCCCGGATAAACAGCAGCCAGTAAATGGATGTTGCCTGAGTCAGTAAAACAAAATTCAGCCCCAGTCCAAATACACAGGTCAGCAACACCGGACGGCGACCAAAGCGGTCACTCAGTGCGCCGATCACAGGAGCAAAGAAAAACTGCATCACACCGTAGATGGCGACAATCGCGCCATACCAATATGCCTGCATATCGCTCTGCAGAGTAAACGACGCCACCAACCGGGGCAGAACAGGAATGATCAGACCGATGCCGAGAATATCCAGAAAGACAGTAATCAGCACAAAACGCACATTCGTCGACAAAGACGTTTGCTCAGAAGAATCCGGTGGAGGCATCTGCACTCTCTTTCGATACAATAAAAATTCAGGGATCAATTTGCGGTGTCGCCGTCTTACTTGCATTCTCAGGCGGAGGTTTGCATAGTATATGATTAACCCTGACAACATGCTTCACGGGAGTTAACATGGCCTTATTTGATCACTTTCTGGTGATTGCTTTACTGGTTGCGATCAGTGCATTTTTCTCGATGGCAGAAATTTCTCTTGCCGCAGCGAGAAAAATGAAATTACAGGTACTGGAATCAGAAGGGGAGTCGCGCGCAACGAAAGTACTGGAGCTGCAACAGGCGCCCGGTCATTTCTTTACTGTTGTACAGATCGGCCTGAACGCGGTCGCGATACTTGGCGGTATTCTGGGTGAACAAGCGCTGACGCCGTATTTCTCGACCGTATTCCACGCGATGTTTGGAAATAACAGTTGGGTCGATACCGCAAGTTTTCTGACATCGTTTGTCTTTGTTACTTCTATTTTTATTCTGTTTGCGGATCTGATTCCGAAAAAGCTGGCAATGATCGCGCCGGAATCAGTAGCAATGGTGGTCATTACCCCGATGCGTTTGTGTGCCCGCCTGTTTAAGCCGCTGGTCTGGATATTCAATGGCTTATCCAACCTGATTTTCAAATTGCTGAATTTACCAACCGTGCGGGATGAACAGATTACCTCGGATGAAATTTATGCGATGGTGGATGCCGGTGCTGAGGCAGGGGTATTGCAGGCACGTGAACACCACATGATAGGCAATGTGTTTGAACTGGAAAGCCGCACCGTTCCGAGCGCGATGTCACAGCGCGACAGCATCGTATTTTTTACCTTGCAAGACACCGATGCCGTGATACGCCAGAAAATTGCGGATAATCCGCACAGCAAGTTTCTGGTCTGTGACGGCCACATCGATAACGTGGTTGGTTACGTCGAATCCAAGGATATTCTGAAGCGAGTCCTGACTAATCAGGCGTTTTCCAAAGTGCAGGAACTGTCGATCAGAACCGCGCTGGCCGTACCCGATTCACTGACTTTATCGGAGATGCTTGAGCAATTTAAAGGGACGCGCGAGGATTTCGCCGTGATCCTCAATGAATACGCGCTGGTTGTCGGTGTTATCACACTCAATGATGTCCTGAGTACGCTGATGGGAAATCTGGTGCATCCGTTTCTGGAAGACCAGATCGTCCAGCGCGACACGAACTCGTGGCTGATTGACGGTGCGACAACGATAGAAGACGTTTGTCGTGCTCTGAACATAGATTCCTTGCCCGGGCAGGGCAGCTATGAGACTATTGCGGGCTTCATGATGACGATGCTCAAAAAGATACCGAAGCGTACCGATTTCGTGATGGTAGACCGGTATAAGTTTGAAGTTGTCGATATCGACCATTACCGTATAGATCAGTTGCTGGTCGTTCTTCAGCAAGAACCGTCAGCAACACCGGAATAAAGGCTTCTGTATAGAGGTCACTCATTTTCAGCGCCGCCAGCATCAGGTTGACGGCGTTTTCGTTTTTTATCAGGATGTTTCATGTCGCAAGCTTGTGGAGTAGATTTTGGTACCTCAAACTCAACCGTGGGTTGGCATCGTGGCGCGCAATCCGTTTTGCTGGCGCTGGAACAAGATAAGCTGACTTTACCATCGGTCATTTTCTTCAATGCCGAAGAACATGAAGTCAGCTATGGACGTGCCGCGTTGGCGAACTATCTGGCTGGGTACGAAGGGCGCCTGATGCGCTCGATGAAAAGCTTGCTGGGCACCAGTCTGATCGACGGTCAAACGGAAGTCATGGGCAAGCCACTGGCATTTCGCGATTTACTGTCGCAATTTATTGGTGAACTGAAAAAACGTGCCGAACAATCCGCCGGACAATCGTTTGAACATGCGGTATTCGGTCGCCCCGTCCATTTCATCGACGATAACCGCCAGGCTGATCAGATCGCCCAGAACACGCTGGAAGATATTGCCCACGCAGTTGGTTTCAAAGAAGTACATTTTCAGTTTGAACCTATCGCGGCCGCCTTCGATTATGAGTCGCGCATAGAAAAAGAAGAGTTGGTTCTGATCGCCGATATCGGTGGTGGTACTTCCGATTTTTCGCTGGTGCGTCTGGCGCCGGAACGCGCTCATTTACTGGATAGGCATGACGATATTCTGGGTAATGGCGGTATCCATATCGGCGGTACGGATTTCGATAAATATCTGAGTCTGACGCACATCATGCCCTTGCTGGGTTTAGGCGGCAGACTGGCGAATCAGACCGATGTGCCATCAAGTTATTATTTTAATCTGGCGACGTGGCACACAATCAATCTGGCCTACACGCAAAAAGTCTGGCGGGAATTACAGGATGTATATCGCGATATACAAAGCAGCGATGTACGTCAACGCTTTGAACGCTTATTGAATCTGGTCGAAGACCGGGATGGACACTGGCTGGCGATCAAATCGGAAGAAGCAAAAATTTTATTGTCGGATCAGGATGCCATTAATCTGCCGCTGGAACGCCTGCGCAGCAAACCGGTATCTGTGCCCTGTTCACTGATACTGGAGCAAGAAGGTTTGCAATCAGCCATCGGCCATCTGAGCCGCGATATTGCACAAGCTGTCGCCAAAGTATTGCAGCAGGCGGGTATTCACCCAGATCAGGTGGATACAGTCTTCTTTACGGGTGGGTCGAGTGGCGTGCGCGGTTTGCGTCAGCAAATTGCTGCGATTGTTCCGAACGCGCGTAAGGTGGAAGGCGATTTATTCGGCAGTATCGGTGCAGGCTTGGGATTAGATGCGGCACGACGATTCGCCTGACGATATCAAAGATACCGATTAAAAAAGAAAATGGGCATCCGATGAAGGTGCCCGTTTTATTTTGCTTCTGAATGTTTTATGGCTTGTCCATCATGCCGGGAGCATCACCGCGTTTATGTATTTGCCGCGCCATGTGGCTCTGCATTTTGTGCTGCAGGCGACGATGGCTTTCATCAAAAATCTTTTGCTGTTCAGGCGTCAATGTTGCATAGAAAGTCTTGGTAGCAGCCAGACGATCCTGTAATGCCGCTTGGTGCTCTTTCATTTTTTCCAGCATTTTTTCCATGCGCTGCGGTGTGGTCAGCTTATCCAGCTCTTTAAAATCTTCGCGCTGCGGCATGGCTTTAGGCGTGACCGATTGTATGAATGTTTTCCACGCGGGCTCCTGTGCTGCCGTAATCTTTAAGGTATCGTGCAGCTCTGCCTGATGCTTGGCAAAACGTTCTTTCATCTGCTCTGGATTTTTACCAGGCTCGCCCATAGGATGTTGCGGACGCGGAGGAACGTCCGGTGCAGTTTGTGCCAACGCTATCGCACTGACGCCACAACAGGAAGTAAGAACAACTGCCAGCAAAGTTTGTTTGAAATTTTTCATCATTTATCTTTCTGAATGCACGGAAAAAGCTCAGACTTTGCAGATACTTATTTTTTAAACAGGACTGACGCAAAATTGCTCCGGCAAGGCATGGCAACGCAGACAGTACGAATAGTACGGCCAGGAGCCATAACGCCGCTGGGGCGGTTTTGCGTCAGTCCTATAAAATAAAACAACTGCAGTTGAGCAACATTAACCGTTACACATCTTGCCGGGGTAACAGTCAACGGCCTCATTGTGCTTGCGTCTTGTAACCGGTAAATATCAATTACGTTCAGGTTTGTATCTCTGTGTAACAACGCCGGAACGCGTGTCCTTCCGATGTTTCGTACTATGTCGGCAAAGCGTTATCATAACAAGACGATACAAACCCACAATGCCTTTCACGGAGACCCGGTTCATAATGAAGACCATGGATACCTCAAATAAAATACTCATTGTTGACGATGACCGCGATATCCGCAGTTTACTGGCTGAATATCTGGATCAGAACGGCTATTCCGCTGTCATGGCGGCAGATGGCACCGCGATGTGGGCGGCATTACAGGAACATCAATTTGAACTGATCGTCCTCGACCTGAATTTACCCGGAGATGACGGTCTGACTTTATGCCGGAATCTTCGCAGCAAATCGACGATTCCCGTCATTATGCTGACCGCGCGTGGCGAACCTTTAGACCGGATACTCGGGCTGGAAATGGGTGCTGATGACTATCTGCCGAAACCATTCGAACCACGCGAATTACTGGCACGCATACGCAGTGTGTTAAGGCGGACACAAAATAATCAGCTGGGCTCGAATAACGACGGTTTGCAAAAACTGAAGTTTGCCGGCTGGGTGCTGGATATGACGGCTCGTCATCTGATCGCCCCGGACGATATGATCGTTTCCTTGTCCGGTGCCGAATACAGGATGTTGAATATTTTTCTCGAACACCCGAATCGCGTTCTGAATCGGGATCAGTTATTGAATATGACGCACGGCCGCGATGCCGATCCTTTTGATCGTTCTATCGATATCCAGATCAGCCGTCTGCGCCAGAAACTCCGGGAAGATGCGCGCTCTCCGCAAATCATTAAAACGGTTCGTAACGGCGGCTATGTGCTGGCGGTGACTGTAACGGCAGAGAAGCACTGATGGCGATGTTGTCGTCAATGTGGGGGCGGGTCTTTGGTGCGCTTCTGATCGGTGTTTTATTATCCGCCACCCTGACAGTATGGCTGGCCTTTGGTGAGCGCGAAAAAACGCTGATGCAATACCGTGAATCACATTCTATCGACAGGATAGAACAGTTAATCAGTGCGCTCGATACCTTGCCCACAGCAAACCGCGAGAGTTTTCTGGCGACGGCTCCGCGATTGGGGTTACAAGTCACCACATTACCCGAAAATATCAGCGATACCGGGCCGCGCTCGGATTACGCCAGAGCTGTCAGCGAACGGCTGGGTCGGAATTTCCGCGTACTGTCTCTGCCGACTGATCCGTCAACCTGCCCGCGTCCACCCAAAAATGCCGTGCTGATGCGGGTGCCATGTGAGGCTCTCAGTATTACCTTGCACGATGGCACCGTGTTACGTCTGACGGTGATGCCACCAAAAACACCAGCGCCACCGCTGCGTGATGATTTCATACAATATTTCTTTTTATTTCTGACCTTCATTGCAGTATTAGCCTTGATTATCGCCAGAATGACGATGCGTCCCCTGCGCCATATGGCAGAAGCGGCCACGGCGCTAGGGCAAGACATTAATCGTCCGCCCTTACCTGAAAAAGGTGCCAGCGAAATCGTCACCGCAACGCGGGCATTCAATGCGATGCAGGCCCGGATACGCCACCATATTTCACAGCGCACACATATGCTGGCGGCGATTACTCACGATTTACAAACGCCCTTAACCCGTTTGCGTCTGCGCCTGGAAAAAGTCAGTGATGCTGAATTACGCGAAAAATTGATCGGTGATTTATCCGCCATGCAGATGATGATCAGGGAAGGGTTGGATCTGGCGCGCAGTATAGAAAGCAGTGAAGCGCGCCGACCGCTGGATATTGATTCACTGCTCGACAGTGTTTGCAGTGACGCCAGCGAGGCGGGGCAAGACGTCAGTTTTTCAGGATTGCCAGGAATAACCGTCCTGGCCAAACCTCAGGCGCTGCGCCGCTGCCTGACTAATCTGATTGATAATGCTGTCAAATACGGACATTACGCAAAAGTCAGTATGTCAAAAGAAAAAGAAGGCGGCAAAGACGTTTTACAGATTTTCATACGGGACGGCGGCGCAGGCATTCCAACGGAACTGCAAGAAAAAGTATTCGAGCCGTTTTATCGCATGGAAACATCACGCTCGCGCGAATCCGGCGGTTCTGGCCTCGGGCTGACCATCGCGCAAAATATCGCACAACAACATGACGGACAACTGCACCTACGTAATCTGCCCGAGGGCGGTCTGGAAGTACGCCTGACCCTGCCCATTCAGAATCCGCAATAACTGTCTGCCAGAAAGCCCTATAGTCACATAGTCGCGGGCTTTCCGGCACTCGCCTCATGATATGAGGACAGTCATCATACTAATGGCACCGAGATCCATACCATCCACTACGATCTCGGTCTTGTCATGACCATTTTTACTTCCCATCACATACAGCAACGGCAGAAAATGTTCAGAGGTCGGTACGGAGAGTGCCGCATCCTGACCGAATTGCTGGTAATTCACCAGTTTTTCAGTGTCATCTTCAAGAATGGCCTTGCGCATGACATTATTGAAGCGGTGCGCCCAGTCAAAACCGGGCGACTGAAAAGCCATACGGCGTAAATTGTGCACCACATTGCCGCTCGCCATCAGCATCACGCCCTCGTCCCGCAAAGCCGCCAGTCTCTGTCCCAATTCGAAATGCCAGCTGGCCGGCTGGGTCAGATCCAGACTCAGTTGTATCACTGGAATTTGCGCCTGTGGATACATTTTCACCAGTACCGACCAGGTACCGTGATCCAGCCCCCATTGCTGATCGAGTACCACCGGTAACGGTGCAAGATGTTGTGCAATATGCTGCGCCAGCGCCGGATCGCCGGGAGCCGGATATTGAATGTCAAACAAGGCTTGCGGAAAACCACCGAAATCATGAATCGTCTGCGGCTGCTTCATTGCCGTTACCGCCACACCACGCGTCATCCAGTGTGCCGATATCATCAATATCGCTTTTGGCACAGGAAAACGTTGCCCCAATGCCTCCCAGGCCTGGGTATAAATATTATTTTCGATGGCGTTCATGGGGCTGCCATGTCCGACGAAAATGGCTGGCATGCGCTGTGACTGAGTCATAAATATAAGTCCTGACAGTGATCTGGTTTTGAATCTATCAACAATATATGTAACCTGAGGTCAATTATTGCAAGCACAAACCGGTATCAGTCAGGCACACAAGCTACAGATAGTTAACAGTAACGGGCTCTAGGATAGAATATTTTTGAAAAGCAGGTAGGGAAGAACATCAATGCAATTCAACCACAAGGTAGAATCACGCAAAAATTAGAAAGGAATTTCATGATCAGTCTTCAGCTTGGCGACGTCAGCCATATCATCCAACTCGCGATTGCCCCCGTTTTTCTGCTGACCGGTGTTGGCACCAAACTGGCCGTA
Source organism: Undibacterium sp. FT79W (assembly GCF_014284215.1). NCBI lineage: Bacteria > Pseudomonadati > Pseudomonadota > Betaproteobacteria > Burkholderiales > Oxalobacteraceae > Undibacterium > Undibacterium sp. FT79W. Next base: position 447,787 of record NZ_JACOGB010000003.1, on the reverse strand, counting down.
CTGACCAGCCGTCTGGCAAGGATTATCGACCGAGCGAGGGTGGTGGAAAATTTACTGCAGACAAACACAACGGTGGGTCTCGAAGAGGAACTGGTTGAATTATTTCAACGCTCACATCTGATTAATCGTGCGATTACGCTGAGCACAACCTGCGGCTTATTGATCTGCCTGGTGATTGCGGCGTTGTTCGTCGGGGATGCGATTGGTTTAAACCTTGATAAACTGATTGCGGGTCTGTTTGTTGGCGGTATTTTGTCGCTGATCGGCAGCTTTGTTTATTTTATGAGTGAAATTATCGTTGCAACAAGAACGCTGGATCGCCAACATCAACGCGACAGAATCAGACATTTGCAACGCTGATTCTGTCGTCGACATATCGCTTTCAGTTCTTGGGCTGTACCTGCACCAGCAAATCGACACTGGCACTTCCGGGGTTGGCCACGGTAATCGGAAAATAGTCTGCCGACACCCGGAAGCTCAGCGTTGTCGCGACAGATACGGTCGGCGCGATAAAACCAGCAATCTGGGAATTCGTACCGACCAGTGTCACCAGCGGCGTATTTGTCTGTGTCCAGCTGAAATACAGCGGCGATGATCCGGTGTAATTCGGTGTTTCCGCTTTCAACTGTACGCTGGCTCCGCTCTGCACTACCTGTACCAGATTGTATGAAGTTAATGTAATCGGTGGCAGGGCGCTGACAAAGAACACCACATCTTTTTGTTTAACGGTATCTGCCGAAGTACCATCCGCAGCAATCGGAGCAGTAGATGCGTTCAAGGTAAATACATAAGTTGATGTGGTCGTGACGACGCTGGGAAAGACAACGCTGGCGACGCTACTGGTCGGGTTGTAGACCGTCAGCGGGGTAGCGCCCGCCGGACCGGATTTGAATTGCCACAGATAATAAATCGTACCACTGACTTCTTTGCCATTAACGTCATACATCGTAGTTTTGCTGCCATCCAGCGCCACCGCAGCGCCGGGTTGCACGGTGCCGCCACTGTATGAAATCGGGACGATCGTCGGCTTGAGAACAGGCGTGATCGTGATTTTCTGTGTCGCGGTACCGGTCTTTTGTTTATCGTCAGTGACACGGCATTGCAACTTGACGGTCGTGGCATCTTTCACTACGGGTGCGACAAAACTGCTGCTGGCACCAGTCGTGCTCGCCAGAGAAATCGTCAGACCGGCTGCATCTTCGACCACCCATTGATAGGCATAAGCGGCGCCACTGGTGGCGGGCGTTCCGCCACTACCAGCGCAACTCAGGCTGACCTTATCACCGGAAGTCACGCTCGCGTCAGCACCGGTCTGCGCCACGGGATTATTGGTCACCGAAGCGGATTGCAGTACCTTTAATGTCGTCGACGTGCTGGAGGTATTTCCCTTTGCATCAGTTGCCAGCAAGGTCAGCTTATAAGTGTAGTCGGCAGTCAGTTTTGCGGGAGGCGTCAGTTGCAAGGTGCAACTCGCCGAATTGCCCGAGGTCTGCATCGTTTTACAGTCGGCATTCGTGATCGCTGTCAGCGGATTGGCACCCAGCGTCAGAGCCTCGGTCTGCCAGGACATTTGCGTTATCTGTCCCGCAGAGCTGCTGGCCTGCCCGACAAAGCTGAGTGCGTCGCCAACTGACACCGTGGATGCAGAGGGCACGCTGACAGCAACCGGGGTGCTACCAGCGCTAGTGCTGCCAGTCCCGCCTCCACCACAAGCGGACAACAGTATGCTGATGGCACTGAAAGTAATGAATCTGCTGAAAACCACGGTAACTCCGATATGAAAATTGAGACTGACAGCACATTGTAACGTCAGCAGTAAAACAGAATATGTTCAAAATTACAAAACTCAGAAATTAGTTCCAATTTTACGAACGATCATGCAATTCCAGCCGAAATATGGCACTCTAAATAAAACACTATTCCAAGGAGACTCTGAATGAATACCGCTCACTACGTCCATTGGCCAAAAGGGCTGCCGCACCATTTGATCGTCCCCTCCATCAGTGTGTATGAAAATCTGCAGATTTCCGCGCAACGTTACCCCGATAAAGCAGCGATCATATTTTACGACTCCGTGCTGACTTATCGTCAGCTACATCAGGAAGTGCTCGCTTTAGCCGGATATCTGCAACAGGTTTGCGGTATCCAGCGTGGCGACCGGGTGTTGCTGGATATGCAGAACAGCCCGCAGTTCGTCATCGGTTTCTACGCGATTCTGCGGGCGGATGCGATGGTCGTGCCAGTCAACCCGATGCTGATGACGGACGAACTTGATTACTACATTAAAGACAGTGGCGCCAAAGCCGCACTGGTGTCGCAGGATGTCTTTCCACGATTAGCACCACTCGTCGGCAGCACGGCACTCCGGCATGCAGTGGTGGCGACATACTCAGATCATCTGACTTGCGACACCACACTGACCGTTCCTGAGTTCGTTAAAGCCGCAGCCGATGTACCAGCGTCGCCTCAGATCACGCCATGGAAAACGGCGATTGCAGCAGCCCTGTCTCCCGCCGCACATCAGGCAATACCGGATGATCTGGCCTGCATGCCTTATACATCTGGCACAACAGGGCATCCGAAAGGCTGCATTCATACCCATCGCTCGGTCATGTTCAATATTGTCGCCAGCCCGACCTGGTCCGGCCCTATCGTGCCGAATAACGTCGCGCTTGCGGTGCTGCCTTTCTTTCATGTCACCGGCATGCAATCCGTCATGAATGCTTCGCTTTACTGTGGCGGCACGCTGGTGATTTTGCCACGCTGGGACAGAGACGTTGCGGGACAACTGATTACCCGCTACCACGTCACAAACTGGACACTGGTGCCATCGATGATGATAGATTTTTTATCGAATCCACGTCTGCCGGAATATGATATTTCCAAACTGACGCGCGTATCCGGTGGCGGTGCTGCGATGCCGGCGGCAATCGCACAAAAATTGCTGGATCTGTCAGGTCAGGTATATATGGAAGGTTACGGTTTGTCTGAAACGATGGCGCCATCACATCTGAATCCGCCACAAAGAATGAAACAGCAATGTCTGGGCATACCCTTTTTCAATGTCGATTCCCGCGTTGTTGACCCCATTACGATGCAGGAAGTCAGACAAGGTGAGACCGGCGAGATCTGGATACACGGCCCGCAATTATTTCAAGGCTATTGGAATGATCCGGAAAAAACCGCCGATGCGTTCGCTGAACTCGACGGTAAAAAATTTTTCCGTTCCGGTGATCTCGGCTATATCGATGAGGAAGGTTTTTTCTTTTTTACGGACAGGCTGAAACGCATGATCAATGCCAGCGGATTTAAAGTCTGGCCAGCCGAAGTCGAATCCATGATGTATCAGCATCCGGCTATACAGGAATGCTGCATCATCGCAGCACGGGATACGTATCGCGGTGAAACCGTGAAGGCGCTGATAGTCAGAAAACCTGGTGCAGTGATTCACCCGGAAGAAATCATCACCTGGGCGCACGAGAAAATGGCGGCTTATAAAGTGCCACGTCTGATTGAGTTTGTCGAGACGCTACCCAAATCCGGTTCGGGCAAAATCATGTGGCGCCTGCTGCAAGAAAAAGAAGCCGCAAACGCGGCTTAACAGACTGAGAAACATCCGCTGAGATGGTGCACAGGCTGTATGCACCATCTGCAAGCCAGCCTCATTTTGGATAGAGTATCATTTGCGTGCATCGGAATAAGGCTATCGTCTTTCCCTCGTATGTCACTTCGGCGTCCCATAACTGGGTCGTACGCCCGAGGTGAGATGCACTCGCTACCACTTCGATTTTGCCGCTACGGGCAGTTCCCAGATGATTCGATTTTAATTCTATGGTTGTAAAGCTGTGCGCGCCTTCTGGCAAACTTGCCATGCATGCGTAGCCGCAAGCAGTATCGGCCAGCGTGATCACGCTACCGGCATGTAAAAAACCATTCGGTGCCAGCAAATGAGGAAGTACTTCCAGTTCACCATGTGAGCGACCTTTTTCTACCGACAACATCCGTACACCAAGATGACCAGGTAAAAAACTACTGCCCAGCTGATTCAGTTTTTCGGCATGTTCTGCCTGATTTGATAACACTTGTTCCATCTTCATCTTTCTGTTTTTTTTTCATTCACCGGCAAACGATCATTAATCGCCGCCGCATCCACCGCTGCATGATGAGCCGTCACCACCACTATCGGCAACATCGCCAAAAGAAGTGGAATCGCCAAAATCAATGCTGTCTCCTGTACTTCCCCCGGTATAAAAATCTCCGCCGCAGTACACGGTGCCATCGCCATTTTTGCGTAAGGCACTGCAGTCTGGTTCATAACGGAATCCATCTGCAATATTCCACTTTGCATCCAGCGCAAACAGCAAAGGTAAGCGAGTAGCGTTGCGTGGATTAATATTTTCTTCGAGACAGGCAAACCACCAGGTGCGACGCAAACCAATATTACTACGCTGGCTCTCACCTAACACAGCCGCCGGGGTGTGGTGCATGTAACGGCCAAAAGCTTTTTGACAAAAAGCATCGTAGTTTTTTGTGTACAAAATAAATTCGTGCCACAAATCATCCACCACTTGTGACGGCATAGAGATATGCTTGTATCCAGACTTCAGATACACCAAAAAGAATTGTCGCAGTGCTCTGGCCACCAGTTGTCTATCCTTTAAAGATAAGTCTGGACGACGTTGATGCAAGCGTTCCAACAGGCCAGGCGGGAACATATAACTACGGATATAGTCGGCTCGCATGACCCGTCGTGTACGCAACCAGACAAAGAGCAATGCCGCAGCAAGAGCAGATATCAATACGAAAGTAACAACCAGGATCATTCTGACAAATTCCTATCTTAGAGGATATGCAACAAAGTGAATCGCGGACTCAGAAGCTGACAGGTTGGTATAACAACACGATGCTTCTGGCATTGCATTTGCTTAAAAGATTGAACGGCATTGAGTGAACGATAGAGTCCGGTCACAGGCGATACCTGAACCGGATCGATTATTTCACGGACGTTATTTTAGATGCAATCATTTGATTAAAATTACTCAAAGGACGCCAAAATGAATCTCCGCCAACTTCATATCGGAACACGTCTCGCAACTGGTTTCGGCGTTATCCTGGTCTCTTTGATTGCGATGCTCGTTATCGGCAGCGCGCTCAGTGCACGCAACCGGCAACAGATGCTGACAGGCATAGAACTGTCTCATAGCAAAACAGCACTGGCAGCAAAAATGAGAAGCAGCATGCTGGAAGGTGGTATGGCAATCCGGAATATAGGATTGCAGACAGACCTGGCTGAAATCGACAAACAAAAACTGATCGTCAAAAATCAGCAGAATGCATTTAACGAAGCGCGCCAGAAATTAACGGCGTTGGGGCTCAACGATGCAGAGAAAAAAATTCTCGATAGCGTGCTCAGTTTAGATCAACAAGTCGATGGCCCGACCAAGGAAGCATTCAAAATGCTGCTGTCGTTTAATGGTGAAGAAGCGGTCAAAGTGATCTCCACGCAGATCGATCCTTTGCAACAAAAAGCACTGCAGGAAATTAACAAGCTGGTTGCATTGCAAGATGCCGCCTCGGCTGAACTGGCGACGCAATCGGAAAGCTCTGCAAACAAAACCATAGGAACACTGGTACTCATGGCGTTGCTGGTTTTATGCGCAGGCATCGCTTTTTCTGTGTTACTCACACGCAGTATCACTGCACCGTTACGCGAAGCAGTGGCAATTGCGAAGCAGGTCGCCGCCGGTGAGTTATCTTTTCATGCAGAACCTGAAGGCAATGATGAAATCAGCGAACTGCTGCTGGCGCTGAAAGAAATGAACGACAATCTTTATCACATTGTCAGCGAAGTCAGACAAGGCACGGATGCCATCGCCATTGCTTCGGTCGAAATTTCAACCGGCAATGCCGATTTGTCATCACGCACAGAAACGCAGGCAGGAGCGTTGGAAGAAACGGCCAGCTCCATGGAAGAAATCACCGCAACCGTGCGCCAGAATGCCGACAATGCCCGCCAGGCAAACGCGCTGGTGACTTCGGCATCGAATTTTGCGGTCAAAGGCGGCGAAGAGGTCAGCAAAGTTGTTCACACCATGAATTCGATTAAAGAAAGTTCGCGTAAAATAGTCGACATCATCAGTGTGATTGATGGAATTGCATTTCAAACCAATATTCTGGCGCTCAATGCCGCAGTAGAAGCTGCTCGTGCCGGAGAGCAAGGGCGCGGGTTTGCCGTGGTGGCAAGCGAAGTCCGGAATCTGGCACAACGCAGTGCCAACGCAGCCAAAGAAATCAAAACCCTGATCGGTGATTCAGTAGAAAAAGTCGGAACTGGCGACAAGTTAGTCGAAGCAGCGGGCAAAACCATGGATGAAATAGTCCGTTCCGTTAAACATGTGGCGGACATCATGGCTGAAATCACCGCAGCAGGCCAGGAACAAAGTTCCGGTATTGAAGAAGTCAATCGTGCGATCACACAGATGGACGAAATGACTCAGCAAAATGCGGCGCTGGTAGAACAAGCCGCCGCAGCAGCAGAAAGTATGGAAGAACAGGCAGGCAATCTTGCACGTGCGGTATCTGCATTTAAACTCGACACAGACGGACGTCACCATCGTACCGTACAGCGAGTGCAGAAAGAAATCGCCGACACGGCTACACCCATGTCTCTGCTTTCTGCGACGGCTGGAGCAATTGTAAAAACTCTAGGTATGAAAACATGACTCCCACCATCAGACGTCTGGAAAAACAGGCGATAGTCAGCAGATATGAAGAAGTCAGCAGTTATAAAGTCAGAAGCATTACGTAATATCGTTGCACAGATCAGCTCGGGCGAACTGGTTTTTCCCGCCAACGTCCGGGCTACTTTAAAAATTCAGGAAGCGCTTGATGAACCGAAATACGGGACAGACGAGATCGCGAAACTGATTATTCAGGAACCGTTGGTCGCCGCCCGTGTCATTGCCGTCGCCAATTCCGTCGCCTACAGCCGTTTTGGCGGTGGCATTACCAATGTCCGCATGGCGATTTCCATTCTGGGATTCAGCACCTTACGTTCCGTTGTCGCCGCCGTGATCATGCGCCAGATATGTCTGGCAATTTCCGATAATGCCATCCGGGAAAAGATGGAATATCTGTGGGTGCATTCCGCAACCGTAGCTGCAATGGCGCATCTGTTAGCACGTAAAGTCAGCAAAATTGATCCTGAAACTGCGCTGTTTGCCGGTGTTGTCCATGAAGTTGGAGGTTTCTATTTACTGTCGCGAGCAGAAGAGTTTCCTGCATTATTAGAAAGCGGAACAGAGATCGATTATCCATCTGCAGACCAATCCAACGAGCTGGAAATCGCGCGCGCAGTGCTGCAAAAATTACTGATTCCCAAGCGGGTCATGAGCAGCATAGAAAGCTGCTGGCATGGCGCCGCGGTATTTCCACCGGTCAGTCTGGGCGACACCTTATTGCTGGCGAATCATCTTACCGATACGGTCTCTCCGCTGAAGCAACGCCATCAGACGAAGTTGACAGCGAACACCGGTACAATCGACTTCATGGTCGGAGACAAATCTTTACAAGAGATTCTGGATGAATCGAAAGAAGACCTTGGTTCCCTGACCGAGGCGCTGATCCACTGATTTTTTGCATAACCAGCCCAGTTAATCATAGCAGCCCACTAGAAATAGACTGGTCATCTGCAGGCTTTGCATTTATTCGGCATAATCAGCTTCCCATGTTTGCCCGACCAATGACTTTGAAGGAAGAACAAATGAAAGTTTCACATCTGTTATCTGCAGGAATCCTTGCTACTGCCGGCGCCTTGACACTCTCCGTCAGCACGGCCTATGCAGCCGCACCTATGGTAAAAACTGCTGCACCGGGTTATTACCGGACGATGTTGGGTGACTTTGAAGTCACGGCAATTTCAGACGGCACGGTACAGCTTCCTGTGGATAAGTTACTGACAAATACCACACCCGCGAAAGTCAATAAAGCACTCGGTAAATTGCACCAGCACAGCCCGTTGGATACCTCCGTCAATACTTATCTGATCAACACCGGCAGCAAATTGATACTGATCGATACCGGCGCTGGCGCATTATTTGGTCCGACTCTGGGAAAAATGCAGGCCAACCTGAAAGCTGCGGGTTATCAGCCAGAACAAGTCGATGAAATTTACATCACGCACATGCATCCTGACCATGTCGGAGGTCTGATGAACGGCGACAAAATGGCCTTTCCGAACGCAATGGTACGCGCTGATCAGCATGATGTTGACTTCTGGCTGAGTCAGGCTAATCTGGACAAAGCGCCACAAGAAAGTAAAGGCTACTTTCAAGGCGCAATGGCATCACTGAACCCTTATGTCAAAGCAGGACAATTCAAATCCTTCGACGGCGCCACAGAACTGGTTCCTGGTATTAAGGCAATACCAGCTCACGGTCATACCGCCGGTCACAGCACTTATAAAATCGAAAGCAAAGGGCAGACACTGGTACTGTGGGGGGATCTGATGCATGTGGCAGCGGTACAGTTTGAGAATCCATCTATCACGATACAATTTGATTCTGACTCGAAAGCTGCGGCTGTTGAACGCAAGAAAAGCTATGCCGATGCGGCACAACAGTCTTATCTGGTAGGCGCGGCACATCTGGCTTTCCCGGGTCTGGGCTATGTGCGCAAAGAAGGTAAAGGCTATGCCTGGGCACCATTAAATTACGCACCACAGCCATAATCAGCTTCGTGCCTGCGTCATAGCGCAGGCAACAACAAAAAAGGACGAATCGCCTTGCGGCTTTCGTCCTTTTTTTTATCTGCCGTATTTTCAGCAACCGGCAATGCTGAGTGAAAATTTAATAATGCGGCGGTCTTTCATCGAGTACCGTATTTTTCTGACTCGCCATCACAGCCAGTTCACGGATACGGCCTGCCATCGCAGCACACAAGGCTTCCAGCTCATCAATTTTTTTCTGTTGACGATACACCTGCGTATTCAAGGTATCCACCAGATCATCCTGCCGTGACAAACGGATTTCCAGATCAATCAGACGTTCTTCGGTATTCATCATGCAACCACTTGATAGGAAAGGGGTCACAGTATGCCACATACTGGGGCGACAAAAAATTCACGTTTCGGCATGTTTTCAAAGCAAAGCAATCCACTACAAAAATCAGGCGCATCACTTTGTTTTAAAAACGCACCCGTGCTAGTTAGTCGCAACCCCTGATTGCCCGCCATTTTTTAAGAATGCATACATCATCTGTGTTCATCCTCAGATCGCAGTGCGATGGTTGTTTTTCTCTGCGACAGATTGTTGCTTGAATTGATTTTGCTTATCTTGCTGATCCATAGCGAGTTTTTGCTCTGTCGTCAGACGTTTCGCAGAAATCACGACAGTTTGTATCCCGTTTTGTTCAGCATCGTAAGCCAGTTTTTGTGCTTCCGTCATTGCCTTCGCAGTGATAGTGACGGTCTGGATTTTATTCTGTGTACCATGCTTAACAGTGTTGAAAGCGCTGCCGCTGATAAAGACTGCAGCACACATAGCAACTGCAAAAATTGTGGTGTTTTTCAGTGATGATTTCATTTTATTTCTCCTTCAGTGGTTGTTTGATGTGTGTACTGTAGAAGATCATTTGTCCAGCAGCGAGCGGTATGCGACGAACTGCAGAAACGCAGGATTGAAATTACAAATATCCGGAATAAAGAATGCATCCTATGCTTTCCAACACCTCCGTTTCACTGCGATTGCGGGTATGAATCCGCATCAACCACGAAAGCACGTGTACGCCAAGGCGACATTCATCGGGATAGCCCGCACCCAGCGTACAATAGCGGCTTTCCGCCCGCTTTCCGCTCCATGACTATCCTGCTGACGACCCTTAATGCCCGCTATGCCCATGCTTCACTGGGGCTGCGCTATCTGCTCGCGAATATGGAAGAGTTACAGGAACAGACAAAGATTCATGAATTCGTCATCGGTGCGCGCAGCACTGACGTGGTGGAAAAAATTCTTGCCTATCGCCAACCCGAAAAAAAATTCATCGTCGGTTTTGGCGTCTATATCTGGAATGTGGTCGAGATTACCCAGATCGTTGCGATTCTGAAACGGGTGGCGCCCGAGGTCATCGTCATTCTTGGCGGGCCAGAGGTGTCGCACGAAACTGGCGATCAGGAAATTATCCGTCTTGCTGATTATGTGATTACCGGCTGGGGCGATATCAGCTTTGCCAATTTGTGTCAGCAAATTTTGCGCGGCCCACAACCTTTAATGAAAATTCATGCCGGGCTGCAGCCACCGATGAATGACATCCGCCTGCCGTATCAGCTCTACAGCGGTCAGGATATCCGCCACCGCACTTTATACGTCGAGGCTTCACGCGGTTGCCCGTTCAAATGCGAATTCTGTTTATCCTCGCTCGATAAAACCGCGTGGCCGTTTGATATCGATGTTTTTCTGACTGAGATGGAAAGTCTGTATCAACGCGGCGCGCGCTTATTCAAATTTGTTGACCGCACATTTAATCTGAATATCAAAACCAGCCTGAAAATCATGCAGTTTTTTCTGGATAAGCTGGCAGCCGCGCCGGATGATCCGGTGTTTGCGCATTTTGAAGTGGTTCCAGATCATTTACCCGACGCCCTGAAAGAAGGAATACAAAAATTCCCCGAAGGCACGCTGCAATTTGAAATCGGCATTCAGAGTTTTAACCCTGAAGTGCAAAGCCTGATCAGTCGCAAGCAAAATAATGACAAAGCGGCAGAGAACATACGCTGGTTATGCGAACACTCGCACGCCCATTTGCATGTCGATCTGATTGCTGGCCTGCCCGGTGAAACGATGCAAAGTTTTGCGGCGGGTTTTAACAAGCTGGTTGCGCTCGGGCCGCATGAAATTCAATTCGGCATTTTGAAACGCTTACGCGGAACACCCGTGATACGCCATACCGAAGCATTCGGCTTAGTATTTGATCCGCAACCACCATACACGATACTGGCGAATAAAGATGTACCCTTCGCCGACATGCAAAAACTGGTGCGCTTTGCCCGCTACTGGGACATGGTGGCTAACTCGGGACGCTTTGCAAACACCCTGCCTGTCATTCTGGCCGACGCGCCATTTGAAAACTTCCTGGCGTTCTCTGACTGGATTTACACGAGTACAGATGCCACCCACAGAATTGCCCTTGACCGTCTGGCCGGCCTGGTCAGCAAATGGTTACAGGAAGAACGTGGCATGGAAAGAGAAGCAGCGCTGGCGCTGGTATCCAGCGATTATGCTGGCGACGCCAAGCACAAACAAAGCAGCAGTAAACCCGTAGCAGAAAAAACGACGGCCAAAGCCACTCCGCAACGCCAGAGCAGACATATCGCTGCCTGAATACAGGCTCACAAACGCTGATGCTTCAGGCAAGCAGCGTCTGTGGCATTGGCAACATCAGGCGAATTTTTCTAACAGCGCAGCGAGGCGCTTGCTGCCCTCAATAGCTTCCGTCGTCGTCTTCGCTTTTTCAGCCTGAGTAACAACAGAATCCGTCAGCAAAGTCACGAAAGAACGATCCAGCGCCTTGCGTGCCGCCGACATCTGTTGGGCGATACCTTCACAATCGTCGGCTGTATCCGCCTTGGCAATCAGTTTCTGCACACCGCGCAACTGACCTTCGATACGCGCCAGTCTGTGCATCAGATCTTTTTTCTGTGCATCGCTTAACGCATTCCCTGGAACTATCTTTAATGGGGGAGTATCTGCCATCTTCGTTCTCCTGAGTAGTGTTTATATGAGTTATACGGGCATGATCCCCTATACTCTACCGAGTATGCTAACAGCATTCAAGCCAGACAAGGAAACTGTGTCGCCTCATGCGACACACGCAAAAATGCCGGACAGCATTCTGCACAGAAGATCCGATCAGACTCAGACAGAACCCGCAGCATCATTTTATTAGAATGATTCATTCCGCTAAGAAAGAGATACATCAAAAGAGAGACATCAGTTCTTTATGTCTGCACAAAAAATTCCGGCAATGTCCCAACTCAATTCATTGCCGTTATAACGCATAATAGCCAGGCTTAGTCATCATTCAATTTTCATGTTAAAGACGCAGAACCCCAGCTTGTTTGCCCGCTTCAGATCAAAGCAGTCGCTTCCCCGGATACTGTCAGTGATACTGATCTATTTTCTCGCTTGCAGCCTGGCAATCTCCATTACTTATCGCGATTCAAATCTCAGCCTGCTCTGGTTGCCTGCAGGTGTCGCGATTGCCGTTATTTTTCGCTACGGAAAAGTGATGATTCCAGCAATTTTCATCGCGATTCTGCTCACGGAGTTATGGTGGAAATTATCCATTTATCAAGCAATCTTACTTGCCATCGGTTCCACGACCGGGCCTGCGGCGACCTGCTGGATGCTTCATAAAAAAAATTTCGACCTGCACTTTGCGGCGCGCCGCGATGTACTGTGGTTTACGCTGTCTTCGCTGGCCGGCGCGATGATTTCTGCGACATTTGGCACACTGGCTTTAAGTATTCTGTCCGGAAAACCCTTCACCGTTAGCACCTGGTACATCTGGGTTGCCGGCGACACCGTGGGTGCTTTACTGGCCAGCCCGGTATTACTTGCAATATCGCGACACTCTTTACGTGCACTTGAGCATAAAAAAGAAATTTTGATGTTTCTGATTCTGCTCGTAGCTGCGAACTGGTTCGTTTTTTTGTCGCCGTATAACTATCTGCGTCTCAGTTTCGTGATTGTCGCCATGATGATCTGGGCCGCGATGCGATTCAGCCTGTTGACGGTCAGCAGCATCACCCTGGCCTTGGCCATATTCTCGACCTGGGCCGCATCGAATAATCTCGGCAGGTTTTCCAGTTTCGAGGCATCCGGTCTGGTTGTGGTCTGGGCGTATGTGAGCACGATTGCCTTGATTGCTCTGATGATCAACGCCATGCGATCAGAAAACGCAATCGCCAGTAAAAAAATAAACGAAACCTATCAGCGGCTCAATAAAGTGACGTCCCGCCTGCCCGGTCTGGCAATACAATACCGGGTACGTTCTGACAAAACCACGAGCATCCCTTACGCCAGTATCGGCATCTTGCATATGTTAGAAGTCAGTCATCAAGACGTCAAAGATAACGCGCAACAGCTCATAGACAGAATCGATCCTCGTGATGTAGAGACAGCCAGACAACAACTCGCACAGGCAACCCGAGAACTGTCGCCATGGCAAACGGAATTTCGCTTTTATCGCCTTGATGGCAGTGTGCGCTGGTTGTTTGTCGATGGACTGCCTGAGCGCGAAGCCGATGGCGCTATGCTCTGGCATTGTTTTCTCAGCGATATTACAGACCGCAAACAAGCGGAAAGAGATTTGCATATCGCTGCCTGCACCTTCGAATCACAAGAAGGTATTTTCATCACCGATGCCAATTGGAAAATTCTGAAAGTTAATCAGGCATTCACCCGGATCACAGGATTCACCGCAGAAGATATGCTGGGAAAACGCCCCTCGGTTTACAGAAGCGATGAGCAGGACAGCGCTTTTTTTCAGAGAATTTTTGACTCATTGAAAGAGAAACATTTCTGGAACGGAGAACTGTGGAGCCTCCGCCGCAATGGCGAAGCGTTCCCGCAAATGCTGACACTGACAGCCATCATGGAAGGCCAGGAAATCAGCAACTATGTTGCCTCATTCACCGACATCAGTCTTTCCAAAAGTTATGAAGCAGATATCCGCAAACTCGCATTTTACGATTCGCTGACGCAGTTGCCGAATCGCCGCTTGCTGATGGATCGCCTGGAACATCTGATTTCTGTTCGTCAGCGCAACAGCAGTCACAGCGCCATCTTTTTCATCGATCTGGATAACTTCAAAAATCTGAACGACACCCGTGGGCACGATGCGGGCGATTTGTTATTGATAGAAACAGCAAAGCGTTTAAGCAGTTGCATACGCGAAAGCGACACCGTTGGCCGATTAGGTGGCGATGAGTTTGTTGTCATACTTGAAGAACTCAGTACAGACAGAAAAGAAGCGATTATTCAGGCAGATAAAATTTCAGAAAAAGTCCGCCAGATTCTGAGTGAACCATACCAGATTGCCGATTTTGAACATCATGGTTCCAGCAGCATAGGCGTGTGCTTATTTCAGGGTGACGAAATCACGGTCAAAGACTTGTTCAAGCGGGCCGATACCGCCATGTATGAAGCCAAGACAGCCGGGCGAAATACCGTTCGCTTTTTCGATCCGGCAATGCAGGCGATATTACTGGTGCGCATGCTGCTGGAATCGAATCTGCGACTGGCATTATCACAGAACCAGTTCCAGCTTTACTATCAGGTGCAAGTGAATGCTGACGGTAAATTTCTGGGCGCTGAAGCACTGATACGCTGGTGGCATCCGGATCGCGGCTTCATCTCGCCGGCTGAATTTATTCCTCTGGCAGAAGAAACCGGGTTGATCATTCCTATCGGTCAGTGGGTGTTAGAAACCGCTTGTGCCCAATTGAAACAATGGGAAAAATCAGCCGCCACCGCAAATCTGAGTCTGGCAGTGAATGTCAGTGCCAAACAATTTCAACTCACGTCGTTTGTCGAAACACTGAGTGAGATCGTCGCACGGCATCAGATTAATCCAGCGCTGCTTAAAATTGAGCTGACCGAAAGTGCCATTCTCGACAACATCGATGCCACCACAGAAAAAATGCGCGAGTTGAAAAAACTCGGTATCGCTTTTTCTATGGATGATTTCGGTACCGGGTATTCTTCATTAGCCTATCTGCAGCGACTGCCGCTGAATCAGCTGAAAATCGATCAGTCATTTGTACGAGATCTGAGCCACGATGAAAATGATGCGACCATCGTTCGCGCCATCATCGCACTGGGCATCAATCTCGGTCTGAACGTTATTGCGGAAGGTGTGGAAACCAGCGCCCAGCGTGCATTTCTGATAAAACACAGCTGCACGGCATTTCAGGGCTATCTGTTTTCCAAACCTTTGCCGATGGAAGAATTTATGTGCTTGTTAGAACAGGAACATTCAGCCCACACCGAGCAAGCGCAAATCGGTTTTACCGGATAACAGCGGCGGGCACCAGAAATAACTGCCGGTTTGCGGCTGCGTGAATTGAAACAACGCATCGGTCATACCATCTTCAGCACCCGACATGCGACGCAACTGCGCTTCAAACGCCGCATAAGAAGTTGCAAATGCGACGAAATACAAACCGCCGCGCGCGCCATCTGCCCACGGCATAGAACGGCGCATCACGAAGGCTTCTGGCTCAAAATTTTCCTGCGCGGTGCGTTTCACATGCGCCGATTCCGGCGCCTCTTCCAATTCTTCATTGTCGTCTTTACGCCGCCCTATCATCTCGTCCTGTTCCGCTTGCGGCATTGCCTGCAAACGTTCAAAACGGTGTTCCCATTGCTGTATCGCGACGTAGCTGCTGCCATCGGCAGCAATCGCTACCGCCAGCGCTTCATCGCCTTGCGGATTTTCTGTGCCGTCTTCATAACCGCTGAGATCGCGGCCTCCGGCATATTTGAACGCATCCGTTTTTTGCTGCAAAACAAACGCGCCTGCCAATGCCTGTTGCAAGCGGATTTGCTGATGCAACAACTCGCCGCGTTCATCTTCACGCAACCAGCACCACAACGCCGCCGGTGTCGCAGGCAAGCGTACTTTGCTGCCTGCGATGCCAGCGAATTCACGCAAACCAGGTATGCTGGCCTGTAAAAATCCAGCCAGCGAAGCGCCGATGCCGATCACCAGATGTTCACCGTCAGCGAGTGTTTGTAATTGCTGCAAAGCCTTGCGTACCGCGCTCTGACTCGCACTTTCCTGTAAAGCAAAACTCAGATACACCGCGTGCAAAGGTAAATCCTGCACGATTGCTGCCTGATGCTGCGACATAATTTTCTCCGTATTTCTGTGAACGCTGATGAATGACGACAGCATAGCGTAAGCATCTTTTTTTAGCAGTACAAAAGTCTTGTGAACATCGTCATTTGGTGAGTACAATGAAAAAGGAAGTTCGCGCTTCCACGTCGCTCGGACGGTTCCGGGCGCTACGTTAACCACACACAAACTGATCATGACAAATCCACTTACTCCGCCGGGCCGGGGTTCAACGGGTGAAAATACACCTGCATCCACGCCTGCTTCCTCGCCAAAATTTTCGTTCTCCCGCATCAATCGTCTGCCGCCTTACGTGTTCAACATCACGGCCGAACTCAAGATGGCCGCCCGTCGCCGTGGCGAAGACATCATCGATATGTCGATGGGAAATCCCGATGGTGCGACGCCAAAACACATCGTCGATAAACTCGTCGAAGTCGCGCAACGCCCTGATACGCATGGTTATTCGGCCTCCAAAGGCATACCGCGCCTGCGCCGTGCAATTGCGCGCTGGTATAAAGACCGCTACGCCGTCGATCTGAATCCCGATTCCGAAGCCATCGTCACCATAGGTTCGAAAGAAGGCTTGGCGCATCTGATGCTGGCGACGCTGGACAAAGGCGACACCGTGCTGGTACCGAACCCGAGTTATCCGATTCACATCTACGGGGCGGTGATTGCCGGCGCGGATATCCGCTCGATACGCATGAGCCCGGATGTAGATTTTTTCAGCGAACTGGAACGCGCGATACGCGAAACCTATCCGAAACCGAAGATGATGATTTTCGGTTTCCCATCGAATCCAACCGCGCAATGTGTCGAGCTCGAATTTTTCGAACGCGTGGTGAAGCTCGCCAAAGAACACAATATTCTGGTGGTGCATGATCTGGCGTATGCCGATATCGTGTATGACGGCTGGAAAGCGCCATCGATTATGCAGGTGCCGGGCGCGCGTGACGTGGCGGTGGAATTTTTCACGCTGTCGAAAAGCTATAACATGGCAGGCTGGCGCATCGGTTTCATGGTCGGCAACAAGGAATTAGTCGCAGCACTGGCACGCATCAAGAGCTATCACGACTACGGCAGTTTTACGCCGGTGCAGGTCGCCGCGATTGCCGCGCTGGAAGGCGATCAGACCTGTGTGCACGAGATTCGCGATCAGTATCAGAGTCGCCGCGATGTGCTCGTCAAAGGTTTGCACGACATCGGCTGGATGGTCGATAAGCCGAAAGCATCGATGTATATCTGGGCGCATATTCCCGAACATTATCGTCATCTCGGCTCACTCGAATTCGCGCGACAAGTGCTGGATAAAGCCAAACTCTGCGTCTCGCCGGGGATCGGTTTCGGTGAATACGGTGACGACTATGTGCGCTTTGCGCTGATCGAAAACGAATCGCGCATCCGTCAGGCTTTGCGTGGTCTGAAGCACATGTTCAAAGAAGATGGTCTGATCGGCTAAACTATGTCTGATAAAAAAAGTAAGGGCAGATTGCTCTTACTTTTTTCCGGCAATCAGCAATACCGGCAACATCACCAACACCAACGATATTTTTATCTTCACCAGATCAGCGCCAGGCATCTGTTGTGCGCGGTCCCACATGAAAAATCATCATGAGTCTATACTGGAGCAAGCTTGTACACACCCTGACACCGTATGTGCCGGGTGAACAACCCAAGCTGCAAAATCTGATCAAACTCAATACCAACGAAAACCCGTATCCGCCCTCACCGAAAGTGCTGGCCGCGATTACGCAAGCCACATCCGGCGATCTGCGTCTGTATCCTGATCCGGGCTCAGACCGTCTGCGCGAAGTGATTGCTGATTATTACGGGGTCACACCGCAACATGTGTTTGTCGGTAACAGCTCAGATGAAGTGCTGGCGCACACGTTTCAGGCGCTGCTGAAGCACGATAGCGCCTTGCTGTTTCCTGATATCACTTACAGTTTTTATCCGGTCTATTGCGGCCTGTACGACATCGCGTACAAAACCATTCCGCTGAATGCGCAATTTCAGATTGATGTCGAAGATTATGCACGGGCAGATGGCAGCGCGATTATTTTCCCGAACCCGAATGCACCAACCGGCTGCGCGCTCGGTCTGGCAAAAATCACTGAGTTGCTGAAGAATAATCCGCGCTCAGTTGTGGTGGTGGACGAAGCCTATATTGATTTCGGCGGCACCTCGGCGATCAGCCTGGTAGCGCAGTTTCCGAATCTGCTGGTAGTGCAGACCTTATCAAAATCGCGCTCGCTGGCGGGCTTGCGGGTAGGGCTGGCGGTTGGGCATCCTGATCTGATCGAAGCGCTGAACCGCGTCAAAAACAGTTTCAATTCTTACCCGTTAGATAGGCTTGCGGTTGCCGGTGCGATTGCGGCGTTTGAAGATCAGGATTATTTCAAACTGACCTGTGATGCCGTCATCAACACGCGACAAAAGCTCACGGCACGTTTGCAAGAATTAGGATTTGTGGTGTTGCCATCAGCAGCCAATTTTGTGTTTGCGCGTCACCCTGAATATGATGCGGCAACACTGGCGCAAGACCTGCGCGCGCGGCATATCATCGTGCGCCATTTCCGTCTGCCACGGATAGAACAATTCCTGCGAATTTCCATCGGCACCTATGCGGAATCGCAATTGCTGATCGAAGCGCTGGAAGAATTGCTGGCGTAATCATTCGCTACTGCATCTACCGCAACGAGCCAGCAAAAGACAATGCAAACAAAAGCGGCGTGATTTCCTTATTCAGAAATCACGCCGTTTTTTTTAGCGATGGCGAACAGGATGCCCGCCAATGCTGCTTTTTTAATCAGGCCAAAGCGACATCACCAGTTCTTCAATATTATCCGGGTTGCTGATTTTCTTTTTCGCAGCAGGCCAATCAGCTGGCTCGGGTACAGGTTTTCTGGTGAACACCGGCGTATCGATCGCCATCTTCATCGCAAACACAAAGATGCCGGTTTTTACATCTGGTGGCGGCAGTTTCTGCACGATATCGTAAATCTGATTATCAAAATATTCGTGCACCGTTGGCGTCATATCCAGCCACGAATACGTCGCGCCATCAGAGCGAATCGCGATCACAACATAACCCGTGCTGGGTGCAACTTTCGATTTTTTGAACGCTTTGTAAATCTGCGATTGCAGCGCCCGTGTATAACGGCCAAGGCTGTCCACATTGATGCCTTTTTGTTGCAGCACGCTTTCTGACTGAAAGAAATAAAACGCATCAAACCGCACATCTGCGGCCGACGCCAGCGTCGACAAACTCAGCAATACCGCTGCCAGCAGCCATCTCATGATGTCATCCTCATTTATTCACAAACACGCCTGCCGTGCGGTTTTTTTGCACATCGTTCCACGGGAACACTTTGCCATTCATCGCCACATGCACGCCGGGCGGCAGCAATTGCGCGGCGGCACAGGCAAAACCCAGATTGAATAAGGCATCGGAATTCGCAATTTCATACGGTATCATCGCGCCGGTAAACACAATGGTTTTACCCAGATTCGCCGCGCCCAATACTTCGGCGGTTTCACGCATGGTGTCGGTGCCGTGAATAATCACGATCGCTTTTTCCGATGCGGCCTGGCACGCCGCTAAGATGGTCTGACGGTGGCTGTCATCCATATCCAGCGAATCCATCAACATGCAGATGTCCAGCTCGACTGGCACCGTCAGCCGCGCGCGGCGTATCACTTCCGGCAAATGGCTGTCGGCAAAACTCAGCTTGCCCGCGATTTCATCATAATGTTTGTCAAAAGTGCCGCCGGTGGCGAGGATACGCAAGCTCATGGTGTGCCGGAAAAATGAAGTGTCAGAGGCTGTCATTGTAACGCGCCAGGCGGCGCGCTGAAAGCTGCTACACTTGCGCCTCATCATCGCTGACCTGTTTTTTCTGTCCCTCGCACCATCATGAAAACGATCGCCCCCGGCACTGTTATCTTTCACCGTCATCGCGGCTACGGCGTGCTGACGACAGTGAATCTGCTGACCGGCTGGGTCGCCGCCCGCTTTGGCGATGAAAAGCGTACTCTTGATCTGAACTTATCCACAGACGAAATTCAGCATGCCGACGGCAGCGCGATACTATTTCGGCGCGACCCGCCGGAACGCATGCCGCACGCGCGCCTGATGGCGATGGTGCGCGACTTGCACGCCGCCGGTTATCAAAAACTATATCTGTATATCTGGCCGAAAGCCTCTGGCCTGCATTGGCGCTGGCAGTTATTCACAGGCACGCGCAACTGGATGCAACGCCCGTGCCGCGAAGGCTGGTATGGTTCCGGCGCTGACTATATTTTTAATCCGGTGATGGGCTGGGGCGACGCGCCTGGTGCCAGCAGCGCCGAACTGTGTCAGGCGCTGGCCCAGTTCGACCCCGCCGGGTTGGCGCAGGCATTGGGCCGCGACGAAGATCACAGCGCCTGGTTTGCCGACGTCTGCGATGCGCTGCTGCCCGATTACGCCTACAGCCTCGGTGCCGACACTGCCGACAACCCGCTGCCGCTGTATCTGCCCGTCATTGGCGTGCGCCAGCGCCAGCCCGCGCTGGAACGGCAATTACCCTATCCGCCCGGTTGGGAACGCACCTGGAGCCCCGACAGCCTCGCCCGCCGCCACCAGCAACGCGCCGTCGTGCGCCACGATGTGATTCCGTCCGGCTGGAGCCTGCCCATCGATTTTTAAACAGTGTCTGCAGATATACTCCCCCCTGTTTTTAACAAAACACCCCAAATCTCAGCATAAACATTGGGCTGTAAAATATACTGGGGGGAGTATTTTCAGCGTCTGTAGCGGCCTGATGGCCGCACAATGACTGGCACTATCGGCACCACCGAGTACACAACAATGAGCACAACAATGCAGGCCAAGATGT
This sequence comes from Undibacterium sp. FT79W, assembly GCF_014284215.1. Lineage (NCBI taxonomy): Bacteria > Pseudomonadati > Pseudomonadota > Betaproteobacteria > Burkholderiales > Oxalobacteraceae > Undibacterium > Undibacterium sp. FT79W. Next base: position 427,010 of record NZ_JACOGB010000003.1, on the reverse strand, counting down.
AAGCGCGGCAAAAACCGCAGCCACCGCCACTGCCAATAACGCCATATTCAGCAGCATCCCCGTCAGAGGACGACCTCTGCGGTTCCGATTTTTTGCAGGGACGACCCTGCCGCCGCACAAGGAACACAACATGAACTGGCTTATCCTCATCACCGCAGGCTTGTTTGAAATCGTCTGGGCGATCGGCCTCAAATATACCGAAGGTTTTTCCCGCTTCTGGCCCAGCGCGTTGACACTGGCTGCGATGGCAGTGAGCGTGGGCTTACTCGGTATCGCCATGAAAGCCCTGCCGGTCGGCACCGCCTACGCAATCTGGGTCGGCGTCGGCGCCGTCGGCACCGCGATTTTTGGCATCCTTCTGTTCGGCGAACCCTCCAACCCGGCCCGCCTGCTCAGCCTCGCCCTGATCGTCTGCGGGATCATCGGCCTGAAACTCGCCACGCCTGCCTGAGTTCACCATCCGAAATGCGCCTGTGCATAACAGCGGATTTACGCACAGGTGCATCGGGCGATTGCGAGTGATTCATCCTCTAAATGACAGACGAATTGTCCGAATTCTGCATACTCCCCCCAACTTTTAAGAAAACACCCAAAATCCCGTCACGAACATTGGGCTTGTAGAGATACCCCCTGGGAGTATGTTTTCTGCGTTTTGAGGATGTGGGGACGCGGTGGATTGGATTACTGACGCCAGATAGGTAACGCTGGCATCAGTTGATGTAGTTATTTTTGCGGGAAGGTTGGGGATTTGGGGTCAACGCTCCGCTAACCGGCGGCTTGTTAAGAATGATCATCAACTCGTTGAAAAAGACTAACTTGAACCTTGCCATCTGTTTTTGACTGCATGACAACCCAAAACTGAAGATTTTCTTGTACTAGTTGAGCTTGGTGGTGATTAAGGAGGTTTTTTATTTTTTCAAACCAAGCAGGTACCACCTTTAAAAAATCATCTATGTCTTTGGAAGCAGCAAATGGGTTTTGAGCGTGAAGTAAACCGCCACACCTATCATAGATGTTCTCGAAATCTCTTCTTGTAAGAAATCCAGATTTGATAGGTTTGATTTCCATCACCTTTCCTGTTGCTTCCTCCAGTATCTGAGTGCTTGGAGATGGGTAAAACTTTGGGTTAATTTCTTCAATACTTTGAAGAATTCTTTTGGCATGCCAGTCTTTGGCAAAGTTGGCTCTGTTTTTTGCATATTCTTCTTTGTTAGCTACGAGAGATGCGAGAGCAATAAGCTCTAAAATCTTTCTAACCTGAAGGCAGATTGACTCAGCTGTCGTTTGTTTATACAAGGCATTGCATCGACCATCAAGAAACGCCCGAATTACTTCGGATCGTTTCTTTATTTCTTCCATGCATTCCGCATATTTTTCTATATATTGCTGGTCTATCATGATGCTTAACTTTTAGTTAGTTTGACAAAAATTCAGCTTAACTTGGAATGTTATAAAAGACAATTTTCTTCAAATGCCTTGAAATCCGCATACTCCCCCCGTTTTTAAGAAAACACCCCAAATCCCTGCATGAACATTGGACTTGCAGACATACCCCTAGGAGTATATTTTGCAGGTTTCGAGGGCATCGGACGCAGCAGATTAGATCGCCGGGCTCGTCTTGCTGCGCCGCGCTAGGACCGTGGCTGTGCCTGTGTCAGGCCGGCGGCAGTGCCTGCAGCATGGCGACGCGGTTGCCTTCGGTGTCGAGGAAGGAGACATAGGTGCCGACGCCCGGGATATTCATGGGTTCACCGAGTATGCTGCCGCCTGCGCTGATCACTTTGGCGATGGCGGCTTGCAGGTTATCGACCGCGATGACCACCGATGGCTGCTGCGCCGGGCTGTCCGGTGTTTTCTCGAAAAAGCCGCCGTTGATGGTGCCTGGCTGAGTAGGTCGTCCATCGGCGGTTTCGCAGGTGTTGGCAACGACGTAATTGTTCATCGCGGGGCCCAGCGCCTGTGTCTGCCAGCCAAAGACGGCGCTGTAAAATTCCGCCACGCGGGTCGCGTCTTGATACGGCATTTCAAAGTGGACGACTGGATTCATCTTTCGCTCCTTCGCTCAAAAGGCATTTGTGATCGTGAGGTTTTTACCGCGGCGCATTTGACATGAGGCCTGACCCGCAAAACCAGCGGACGGCAAACCGCCGCTATCTGGTGATACTCTGAATTTGCAGCTCAGGTTTGTTTCAGAACGGGTTGCGGCTGTTAATCAGGCAGCCGGACAACCAGTTCCATTTCCACCTGCAGATCCGGTGCCGCCAGTGCCGCCACGCCGATGCCGGTCACACAGGGTTGCGCGCCTTCAAAGGTGGCCAGAAACGGTGGCATCAGTTCTTCCATGCGTTCAGGCGTCAGGTTGACCAGATAAACACGCGCCAGCACCACATCGTGCGGCGTGGCGCCGACGGCGTCCAGTGCGGCTTTGGCATTCAGCGCGACGAGCTGCATTTGCTCGGTCAGCCCGGCTGGCACCGGCTGACCATCTGCCCGCCACGCGACCTGGCCGGAGATATACGCCATGCGTCCCGGCGTAACGATGGATATTTGTGAATAGCCCATATCGCCGGCGTTTGGCAAGGTCGGTGGGTTCAGGCGGACGATGGATTGCGTCATGGTTACTCCAGAGGGTAAATTTCAGAGGGTGTCGGGCGCATCGCTGCCCCGGTGTGTGGCGCACGCTCAGTGGGTAACCGGGCGCGCGCATGGTGCTGCCATTACTTCATTTGCGCTAATGCGCCGTGCAGATCAGCGTTGCCCCAGTGCTCGGCATACTGGCCGTTACTGATGCGGACGATGTCGGTCACGTTAATGCGGATGCGGCGCCCGGTCGCCGGAACGCCGAGAAACATGCCCTGGTGCGTGCCGGAAATCGTCTTGCGGGTGACGACTTTGTCGCCTTCGGCGATCTGATCGTGTAACTCGACCGTCAGATCGGGCAGGGCTGGCCGCAGGATGTTAGTAAAAAACGCAGCGCAAACTTCGCGCCCATTGGGCGTGCCAGGTGGCGCAGTATGGTTGATGAAATCAGCAGCCACCAGCTTATTGAAGGTCTGCATATTGCCTTGCTCAATGACTTCACGATTGAAGCGTGCGACGATTTGTTTGTTTTCAGGAAGAGTATTCATAGCAATATCGACATTAGTCAGCTCGAACCTTGATTGAATTTGACAAAAATGTAGCTTAACTCTGGGTGCAAAAAAGACAATTTCCCCCATTGCCTTGTAAGCGACATGGAAACTTGCTGCAAACAATTATACTGTATTTATATACAGTGCAATTGTATGAACAAAAATCATCATCACACCACAGGCAAACAGCCCGCATTCTGCATACTCCACTTAGTTTTTAAGAAAACGCCCTTAATCTCAGCATAGACATTGGGCTTGTATACATACCCCGGGGAGTATATTTTTGGCGTTTTGAGGGTGTGGGAGGCGGTGAAATGGATCACCAAGGGCAGATGGGTAATGCCGGGGTCAGGCTGATGCGACGGTTGTTGAAGGAAACTTGAGGCTTTGGAAAAGAACGTTTGAGTTCAACGGCAGAGGCGACAGAGCGACACCGTGCAAAGTTAACTTGCCGAGTTACGGCAAGGTTTAACGAACAGCGCCATGCAGCATTGAAAAGACAATCGCCAACAGGATCAGGAAGGCGGCTGAGTCCAGAAAGTCAATTTCTTTCAGTCCAAAGACCGAGGGCAAAACACGATTCCAACAACTCTTGAAAGTCCAGACGAGCAAAGCAAGCATTAATGGCCCGATGACCAAAAATGGAATCGTGTGAACAGCAAATTGCACAACAGAATCAGACATTAAACTTCCTTTTTTTGATAATAGAAACTCCGGCCACTGTTCATTTAATGTGCAACGGGTGAATTGACGCACAGATACATGCTCTAACGTAGAGCTAACCGGCGCTGCGCGGCTTTATCGCGCAGCGTCCAGCGACCGAAGGGAGCGAGGTTGAGCGCCAGGTTAGTAATCATTTTTCCAGCTTACCCTTGCAAAGGCGAACAAACTCTTCGTACTTTGGGACAAACAACGACGATTTTTCGTTGAGAAACTTAGCGTCTTCGATTACAGATGCTGGTCTGGGTTGCCCCGTGGCTCTTTGTTGATCGGAGAAAACAGAGAACAGATCCCCACTTCTGAGCGGTACTGTACGGCAGGCAATTTCCTTGGCTAGTTCTGATGCCAGCGAATAGATGGCTTTCCTTTTTGCTTCCAATTCTTCGTCAAGAAACTCTTTGTCCACACTGTCCCACGTCTCCACAAATGAATATAGCGGAGCCACATCGGACTTTGAGAACGAACCTCCGAAGTCATGCTCTTTGAAAAATCTGGCGGTCTGATTTGGCGGGAGCAAATCTGTAAACGCCCGAAAAAGCTCTTTGTCATGCGGAGATGCGCTTTTTTCAGGTGCGACAAGTCGGGCGCGTAGAGGGTCTTTCGCAAGTACGATACCCAACGCCGCAATAAAAGCCAAAGCTGGTTCAAAATCGGGTTGGTCGGCAAAGTAGCCTTTGAGAAACCAGGCCTCAGTTCCGACTAGAGCAGCCAAAGCAAAAAAGTCTTCGATAAATTTGCGCATGTGTCAGGTTGATTTCTAACGTTTGAGGTAAGAGGCGCGCAGCCGGCTTGCAGGCAGAGCGTTCCACTTGACCGAGGGGTTAGGGGCGCCGGCCACAGACGAGACTGACTAAGAAACTGCCAACACCCCAACCAATAAGATAAATACCTTTTTGAATAAGAAGAGTGAGGTTGTTCGCGATGTCGCCAATGGTCTTGGCCGACTTTGGATCAGGAAAGAAAAAATAAATGACAGCAAGCCCGGCTACAACTGACACAACCCAAGAAATAGTCTTGTCTTTGAGCACGAAACAGACTGATCCATAAACCACTGCACCTGCAAGAGCCGCATATAGAAGGAACTCGTTTAGCAAAATGAAACCTCTGTTGGTGTTGTTAATGAAAGATGCGACTTATATGGTAAGAAAAAAGTTCCTAACGTGTTTTAATTTTCATTTTGCAACATTAACCGTTAGTGATCAAACTGTCAACATGTTGCAATCCTCTTGAAAATCGCATTAATATTGACTGAATTTGTTTGTACTGATAATTAATACAGTATAAACAAATGAACAAATGAACAAAAGCATCATCCCTCAAAAACCGCGCTTGCTGGATCAGGTGCGCGAACGTTTGCGTTATCTGCATGACCGCTAATCGACTGAAAAAGTGTGCATGTACTGGATACGTTTTTTCATGCGCTCGTTAAAAATCAGACGTTCTGCCGCCACATCGCGCACCGCCGCTGATTGTGGACATATCCAATCTTATCCACACCCCACCTTCACCCCTGCAATAAATTGGTCGGTGTTCCGGCGGCGAAATTCAGGATGTTTTGAAATGCGGCGGCGAAATAGAGTTCGTAGCTGTCTTGTTCGACGTAGCCGATGTGCGGTGTCACGAGGACGTTTTCACGGTGTAGCAGCGGGTGGTTTTGCGGTACGGGTTCGGTTTCAAAGACGTCGATGGCGGCGAAACCGGGGCGGCCAGCATCAAGCGCGTGGACGAGGGTGTCCGGTGCCAGCAGTTCGGCGCGGCTGGTGTTGACGAACAGGGCATCCGGTTTCATGCGGGCCAGATCGTCTGGCTGCACGATGCCACGTGTGGCGTCATTCAGGCGCAGGTGCAGGGTGACAATATCGCTGTCGGTAAAAAATGCCTCGCGCGAAGCAGCGGCCTGATAGCCATCCTGCAGCGCTTGTGCGCGGCTGGTTTCACTGCCCCAGACCGTGACGTGCATGCCAAACGCGGCAGCGTAACTGGCGATGCGTTTGCCGATTTTGCCGTAACCCCAGATGCCGAGGCGGCGTTGTTTTAACACGCGCCCCAGTCGGTTGCGCTCCGGTTGGACGGAAGATGCCTGCCAGGTTCCCTGTTGCAGTAAAGACGAGTAATTAGTCAGGCGGCGCGAGGCGGCCATGATCAGCGCCCAGGTCAGCTCGGCGGGAGCGGTGGCGTCACCCACGCCTTCAGCAATGGCGATGTTTTTCTCTCTGGCGGCGGCGAGGTCGATGTGGCCGGCGACTTTGCCGGTTTGTGAGATGAGTTTTAAATTCGGCAGGCGTTGCAGCAGGGCGCGCGGAAAGCGGGTGCGTTCGCGGATCAGCACGAGTGCATCAAACGGGGCGAGGCGTATCGCCAATTGGCCTATACCGACGGCGCTGCTGTTGAATACTTTGACTTCATGGTCTTTGAGCATGGCAAAGCACTGGCAATGCCGCACGACATCCTGGTAATCATCGAGGATGGCAATCTTCATGATTTTTTTTCCTTATAGAGCGCCACTGTTGAAACAGTTTCACTTTCAAAAACGGTACTACTGTGATAATAAATCTGATGTGAACTGCACCCAAATGGGCGCGTCCGTGTAGAATATCCGGTTACGTAGCTTTTTGATTCTTCCGTCCGCCTACCGCGCCGACGCAAGCTGGCATCGGGATCATCGTCCCGGTGGCCTATTATCCGACAGAACCGCCGCCATCGTGTTCGCCTTGCTGGAGCTGGGAATTGCCCCATTCGTGCTCGCATCGCCTGACTTTCTAATGACGACCCTGCCGCGCTGCTACCCCGGTTTTTTTATTGCAATCTTATTGGAGTCAGTATGAGTCAAACAACCGCCAACGACATCGCGGCCATCGGTGCAACAATTAATGCGCCCGCTTATGTCAAACATCAGAAGCTGATCAGCTGGATCGCTGATATTGCTGCGCTGACGAAGCCAGACAATATCGTGTGGTGCGACGGCACACAGGAAGAATATGATCGCCTGTGCGCGCAAATGGTTGCCAGCGGCACCATGAAAAAACTGAATGATGCAAAACGCCCAAACAGCTATCTGGCGTGTTCTGATCCTACCGATGTGGCGCGTGTGGAAGACCGCACTTTCATCTGTTCTGAGAAAAAAGAAGATGCGGGCCCGACCAACAACTGGATGGCACCGGCAGAAATGCGTGCGACGCTGAACCCGCTGTTCGATGGCTGCATGAAAGGCCGCACGATGTACGTGGTGCCTTTCTCTATGGGCCCGCTGGGTTCACCAATCGCGCATATCGGCGTTGAATTGTCTGATTCGCCGTATGTGGCAGTGAACATGCGCATCATGACGCGTATGGGCAAAGCGGTGTATGACGTGCTGGGTACAGATGGCGATTTCGTTCCTTGCGTGCACACCGTCGGCGCACCGCTGGCAGCTGGTCAGCAAGACGTGGCGTGGCCATGCAATGCGACGAAATACATCGTGCATTATCCTGAAAGCCGCGAAATCTGGTCGTTTGGTTCTGGTTACGGCGGCAATGCGCTGCTGGGTAAAAAATGCTTTGCGCTGCGTATCGCTTCGACCATGGGCCGCGATCAGGGCTGGCTGGCAGAACACATGCTGATTCTGGGCGTGGAATCACCAGAAGGTAAAAAACATTACGTCGCAGCGGCGTTCCCATCGGCTTGCGGTAAAACGAATTTTGCGATGCTGATTCCAGCAATCAAAGGCTGGAAAGTGACGACGATCGGTGACGATATTGCGTGGATCAAACCAGGTAAAGATGGCCGCTTGTATGCGATCAACCCGGAAGCAGGTTATTTCGGCGTGGCACCGGGCACCAACACGGCAACGAATTCAAATTGCATGGCATCGCTGACAGCCAACACTATTTTCACTAACGTCGCGCTGACTGACGACGGCGATGTCTGGTGGGAAGGCATGACGAAAGAAGCGCCAGCGCATCTGATCGACTGGCAAGGTAAAGACTGGACGCCAGCCATCGGTAAAGAAACAGGCCGTAAAGCGGCGCATCCAAATGCGCGCTTCACTGTCGCTGCAACACAAAACCCTGTGATCGATGCGGCATGGGATGATCCTGCTGGTGTGCCAATTTCTGCATTCATCTTTGGTGGCCGTCGTTCAACGACAGTGCCGTTGGTAACGGAAGCACGTAACTGGATCGAAGGCGTTTACATGGCGGCGACCATGGGCTCTGAAACTACTGCGGCGGCGGCTGGTCAGCAAGGCGTGGTACGCCGTGATCCATTCGCGATGTTGCCATTCATGGGTTACAACATGAGCGACTATTTCCAGCACTGGCTGGATATGGGTAAGAAAATCGATGCGATCGGCGCGACTTTGCCATCGATCTACTGCGTGAACTGGTTCCGTACTGATGAAAACGGCAAATTTGTCTGGCCAGGTTTCGGCGACAATATGCGCGTGCTGAAATGGATGCTGGAACGTATCGAAGGCAAAGCGAATGGCGTGGAACACGTCTTTGGTGTGACACCGAGCTTTGATGATCTGAACTGGGATGGTCTGGAATTCACCCAGGAACAATTCAATACCATCACATCGATCGACGTCACCGCGTGGGAAGAAGAGCTGGTGTTGCATACCGAGTTGTTTGAAAAACTGGCTTACCGTTTGCCGGCAGAACTGGAAGCAACTCGCGTTGCTTTGAAAAACCGCCTGAGCATGTAAGTTTGTCAGCGCAATAAATTCAGCCCGGTAAAAATGCGCGACGATGTCGCGCCTTTTTTATATCGATGCAAATCAAGCTGCGAGTAGTGTTTATCCGTTTTGACCTGAGCAGCGCAGCAAAAATACTGACGCTAACAATCACGCCGACAGCAGCAGAGCACGTAAAAAAAGCCGCTACGAATCAGCGGCTTTTTTGAGACAAATCGGGTCGGTCAGCGAGCAATTAACGTACAATTTTCGGCAGTTGTGGTGCTTTGACCGTTAAGCCATTCTGCACGGTGACGTCATCAGACACTTGCTGTATCGCTGCAATAGTGATGCCCTGTGTACGACGCTTCAACACAGCAGGTTTGCTCAGGCTGCGTGAGATTTTCTGAATCACAGGCAACGCCATGTAAGCCAGTGGAAATGCGATAGGCCAGGTCGTCAGCCATGCTTCCATCCACGATGCGAAGAAGTCGTTAGTCAGACCAACCCACAACAAACGCAAGATGGCGGTGACGATCAAAGTCAGCAAACCTGTCATCAGCAGACTTGGCAGCATTGATGCCAGACTTCTGGAACCAGCGACTTCACGCGGTGTTGTACGCTGGTAAGCTGGGGTATAGGCAGACATGGTTAACTCGCTGTACACTGGGCTATGTTGCATTGCAAAATTGTTGATTAACCGCGAGCCGCAAGTGCGCGCAGCTCAGCGGCCATGTTAGGCGAAGTGCTGTCGAGTTCGTTGGCGATATTGCGAACGGCCAGCATGCTGCGCAAATTGCGCATGGCAGATTTTTCTTCGCGTGTTTTGTTTGGGAATACAGCCAGCTTCAATGCGCGCAACATGCCTGTAATCAATGGCTTAAAGACCAATAACATTGTGGTCAGGATGCTCAGGCCAATCAAAGGACGGGCAGCGGCAACCAAAGCGCTGATAGCAACTTCGGCAACAGGGAGTGCACTGGTGGCAGGGAAAGCGATATTGAGGAAAGTCATGATGATCTCTACTTTTATTTACATTTGGGAGTAATCAGATCATATTGCATTGCAACATATAATTCTAATTTCGATTTCCTATAATCAATATATTGTTTGTGAATAATTGCAGATAACGATATTAACGGAGGCAAACAACATGAACTTTTTGACACTGGATCTGAATTTATTGCGGGTGTTTGATGCGGTAATGATTGAGCAAAACCTGACCCGCGCAGCAGATAAACTCGCAATGACCCAGCCCGCCGTGTCAAATGCATTGAAACGCCTGCGCCATTCACTGAACGATGAATTACTGATACGCACCGCGTATGGCGTGAAGCCGACTCCGCGCGCCGAGGCATTGTGGCCAACCATACGGCAGGCCTTGTCCAGCCTGGAATCAGCCATTGCGCCCGGTGCCTTTGATGTCTCACAGGCGCAGCTGACGTTTCGCATGGCGATGGCAGATGCTACTGCAGCACTGTGGATGCCAACGCTGGTGCGCTCTATTCAGAATGACGCTCCCGGTATTAACGTCCGCATGATGCCGCTGACAACGCGCGAACCCCGCCCTATGCTGCTACATGGTGATATCGATATTGCGGTCGGTTTTTTTCCAGGCGTCGTCGCTCAGCTTTCCGGAAGCCAGACCGCTGGCAACAGCGCCATCCGCCATGAACGGCTGTATTCTGGTCACTATGTCTGCGTGATGCGGCAGAATCATCCACTGGCGGGGAAAACCCTGACGGTCGATGATTATTGCGGTGCCAATCACTTGCTGGTGAGTTTCTCAGGACGGGCCCATGGGCTGATTGATGAAACTTTGAGCAAAATGGGGTGTGAACGACGTATTTTGCTGACCATCAACCAGTTTTTTACAGCAGGCCGCGTGGTTGCGAATTCTGACTTGCTGACGGTGTTGCCAAGACACCTGATTTCAGCCACTGGCATGACCGACGCGCTGATCTGGACAGAATTGCCGTTTGAAACCCCGGCGGTACATATCGATATGTTGTGGCATGAACGCGATGCCCGCAATCCCGCGCATCAATGGCTGAGAAACAATCTGATCACGATGACGCATTCCAATCTGATCCCGGAATTGCAGCAGGACAAACAGGAATAACTGAAAAGTATCTTATTGTTCTTTCTGATTGCTAAGCGGATTGAAACTTGTTAGGCTGCTTCATCTGTTTAACAGTTTTTTACATTCCGCGTTGATTTTTCGCTTCGTTTCCGTATAGCGACTTACCCGCCCAGAAAGATGCATACAGCCCGCTATCGCCGATTTTTTATTTTCGCCTTGTTGCTGTTATCTTTTTTACTCAAAGGATTAACAGCGCAGGCGGCAGTGACTTTGCTCGAAAAAGGCGAACAGAAAATACCTCTGCATAATAATTTTCTATTATTTGAAGACACCACTGGCAAGCTTGATATTCAGGATATTCTGTCACCGGAGATCGCGCGCCAATTCAAACCACTGTCAAAAAATCTGAGCGCAGGTTATTCCGAATCGGCATTCTGGCTACGTCTGGATTTACAAAGAAGCAGCGCCGACAGCAATAAGATGTGGTTGCTGGAAATGATGCCCATTATGCTTGACGATATCCGCATGTATCGCCGCGGCAAAGACGGCAGCATGGAAATTCAACGGGCGGGTGATCACATTGCTTTCTCACAGCAGGAAATCCGGCACCACTATCCCATTTTCAAACTTTATCTGCAGGATACAGAAACGACGACGGTGTATTTACGGATACAAAGCACTAGCTCCGTCTTTTTCCGCGCAGTATTGTGGACACCGAATAAATTCACAGAGACCTCTGACTACATCGCCAGCCTGATGGGTATTTATTATGGTGTGATGCTGGCCATGATTATCTACAACGCGATATTGCTGATCACTTATCGCGATATTTCCATGTTCTATTACCTGCTGCTGTCATTCGGAACCTTGGCTGCCGGTATGAGTATCAACGGCCACATAGGCATGTTTATCGCCCCCGACTGGCCTTGGCTGGTCGACATCATGCCGGCACTGTTACCACAATTAATTATTCTCGTCTCATCGTTATTTATCAGCAGTTTTCTGCGGCTCAAAGAAACGATGCCATTTTTCTACAAGGCATTCAAAATCATGCAGGTCATGGTGCTGATTTTTATTGCCCTTATTCTGGCTGGATACAACACGACCATTGCTGAGTTTGTGCAATTAGTCGGATTGGTTCAGGTCATCTTTTTTTTACCGATCTGTTTTTTGGCAGGTCTGCGTGGGTACCTGCCGGGGTATATCGTTTGTGTTGCGTCTGTTTCCTGGGTCGTCAGTATTTTTCTCCTGCCTTTACGCAATCTCGGTATTCTGGAATCCAGCTGGATCACAGATTACGGTTTCCAGATCGGTTCTGCAATGGAAGCGATCTTGCTGGCATTAGCACAGGCTTACAGAATCAGTCTGATTAAAAAAGAAAGCGTCGATATACAGCGGCAGTTGCTGAAAATTTCGCAGCAGGCTGAATATGAGCTGGAAGCCAAAGTGCAATTGCGAACCGCTGAACTGGATGATGCGGTTCAACGCATGAAACTGCTGGATAAAGAGAAAGACGACATACTCGGGATTGCGGCACATGATCTCAAAAACCCATTGACCAGCATTATTGGCATGAGTGATCTGCTGCGTAAGATGCGCCATCAGATTTCCGAAGAACAGCAGCATCAGTATCTGGAACGTATCAGTAACAGCGGTCAGCGGATGATGCATATCGTCACCAATCTGCTGGATGTGAATGCGCTGGAATCAGGACACTTTCATTTGTCGGCACAAACCGTCGATTTCGGTCAGTTATTAAGAGATATCATTCAGCAATATGAATCGGCACTGAAAGCGAAAAATCTGCATACCGTTGTGGATATCGACAGCAGTGTTTTCGTTACCGCAGATCTGAATGCCTGCATACGTATTTTCGATAACCTGCTTTCAAACGCGATCAAATTTTCTCCGACAGAAAAAACAATCTGGCTGACAATCAGTCAGCACAATGGCAGGGGCCGGTTCGAAGTGCGCGATGAAGGGCCGGGTTTATCCGGTGAAGATCAGCAACATTTGTTCACGAAGTTTTCAAAATTATCGCCGACACCAACGGCTGGCGAACATTCCAGCGGGCTGGGTTTATCCATCGTTAAAAAACTCAGCGAAGCACAAGATGGCTGCGTCCGTTGCGTCAGTACGCTGGGTGCTGGTACCAGTTTCATGGTCGAATTACCGCTGGCGGCGGTATCTCCGTCACAGGTGCAGGTTCTGACCGGCACTTGAACCAACGAATGAACTAGCGGATCAAATAACCGACTATCCGTGTAGCTGCATCTGTATTTGCAATTCACCTTACAATCACGGCTGCTCGCCAATTTTCCATTTACTTTCCATTGTTATCATCATGTTCACAGGCATAGTACAAGGTATCGCCCGCATCGCAAGCATCAACGACAAACCGGGCTTGCGCACGTTTCAGATTGAGTTTCCCGATGGCTTTGCGAACGCACTGGAAATCGGCGCCAGCGTTGCGGTTGATGGTGTTTGCCTGACCGTCACGCAATTGCATGGTGAGCGTGCAGCAGACTTCGACGTGATGCAACAAAGTCTCACGATCACCACTCTCGGCAGTTATGCCGAAAACAGCCGTGTCAACGTTGAACGTGCTGCCAGAGACGGCGCTGAAATCGGTGGACATCCTTTATCCGGGCATGTCGATTTCACAGCGCACGTCGCCCAGATCCGTGAACTGGAAAATAACTACGTGATCCGTATCGCGGTTCCGCCGGTCTGGTTGCGTTACATCTTCGCTAAAGGCTACATCGCCATCAACGGTGCCAGCCTGACGATTGCTGAGGTCAACCGCGATGAAGCCTGGTTTGAAGTTTGGCTGATCCCGGAAACATTGCGCATGACGGTATTTGCAGAGAAAAAGGTAGGTGCTGCTCTGAATATAGAAATCGAGCGCAGCACTCAGGTAATCGTCGATACGGTGCGCAATATACTGAGTGAAACGCTGGGGCCCTTGCTGCCCGCACTCGAATCGCTGCTGCAACAACAAGGCGTCAGCAGCGCGCAATTGTTGAACACTATCAAAGCAGAAAAGTGACAGGCAGAACGCATTTCATCTGTCGCGGTGAAATGCGTTCTTTCGGTTGATGACGAATTCATCTTGCATAGAATCAGTCATCACACCATTTGCAGGTTAAGTCGAACAGACGACGCTTGTCACTATTTTTTCGGCGCTGCTGGCTTACTCAGCCATTGCACTGCAAGGATGCTTAACAGCACCATCAATAATCCGGCCAACGATAACCCGCGTATTGTTTGCCCGAGAAAAATCCACCCCAACAATACTGCAGTCAAAGGACTAAACAGTCCCAACGAAGATATGGCCACTGCCGGTAGCCGTGCAACACCGCGGAACCACAACACATACGCGAACAAGGCTCCGATCACACACAGATAGGCATACCCAGCGAGATTCACCGGCGTCAGTACCGGTAATGGCGGATCAAACAAACAGGCAAGTGGCAGCAATATTAAGCCACCCAGAAGCAATTGCCATCCGGTGAATGCCAGCACTGGTAAGGCAATGTTCCAGCGCCGCGATAAATAAGTTCCCACTGCCATACAGGCCGTTCCTGAGAGTGCCGCTGCAATGCCAACCGGATCCCAAACAGAGCCTGGCCCCAGTAATAATGCAGCCATGCCGAGAACACCGGTGATCGCGGCGAAAATCACTGGCATACCTGGCTTACGCTGATCAAACGCCCATACCAGCACGATCATCAGTAAAGGTTGCAAAGCGCCGACCACGGCTGCTAAACCACCGGGTAAGCGATATGCAGCGATAAATAATAAAGCCTGGAAAAATCCTATATTCAGTGCGGCCAGTAACAGTAATCGTGGCCAGGCAGAAAATCGCGGAAGACAACGCGTCATCAACAACAGCAAAATACCCGCGGGTAGCACCCGTATCAGCGCTGCTGTAAATGGGCGATCCGGCGGTAAAAATTGCGTAGTGACGATGTACGTGCTACCCCAGATAACCGGCGCGAGCGCCGTAACTAAAATGTCGCCCCAAGCGACAGAATTCGCGGAAAATTTTTTCATTATTTATCTTCAATTCAAGATAAATAATCTTATCACAAAGAAGACAAACAGAAGATATATAATCTTGATATCAAGATAAATGAAGGAACTAGAATGACTCAAATTCAATCAGATACCGTTGATGCAGTATTGGAACAATGGCGCAATGAAAGACCTGATCTGGATGTCAGCCCCATGGCAATTATCGGCCGACTCGGGCGTTGTACAGCGCTGTTACGACCGCAGCTGGACGCTACATTTGCAGAGTTTAACCTCAGCGCCTGGGAGTTTGATGTGCTGGCGACACTACGTCGTTCAGGTAAGCCATTTCGCCTGACGCCAACAGCCTTATTTTCCAGCATGATGATCACTTCCGGTACGATGACGCACCGCCTGCAAAGTCTGGAAAACCGCGCACTGATCAAGCGTCTGCCAAACCCGGCTGATGCCCGCAGTATGCTGGTGCAATTATCCGCCAGTGGCCTGAAGCTGATCGATCGCGCTGTCGCAGCGCATGTGGAAAATGAAAGACGGATACTGGCACCGCTGAAAGCGAGCAGTCAGGCAGCGCTGAATGCGCGTCTGACGGAATTGCTTGCAGTGCTTGAGGAACTTAACCAGCAATAACAACGCAGCATGAAAATTGGCCACCTGCGTCAGGTGGCCAATTTTTTTAGAGCGTTTGTATGTGGCGGGTTATCCACTTATCGTAGTGAACCCATTACCGGCATGATACCGGCAACAGCAAGCCACTTATTTGATCGGCAGACAGCTGGTATTTTTAACTTCTTCCATCACTGCATAGGTATGCGTTTCGCGTACACCATTTAATTGCAGCAAAGATTTACCGAGAAAGTCGCGATAGGCGTTCATGTCTTTCACACGGGCTTTGACCAGGTAATCAAAACCACCGGCAACCATGTGGCATTCCAGTACTTCGGGAATTGCCTGCACGCCGCGGCGGAACGCATCAAATACATCGGGAGTGGTTCTGTCGAGCACAACTTCGATGAACACCAGCAAAGCCACATCCAGCAGATGCGGATTGAGTTGTGCTGTGTAACCAAGAATGTAGCCGGACTCCTGCAATTTACGCACGCGTTCTAGGCAGGCTGCCGGGGATAGGTTAACCCGTGTCGCCAGTTCTACATTACTGATACGGCCATCGTTTTGTAATTCGGCCAGAATTCTTTTACTGATTTTGTCTAGCATAAGAAGTCAAAAATTGATCAGAGTGGTGATTAATAATATTCGGGATTATTTTCTCACAAAAAAGAAAATTTCGATATGAGTTCTATTTTCCAGAATTAATCATTGAGCAGCGTCGATACAATGAAATCATATTTGTTTTTATTATTTCTATATGACTGCGACCTCTGTGACTACATCTACATCCCCGTTTGCGGCACTGCATGCCGAGCTGTTAGTGAATATCAGCCCACTCAGAAATGCAATTACCAACGCTTACCGTCGCAATGAAACCGAGGCTGTGCAGTATCTGCTGTCACAAGTTAATTCTTACCCCTCGTTACAAAATAATGTTGCAGAACTTGCGCAAAAATTAGTCAGCTCAGTACGTCAGCAACGCACGCGTGCTTCCGGTGTCGATGCGCTGATGCATGAATTTTCTTTGTCGTCCGAAGAAGGTGTCGCACTGATGTGTCTGGCCGAAGCGCTGTTGCGCATCCCTGACCATCAGACCGCAGATCGCCTGATTGCGGACAAAATCAGTAAAGGCGACTGGGCAAAACATCTGGGCGAATCACCGTCTATGTTCGTCAATGCTGCGACCTGGGGTTTGCTGGTGACAGGAAAACTGGTGGCAACCAATAGCGAACAAGGCCTTGGCGCTGCGTTGACGCGTCTGATTGCCAAAGGCGGCGAACCTTTGATCCGTAAAGGTGTAGATCTCGCCATGCGTATGCTCGGCAATCAGTTCGTCACTGGGCAAACAATAGAAGAAGCGCTGAAAAACAGTCAGGAAAATGAGAAACGCGGTTACCGCTATTCGTATGACATGCTGGGTGAAGCAGCACTGACCGCCAAAGATGCGGCCTATTATTATCAGTCTTACGAAACCGCGATTCACGCGATCGGTAAAGCCTCAAATGGTCGCGGCATCAAAGATGGCCCGGGTATTTCGGTGAAATTGTCGGCCTTGCATCCGCGTTACTCGCGTGCACAACGCGAACGCACGATGACGGAATTATTGCCGCTGCTGAAAAATTTATTGATGCTGGCAAAGCACTACAACATCGGCCTGAACATCGATGCGGAAGAAACCGACAGGCTGGAATTATCGCTCGATCTGATGGAAGCACTGGCGTTCGATCCCGACCTGAAAGGCTTTGAAGGCATAGGCTACGTGGTGCAGGGCTATCAAAAGCGCTGCCCGTATGCGATTGATTATCTGATTGATCTGGCGCGCCGCAGCGGCAGCAAATTTATGGTGCGTCTGGTGAAAGGCGCTTACTGGGATGCCGAAATCAAACGTGCGCAAGTCGATGGCATGAGTGATTTTCCGGTCTACACACGTAAGGTGTATACCGACTTATCGTATCTGACCTGTGCGCAACGCTTGCTGGCAGCGACCGACGTGATTTATCCACAGTTCGCCACGCACAACGCACTGACGCTGGCGACAATTTATACCTGGGCAAAAGAAGCAGGCGTGACGGATTATGAATTCCAGTGTCTGCACGGCATGGGCGAAACTTTATACGATCAGGTTGTCGGTAAAGATAAGCTGAATAAGCCTTGCCGTATCTATGCACCGGTGGGTTCGCATCAGACTTTGCTTGCCTATTTGGTGCGTCGCTTGCTGGAAAACGGCGCCAACTCGTCGTTTGTGAATCAGATCGTCGATGAAAGCGTGTCGATTGAGTCACTGATCGCGGATCCGATTGCGATTGCGCGCGATCTCGGTGGCAAGCCACATGCAGGTATTGCCCTACCACGCGAATTGTTTGGTCATGAACGTCAGAATTCTGCCGGTCTGGATTTTTCTAATGAAATCACGCTGCAGGAAATATCGAAAGAATTCAACAGCGCCGCCAGCCAGTTCATCGTTGCCACGCCATTATTAGCCAGTGACAGCAGTGCCATCGTACAGCGCGATGTACGCAACCCGGCCTGTCTGTCTGATACCGTCGGTGCGGTGATTGAAGCCAATACGCAAGACGTGCAACAAGCCTTGTACACAGCAGAACACTACGCACTGGAATGGCAAACGACCGCCCCATCGATCCGTGCGGCCAGCCTGAAAAAAGCAGCTGATTTACTGGAAGCAAATACACCTGAGTTCATGGCACTCGCCATACGCGAAGCGGGGAAATCGCTGCCGAATGCAATTGCAGAAGTGCGTGAAGCGGTCGACTTTTTACGCTATTACGCAGCGCAGGTCGAATCACACGCCGATACCAAAGCACTCGGTCCGGTAGTTTGTATCAGCCCGTGGAATTTTCCGTTGGCGATTTTTATCGGTGAAGTCAGCGCAGCTCTGGCGGCGGGTAATGTGGTGTTGGCGAAGCCTGCAGAACAGACGCCATTGATTGCGTATCGCGCGATACAGCTGTTGCACGAAGCAGGCATCCCCCGTGCAGCATTACAATTTTTACCTGGGACTGGCGAAGTCGTCGGTGCGCAACTGGTTGCAGATGCCCGCGTCAAAGGTGTTATTTTTACAGGTTCAACCGAAGTCGCACAGATCATCAACCGCACCCTCAGCAAACGCGCGGTCGCTGAAGGCATCGATATACCGCTGATCGCAGAGACCGGCGGCCAAAATGCGATGATCGTCGATAGCAGCGCTCTGCCTGAACAAGTCGTCAACGATGTCTTGACCTCTGCCTTTGACAGTGCAGGTCAGCGTTGCTCAGCACTGCGTATTTTGTGTCTGCAAGAAGATATCGCTGACAAAACGATAGAAATGCTGCACGGTGCGATGCAAGAATTACGTATCGGTCAGACCGATCGCCTGGCAACCGATATCGGCCCCGTCATCGATGCAGAAGCGCAAAACAATTTACAACGGCACATCGATGCGATGCGTGGCCTGGGCAAATCGGTATTCAGCCTGACACTGCCGAAAAGCTGCCAGCAAGGCACCTTTATCCCACCAACGGTTATAGAAATCAGCAATCTGGCCGAACTGCAAAAAGAAGTATTCGGTCCGGTACTGCATATTTTGCGCTTCCGCCGCGATCAGTTGTCCGAACTGATTGATCAGATCAATGGCACAGGCTTCGGCCTGACGCTGGGTGTGCATTCACGGATTGATGAAACGATTAATTTCATCACCAGCCGCGCTCATGTCGGCAATATTTATGTGAATCGTAATATCGTCGGTGCGGTCGTCGGCGTGCAACCGTTTGGCGGCGAAGGTAAATCCGGCACAGGCCCAAAAGCCGGTGGTCCGCTGTATCTGAAACGTCTGCAACGCAAGCCGGATATCAGCCTTGGCGGCCACACCGTCTATGAGCGACAAGAACCTGCTGCGCTGAGCACCTTACTCGTGTGGGCGAAAACCCAGCACATGCAGGAACTGGGCAATCTCGGCGAACAATACAGCCATCAGACGCCATATAAGATCACGCAAGTGCTGCCAGGTCCAACAGGCGAACGCAATACTTTATCGTTTGTACCGCGTGGTCGTATCTATTGTGCGGCCAGCAGCCTGCCGTGCCTGTTGAATCAGCTTGCAGCGACACTCGCAACCGGTAACACTGCGGTTTTGCCACAACAGGCATTGATGCTGTTGCCAGCCAGTTTTCCGGCAGAACTGCGGCAGCAGATCATCAGCGCTGAAGTGCAGGATTGCGGCGCACAGATTGCATTGGTCGAAAGCAGCTTGCTGAATATTTACAAACCCGTCTTTGCGGCGCTTGACGGGGCGATTGCATCCGTGATCGAGACAACGCATGCCGCGGAGATTCCACTCTGGCGTTTGGTCGCAGAGCGGGCTTTATGCGTCAACACGACAGCAGCTGGCGGTAATGCCAGCCTGATGGCGATGGCGAGCTGATTGCGGCCTGATCATCATTTGCAAAAAGCCCGCTGATGTGCGGGCTTTTTTTTGCGCTGCATTTGCTTAGGATGTTGTGCAGTGCTTTGCTTTGCTTTCTACTTTGCCTTTTGCTTTACAAATACGCGGCCGGTGACGTTTTGAGCGGTGCTGGCAGTCTCAGGACAAGCGATAGCGTCCACGTACCAGAAATTGTCCAAATCCCTGGCTAAGCCAGAATGCAGATGCCTGCGCGTCTTCGGCGAGCCAGTTGACTTCGATGCTGCCAAGTTTCTGCGTTTCTGCATACGCTCTGGCAGCTGCAATCAGTTTTGCACCAAATCCGCGCCGCCGCTGTTGCGGATGCACATCCAGATCCAACAGGTATAAATACGGAACTTGCTTAAATTCAGCTTCGGGAGTGGCGATTTTTGCCGTCAGATAGGCCAGTAAGCTTGCTGTGGCGGCATCAAAGATCCCCCAGCCTATACAAGCCTCAGAGGCCAGATCGCCCGCGAGCGTCGCCGCATAGGCTTGCTGAGATACTTGCGGTAAGTAAGCGGCTTCTGTTTTTCCACTTTCTGCTGCTCCCGTCAGCCAGAGGCATGCAATATGTGTCGCGTCGGCAGCATCGAGAGATCGTAAATACATAAATTGTCAGCGAAATAAGCGTATTCCAACGGCCAGAACCGGCTTTCAGCGATAAAAAATACTGGGGGGAGTATATTTTAAAGTCCAATGTTGACGCTGAGATTAGAGCCGAAATTAATGATACTCCTCCGAAATGCATGAAAAACTGGAACAAATCAGGGATTTTTTTTTGATGAAGATTTTTTTTGGCATCAGCAGAAAAATAAATTAACAAAAAAATTAACGACATTTAATGAAAATTAAAATAATTTTAAATAAAGATAAATCATTTTAATGCTTTTTTCTTTTTATCGATATTCGCAAATTCTTCGTTTAATTCCTTTTGAGCCTGTTTCACTTTTTCAGCCATAGGCTTTAATTTTGCCTGCATTTGCGTCATGGTTTGCTGCATGATGGCCGGAATTTTTTGCACATAGGCTTTGCCAGCAGGCGATTTATAAAATGCAGTAATGCCATCAACGTCTTCCTGCGTCAGCGAGCTGGCATAGATGCTGATCAGTATCGGTTCCATTTTTTCCCAGGAAAGTTCTTCTTTTTGAATCGCAATCATCTTTTCGCGGAATTTATCCAGCGCTTTTTGCTTTTCTTCATCGATTTTCGTACTACTGGCAGCGTCACGCATGATGCCGGCGGTCATATTGTCAATTTGCGATTGAACTGATTGCAGCAATTCTTTGCTCTGCGTTGCCTGCAATAACTCTTTGATGGACGCATCGGTCGGTGCAGCAGCGTGAGCTGTTGCCACAAAAAGACTGAGTGTCAGGCTAAGCGACAAGGTATGCCAAAGTTTCATGAATATCCCCAGAAGAAAAAGACGAAGAACCCGCCGTAATGCGGTGCTGGATTTCTAAGTAACGGATTCTAAAGGAAATTTTTGCTTGTGGGGATTTAGCTTTTTTTGCCTGTGGATACCTTTAAAGATAATAACTTTATATATAAATAGTAGTAGTTGTTAACGCCATTCATGTGCTGTGGATAAGTCAGTAAACGTCCACAGAATCAATTATTTAAGCAATTGATAAGGCGGTGCAAAAAGTCTGTATATCCACAGGATAAAATCGGGATAGAAAAGTATCCGGCCAGCATTTACTTGTTTACGCACAATGTATGCAGTGGATATCAGTGAGCTTATCCACAAAAATATTTTCAAAAAACGTGGCTTTTCTGTCTTTTTGCGGCTGTTTTGATAAAAAAATGGTCAGCAATAAACTTGTTTTCCACTGGCATACGGCTTTTGTGGGTAAAAAAACTGGCTTTTCAACATGGTGTTATTCATTTTTTCGACGTTTAAAAAAAATCAGGCGTTCTTTCTACATGGATTGCTGATCTATTTTTAAATTGAGTTGAAACAGGATCAGATTTAAAAATTTTTAAATTTAAATCTGTTTGTGGTTTGCGATGAGCTGAAACTTTGAAAAATATTCAAAACCGGTTTACTTATATAACTTAGTTTATATATACATAGTAGTGATAGTTAACGGCGCGATATTTTGTGGATAAGTCCTTATTTATTCACATAAACAAAGACTTAGTGACTGTATATCTGTTCTGATAAGCCTTGTATCGTTTGATGACAGTTTTGGGATAAATAAAAACCTGGGGAAAAGTCTGACGGTTTTCCCCAAACGATACTGTGGATATGCAAAGCCTTATCCACAGGGTTTTAACTCTGATTCGGCGTTAATTTTTGTACTTGTTATGGTTTTATAGGCTCGGCGTTGAGCTTGAATGCTTGCAAGTGTTGTCTTAATTTTTATTCAGGTATTCAGTAAAACGGCGATGTCGTGCTGTTGATTGATGCCGATTGATTATGAAGGACGATAAACACATTGCTGAAACAGCGCAGAGAACCACCGGTTGGCGATTTTCTGAGTAGTTGGCAAGTGTTGATCGTAAACGGCGGTATATTCAATCGCACTATGACTGTGGTCGGGAGCGATTTTCTGCTCAGTACCGCAGTGCAGGCGCAATTGTTTTTGCCGTGCTTCCCGGATGAATAAGTCATGTAGCAGGTGTTCCGGTTTTACTGACACAGGCAAGTTGTGATCCCACGCCATCAACGGGGCAGTGAGCCAGTCGCTGTCTGTTTGTGTATAAGTTCCCAGGACGCCGACCCAGTGTCCTTGCCAGCGCAGGCCAGTCAGTTCAACAAATCCGGTTTCCAGACATAATTCAAAAAATGCCAGACTGAAATTCGTCTGCAGGTGATAGCTTTGCTCCGCCTTGTGCTGCAGATACAGCGCATGCAATTCATGCAGATCGCTATTGTTGAGCTGATCCTGACCGACAATCTCGACATCAGCGTCAGGCCAGAAACTGGTTGGATGGGTTTGCTGCGGATCCGACAGGAAGACGGTACGTGTCGCTACCATTTTCCAACCCAGATTACACAGATGTTGCATCAGTTGCGGACAAACTTCAGAGCTGAGATGCTGCATCATCAACGGACGTTGCGGATGTGCTGTCTGCAATCGTTCTGTCATCAGCCGGATATCGTCTGCCCCCCAGGCCGGATAAAGGCTGGTCGGCAGCAGGTAATTGGCAACCAGGGCAGCCTGATCCAGCTTGCCGGTGTGCATGAGTGCCGATAACGGCCCATAGACCAGACATGACAGGGCATCAGCTATGCGGGCGGTGGCGGAAGCCGACTGTGTCAGACGGTAGCGGTTGGCACGCAGCCAAGCCGAACGCGGGCTGGACGCGGCGCATTCTTGCCAATCGCTGTGTTCAAGCAAGCTGACGGGATGGCTGTGGCCACCAAATTCTATGGTCTGGATCTGGCAATGGGCATTACTGACCCAATGATTGCCACCGCGTGAACGTGCGGTCAGCAACCATAGGGCATCAGCCACCAGACGCGGTGGGATGGAATTATTCAAATCAGGAAAAGACTCAGGTTTTTTGATAGAGATGCATGCCGCCGTAAATGGCCGAACGGTCAATCGCGTGCAAAGCACGGTTATGTCCGGTATCGGTATGCCATGTGGATAACAATGTGCTTGGTAATGCCGGTTCCAATGGCGATGACTGACCCGCGGTACGGAACACGACTCTGGCACCGGGGGCAGCAGTGCGGTTGACTTCTTCCCACAGACTGATGAGTTGTGATTGATCCATCCAATCTTGTGCATCGAGGAAAACATAGGCATCCATTGAAGCACGTGGCTGGGTACGCAGGAAATCGGTCATCGTCAGATGATGCGCATGCAGGCGGTCGATATTGCGGCGCAGGCTAAAAAAATGCGCTTGTTGCAGATACATGGGCAAGGAGGCCTGACGCCGTATGTCATAGCGCCGGCCAAATGCCTGTTGCGCGAAACAATTCTGATCCAGTGGAAAATCGCAGGATAAATGCCGCATTCTTTCTTTGAATAAGACATGTAATCCTTCTCCGGCATCTTTTTTCAACGCCGCGAACTGCGAGAGTGGTACACCCAGGCTATACAGCGCCAGCGGCTGTTGCGCCAGCAGTTTGAACAGACTTGTATCAAATACCGGGGCAATGTAATGGTCGAATATATCGCGTTGTTCCTGCACGCTGCGGGCTTCGAGCATTTTGCTCATGTCGCCGCCCATCAATCTGACAAAGCCGTGGGCGAAGCTGATGAAGCGGCCAAGCAAACCGTGTTGATATGCCTGATCGGTAAAGTAGTGATAGCGAGGCTTGCCTGTGATCGTGCGGCTTTCCCAAAAGCTACTCGCATCTTCGGATAAATGCTGACGGATATGACGTTTATATCGTTTCAGATTATCGGCATGATTCGCGTCACCGAGATACGCCAGCACAGCATCATAATCGGGCAGATGTTTGATCGCGGTCTGTTTGATGTTGAGCATCGCCAGATGCGCTGCGTTCAGATCAACCGCGTGTACGGCCGCCGGTTCGGCAGATAAATACGCCAGCGCGTTACAACCGCCGGAAGAAATCGTGACGATGTTGGCACCGGGACGTAATTGCAGCGCATGCAGATCGGCTTGCGGGTCTTCCCAGATCTGCGCATGAACGAGGCGGCTGAACCAGTGCGCGAACAGTTTGTCAGCGACGCCTTTACGACCCTGGGTCGTCGAGTTAAACACCGCGCTGGCGATCAGTGCTTTGCTGGACATATTGTTCTCCGATTATCGTTATTGATAATGGAGACTGTAGGCCGGGCAGGTGACAGGCTGGTGACAAACAGATGAAGTTTTGGTGAAAAACGAACAGCGGTAGCAGTGTTTCGCCAACGGCGGGCTCAGTTTTCTTTGCTATGCCGGATAGATAAGCGACGGCGACGGGCAACGATGAACAGATACAACTGATACGCGAAATAGAGCGAGGCTAAGACGGGCATCGATGCGACCAGAAAAAACAAACCACCCGATAGTGGCACCGGGCCAGACCAGACTTGTGCAGCAGTGATAGGGGCGGATTCTTTTTTCTTTTCCGGTTCAGGCATTTTCGGTGTGTCGATGACGACGCCGGTCGTTTGTTTTGGTAAATCTTCCGGCGCGACGACGAACACCGATTGCGAGACGGATGGGGCGACTGATTGTGACGTTGGTGCAGGTGGCGCTGATGGCGTGGTATCAGCAGCAAAGACTGTGACGCTGAATAATTGCATTGCCAGAACCAGAGCGCACTTGAGTTTCATGAGTGGAGAGCAGTAAAAAGTACAGAAAAATATAAAACGCTGAGCATCAAATGCTGCGTCAATCGCAGGTGAAGCTTCGCTGCATTTCGCAAAACGAAGGCAGTTCCGGTTCGTTCATCGTCATTGCCGATCACGAACCAGCCTGCATTTTATCCATAAACCGTGTTCATGGTGACCTTATCGCTGGCTGACTGCCTTGTGCGTTAATGTTCAGCGCACCCGGTTTACCGCCGTTTCCCATTCAGCCATCAGCGCTTGTGCCTGCGCGCGGCTCATGGTCGGGATAAATTGTCTGTCCATTCTCCAGGTTGCCGCGCATTCATCCTGATTCGCAAAAATACCGACACCGAGCCCGGCCAGATAAGCCGCGCCCAGAGCCGTGGTTTCCGTTACTTTTGGCCGGATGACGGGAATGCCGAGTAAATTTGCCTGAAATTGCAGCAACAGATTGTTGGCTGCAGCGCCACCGTCGACGCGCAATTCAGTGATCGGGGATACCGCATCCTTCACCATCGCCAGCAATACGGCGGTACTTTGAAACGCAATGGATTCAAGTGCTGCCCGGGCAATATGGGCAACCGTGCTGCCACGGCTCAGACCGACAATCGCGGCTTTGGCGTCGGCCACCCAGTACGGTGCGCCGAGTCCGGTAAATGAGGGTACAAAGACCACGCCGCCGGAATCCGGCACACTGCTGGCCAATTGTTCGACGTCGGTGGAATGTTGTATCGCCTGCAGCCCATCGCGTAGCCATTGCACAACGGCTCCCCCAATAAAGACGCTGCCTTCAAGCGCATATTGGCTGGTGAGGCCCGTCTGACAAGCACTTGTGCTGATTAAGCCATTGTGTGATGTCGCGACTTGCGTGCCGGTGTGCATCAGCATGAAACAACCGGTGCCATAGGTATTCTTTGCCATGCCGGGTGTAAAACACGCCTGCCCGAACAGCGCTGCTTGCTGATCACCGGCAATACCGGCGATGGGGATGGTGCTGCCGAGTAAGCCGCATGTCCCAAACAAATGGCTGGATGGCGACACTTCGGGTAACACCGCAGCAGGAATATCAAACAGAGCAAGTAATTCCTGATCCCATTGTCCCTGATGAATATTCAGCAGCATGGTGCGCGAGGCGTTCGTGATATCGGTCACATGCAGCTTGCCTTCGCTGAGTTGCCACGCCAGCCAGGTATCTATGGTGCCGAATGCCAGTTCGCCGCGTGCCGCCCGCTGCCGCGCGCCGGGAATGTGATCGAGCAGCCATTTGAGTTTGCTTGCTGAAAAATACGGATCGAGTATTAGCCCGGTTTTTGCCTGAATTTTTTCAGCATAACCCTGTGCGCGCAGTTCTTCGCAATACGCTGCGGTGCGGCGGTCTTGCCAGACAATTGCATTGTACAAAGGCTGGCCGGTTTTTTTATCCCATAACACCGTGGTTTCGCGCTGATTCGTGATGCCGATGGCGGCGATGTCATTCGCCTGCAAACGTGCATTGCGCATGGCTTGCTGGCAGGTGACAAACTGACTTTGCCAGATTTCATTGGCATCATGTTCGACCCAACCCGGCTGCGGAAATATCTGACGGAATTCTTGCTGTGCCGAGGCAACGATCTGACCCTGTTCATCGAAAATAATACTGCGTGAACTGGAAGTTCCCTGATCAAGTGCGAGCAAATAAGCCATCGATGATCCTGCCATATGGAAATTGAAAAAAGATGTAAAACTTTGGCTGAGACAAAACCATTATGTTATTTTGCTAATAATATAAAAAACAAAAGGTCAGATTGTGGCGGGAATGATCAGCTTTTCATTATCTTTATTGGTGATGCTGTTATTTGCGGTGGCGACTTTGCGTCGGTCGCGTTTGCTAATGAATTTGTCGTTCGCCGCGATGGTATTGTCCGGCCTGGTTAACTGGTACCAGTTTGTTTTCCCCCAAGGTTTAGAACCCTTGTTTTTTATCGGTACGCTGGCCACCGTGCTGGTGGTTTCTTGTTTTTTTTACGCGGTGTATACATTCGATCCACCGCAGTCGGAACCCCGACAAACCAGCGACCGGGAATAAACTCGTTCAGTCAGGATAAGCGCCAGCATAGCTGGCTTTTTTTACCTTATTCCGACTAATTCCACGTCAAAAATCAGGGTCGCATTCGGTGGAATGACGCCACCCGCACCGCGCGCACCATACGCCAGTTCTGGCGGAATAATCAGGGTACGTTTGCCGCCGACTTTCATACCGACAACTCCCTGATCCCAGCCTTTAATAACCTTGCCGGCACCGACTGTAAAACTGAACGGTGGTCTGCCGGAAGAACTGTCAAACTGGGTTCCATGTTCTTTCGCAGCGAGAGGATCATGCAGCCAGCCGGTGTAATGTACCAGGGCATTATTTCCTGCTGCAATTTCTTGTCCGGTACCGGTTTTAACGTCGATTTTTTGCAACTTGCTACCGACTGTCGCGGTATCACTTTGCATCTGTGCAGTGGCAATATTGCCAGTTAAAAGAACAGACAAACCGAATGCAGCAACAAGCAGACGAGATTTCATCACTAAAACATCCTTTTTGAGTAAGCCATGACTGCAACCGAGAAAACCAACCGGCTCTCGATATGCGCGCCACGGCGATTAATTATTTTTTTGAATTTTGTAATTTCTGCTCAAACGCCAGATCGAGTTTGCTGACTTTTTTCGGCGCCTGTTTTTCGAGAGAATTGACGTAGGCGACGAAGGCATCGATTTCCAGCGGCTCATGTAATACGTCTGGCGTGTTGGTGCCGTTGGAGCGCGTCAGAAAAAAACGACCATCGGCCATGCTGACCATAGAATAGGCGGTGCCGTTGCTACGGTCTTTCAGTCTTTGCACTGCATTACTTGCTTTCGTCGAGCGTGCCATCAGCGGATTCCATATTTACGCATCAGTTTTTCCATCGTGCCATCGTTATCTAATTCGCGATTGATTTTGTTAAAGAGATCAATGCGTTGTTTATCCATGCGGATATTACACAACATATTGAGTTCGATGTTTTTGTAGCGGGCAGCGCGTACGATGTCATTGGCAAAACCCAGTTGTTGGGCCAACGACATGCCATGTAATTCGGAAACCACCCAGTAATCGATGCGTTTGTTGACGAGTAAACGCGGGTTGTCATCGTCTTCGCTGGCGAACGCGATGCGATAACCTTGCTCTGTCAGCTGTAGGCCGGTCGCTGCATTTTTATAGGAGCCGATAGAGTAAGGTTTGGCATCTTCAAATTTCTTTAATACGCGGCTATCGTTTTTCCGCCCGTACAGAACCCAGTTATCATTGGTGAGCGGGCCTACCCATTTGAATAAATTTTCTCGTTCAGGTGTACGACGAAAAGCAAACAGGCAAGTGTTATCGTCGTTTAGTGTCGCGTTCAGCCCGCGTGCGAGTGAGGTGCTATTGATATCCGGGGTTTCACCTGCCCGCTTCATGATTTCTATAATTTTGTCGGTGACGAAACCACGGATTTCTCCCGTTTTCGCTTCGGTATATGAGAACGGTGCGTATTCTTGTATCAGCAAATGCAGATTCTCGGCCAGTGCAATCGAGGGCATAGAGGTAAGACCGGCGGAGAGAATAATAAGAGTCTGGGCTTTCAAAGCATGTACTTTCAGTGCGGCTTACAGGAACTACCGGCATCGAGATTTATTTTTATTTGCGGTAGTCCGGATTGTATACGTCTGCGGCAAAAAATTGATGTTGAGAATGACAATAAAAGCTGCAAATACAACGTGAATTTGATCCGGGAAAAAGCGAGGGCGACAGCAAATTTTTTTGCTTCTTTCTGTTGTCGTCGGTTCTGTTGAAAAAGCTAAATTAATAATTGCCAGCACTGTTTGATCAATTCAAAACTGGCGGCGATCATCGCTTCGTTCTTACGTTTTTCCTGACAAATAATACAAAGTTGCGTTTCAACGCTGACGGCGTCGGCGATGACTAAACCATGTGCGTGCGCTTCCCGTATCGCAATCGCATCGCGGATCAGACTCAGACCCACCCCCGATTTCACCAGATCCAGCATCGATGGTTCCTGGTCCACAAGCGCGACTTTATTCGGCGTCAGATTGAGTTCGGCAAAGATTTTCGTCAACAGACGATTGTGGGCCGATTCGGGCGGTGTCCATATCCATGGCAATTGCGCGAGGCTTTGCCAGCTCTGACCGAGCACACGCTTATTCCAGCCGCTGGGTGCGACCACGCGATAGGTAAAATTAGTCAGCACCACACTGTAAACCGGCGTTTTACCATCGTCCGGTGCTTCGCCGATATAAAAGCCGACATCCAGACTGCCAGCGCGGATTTGTTGTAATACCGAGCCGGACATTCCCTGTTGCAGTCGTGTGGATAACTGTGGATAAGTTTCTACCAGCCGTTTCAGAAAAGCCCCCAGACGCGTAAATTCCGGGTCGAGTATCGTTCCTATCGCCAGTTCGCCGCTCAGCGTGGAGTGTAAAGAATTCGATGCCTGACGAAATTCAACGAGGCAACTTAAGACCCGTTCTGCATACGGAAGCAATTTCGCGCCATCATTCGTCAGCGTCATACCGCTGGCGCTGCGGCTGAATAGTTGCAAATTCAGGCTTTCCTGCAATGCTTTGATTTGCAGGCTGACGGCGGGTTGTGTGACATGCAGACGCTCGGCGGCGCGGGTCAGATTACCTTCTCTGGCGACGGTCACAAAAGCGCGTAATTGAGTGAAATCCATGTTGTCTCCATCAGCGTGGGATATAAACTGGTGTTGATAACACTGGCACGCAGAATTTTTTGAATATTATAAGCATGTCTTATATTGCTATTGAAAATAATTAATTGGATTTGCTATGAGTAGTCCATTAATCTGCTATCGAACTTCCATTTCTGACTAAGGGTTTCTTATGACATCGTTGATACAGCATTTTATGAATGGCCAGGTAGTAAGCTCGGCCAGTGGCCGTCAGCAGGACGTGTTTAATCCGGCGACCGGCGCGGTTGTGGCGCAAGTGGTGCTGGCGAATCTGGACGAAGTGAATGCGGTGGTGGCTGCGGCGAAAGCGGCAGCGCCAGCGTGGGCGGAGACTGCGCCACTCAAGCGTGCACGCATTATGTTCAAATTCAAAGAACTGCTGGATCAGCATCATAAGGAAATTGCCGCGCTGATCACGCGTGAACATGGCAAGGTCTTGTCGGATGCGATGGGCGAAGTCACCCGCGGTATTGAAATCGTTGAATTCGCTTGTGGCATGCCACAACTGTTGAAAACCCAGTTTTCCGACAACATCGGCGGTGGCATCGATAATTACAACCTGCGTCAGCCGCTCGGTGTGACTGCCGGTATTACGCCGTTTAATTTCCCTTTCATGGTACCGATGTGGATGGCGCCGCTGGCGATTGCGACTGGCAACACGTTTATTCTGAAACCTTCTGAGCGCGATCCTTCCTGCGCATTGCTGATTGCTGATCTGTTGAAAAAAGCGGGCTTACCAGACGGCGTGTTCGGCGTATTGCAAGGCGATAAAGTCGCGGTGGATGGCTTGCTGCAGCATCCTGATGTGTCCGCTGTTTCATTCGTTGGTTCGACGCCGATTGCTGAATATATTTACAGCGAAGGCACACGCCTGGGCAAACGCGTACAGGCGCTCGGCGGTGCTAAAAATCATCTGGTTGTGATGCCGGATGCGAATCTGGATCAGGCCGTCGACGCCTTGATGGGCGCGGCATACGGCTCTGCAGGTGAACGTTGCATGGCAATTTCTGTGGCGGTGGCGGTCGGTGATGTGGCCGATAAACTGGTCGCCGCACTGGTGCCCCGCGTAAAAACGCTGATCATTAAAAATGGCATGGAAGCCGATGCCGAAATGGGGCCGGTCGTAACAGCGGTGCACAAGGCAAAAATCGAAGGCTATATTGCCGATGGTGTGGCTGAAGGCGCGCAATTGCTGGTTGATGGACGTGGCTTTTCTGTGCCTGGTCATGAAGGCGGTTTCTTCCTCGGCGGCACACTGTTTGATCACGTCAAAGAAGGCATGAAAATTCATCGCGAAGAGATTTTTGGGCCGGTATTGTGCATCATCCGCGTGCCGGATTTTGCGTCGGCCGTTGAGCTGATTAACCGCCATGAATTCGGCAATGGTGTGTCCTTGTTCACGTCCGATGGCAACACGGCACGCGAATTTTCACGCCGTATTCAGGTCGGGATGGTCGGCATTAACGTGCCTATTCCTGTGCCTATGGCATGGCATTCATTCGGCGGCTGGAAACGTTCTTTATTTGGTGATCAGCATGCGTATGGCGAAGAAGGCATACGCTTCTACACCCGCTACAAATCCGTGATGCAGCGCTGGCCAGACAGCATAGGCAAAGGTGCTGAATTCACGATGCCGGTAGCGAAGTAATTTCCTCTGCTCCCGGTGCGTTGATGTTGTAAAGACTTGCCGGGAGCAGCCCGAATAACCCTCCGCACCCAGATGGCCTCTGCGGGATGGGGGAGTATCTTTCAGTTTGCATCTGATGTCCTTATAAATAAAGGGGATAACGGGTGCAGTAACTCATACTCCTCCCCAGTATGTGAAAGAACCACATTATGTTGACGATCAACACCTTATGCCAGTACCCGATTATCCAGGCGCCGATGGCAGGCGGCGCGACGACGCCGGAACTGGTGGCAGCAGTATCGGAAGCCGGTGCGCTGGGCTCTCTCGCAGCGCCTTTGCTGACGCCGCTGGCGATCATTGAGCAAGCCGAACATATTCGTCGCCTGACGGATAAACCATTTGCCATCAATCTGTTTGTACAGACGCGCCCGCAAGTCGATTTTGCTCAGATAGAGGCGGCCAAATTATTGCTGCAACCGGTGTGCGCCGAATTAGGCTGGACCACCTTGCCGACACCGACCCGGTGGTGCGAGGATTTTGAAGCGCAATTAGATGCTTTGATCACCGCACGACCAGCCGTCGCCAGTTTTACTTTCGATGTTTTGCATGGCAGCCAGGTACAACGTCTGCATGAGGCCGGGATACTGGTGATCGGTACCGCCACCAATCTGGCGGAAGCCATCGTTTGGCAAGCGATCGGTGCCGATGCGATTTGCCTGCAGGGCACGGAGGCTGGCGGACATCGCGGCACTTTCATCGGGGCGCAGCAGGACGCAACGCTGAGCACCGCAGAATTGCTTGCCGTTTGCCGCCCGCAGATACAGATTCCGCTGATCGTTGCGGGCGGCATCATGGATGGTGCGGATATCGCTGCCGCCCTTGCCGCAGGTGCGCAATGGGTGCAGATGGGAACGGCATTCCTGACCACGAAAGAGTCTGGAATTCATCCCGCTTACAAACAGCGTTTACTGGCAGCGACCAGCGACACCAGTGCTACCACGCGCCAGACCCGTGCGTTTTCCGGTCGCTTTGCGCGTGGTCTGGATAACCGTTTCATGCAATTGATGGAATCCGTGGCAGATCAGGTGCCAGCTTACCCTGTGCAAAACGCGCTGACCGGGGCGATACGCTCGGCAGCGGCGAAAGAAAGCAAAACCGAATTCATGTCGCTGTGGTGTGGGCAGGGCGTTGCCCGCGCCCGTGATGTTCATGCTGCAGATCT
Organism: Undibacterium sp. FT79W; assembly: GCF_014284215.1. NCBI lineage: Bacteria > Pseudomonadati > Pseudomonadota > Betaproteobacteria > Burkholderiales > Oxalobacteraceae > Undibacterium > Undibacterium sp. FT79W. Next base: position 394,512 of record NZ_JACOGB010000003.1, on the reverse strand, counting down.
GGTCGCCACGCTGGTGCAGGAAATGCAGACAGCTTCCCGCAAAAGCTAAGGAAAATATCCATGGAATCAGCAGGACAGTTTGATTACATCGTGATCGGTGCCGGTACTGCCGGCTGTGTATTGGCGAATCGTTTGTCGAAGAACCCGGACAAGCGCGTGTTGTTGCTCGAAGCCGGTGGTAAAGACGATTATGTCTGGATACATATTCCGGTTGGCTATCTGTATTGCATTAATAATCCACGCACAGACTGGATGCTGCGTACCGAAGCCGAACCGGGTCTGAATGGGCGCAGCCTGATTTATCCGCGCGGCAAAGTGCTGGGTGGCTGTTCATCGATCAACGGCATGATTTATATGCGCGGTCAGCAACGGGATTATGATGAATGGGCGGCGCTGACCGGGGACGATAGCTGGCGCTGGGATCAGGTGTTGCCACTGTTTAAAAAGAGCGAAGATCATTACAGCGGCGATGCGGAATTTCACGGTCAGGGCGGCGAGTGGCGCGTGGAAAAGCAGCGCTTGTCGTGGGAAATTCTGGATGCGTTTCGCGATGCGGCGGCAGAAGTCGGCATTCCTAAAACCGACGACTTTAATCGCGGCAATAACGAAGGCTGCGGCTATTTTGATGTGAACCAGAAACGCGGCATACGCTGGAATGCGTCGAAAGCTTTTCTGAAGCCTGCCGCAACACGCGGCAACCTGACGATCATGACTGGCTGCCAGGTCCGGCGTCTGCGCATTGTTGACGATGAACACGGCAAACGTTGTACCGGTGTCGAATTTATTGGCGGCGGTCGTGAGTGGTTTGCTGATGCCGTTCAGGAAACCGTGCTGGCCGCAGGCGCGATAGGATCCCCCGCGATTTTGCAGTATTCCGGGATCGGCAATGGCAGCCATTTGCAGCAAGCCGGTGTGTCTGTGATCCACGATTTGCCGGGGGTCGGTGGTAATTTGCAGGATCATTTGCAGATCCGTTCTGCCTTCAAAATTACGGGTGCGAAAACACTGAACAAGATGGCCAACAGTTTGCTGGGCAAGGCGCGTATCGGTCTCGAATATGCTTTATTTCAGAGCGGCCCGATGTCGATGGCACCGTCACAACTGGGCGCTTTTACCCGCTCTGATGCGTCGCAGGCAACACCGAATCTGCAATACCACGTACAACCTTTATCGCTGGAAAAATTCGGTGATCCTTTGCATGATTTTCCGGCGTTTACCGCGAGTGTCTGTAACCTGCGCCCAACGTCGCGCGGCTATGTCCGAATTACCGGGGCGGACCCTTTAGCGGCACCAAAAATCGTACCGAATTATCTGAGTACGAATGAAGACCGTAAGATTGCAGCGGACTCACTGACGCTGACACGCAAGATCGTTGCGGCGCCTGCGTTGAAAAAATATCAGCCGGAAGAAATGAAACCCGGTGCGCAATTCCGCACGGAAGAAGAATTGGCGAAAGCGGCTGGTGATATCGGCACGACAATTTTTCATCCGGTCGGCACGTGCAAGATGGGACGGCGTGATGATACCAGTGCAGTTGTCGACAGCGATTTACGCGTCATAGGGATCGCCGGGCTGCGGGTGGCAGATGCTTCTGTGATGCCGACAATCACTTCAGGTAATACCAATTCACCGACTGTCATGATCGCTGAAAAAGCGGCGCGGTCTATTTTGTCCGGAGAACGATAAACGAACTTTATTTTTATGTCAGCTTGCGTGAAACTACGTACAGTAGTTATACCGTATTGTTGAAAAATCCGTTTGATAGGTACTATCAAAAATTCAAAGAAACGCCAGTGCTGTATTTGTCGGAAGTCGCATGGCATAACGCTTCAATGCGTTGAGCTGCGGCAACATCAGAGATGGTGACAGGTGCTTTTTGAATAAAAAATAATAATACTTACTGCACGAACAGTAAGTTTGTCATGTTAAAAAAACTGGATCCCCAAAGAGGGCCTGAAGCAAGACAATAAGGAGACGCGATGACCAATGTCATCCTCGAGACTAAGCGCTTGACCAAAGAGTTCAAGGGCTTCACTGCCGTAAGCGAAGTAAATTTACAGGTGCAGCGTGGACATATCCACGCGCTGATCGGGCCGAATGGTGCCGGTAAAACCACCTGTTTTAATTTATTGACCAAATTCCTGGTACCGACATCCGGTGAAATTCTGTTTAACGGGCGTGATATTACGTCTGCGAAACCGGCACAGATTTCGCGCCAGGGCATCATCCGCTCATTTCAGATTTCTGCTGTTTTCCCACACATGACCGTGCTGGAAAATGTCCGCATAGGTTTGCAACGCAGTTTGGGTACGTCGTTTCATTTCTGGAAAAGCGCGAATAGCCTCAGTAACCTGAATGACCGTGCAATGCAGTTGCTGGCTGAAGTCGATCTGACTGAATTTGCCGATACCGTGACCGTGGATCTGCCGTATGGCCGCAAACGCGCTCTTGAAATTGCGACGACGCTGGCGATGGAGCCGGAGATGATGTTGCTGGACGAGCCAACGCAAGGAATGGGGCATGAAGACGTACATCGTGTGACTGAACTGATCAAAAAAGTATCGGCAGGGCGCACCATTCTGATGGTCGAGCACAATATGAGTGTCGTCTCCGGTATCTGCGACAAAATTTCTGTGTTGCAACGCGGTGCGATGCTGGCCGAGGGCACTTATGCTGAAGTATCGAAAAATCCTAAAGTCATGGAAGCCTACATGGGAAGCACCAGCGGCGAATTGGAAGGAGCGCACGCATGAGTGTTTCAACGAATCAAGCCGGAACAAACCCAGCGCTGGAGATTTCGCATCTGCAAGCCTGGTATGGTGAGTCGCATATTTTGCATGATGTGAACCTGGTAGTGAATCAGGGTGAGGTCGTAACTTTGCTTGGTCGGAATGGCGCAGGCCGCACGACAACGATGCGCGCGATCATGGGGCTGACAGGCGCTCGCAAAGGCTCGATCAAAATCAACGGTGTCGAAGCAATCCATTTAGCTACGCATAAAGTCGCGCATCTTGGCGTTGGCTATTGCCCTGAAGAACGCGGAATATTTTCTTCCTTATCCACAGAAGAAAATCTGATGTTGCCACCGCTGGTTTCGCGTGATGCGCAAGGCATGTCGGTAGAAGAAATTTACGACATGTTTCCTAATCTGGCTGAACGTAAAAACAGTCAGGGTACGCGTCTGTCCGGTGGTGAACAACAGATGCTGGCAGTGGCCCGCATTCTGCGTACCGGGGCGCGTTTGTTATTGCTGGACGAAATTTCCGAAGGTCTGGCACCGGTGATTGTGCAGGCTTTGGCACGCATGATTACCACCCTGAAAGCGAAGGGTTACACCATCGTGATGGTGGAACAGAATTTCCGTTTCGCAGCCCCATTGGCGGACCGGTTTTATGTGATGGAACATGGACAGATTGTCGAGACTTTTGCAGCCTCGCAATTGCAGGAAAAAATGCCTGTGTTGAATGAGTTGTTGGGCGTGTAAATTGATGGTGGTGGTTCCTGCAGCCATAGCAATGGCGTGGGCGTTTATAAAAACGATAGGAGAAGACAAATGAATACAAAATTTAAAATTGCCAGTCTGGCTGTGGGTGCAGCACTCGCGGCGTTCGCAGGGACGGCCAGCGCTCAGGTATCGGGCGACGTCGTCAAGATTGGTTTCGTCACAGATATTTCAGGCTTGTATTCTGATATCGACGGTAACGGCGGTGCAGAAGCGATCAGAATGGCGATCGCTGATTTCGGCGGCACTGTACTCGGTAAAAAGATTGTGCTGGTAACGGCCGATCATCAGAATAAAGCGGATATTGCGGCAAGCCGCGCACGTGAGTGGTTTGACCGCGATGGTGTGGATATGCTGATCGGTGGTACTAATTCCGGCACTTCTTTATCGATGTCGAAAGTGGCAGCAGAAAAGAAAAAAGTGTTCATCTCTATCGGCGCCGGTACTGCACGTCTGACCAACGAAGAATGCACACCAAACACAATTCACTATGCTTACGATACCGTCGCGCTGGCGAAGGGCACAGGTTCAGCGGTTGTTAAACAAGGCGGTAAAAGCTGGTATTTCCTGACTGCCGATTATGCATTTGGCGCGTCGCTGGAAAGTGATACGTCCAGCGTTGTGAAAGCCGCTGGTGGCAGTGTTTCCGGATCGGTAAAACATCCATTATCCGCGTCTGATTTTTCTTCATTCCTGTTGCAGGCACAGGCATCGAAAGCCCAGATTCTGGGGTTGGCTAACGCCGGTGGCGATACGATCAATGCGATTAAAGCAGCGAATGAATTTGGTGTTACCAAAACCATGAAGCTCGCTGGTCTGCTGATGTTTATTAACGATATTCACTCTCTGGGACTGAACCTGACAAGTGGCATGTATCTGACGGACAGCTGGTACTGGAATCAGAATGATGAAGCACGTAAATGGTCGCGTCGTTATTTTGAAAAAATGAAAAAGATGCCATCGAGTTTGCAAGCGGCTGATTATTCCGCAACCTTGCAATATCTGAACGCAGTCAAGGCCGCTGGTTCCGACGACACCGATAAAGTGATGGCGAAACTGAAGGCCGCCAAGATCAACGATATCTATGCGAAAAATGGCTACATCCGCGCTGACGGCAGCATGATTCACGATATGTATCTGATGCAGGTGAAGTCGCCAGCCGAATCAAAAGAGCCTTGGGATTACTACAAAGTGGCGCAGACTATTCCAGGTGAACAGGCCTTCACGACGAAAGCCGAATCCAAGTGCGCTCTGTGGAAATAATGCACTGATTTCCCTGCTCCTGTCCTTGGAGCAGGGAAGTTCACGCTGTTTGTGTTGACTCATAAATTGACACATAAATTGATACGTAAGCCGGATGTACGTTGGCGCTGCTTGGTAATGATTTAGCGACGTTGAAATACATCCTTTTCCTGACATCTGCCCGCCGGTTTTGCGGGTTATTTTCTAAAGAGTGCCATGGAAATATTTGGTATTCCGCTTCAGGCGATGCTGAGCCAGCTGTTGCTGGGCTTGGTCAATGGCTCGTTTTACGCGATGCTGTCTCTCGGACTGGCAGTCATTTTTGGCTTGCTGAATGTGATTAATTTTGCGCATGGCGCGCTGTACATGATGGGCGCATTCCTGGCCTGGATGGGCATGAATTATTTTGGCATCAATTATTGGGTGATGCTGATTCTGGCTCCGGTGTTGGTCGGCTTATTTGGCATCATCATAGAAAAGACGATGCTGCGCTGGCTGTATAAGCTCGATCATCTGTACGGATTGTTGCTAACCTTTGGTATCACGCTGATGCTGGAAGGAGTCTTCCGTTCGGTCTATGGCGTTTCTGGGCAACCCTACTCAGTACCGGATGCATTGATGGGGGCGACGAATCTTGGCTTCATGATCCTGCCTAACTATCGCGCATGGGTGGTGATCGCTTCGCTGACCGTGTGTTTTGCAACCTGGTTTGTGATTGAGAAAACCAAGCTTGGCGCTTATTTGCGCGCCGGCACGGAAAACCCGAAACTGGTTGAAGCTTTCGGTGTGAATGTGCCGTTGATGGTGACGCTGACTTACGGTTTCGGCGTAGCGCTTGCTGCGTTTGCCGGGGTGCTGGCAGCACCGGTGATTCAGGTCTCGCCACTGATGGGTTCTAACCTGATCATTACCGTTTTTGCGGTTGTGGTGATTGGTGGCATGGGCTCGATTCTCGGTTCCATACTGACGGGTCTCGCGCTTGGAATTATCGAAGGTCTGACACGCGTTTTCTATCCTGAGTTATCGGCGACCGTTGTCTTCATCGTGATGGCGATCGTGCTGATGATTCGTCCCGCTGGCCTGTTCGGTAAAGAAAAATAATCGGAGCTTCTATGAATAAGAAAATTGGCTATGGCATTGCATTTGCCGTATTGCTGGCAGCACCGTTTTTTGTCTATCCCGTGTTTCTGATGAAGTTGTTGTGCTTTGCTTTGTTTGCCTGCGCTTTTAATTTGCTGATCGGCTTCACCGGCTTGCTGTCGTTTGGTCATGCGGCTTTCTTCGGCGGCGCCGGTTACGTCGCTGGCTGGGCGATCCGTGATGCTGGCTTACCAATGGAACTGGGTATTATGCTTGGTGTACTCGCCGCTGCTCTGATTGGTTTGGTGATGGGCGCTCTGGCGATACGGCGGCAGGGGATTTACTTCACCATGATCACACTGGCGCTGGCGCAGATGTTGTACTTCGTGTTTCTGCAAGCGAAGTTCACCGGTGGCGAGGATGGCTTGCAAGGCGTTCCACGCGGAAAATTACTGGGAAGCCTGGATCTGACATCGGATCTGACTTTGTATTACGTGGTGCTGGCAATTGCGATTGCAGGTTTCGCAGTGGTCGTGCGGGCGATTCATTCTCCTTTTGGTCACGTATTGAAAGCGGTGAAAGAAAACGAACCACGTGCCGTTTCGCTTGGTTACGATGTGGATAAGTACAAACTGGTGGCCTTCGTCTTGTCTGCCGCACTTGCCGGATTAGCTGGCGCGACTAAAACGCTGGTACTCGGTTTTGAGACGCTGACGGACGTGCACTGGACAATGTCTGGCCTCGTGGTGTTAATGACCCTGGTGGGCGGTTTAGGTACCTTGGTGGGCCCGATTGTCGGCGCCATCATTATCGTCGCGTTGGAGAATAAACTTGGTGACCTCGGCAATCTGCTGGCGGACTGGACGACGGTTGACTGGTTTCGTAATCTTGGTGATTCCGTCACGATCGTGACAGGGCTGATTTTTATTGTCTGCGTACTGGCGTTCCGTAAAGGAATTGTCGGCGAGTTGAGTGACCGGCTACAGCGCGTACGTAAAGCGAAACTGAGTTGAGCTAGTTCAGATTTTGTCCTGCCGTAAAAATACCCCGCAAAAGCGGGGTATTTCATTTATGATATTAATTTTAATACAATATAAAAATAGCAATTAATTTTCATCTTAAGACGAGCCTTCTCTTGCTTATTTCACGTGAAACACGGATGTTATCCACTGCCGGATAAACACAGCTCTTTGTAAAAAAACGGATGTCCAATATCCATGATCCTCGCAGCAGGATTATGTAGTGAAACCCGCGCAGCTATTCAGTCTTGTCGTCACCGGTCTTTCAAATAGCTGCAGTTCACAGCGCTGCAGCATAAATTGCTCTTGCATCGACGAGGCTGACTTCTCTGGGGTTATTTCCCAGCAAACGTGTTTGCAGCATTGCGTCCGCCGCCAAGCGGTCGAGATCGCTCTCAGTAACGCCAACCTGAGTAAGACGGGTTTCAATACCGGTACGCTCAGCGAGGTCTTCCATCGCGGTAATAAGGGCATTGCTGCGCGCTTCCGCGCTACCCATGGCCTCGGGCGCGATAATTTCAGCGAGTTCCGCATACAGTTCTGCTGCCGCAGGCGAGTTGAAACGCAAGACGTGTGGTAAAACCAGTGAGTTTGATAAACCGTGTGGAACATGGAATATGCCGCCTATCGGATAAGCCAGTGCATGCACTGCCGCACACGGCGCATTGGCGAATGACTGACCGGCCATCATCGCACCTACCAGCATGGCCTGGCGCGCCGCTAAATTACTGCCATTGCTGCAGGCCTGATCAATGTTATTCCACAATAATTTCAGTGCCTGACGCGCCAGCATGTCAGAAATCGGATTTTTTTTATGGCGCGTTGTATAGGCTTCAATCGCATGCACCATGGCGTCAATTCCGGTTGCTGCGGTTACTTTTGCTGGCAATCCTGTCGTTAACGTTGCATCGAGGATGGCGATGTCGGCGTATAGCTGTGGTGCCACGACCCCCATTTTGGTAGTGGTGCCGGTGGTAACGATAGAGATCGGTGTCACTTCTGAACCCGTACCTGCCGTTGTCGGAATCTGTATTAAGGGTAATCGTTCACCTTTCACATTACCTATTCCATACATTGTCGATAATGGCTGCTCGCTTCCGGCGAGAACGGCGATCAGCTTGGCAACGTCCATAGAACTGCCGCCACCCAAGCCCACAACCAGATCGATGCCGAGTTCGCGCGCATTTGCAACCGCCTGTAGGACGACAGCTTCCGGTGGATCGGCAATCACATCAGAAAATACGCTGACCCGGATTTGCTGATTTTTTATGCTATCGATAGCCGGCTGCACTAATCCCGTTTTTAGAAATCCGGCATCAGTGACGATCAACACATGCCGGGCTTCTGGATAGTATTTACGTATGATGTCGCCGCAACGACTGGCCGCACCGGATTCACTGATGAGGTGAGGGACGGTCTGGAATTCGAAATTGTTCATAGCACATGCCTTTCTTGACGGGCAAAAGATAATTGTGTCGGTGTTACCTAAGACTGCGAAGAATTGCTATTCTCCCTAGCTTGCCAGATGTTGTCTGTATTTTGATGAAGGTTAATAAATTTCATGATGGATATGCTTTTGTTGGGGCTAGCTGCATTTTTCGCAGGTTTTGTTGATTCTATTGTGGGCGGCGGTGGATTAGTGCAAGTCCCGGCATTGTTTTCTTTTTTCCCAGGCACGCCACCTGCGACCTTATTGGGAACGAACAAGTTTGCCGGAGTATGGGGGACAACAGTAGCTGCACGCAATTATTTACGTCAGGTGAAGGTGCGATGGGCGATGTTGGTACCCGCAGCTGCCATGGCTTTCCTTTTTTCTTTTGGTGGTGCGTATCTGGTCACACATATTCCGCCTACCCATTTGCGCAAAGCGTTGCCGTTTGTATTGGTTGCAGTTGCTATTTATACGTTTAAGAAAAAGGATTTTGGTTCGGCAGATAGGCCGCTATTTTCCGGAAATAAAGAAATCTGGCTGGCGATGCTGGTTGGTGCCGGCATAGGTTTTTATGATGGATTCTTTGGCCCGGGAACGGGTAGCTTTTTCATGTTTCTGTTCGTCAGATTTTTTGGCTACGATTTTTTGAGAGCATCGGCTGTCGCGAAAGTGTTAAACGTTGCATGTAATGCCGCCGCCTTATCGTGGTTTGGCTTCAGTGGGCATGTCCTTTGGATGCTTGGCGGTTTAATGGCGGTTTGCGGTATAGGCGGGTCATTGCTTGGAACCCATCTCGCTATCAAACACGGTACTGGGTTTGTCAGAAAAATGTTTTTGTTCGTTGTTATCTGCCTGATTTGCAAAACAAGTTACGATGGATTTTTGAGATGATTGTTTCACGTGAAACACAATCTTAGAGGTAAAACGGATGTTTAGTTATTTAGCCCGGTGTTTCACGTGAAACAATCGGGCTAATTTTTGGCTGTTTTGCTTTGTTAAAAGTGAGTGGGGCGTAAAACAAACTATAATCGAGCCTCGTGCAATCCTTGTTTGTCAGAAGCTAGCTATGTTTTATCCTAAAGAATTCGACGTAATTGTTGTTGGCGGTGGTCACGCCGGCACTGAAGCTGCGCTTGCCGCGGCTCGTATGGGGCAGTCCACGCTGTTATTAAGTCACAATATTGAGACACTTGGTCAGATGTCCTGCAACCCATCTATTGGTGGTATTGGTAAGGGACATCTGGTTAAAGAGGTTGATGCAATGGGTGGCGCAATGGCGATTGCGACAGACGAGGCGGGCATACAGTTTCGTATATTGAATTCATCTAAGGGGCCGGCGGTACGTGCGACAAGGGCGCAAGCCGACAGAATTTTGTACAAGCAAGCGATACGCAGTCGGCTGGAAAATCAGCCTAATCTTTGGCTGTTTCAGCAGGCAGTAGATGATCTGCTGGTGGAAGGCAATCAGGTTGTCGGCGCTGTAACCCAAGTGGGTATTCAATTTCGTGCCCGTGCAGTGGTGTTGACCGCAGGTACTTTCTTAGACGGCAAAATTCACGTTGGCCTGAATAATTACTCCGCAGGCAGAGCGGGTGACCCGCCAGCGATTTCTTTGTCAGCGAGGTTGAAAGAGCTGGCCTTGCCGCAAGGTCGCCTGAAAACAGGAACGCCACCGCGCATCGATGGTCGTAGTATCGATTTTTCAGTGATGCAGGAGCAACCGGGTGATCTGGATCCGGTGCCGGTGTTTTCGTATATGGGTAATGCGAGCATGCATCCCAAGCAGATGCCTTGCTGGATTACACATACCAATGAAAAAACGCACGATATCATCCGCGCAGGTTTAGATCGTAGCCCGATGTACACAGGTGTTATTGAGGGTGTTGGTCCGCGTTATTGCCCGTCGATCGAAGATAAAATCCATCGTTTCGCCAGCAAAGAGTCACATCAGATTTTCCTTGAACCTGAGGGTTTGACAACGAACGAATTCTATCCAAATGGCATTTCTACCAGTTTGCCGTTTGATGTGCAGCTTGATCTGGTGCGATCAATGCGCGGTATGGAAAATGCCTACATCCTGCGTCCAGGGTATGCAATTGAATATGATTATTTCGATCCGCGCGGATTGAAGTCCTCGCTGGAAACCCGGCAAATTCAGGGTCTGTTCTTTGCCGGACAAATTAATGGTACAACAGGATACGAAGAGGCGGCTGCACAAGGAATGCTGGCGGGCTTGAATGCCGCATTGCAAACGCAGGGCAAGGAGGCGTGGGTGCCACGTCGTGATGAGGCCTACCTCGGTGTGCTGGTCGATGACCTGATTACCAAAGGTGTTCAGGAGCCGTATCGGATGTTCACCAGTCGTGCGGAATTCAGATTAAGTCTGCGTGAAGATAATGCCGATATGCGACTGACGGAAATCGGTCGTCAGCTTGGTTGCGTCAGCGATGCGCAATGGCAGATGTTCGAGCAAAAACGTGAAAGCGTTTCACGTGAATTAGAACGCTTGCGTTCGACCTGGGTGAACCCACGCATTCTGGCTGATGTTGAAGCTGAACGTGTTGTCGGTAAGGCTTTAGAGCGCGAATATTCGTTGGCTGATTTACTGCGTCGCCCACAAGTGACGTATGAAAGTCTGATGAGTCTGCAAGGTGTGGAAGGGCAGGCGCTGGCTGGGCCAGGTGTTGGCGATGAGGCTGTCCGCGAGCAGGTTGAGATTCAGATTAAGTACGCAGGCTATATTGACCGGCAGGCAAAAGAGGTGGAGCGCCACGCCCATTTCGAAAACCTGAAAATGCCAGTCGGTTTTGATTACATGGAAGTGAATGGCTTATCGATCGAGGTTCGTCAGAAACTCAATAAGCATCAGCCGGAAACCTTGGGCCAATGCGGGCGTATATCTGGTGTGACCCCAGCAGCTATTTCGCTTTTACTCGTCCATTTAAAAAAGCGCGGCTTCAAAGAGTTCGCTGCAACGCCGGAAATTGTCGCTGAGATCGCAACAGGGGAAGATGCATAATGAGTGGAGATATTTCAGCATTACGGAATATGCTTGCAAATGGTGTTCAGGAGTTAGGTCTCGACCTGAGTGACGCACAAATCGACAAAATGATTGCCTATTTAACATTGTTGTCTAAATGGAATTCTGTTTATAATCTGACCGCCATCCGTGATCCTAAAGAAATGGTGAAACAGCATTTGTTGGACTCCTTGTCTGCGGCACCAGCATTTAAAGACGCAAAAAACATTTTGGATGTCGGCGCTGGTGGTGGCTTACCGGGAATGATACTGGCAATTGCATACCCTGATACCCGCATTTCCATGATCGATACCGTCAGTAAAAAAACTGCCTTCCTGACGCAAGCGAAAACTGAGCTTGGCCTAAGTAATGTGACGGTCTACACGGGAAGGGTCGAGTCTTTGCAAGTGAAGGAAAAGTTCGACGTTATTACTTCACGTGCTTTTTCCGAGCTGTGTAACTTCATTAACTGGTCTTGGCATTTATTGGCCGATGGCGGCCAGTTTATTGCGATGAAAGGCATCGCTCCTGCACAGGAGATTGAGCGTCTGCCAGAGGGGTGGGTTGTGACGGGTGTACAAGCGCTGACAGTACCTGGTCTGCAGGCAGAACGACACCTGGTCTTTGTCAAGAAAATTGCAGTCTGAAATTTACACGGAACCTCTATGGCAAAAATATTTTGTGTCGCAAATCAAAAAGGTGGTGTCGGCAAAACGACGACCACCGTTAATCTTGCCGCCGGTCTGGCAAAGCTTGAGCAGCGTGTGTTGCTGGTCGACCTCGATCCGCAAGGCAATGCCACCATGGGTGCAGGGATCAATAAGGCAAAGCTGACAGCGTCTGTTTATGAAGTGTTACTTGGCATGTCCGATGTCGCAACTGCTCGCCAGCGTTCTGAATCGGGTAAGTTTGACGTGCTGCCAGCGAACCGTGAGCTGGCTGGCGCAGAAGTCGAGATGGTGGAGCTCGACAACCGTGATAAACGTCTGCGTGACGCGCTTTCAGCTGTTGCTGATGAGTACGATTTCATACTGATCGATTGCCCTCCGGCATTGTCTATGCTGACGTTGAATGGCTTGTGTGCCGCACATGGCGTGATCATTCCTATGCAATGCGAATACTATGCGCTCGAAGGCTTATCCGATCTGGCAAATACCATTAAGAAGGTTTCTGCCAATCTGAATCCTGATCTGAAAATCGTTGGTTTACTGCGTGTAATGTTTGATCCACGCATGACCTTGTCGCAGCAGGTATCAGATCAATTGGAGCAACATTTTGGCGACAAGGTTTTCAAAACACTGATTCCGCGTAACGTGCGCCTGGCAGAAGCCCCTTCGTATGGCATTCCTGGCGTGGTATTTGACCCCTCGTCGAAAGGCGCGCAGGCGTATATCGCGTTCGGTGCAGAAATGGTTGAAAGAATTAAACAATTGGACAAATAAGCATGGTCACAAAAAAACAAAAAGGCTTAGGCCGTGGCTTGGACGCATTATTAGGTGGTGCAGGGGATTTTGCAGAAGCAGTACCAACGGTCAGCGGCGCGCCGACGAGCTTGCCGGTAACGCAAATGCAAGCGGGTAAATATCAGCCTCGTACACGCATGGACGAAGGTGCACTCACAGAGCTGGCAGCCTCAATCAAGGCGCAAGGGCTGATGCAACCGATACTGGTGCGTCCAGTGGGGCAAAGCAATGGTGTGATTCGCTACGAAATTATTGCCGGTGAACGCCGTTTCCGCGCCTCACAAATGGCCGGGCTGGACGAAGTGCCGGTACTGGTCAAAGACGTCGACGATCAGGCCGCCGCCGCGATGGCATTGATTGAAAACATACAACGTGAAGATCTGAATCCTCTCGAGGAAGCGCAAGGTATCCACCGTTTGATTACTGACTTTTCGTTTACGCATGAACAGGCGGCAACCGCAGTCGGTCGATCACGTAGTGCAGTATCGAATTTATTGCGCTTGTTGAACCTTGCAAAGCCGGTACAAACCATGTTGATGGCTGGTGATATCGATATGGGTCATGCACGTTCGCTGCTGGCGACTGACGCGGCGACGCAGATACAACTGGCGAATCAGATTGTCGCAAAGCGCATGTCTGTGCGGGAAGCAGAAAAATTAGTTGCAAAAACGACACTTGAAATGAGTTCTGGCGCAAAGCCTCGCGATAAAGCCGAAAAATCACGCGATATCACGCGTCTGGAGGAAGAGTTGTCGGATGTGTTAGCGACACAGGTAACTCTGAAGATGGGAAGCAAAGGACGTGGTCAGATGGTGATTGATTTCGCCGATCTGGATTCTCTGGACGGCATTATTTTGAAAATCCGAGGTCAATAAATTCAAAATGAAAATTTTTCTTCTGCCGGGCTTGTACAATTCTGGGCCCGGACATTGGCAAAGTTTATGGGAGACATCTTTGCCGGATGTCGAACGTGTTCAGCAAACGAATTGGGAACAGCCGGACCGTGATTTATGGGTGCAGACTTTATCCGCAGCAATCAATGTCTGTGACGACGATATTGTTCTGGTAGCCCATAGCCTCGGTTGTGCCTTGACTGCATGGTGGGTTGCGCAGGATTGCCCCGGCGTTCTGGACAAAAGTAAAGTCAAGGCTGCTTTATTGGTTGCTCCGCCAGGCGTGAACCGGGGAAACTTTCCTGCTCCAAGTTTCGCACCGATGCCGACGACGAGCTTTCCATTTCCAGTTAAAGTTGTTGCTTCTGCAGATGATCCCTGGTGTGAAATAGAGGTTGCGGAGAACTGGGCTCGACTCTGGGGGGCAACATTTCACAATATTGGTGCTTACGGTCACATCAATGGTGACTCAGGACTGGGGGGCTGGAAGCAAGGCCAGGACTATCTTTCCAGCATGTTGAATGAAATAAGGGCAGGGCGGAAAAATTAAAAATGTCTCATTCTGATGCATTGCATCAAACGTTTGACGATGTTACGCACTACCACGTATAATTCCGTGGTTTTGATTGGCGAGGATTCGCGCTGCCTGATAATATTTTGTGGCAACTGCTTGAATATCAACAGTCATTTGTAAATAAGTGAGGAAAGCATGGCCCGTATCGTACTGTTGCAGATGGCAACAGCGTTGGTTGTGGCTCTGTTGGCCGGAATTTTTGGTAACACTTCCTTGGCTTTTTCTGCCTTTATTGGTGGGATGTGTTGCTCACTACCAAATGCGTTTTTTGCGTTACGCCTGTTCATGGGCACCAAAAAACCTGGTGGTGCGAACCCGATGACATTTTTCATCGGTGAATTTATCAAGATTGCACTGACAATTGCGCTGATGGCGGCGGTTGTCTACTGGTACCGCGATGTAAACTGGCCGGCATTTTTGATCGCCTTCATCGTAGTACTGAAAAGTTATTTTATTTTACTATTTAGACAACGACCATGAGCGCAACTGAGCACGCACCAACAGCGTCAGAATATATTGTCCATCACTTAGGACATTTCTCGACCCATCACCAAGATAAAATCGTTGATTTTTCTATTTTCAATATGGACACCATTTTCTGGTCCATATTTTCCGGTATCGTTGGTAGCCTGATTTTGTGGCTTGCTGCGCGTAAGGCGACTTCCGGTGTGCCTGGCCGTTTTCAGGCTGCCGTCGAAATTCTGGTCGAGATGGTAGAAGAACAATCGAAAGGCATCGTCCACGGTGACCGCAGTTTCATCGCTCCTCTCGCACTGACCGTGTTTGTCTGGGTTGCGCTGATGAACTCACTGGATTTCTTGCCTGTCGATTTGTTCTCTGGTTTGTTTTCCTTGCTGGGCGTAGAACACATTTTTACTCATCACCGTGTTGTTCCGACCGCTGACTTAAACGGCACCCTGGGTATTTCTCTCGGCGTGTTGGCTTTAATGCTGTATTACAGTGTCAAGATCAAAGGTCTTGGTGGTTTCCTGCATGAATTGGTGTCAGCTCCATTTGGTATCAAAATGGCACCATTTAATCTGATTTTGCAACTGATCGAATTTGCTGCTAAAACCGTTTCTCTGGGTATGCGACTGTTCGGTAACATGTTTGCTGGTGAATTGTTGTTCTTGTTGATCGCTTTGTTGGGTTCGATGGCAACAGTATTTGGTGTGTTTGGTCATCTGGTGGCTGGTTCTATCTGGGCGATCTTCCATATTCTGATTGTGTTCTTACAAGCGTTTATCTTCATGATGCTGACTCTGGTCTACATCGGTCAAGCGCATGAACATCATTAATTGATTTTTGCAGTAATTGTTTCGATTTGGTTTTGTTAGTTTTAGTCTTTTATTATTTTTAACTTTTAAGGAAATGTCATGACTGATTTATCTTTTGTTGCTTTGGCTTGCGGTTTGATCATCGGCTTGGGCGCGATCGGTGCTTGTATCGGTATCGCTATCATGGGTGGTAAGTACCTCGAAGCGTCTGCTCGTCAACCAGAATTGATGAACACATTGCAAACTAAGATGTTCCTGTTGGCTGGTCTGATCGATGCTGCGTTCCTGATCGGTGTTGGTATCGCAATGTTGTTCGCATTTGCTAACCCATTCAAATAATCAGTTTTTCCTTCTACTGCCGGAAGCACTGTGCTTTCGGCTTGATCCATTTAGATAAGGAATTACCGTGAACTTAAACGCAACATTGTTCGTTCAGTTTGGGGTTTTCTTCATCTTGGCAATGTTCACAATGAAGTTTGTGTGGCCGCCACTGATGAACGCGCTCGACGAGCGTGCGAAGAAAATCGCAGACGGACTGGCTGCAGCCGACAAAGCGCGTCAGACTTTGCAAGATGGCGCAAAAGAAGCGCAAGCTGCATTGAATAGCGCCCGTGAAGAAGGCCAGAAACAGATCATCAACGCGGAAAAACGCGCTGCCCTGATCGTGGATGAAGCCAAAAATACTGCCGCTGCTGAAGCTGCCCGCATTATTGCTGCTGCAAAAGCTGATGCTGAAAACCAGGTAACTAAAGCACGCGAAGAACTGCGTGATCAGGTTGCTACATTGGCAGTCAAAGGCGCAGAGCAAATTCTGAAACGTGAAGTCAATGCATCCGCTCACGCAGATCTGTTGAATCAACTGAAAACCGAGCTGTAATCATGGCCGAACTCGCAACGATCGCTCGTCCTTACGCAGAAGCGCTGTTTCGTGTTGCCCAATCCGGTAACCTGTCCGCCTGGTCGGATCTGGTTGCCGAAATGGCACAGGCTGGTGCGCATTCCGATGTACAAGCTCTTGCACACAACCCAAAAGTCTCGGCTTCGCAAAAAGCTGAGATTTTCCTGTCTGTGCTCAAATCTCCAGTGACTGCTGAAGCGAAAAACTTCATCAATACACTCGCTGACTATGATCGCCTGACTTTGCTGCCCGAAATCGCTTTCCAATTTCATGCATTGAAAAACGCCCACGAAGGTGCGGCAGATGCTGAAGTGACCAGCGCATTTGAATTGTCGGCAGCTCAGTTGAGCGACCTGGCGATGACATTGGAAAAGAAATTTGGCCGCAAATTGCATCCTACCGTCAAAGTAGATTCTGCTTTGATCGGTGGCGTGCGCATCGTGGTTGGTGATCAGGTGCTTGACACGTCGGTTCGCGCTAAGCTGCAAAAAATGCACTCAGCGCTGACCGCGTAAGAACGTATAAATATTAGGAGTTAGTATGCAACTCAACCCATCTGAAATCAGCGAGCTGATCAAGAGCCGGATTCAAGGCCTTGGTGAAACTGCTGAGATTCGTAATCAAGGTACGGTTATTTCCGTTACCGACGGTATCTGCCGCATTCACGGTCTGTCTGACGCGATGCAAGGTGAGATGCTGGAATTCCCAGGCAACACATTTGGTCTGGCATTGAATCTGGAACGTGATTCCGTTGGCGCCGTTATTCTTGGTGACTACGAACACATCTCCGAAGGCGACACAGTGAAATGTACTGGTCGTATTCTGGAAGTACCTATTGGTCCTGAATTGCGTGGTCGTGTTGTCAATGCGCTGGGTCAGCCTATCGATGGCAAAGGTCCGATCAATGCGAAATTGTCTGCGCCTATCGAAAAAATCGCACCTGGCGTTATCGCACGTCAATCCGTTTCTGAGCCAATGCAAACTGGTATCAAGTCAATTGATGCGATGGTTCCTGTTGGTCGTGGTCAGCGTGAATTGATCATTGGCGATCGTCAGACTGGTAAGACAGCTGTTGCGATTGATGCTGTGATCAACCAAAAAGGTCAGAACGTTACCTGTATCTATGTAGCGATCGGTCAAAAAGCGTCTTCCGTTAAAAACGTTGTGCGTGCTCTGGAAGCTCACGGTGCGATGGAATACACCATTGTTGTTGCAGCAACTGCGGCTGAATCTGCAGCGATGCAATACGTCTCCGCTTACTCCGGTTGCGCCATGGGCGAATACTTCCGTGACCGCGGTGAAGATGCATTGATCATCTATGATGACTTGTCTAAACAAGCGGTTGCTTACCGTCAAGTTTCCCTGTTGCTGCGCCGCCCACCAGGCCGTGAAGCTTACCCAGGTGACGTGTTCTACCTGCACTCCCGTTTGCTGGAACGCGCAGCCCGCGTGAATCCAGACTACGTTGAAAAATTCACTGAAGGCGCAGTTAAAGGAAAAACAGGTTCTCTGACAGCATTGCCTATCATTGAAACTCAGGCTGGTGACGTTTCTGCTTTCGTTCCTACCAACGTGATTTCGATTACTGACGGTCAGATCTTCCTGGAAACATCTTTGTTTAACGCCGGTATCCGTCCTGCGATTAACGCTGGTATTTCTGTCTCACGCGTTGGTGGTGCTGCTCAGACTAAGGTTATCAAAAACCTGTCCGGTGGTATTCGTACTGACTTGGCGCAGTATCGTGAATTGGCAGCGTTTGCGCAGTTCGCATCTGACCTCGATGAATCCACACGTAAGCAGTTGGATCGTGGTGCCCGCGTGACAGAATTGCTCAAGCAAGCGCAGTACGCTCCATTGCCGATTTCTCTGATGGCGGCTTCTTTGTTCGCAGTGAACAAGGGCTACCTGGATGATGTCGAAGTGAAGAAAGTATTGTCTTTCGAAGCTGGTCTGCATAATTACCTGAAGACTAGCCAGGCAGCATTGCTCGCTAAGATTGAAGAAACCAAGCAACTCGATAAAGACGGCGAAGCCACTTTGTCAGCAGCTGTTGCTGATTTCAAAAAATCTGGCGCGTACTGATCTTAACTGGAGCTAAACATGGCCTCAGGCAAAGAGATACGTGGCAAGATCAAAAGTGTAGAAAACACGAAAAAGATCACTAAGGCGATGGAAATGGTCGCCGCATCCAAAATGCGCAAAGCGCAGGATCGGATGCGAGCGGCTCGCCCGTACAGTGAAAAAATTCGTAATATCACCGCGAACTTGTCACAAGCGAATCCTGAGTACACGCATCCTTTCATGGTTCAGCAAGATCAGTCCAAGAAGGTTGGACTGATCGTTGTGACGACAGATAAGGGTTTGTGCGGTGGCCTGAATACGAACGTATTGCGTTTGGTCACCAACAAACTGCGTGAACTAGAAGCTAAGGGTTCAAAGATAGAAGCGGTCGCAATTGGTAATAAAGGTCTTGGTTTCCTGAATCGTATTGGGGCACCGGTGGTATCGCATGCGGTACAACTGGGTGATACGCCCCATCTCGACAAACTGATTGGTCCGGTCAAAGTTTTGCTGGACGCGTATCAGGAAGGCAAACTGGACGCGGTTTATCTGAGTTATACCAAGTTCATCAACACTATGAAGCAAGAGCCGGTCATTGAGCAATTATTGCCGCTGACATCGGACAAACTGGCGACAGATAAAAATGCCCATTCCTGGGATTATTTGTACGAACCAGATGCTGCGACGGTCATTGATGAATTGCTGATACGTTATGTCGAAGCGCTGATTTTCCAGGCAGTCGCAGAAAACATGGCATCTGAACAGTCGGCCCGTATGGTGGCGATGAAATCAGCAAGTGATAACGCTGGTAACGTGATTGGTGAGTTGAAACTGGTTTACAACAAAACCCGTCAAGCTGCCATTACCAAAGAGCTCTCCGAGATCGTCGCCGGCGCGGCAGCGGTCTAAACTGAATACTAATTATTGAAGGAACGAACATGGCTAATGGCAAAATCGTTCAGTGTATCGGCGCTGTGGTGGACGTTGAGTTTCCACGCGACGCGATGCCTAAGATTTACGATGCCTTGAAAATGGAAGGCTCCGAACTGACTCTGGAAGTTCAGCAGCAATTGGGTGACGGCATAGTCCGTACGATTGCGCTGGGTACTTCCGATGGTCTGCGTCGTGGCATGATTATCTCCAACACTGGCAACCCTATCATGGTACCAACTGGCAAAGCAACGCTGGGTCGTATCATGGACGTATTGGGTAACCCAATTGATGAATGTGGTCCTGTCAGCCATGAGCAGACAGCTTCCATTCACCGTAAAGCACCTGCTTACGACGAACTGTCCCCATCGCAAGAATTGCTGGAAACCGGTATCAAAGTTATTGATCTGGTTTGCCCATTCGCTAAAGGTGGTAAGGTCGGTCTGTTCGGTGGTGCGGGTGTGGGTAAAACCGTGAACATGATGGAACTGATCAACAACATCGCTAAAGCACACAGCGGCTTGTCCGTGTTTGCCGGTGTTGGTGAACGTACTCGTGAAGGTAATGACTTCTATCACGAAATGGCTGACGCTAAAGTGGTTGATCTGGAAAATCCAGAAAATTCCAAAGTTGCGATGGTGTATGGTCAGATGAATGAACCACCAGGTAACCGTTTGCGCGTTGCTCTGACAGGTCTGACGATCGCTGAAGGTTTCCGTGACGAAGGCAAAGACGTTCTGTTCTTCGTGGACAACATCTACCGTTATACACTGGCCGGTACAGAAGTATCCGCGTTGCTGGGTCGTATGCCTTCTGCTGTGGGTTATCAACCTACATTGGCTGAAGAAATGGGCCGTCTGCAAGAGCGTATTACATCGACTAAAACTGGTTCGATCACATCGATCCAAGCTGTTTATGTTCCAGCCGATGACTTGACCGATCCATCCCCAGCGACAACGTTTGCTCACTTGGATTCCACCGTTGTTTTGTCCCGTGACATCGCTTCTCTGGGTATTTACCCAGCGGTTGATCCACTGGATTCCACATCCCGTCAGCTGGACCCACAAGTGGTTGGTGCTGAACACTATGAAACAGCGCGTGCTGTTCAAGGTACTTTGCAACGTTACAAAGAATTGCGCGACATTATCGCGATTCTGGGTATGGATGAATTGGCACCTGAAGACAAACTGATCGTTGCTCGTGCACGTAAAATGCAACGTTTCCTGTCTCAGCCTTTCCACGTTGCTGAAGTATTTACCGGTGCTCCAGGTAAATATGTTTCACTGAAAGATACGATCAAGGGCTTCAAAATGATCGCTTCCGGTGAACTCGATCACCTGCCAGAACAAGCGTTCTACATGGTAGGTACTATCGACGAAGCAATCGAAAAAGCGAAAAAACTGGCTGCTGCTTAATTGTCAGCATAGTGGTGCGGCAGAGTTGAATCAACTGAGTCGCACCCCAGCTTTTAGCGAATAAAAAGGGTCGAACATGGCACACACTATTCACGTTGACGTTGTTTCTGCGGAAGAGTTGATCTTTTCCGGTGAGGCTGAATTCGTCGCGTTGCCGGGTGAGGCTGGTGAATTGGGTATTTACCCAAAACATACGCCACTGATTACCCGTATCAAACCGGGCGCAGTGCGCATCAAGGTTCCGGGCAAGACCGAAGACGAATTTGTATTCGTTGCAGGCGGCCTGCTTGAAGTGCAACCAGATACAGTGACTGTTCTGGCAGACACTGCGATTCGCGGTCATGATCTGGACGAAGCCAAAGCCGTAGAAGCCAAAAAATTGGCAGAAGAAGCATTGGTTAATCGTGATTCCAAAATTGACTATGCGCAAGCACAGGCAGAGTTGGCATCAGCGATCGCACAGTTGGCAGCGATACAGAAATTGCGTCAAAAGCGTTAATTCGTTTGCGTTATTAACTATCGCGACGAAGGCAATACAACAAAAAGGCAGCTCTGGCTGCCTTTTTGTTTTACAGAAACACGGATGAATTCAGTCATGATCAACGACCCCGACGCAATTTCGGCATTACTTAAATCAAGCAAAAATATTGCTGTTGTTGGTCTGTCTCCAAAACAACATCGTGCCAGCTATATGGTCGCTGCTTATATGCAAGCGCATGGCTACCGGATTATTCCCGTTAACCCGGGTTATGCGGGGGAATTGATCCTTGGTGAATGTTGCTATCCGGGTCTGATTGAGGCGAGTCGTGAACATGCTATCGATATCGTTGATTGTTTCAGGAATGCCGATGATATTCCGCCGATCGCCGAACAAGCGATCGCAATATCTGCGCCATGCCTTTGGATGCAATCAGGTATAGTCAACGTCGCCGCAGCGGCAGCATTGCAATCGGCGGGCGTATTTGTGGTGATGGGCCGGTGTTTGAAAATTGAACACCAAATTCGTCCCAACCTTTTCTCTGACACATCAAACAGGTAATTTATGGCGGTTGCAGATCAATTCCGGGTGAAATCAGATTTTGTTTTAAAAGAGACCGACGCTAATCGTAAGGTGCTGGGTGCGGCGGTGACCGCGCAACCTGATGCGAAATCTATCGATAAACTTCAGACCTTTAATCTTGCTGAAAAGATTGCAGATTTACAAAATGTCTTTGTCGCTTCAAAAGCGCCGAAATTACTGATCATTTTGCAAGGAATGGATACCTCAGGCAAAGATGGCACAGTCAAAGGCGTATTCGGACAGATTAATCCGCTGGGTGCGAGAACGGTGGCATTTAAGGCACCGAGTCAGGCCGAAAAAGACCATGATTATTTGTGGCGCATTCACCAGGAGGTTCCGTCGAAAGGTGAAATTGTCATTTTTAACCGCAGTCATTACGAAGACGTATTGATCAGCAAGGTGCACGACTGGATTGATGATTCAGAATGCGTCAGACGCTATGCGCATATCCGGGACTTTGAACGCATGCTTGCAGAGACGGGAACGATCATTCTGAAGTTTTTTTTGCACATATCTAAAGCGGAACAAAAGCGCAGATTGGAAGAGCGTTTAGCTGATCCTGACAAGCACTGGAAGTTTGATATGCAGGATCTGGCTGAACGCAAGTATTGGGATGCCTATCAACGCGCTTACGAGGCAGCAATCTGTGCCACCGATAGCGAAACCGCACCCTGGTATGTCATTCCTTCTGATTCCAAGACGCAGCGTAATCTGGCTATCGCCAGTATTGTTCTGGAAAAACTGGAAAGTATGAAACTCAAATTTCCACCGGCTAATCCGGATTACGCAAAAATTAAGGTCGAATAACCCAAGCCAGGGTAATAACTTGCGTTTGCTCTGAACGTAAAAAAATAAGCGTACCGGCGAGGTGGAATGCATGCGGTGTCCGGGGAAGTAATTATTTTAAAATCTCATTGACAAGCGGACTTATGCACAAGCTATTACAAACATGTTTTCGAGGAAATTTTTCTTTATAGCAATCGATGAAAAATAAATTCAATAAAATCAATGAGTTGAAGTCATATTTTGTTAACTGTATTTAACAATCAAAGCTAAATACTAAAATAGATAAAGCTATCCACAAAGTTATCCACAATTTATATTCATTGCATTGCGGCCCTGTTGAGTCAATTGCGCAAGATCAGATGCCGTTCGATGCAGCTTAGGCGATAATGTCAGCTATTCCGAGATTTGCAATGTTTTCCGCATCTTCACAAAATTAAAACAGTGTTCTGAAAGTCAACATGTCCCACAATTTTGCTCCACTCAAAAACGATACCTTCATCAAAGCTCTGTTGCGCGAGGAGACTGAATATACGCCATTGTGGCTGATGCGCCAGGCGGGCCGCTATTTGCCGGAATACCGCGCTACGCGCAAAGGCGCAGGTTCGTTTATGAGTCTGGCAAAGAATCCACAGTTCGCGACAGAAGTCACTTTGCAGCCGATAGACCGCTTTGCGTTGGATGCGGCTATCCTGTTTTCCGATATTCTGACCGTACCGGACGCGATGGGGCTGGGTCTGTACTTTGAAGAGGGTGAGGGACCGAAATTTGAACGGCCTTTAAAAGAAGAAAAAGACGTGCTGGCATTAAAAGTCCCTGAAGAAGGTAGCCTGCAATACGTATTTGATGCCGTGACGCAGATCCGTACTGCGCTCGATGGCAGAGTACCGCTGATCGGCTTTTCCGGCAGCCCGTGGACACTGGCTTGCTACATGGTGGAAGGGCAGGGTTCACGTGAGTTCCACACAGTAAAAACCATGCTGTATAAACGCCCTGATCTGATGCACCACATTTTGCGGGTCAACGCGGATGCTGTTGCCAGCTATTTAAATGCGCAAATCGATGCCGGGGCGCAGGCGGTGATGATTTTCGACAGCTGGGGTGGCGCGTTGGCGGATGCAGCTTATCAGGAGTTCTCACTGAGCTACATGCAGGACATCGTCAATAAATTACAAAAAGAAAAAGACGGAAAACGTATCCCGGCGATTGTCTTTACCAAGGGTGGTGGTTTGTGGCTGGAAAAAATTGCAGCGATCGGTGCCGATGCAGTGGGTCTGGATTGGACCGTCAATCTTGGACAAGCGCGTGCCCGGGTCGGTGATAAGGTAGCGCTGCAGGGCAATCTTGACCCCGCGATTTTATTTGCAGAACCAGAGCAAATTCGTCAGCAGGTTATACAAACACTGGATAGTTACGGTACTCCTGCAGCGGGTCATGGGCATGTATTCAATCTTGGCCATGGAATTTCACAATTTACCTCACCGGATTCCGTGAGCGTCCTGGTCGAGACTGTGCACGAATACAGTCGCAGCCAGCGCCAAAAAGTAGCATAAGTGCCGTATCTTGACGCTCAAATTTTGGCTTTGCACATTGGTTACGCATAACAAAATGAATAGAAAAGCAGGCATTTAAAACGTTAATCAATTAACGATGCCTGCTTTTGCTGATCAGCTCAGCATGTTGCTTTGCAAAACGTTGTATACACGCCCTTTTCAAGCCCAAAAACGATGGAAAACCAAGCTGTATAACGAGAGTTATTGTGTAAAAACAAGCTTGATTTATCTTACTTATGCACAAATTCAGGGCAATTGAAAAAAACTTTAAAAAATATTTTTAAGTAAGCAAATGATTTTTCTAACTCATTGATTTTAAATGATAAATTAATTTGCCTTCAGAATAAGCATTTTGTTGAAACCCGCGTAAACCTTAGCAAAAAGCGATGTCAATAGACCTTTACCCACAAAGTTATTCACAGAAATTGTGGATAACTGGCAAACTACTCATAAAATCAATGCTTAACGTTATTTTTTACGACAAAAACTAGACACGTGAACGCCATTTTCCTGCGTGTCGCGTTAGATACTCCGCTTGACACTTTCTTTGATTACCGCTGGGTTTCCGCGACAGAAGAGGCGAATGCATCCAATCAGCCATGCATAGGGCAATTGGTGCTGGTACCGTTTGGTCGCCAGGAAATCACAGGCCTTATTGTTGATATAGTAGAAACAACAACGGTACCTGCAGATAAGTTGCGCGATGTGATCGCCGTGCGCCATGTGCTTCCTGCTTTGAACGCTGAATGGCTGGCTTTGATCAGGTTTGCGGCTGATTATTATCAGCGCCCTCTCGGGGAAGTCGCATTACCCGCCTTGCCTAAAAATTTAAAAGTAGCCAAAACCGTTTCTCTGGACAGGGCGCTGAAGAAATTAGGCCGATTATCGTTCCCGCACGACGCTGCTCCACAAGACAAACCTGCGCTCAATGCTGAGCAGCAAGTGGCGGTCAACGCAATAACGCATATCCGCGAATTCAGCCCTTATCTCTTGTTCGGCGTCACAGGGAGCGGAAAAACAGAAGTGTACTTGCAGTCTGCCGCCAGAATTCTTGCTGAGTCGGCAAGTGGGCAGATATTGATTCTGGTACCGGAAATTAATCTGACACCGCAATTTGAGGCGCGCATACGCGATCGCTTTCCCGGCCTACACTTGTCAACCTTGCATAGTGGTATGGCCGAGGGCGAACGCTTGTTGCACTGGCTGGCTGCGCATCAGGGGCAGGCTCGCATTGTCCTGGGGACGCGTTTGGCGATGCTGGCGTCGATGCCGGACTTAAGGCTGATCATCGTTGATGAAGAGCACGACCCTTCTTATAAGCAACAGGAAGGTTTGCGTTATTCCGCGCGTGATCTGGCGATTTGGCGCGCACATCAATTGCGGATTCCTGTTGTGCTGGGATCGGCGACGCCATCGCTGGAGAGCTGGCATGGCGCGCAAAGCGGACGCTATCGCCTGCTTGAATTGCATGAACGTGCTGTCAAAGACGCAGTGTTGCCGGTTGTTAAAATCATTAATCTTGAACGTGAAAAGCCCAGTGAAGGTTTAACCCCGCGATTAATTGCCGCGATACGTCAGCGTTTAGAGAAAGGTGAGCAGTCACTACTGTTTCTGAATCGGCGTGGCTACGCACCTGTACTAGCCTGTGATGCCTGCGGCTGGATCAGCAATTGCACTCGTTGTACTGCCAATCTGGTGTTGCACAAAGGCGACCATCGTCTGCGTTGCCATCACTGCGGGCTGGAGCAACGTATCCCCCGTTCTTGCCCGACGTGCGGCAATATTGATTTACAACCGCTGGGTCGCGGCACGCAAAGGCTGGAAGAAACGCTGGCGAACATTTTCCCGGAGGCGAGGGTATTTCGCATCGATGCTGATTCGACTCGTCTGAAAGGCAGTGCCGCCGCCGCCTTTGAGCGCGTGCACGATGGCGAGGTCGATATTCTGATTGGCACGCAGATGGTTGCCAAGGGACACGACTTCAAGCGCCTGACTCTGGTTGCGGCTTTGAATCCGGATGCCGCTTTGTTTTCCCAGGATTATCGCGCCAGCGAGCGCTTGTTTGCCCAACTGATGCAGGTATCGGGGCGTGCCGGCAGAACCGCGCAGAAAGAGGGCGGCAGCATTTCGGAGGTGCTGGTTCAGACGCGTTACCCTGATCATCCTTTGTATCACGCGTTGATGGCACATAACTATCAGAGTTTCGCGACCGATTTATTGCAGGAACGCCAGCAGGCACAACTGCCGCCGTTTATGTATCAGGCTTTGTTGCGTGCGGAGGCGCGCGAGTTAGCGACGGCGATAGAATTTTTGCAGCAGGCTGCTAGCTGCACTCAACATATCGGCATCACGATCAACGATCCGATTCCCATGACCATGACCAGAGTTGCGAATGTTGACCGTGCCCAATTATTGGTTGAGTCGGTTTCGCGCCCGGCATTGCAGGCGTTTGTCAAAGAATGGATAGTGACTTTGCGGGCAATGAAAAGCCGGGTGAAGTGGTCGGTAGAAATTGATCCTGTGGATATCTGAGGCACACTTTCCACGATGATGATGCGTTGAAAATCTATCGCCAGTTTTTTATCAGATAGCTGCTGAGCGGGCGTTCATGTTCAGCCGCCATAAAGAAAAAGCCCCCGTTATTGCTAACGGGGGCTTTTATTTGAAATACGCATTAACTCAATGCATCAGAAGCCGAAGCGTAAATCCAGTCGGAAGCTATTGGCACGATAAGCATTGGCGCCCATCGATCCCAGCCACGCGAAGTTTGCCTGGAAACCACGACGGTTTTTGAAATTCAGCCCTAAACCTAAAGACTGAACATCTTCCGGAATACCTGTCACGATCGCGTTATACGTTGGACCATTCACACCCGTGTCAGAGTAATACACGGATTGATTGATATCGCCGCTGGTACGGTGTGACAGTTGCAGCTTCAGTGAAGGCGTTACCTGACCGCTGGCAAAGAAATAGTCTTTAAAGATATCCACACCACCAGTGACGGTGGAGTTAGTAAAGCTGCTATCTTTAAAGGTTAATGCCATCGGACTGCCTTGTTCTGAGTAGCTATCCAGTTTGACGTTGATTACGTCGACGCGACCGAACGGATGTACACGGAACTGTTGCAGAATCAATTCGCGTGTCAGGCTCATTGAACCGTAAATGATCTTACCTTTGCGGTCACCAGACAACAGGACATTATTGTTACTGTCCCAACGGCGATTGTCGTAGGTCACATGACCGGCACCAAGTACGCCATCAACAAACCAATGTTTTTCTGGTTTGTAAGTTGCATACAGCGAGCCAGACCATTGTTTTGCTTTACTTTCACTACCAAGATTATCAAAAGTAGCGTTGTCTTTAGCGTAGCCTAACGAGCCACCGGCAATCAACTTAGAATTGACCATTACGTCCATACCCAGCGTTAAACCTGCACTGGAGAATTTAGTACGAGAGCCATCCTGTGCATCCAGAGAGCCGACGTCGATATTACCCGCAGTCCAGAAACCTGCCGGCATACCGGCAATCCGTGGAACATCATCGCTGATGACCGGTTCCTGATCTGCTTCCTCGTCTTTCGCAATGCGTTTTTCTTTCTGATGGGCCGTACCGTCCTGAGCAAATGGCGCTCTTGCGCGGCGTTGATTTTCCGCAGTTTTCACTGTTCCGAATTCTCCGGCAAGAACATCTTTCTCTTGAGTGCCACTGAAATTATCCAGAATTTTTCCACCGACCAGGCGCAAAGTATCCAGATACGGCACATTCAGACCCGCCCCGAAACGGTTACGGATATTAAAGTCACTATGCAGAATCTGTACGTGGTTATAGATGTTGCTCATCTGAGCCACAGTAAAGCGTTGTGTTGTCGTTGCTTGCGAAACGATATTTTGTTTCACCAGCGGATTGCTTACCGGATCAGGTCGGGCATTGACGTTCACAACAATGGCACCACTGGTGGAGCTGGCCAGATTGGCATCACCAGAATACACCACGGTCAGATTGTGGCTGCCGACGGCGAGAGTACTGGTCGTCAGACTTGCAGCGCCCGCACTGAGATTCACTTTCGCGATCAGAGTCGTGCCATCCATAAAACTGGCGGTTCCCGTTGCCGCGCCTGGATTAACCGTCGCGGTCAGATTAACGCTTTGTCCTAACATAGGATTCAGCGAGGAACTGGCCAGCGTGACGCTGGATGTCGCCATACTCAGTATCTGGATACTGACCGTTGCCGTTGCTGCACTGTAGTTGGCATCTGCTGCCTTAGTCACTGTGACGACGCAGGTTTCTGCAACACTGCCTGCAGTAACCACATTGCCAGCGACTGAGCAAGTACCCGTTGTGACTGCAGTACTGATGGCGCCGGTACCAGAGCCGCCAGTTGTGGTCAGTGTTGCTGTACCTGTCACCTTAAAGATGCTTGATTTATCGCTGACGACTCTGAGTGTCGCTTGCGCATTTTTACCAACCGTCAGCACGTAAGTCTGCGTTGCCTGAGCATTCACCCCTGCGACTGCTGCTTGCGTCGCCGTGATCGTACTCGTACCGGCGCTGACAGTAGTGATTGCGCCATTTGCACTCACGGTAGCCACGGCAGTGTTTGAACTGCTGTAACTGATCGCTCCGTAACTACCACCCGTCAGGGTTGATGTTGCAGGATTAGTCAGCGTACCTCCCATCACGACCGTTGCTGCATTTGGTGTGGTGAAACTCAGGATACCAACCGGCAGAGGTGCAACTGTCAGTGTATAGGTTTGTGTCGCCTGGTCGTTCACACCAGGCACAGCAGCTTGCGTTGCCGTTATGGTGCTTGAGCCGGGGCTGACCGGTGTCACGACACCGGCCGCATTCACCGTTGCCACTGCATTATTCGAACTGCTGTAACTGATGGCACCAAAGCCGCCACCGCTCAAAGTTGAGGTTGCAACGTTTGTGAAGCTCGAACCCATCGTGACGAGTGCTGCGCCCGGTTTGGCAAACGTCAGCACGCCAACTGGCAAAGGACTGATGGTGAACGATTGAGTCGCCGTTGCCGCTGCTGCGAAGTTCGTGTTACCAGCTTGATTAACATTGATGGTACAGACACCCGCAGAGATAGAGGACACAACACCTCCCGGGGTTACTGAGCAAACACCGGGTGTTGATGATGTGAATGTGACCGTTAAACCGGAAGAGGCGCTGGCTGTCAACGTCAATGCCGTACCGAGAGTCTGTGTACCGGGATTGCCAAACGTGATGGTCTGAGGTGCTTTTGGCGTGACTGCGGTAGATGCCGTCGATGCCGCGCCAGTACCTGCCAGATTGGTTGCCGTCACTGTGAAAGTGTATGGCGTTCCGTTTGTCAGGCCAGTGACGACCAATGGGCTGGTCGCACCGCTAACAGACGCACCACCGGGGCTCGCAGTGACCGTGTAACCTGTGATCGCGCTACCACCATTAAATACCGGTGCAGTAAAGGCGACAGACACTTGGGCGGCTCCGGCAGTGCCTACGGCACCGGTAGGCGCACCAGGTACAACAGGATTTACGGCAAATGTTCTGCTGATCGTCGTTGCTACCCCATAAGTGCCATCTCCGGCCTGATCCGCATTAATTATACAAGTGCCAGTCGTGACGAACGTCAACGCACCACCGGAAGTAATAGTACAGACACCGGTTGTTGAGGAGGTGAATGTTGGTATCAGACCGGAAGAAGCCGTAGCGGACAAGGTTGGTGTTGTACCAAAAGCCTGACCACCGGGAGGGTTAAAGGTAATGGTTTGCGCTGCCTTAGGCGTCACTGCCGTGGATGCGGTAGACGCCGTGCCAGTACCTGCCAGATTGGTTGCCGTCACTGTGAAAGTGTATGGCGTTCCGTTTGTCAGGCCGGTGACGACCAATGGGCTGGTCGCGCCGCTGACATTCGCACCACCGGGGCTCGCAGTGACCGTGTAGCCCGTGACGGCGCTGCCGCCGTTGTAAGCTGGCGCTGTAAAGGCCACGGATACTTGTCCACCTCCGGCTGTACCAACGGCACCGGTTGGGGCACCTGGAACAGTCGCATTAACCGCAAATGTTCTGCCGACGGTAGTCGCTGCCAGGTATGTGCCGTTACCAGCCTGATCGGCGTTAATCGTACAAGAGCCTGCCGTGACAAACGTCAACGCACCACCGGAAGTGACTGTACAGACCCCTGTTGTTGTGGAGGTGAAACTCACAGCTAAGGTGGAACTGGCGGTTGCCGTCAAGGTCGGTGTCGTGCCAAAAGTCTGTGCACCGGGAGGGTTAAAGGTAATGGTTTGTGCAGCTTTAGGCGTGACTGCAGAAGACGCCGTGGATGCCGAACCGGAGCCAGCCGAGTTTCTGGCGGTCACAGTAAAAGTATAAGCAGTTCCGTTTAACAGACCAGTGACGTTCAGCGGACTGGCTGCACCGGTAGCCGTGGCTCCGCCGGGGCTGGCAGTGACTGTATAGTCAAGAATAGCGCTGCCGCCATTGGAAGCTGGTGCGGTGAAGGCGACGGAGACCTGAGTGTCTCCTGGTGTACCCACCGCAGCCGTTGGTGCTCCCGGAACAATGGCGTTGACAGTAAAAGTTTGTGGAACCGTTGCTGCTGCTGAAAAGGCAGCATTACCAGCCTGATCGGCATTAATCGTACAAGAGCCTGCTGTAACAAACGTCAACGCGCCACCGGAAGTGATCGTACAGACGCCGGTTGTCGTTGATGTGAATGTCGGTGTCAGACCAGAAGAAGCCGTAGCTGTCAAGGTCGGTGTCGTGCCAAAAGTCTGTGCCCCGGGAGGGTTAAAGGTAATGGTTTGCGGTGCCTTAGGCGTGACTGCAGAGGACGCCGTGGATGCCGAACCGGAGCCAGCCGAGTTTCTGGCGGTCACAGTAAAAGTATAAGCAGTTCCGTTTAACAGACCAGTGACGTTCAGCGGACTGGCTGCACCGGTAGCCGTGGCTCCGCCGGGGCTGGCCGTGACCGTATAGTCAAGAATAGCACTGCCGCCATTGGAAGCTGGTGCGGTGAAGGCGACGGAGACCTGAGTGTCCCCGGCGGTGCCGGCCGCTGCCGTTGGTGCTCCCGGAGCAATGGCGTTGACAGTAAAGGTTTGCGGAACCGTTGCTGCTGCTGAAAAGGCAGCATTACCAGCCTGATCGGCGTTAATCGTGCAAGAGCCTGCCGTGACAAACGTCAACGCACCACCGGAAGTGATCGTACAGACGCCGGTTGTCGTTGATGTGAATGTCGGCGTCAGACCAGAAGAAGCCGTAGCCGTCAAGGTCGGTGTCGTGCCAAAAGTCTGTGCGCCGGGAGGGTTAAAGGTAATGGTTTGCGTTGCCTTAGGCGTGACCGCCGTGGATGCGGAAGACGCAGTACCAGAGCCATTGGCATTTCTTGCCGTGACCGTGAAAGTGTAAGCCTGCCCATTGGTCAGACCAGTGACGTTCAGCGGACTGGCCGCGCCGGTAGCAGTAAAGCCGCCGGGACTTGATGTGACGGTATAGTCAAGAATGGCACTACCACCATCGGAGGCGGGGGCCGTAAAGGCAACCGACGCCTGCGCATTTCCTGCTGTAGCGGTAACACCTGTTGGTGCGCCGGGAGTTGCAGCCGGAATGGTGACAGTTGCAGTTTGCAAAACCACATTGCCATCATAAAACTGGAAGGTATCAGTGGTATTCGATAAGCCAGCGGGAATGGAATAATAAAAAGCGCTGAAATCGTTGGGGCCACCATTGTTTGTCGAGTGAACAAACATATTGTTCGACCCTTTGGCGCTGGATTGAAGCATGATCCCCGCGCTGGTTGTGACGCCGGTGTTATTACTATTACTGGAGCCGTCGGCGTTCGACAGACCAAATACGTCGGCATTGCCGCAATTGGTGCTATCTGCTGCCGAAAATGAGTACTTGTACCTTGCAGGCTGTCCGGCGTATTGACTGTTTGCAGCCTCAAAAGTGACCTGTCCCCCAGCCGCAGCGGTAAAACTGATATTACAAGCGGCAGACGCTTGCCCATAGGCCAGCAAGGAAAAAATCAGCAGCATCAGTTGGACTAAGCTGCGCAGCATCTGTTTTTGTAAGGTGAATAAAAGCAGGCTGCACCATGCGGGATAGCGCATTCTTTCTGCCTGGCTGGCGGGATCATGGCTGGGATATATCGTCATTTTTTCCTCGGGGATGTTCCGTGTTGATTGACTGGTAATAGGTGATGCCGATTGGGATTGAAATATGCTGAAGCAGAGAATCGGATTGCTGATAGTTGCCCAAAATAAACTTTTTCTTGACAAAAAGTGATTTATTAGGCAATTATCAGCGACGGTAATATTTTAGCCACATTGCACAAAAAAAAGGCAAATTAAAAAATGAATTGCCTATAAGTGTGTTCTTTTCGCCTCCTTAGTCTGAATAGATGATTGACGAAAATTTATTTTGAGCGAATTATGGTTGTTGTAAAAAAATAAAAATTGCCAATAGTGGTCAGTGTCAGCACTTTTTTAACCGTCAGCACCTCTTTAAGGAGAAAACTGTGGAGCCGTTTTTAGGTGAGATTAAGATTTGCGCTTTTCCATTTGCGCCGAAAGGTTGGGCACTCTGTAATGGTGCCTTAATGAGCGTGCAACAGAACAATGCCTTGTTTGCATTGCTGGGCGTGCAATACGGTGGCGATGGAAAAAATACTTTTGGACTACCGGATTTACGCGGGCGCGTCGCCGTCCACAGAGATGGCAATACCTTTATTCAAGGTCAAACCGGTGGTCAGGAAACGGTTGCTCTGCAGGCCGCGAATTTACCGCCGCACAATCATAATGTGGTGGTGGCCAGTTCGCCTGCGACTACCCCGCGTGTCGGTAGTGCAGCGCTGAATGTATTGGCGGCAACGGCGACCAACATCTACGGTACCCCCACTAATCTGGTCGCAATGGAAGCTGGCATGACCTCGACAATAGGTGCCGGCGCTGCGCATGAAAACATGCAGCCATCACTCGTCATCAATTACATCATTGCCACTTCCGGCATTTTCCCATCCAGAAATTAAGGAGAACAGAATGGCAGATCCTTTTGTTGGCGAAATTCGTTTGTTTGCAGGCACCTACGCGCCACAGGGCTGGCTAGCGTGTGATGGTAGTCAGATTCAGATTTCAGAGAACGAGATCCTGTTTACATTATTGGGCACCACCTACGGCGGCGACGGCGTCCGCACATTTGCTTTGCCCGATCTGCGCAATCGCCTGCCCGTCGGGCAGGGTACCGGTCCGGCTCTGTCGCCACGCACCATGGGGCAGACATTTGGGGTGGCAAGTGTGTCACTGACACAAGCGCAACTCCCTGCGCATAGCCACACGATACAAGGCAGTGCGGATAATGCCACTATTGGTGTTCCCGGACCGACGACGGTGTTGGCAACGCTGGCCAGCGGTACTTTGTACGACTCTGGCGTGCCAAATCCCACGCTGGAACGCAAGCTCAGTCCACAATCGATCCCTGTTGTTGGCGGTAGTCTCCCGCATAGCAATCTGATGCCCACAACGGCACTGAATTACATCATCGCAACGGTCGGCATTTACCCGCAGCAAGCTTAAGGAGAACAGAATGGCAGATCCATTTATCGGAGAAATCCGCGCGTTTGGTTTCAACTTTGCCCCTTATCAATGGGCATTCTGTGACGGCGCGCTGGTACCTATCCAGCAAAATTCAACCTTGTTCTCGATTCTTGGCGTCAATTATGGCGGGAATGGCACAACAACTTTTGGCTTGCCAAATTTAATGGGGCAGGCCGTGATTGGCGCGCAAAATAATCTGGTAGGTGAGCAGCAAGGCGAGAATGCAGTGAGTTTGACCTTGAGCGAAATGACCACGCATACGCATGATATGGTTGTCAATGCAAGCCAATCCGCATCGGCAGGCCCGGGCGGTCATTTAGTTTCCAAGCTGGCAAGCGGCAATTTGTATGCTGCCACGACCGATACGTCTGCACCGACGCTGACAATGCTGTCACCACAGGGCATCAGTGTTGTCGGTCAGGGGACTGCGCATGAAAATCGTCAGCCTTTCAGCGTGCTGAATTTCTGCATTTCATTGTACGGCGTGTTTCCGCAGCGTCCTTAAATTCTGGCCAGAGCTTGCTCTGGCATTTTTTTGTCTGAACATTTCACGATATGACTTTTACCGCTGCACAATTTTTACCGCATGTTGGTTCTCAGTTTTCTATTCCGTTTGGCGATGGTCTGAGCCTGACCCTGACACTGGATGATGTCAAAGACAGCACGACAGCATCTTCCCCGTATCACTTTTTTTCTCTGAATTTTTCCAGCAATGCCAGCACGGCTTTGCCACAGGGAATCTACGCCTTGCAGCATGCCAGCTTAGCGACGCAGGAAATTTTTCTGGTGCCGTTTTCGAAAACAGAACGTGGCGTTTCTTATTCCGCGACGTTCAGTGTGGAGAAATAAGCAGTGCCGTCGGCGATGATTTTCCGGCATCCGCAACTGGCCTTGCGTGCGGTCAGCGACGCCGATCAGGAGTTTTTGCAACGCTTGTATGCGTCTGTGCGCGAGGAAGAGCTGCGCCCCACAGGCTGGCCTGAAGCACAGAAAGCCGCTTTTCTGGCGATGCAGTTTCAGGCGCAACACCGTGCGTATGCGGCTTATTCCGATACTGAGTATTTTATTGTTCAGCGCGGGCAGCAAGACATTGGCCGTTTGTATCTGCAACACCAGCCTGAGACGATATCGATAGTCGATATCTCGCTGATGGCCGACACGTGCGGCCAGGGCATAGGCACCGATCTGTTGCAGGCAGTTTTTGCCCAGGCGCGGGCAGCGCACAAAGCGGTGCAGATTCATGTCGAAAAATTTAATCCAGCGTTACGCCTGTATCAGCGGCTGGGTTTTCTGGAAGTCGAAGATAAAGGCGTGTATCTGCTGATGCGGCGTCCCGCTGAAACGGACTGAGCAGTGCTGAACGGTGCGATGCCTGCGGCCTGAATTCGCAACGCGTTTTGCTGCTTGCACTGCACGGAAATCATCACTACAGGTGTTTTTCAGGCATTTTGGGCTGTAAATATACTCCCCAGAGTATATTTACAAGCCCTTTGTTTATGCCGACATAAAGGCCAAAACGCCAGATACTCCCCCTAAAACAGCAAATAACAGCAAATTTCAGGGTTCAATCTCGTTGGTATTGTGGTCTCATGGCGATCTGATGGAGTCGCTCTGTGGCAAGCTCAGGTGACCGGATTACACCACGCCGTATCACACCACACCGCGCCGCATCACACGCTGTTGATCAGGCGCATTTTGAACTGGCGGCCTTTGATATTCGTGAAGCTGAGTTTCTCTACCGTTTTGGCGGCGATGTGGCGGTCGAGTGCAACATAGGTCACAAACTCAGACACATTGATTTTGCCGACCTGTTCTTTTTTCAGGCCGATATCTGCTGTCAGCGCACCGAGCAAATCACCGGGACGCAGTTTGTCTTTTTTGCCGCCCATGATGCAGACCGTCATCATCGGCGCAGCCAGTGTTTGTTCCGGCGCTGCTTCGAGTTCATTGATGTCGGCCCAGGTAACAGCTTCACCCTGATATTCCGCGATCAGCTTCACCCATTTTTTTTCATTCGGCGTCGCCAGACTCAGTGCCAGCCCTTTTTCACCAGCGCGACCGGTACGACCGATACGATGGATATGCACTTCCGTATCTTTCGAGACATCGACATTAATCACCGCGCCCAGCGTCTGGATATCGAGCCCGCGCGCCGCAACGTCGGTTGCCACCAGCACCGAGCAGCTTTGATTCGCAAAACGGATCAGCACCTCATCGCGTTCGCGTTGTTCCAGATCGCCGTGCAAGGCCAGTGCGCTGATGCCCTGCGCCTGCAATTCTTCGGTCAGTTCACGACAATGAATTTTGGTATTGCAAAACGCAATCGTTGAAACCGGCTGGTAGTGATGCAGCAAACGCGCCACGGCTTCGTTGCGTTCTTCCGGCGTCACCAGATAAAACAATTGTTCGATATGGTTGGCCGCATGTTGCGATTCGACCTTGATTTCCACCGGGTCGCGCAGCAATTGTTCGCTGGCTTTGCGGATATTGTCCGGGTAGGTGGCTGAGAATAACAAGGTCTGGCGGCGCGGTGAGCAGGCTGCAACGATGGTGTAAATATCATCGTAAAAGCCCATGTCCACCATGCGATCTGCTTCATCCAGCACCAGTGTCTGCACGGTATTGAGATTGATGGTGCCACGGCTTATGTGATCGATCAGTCGCCCCGGTGTGCCGACGACGATATGCGCGCCGTGTTCGAGTGAGGCAATTTGCGGGCGCATCGCGGTGCCGCCGCATAAGGTCAGGATTTTCACATTCTCGATTGCGCGCGCCAAACGGCGTAATTCATTCGCAACCTGATCCGCCAGTTCTCGCGTCGGGCATATCACCAAGCCTTGTACTGCGAAATATGTGGGATTCAGTTTTGCCAGTATGCCCAGCCCGAAAGCGGCGGTTTTGCCGCTGCCGGTTTTTGCTTGCGCGATCAGGTCACGCTGCTGCAAAACCACGGGCAAACTTTCTGCCTGAATTGCCGTCATGGTGGTGTAACCGAGGCTCTCCAGATTGGCGAGCATGGCGGCAGATAAAGGAAGTGAATTGAAAGCAGTAGCGTCAGACATGGGAATTTTTTCTTGGAACAGGTAAAAACAGGGGCGAAGCGATGACAAAAAACAGGCGCGATGCCAGCGTGGGTGCAGGTTCACGGCCTGATCGGGTTGACGCGTAATCGCCATCTACCGGCGGTATCACCCGTATGCCAAGCTATCCGCAGCCCATACACCGCAGGCGCGTGAAGGAATGTCGCTATTGTAGGCGATAAGCCGGGCGACCGCCTGTTTGTCGCATGCTTACAATTTTCTGATCCGATGACGCGAATACAGAAGACGGCGTTATACTCAATTATTGCCGTATTCTTTTGTCTATACCAATGCTGCGTTGCAGACCCAGATTGGAGCCGGTTTCAGCACTACGTGATTTCCACAAAATTTCCATAAAGCAACAAAATAATACTGAAAAATGTTGCGATAGGTTAAAATTTGTTTCATTTTTCATGATGAATTGATCACAGCCACAAGGAATTCATCTCCTGAACTTCTCCTCTTCGCTATGAGAATCTGTGCGCCCTTTTGAATCTCTTATCCAAGCGTGGTTAGCTCTCGGAGCTTACACGCGATTATTTGTCCCTATTACATTGTTGATATTCGTGGTCAGCGGGCTGCGTTACGACCTGTTGATTCATGCGGAAGTCGCAGGGGCAAAACAGCAGATTCTCACGCATGCCGAAAATATGGAGCACCTGTTGGGGCCCACTCTGCTGAAATTGAGCAAAACTCAGGATCAGACAGAGATCACCAACACCTTACGACGGCAACTGGCAAATGATCCCGATCTGACCCGTCTGACCTGGAGCTACCCTCAAAGCAACGTTGACATGACAGGCACGTTCACCGTGCCCTTGCTCGCACCGCAATGGTTTCAGGCTATCTTACAGATGCCGGCAACGCTGAGTAAGACCATCACGACCGCTGACAAAAATGCTGCCAGAGTCACCGTAGAAATCAGTACAAACAGTGCCGTCAACCGCATCTGGCAGAAAGTGGTGGTGCAGTTGCAGATTTCTGCCATGGCGATCTTTTTTATCTATTTTTTGCTGGGGCTGATATTGCGCGTCAATGAGCGCAGCTGGAAGCGGCTGGCGCTGGCAACGAACCGATTCAAGACCGGTGATCATGGCGTCAGAATGGAAGTTCGTGGCAGTCATGAAGAGCGTTTGCTGGCTACCACTTTCAATGACATGGCCGAAGAAATTGAAAGCATTTTGTTGACGCTGCAGAAAAGTCAGCGCGAACAAAGCGAGCAGATGCACTTCACATTACAACTGCTCAATGCGCTGCCGGTATCGACATTTTTTCAGGATAGCCAGGGCATCTGTCGGGGGGTAAACCCAGCCTGGTGCAAGATGTTTGGCATACATCAGAAAGACGCAGTTGGTCAGCCCATGCACAAGTTACTGCCTTTCTTAGCGACACTCGATACTCGTCATATTTCTTCCGCCGGCTTAGCCATCTGTTCTCACAAAACCATTCCTGATATACCCCGCCAGGTTAATGGCGAACATATTTCTGCGCTGTATTATCAGGCGACGTATACCAGTGTTGATGGCAAAGCCTCAGGCATCATTGGCGCGCTGGTTGATATCAGCGAGCGCAAAAAAATTCAGGCTGCGCTGGAAGAACAAAAAGAACGTGTGGAAACGACACTGGATTCGATTGATGATGCCGTCATCAGCGCTGACATTGATGGCCGCATCCTGACTCTGAACCGCTCTGCACAAAAGCTGACCGGCTGGCGGCTTGAGGAAGCCTTGTCGCAAGAACTGGCCACCGTCTTCACCTTGGGCGACCGCAGACAACAAACTGCATTGCACACCTATCTGACGAATGTTGTCAGCACCGGTGCGACGTTTCAGGAACACAATCTGGCGCTGTTGTCCCGTGCCGGCAGGCAACTCGAAGTGGATCTTAGTGCGGCGCCAATCCGTCAGCCGGATGGCACCGTTACCGGCAGCGTACTGGTGTTCCGTGATCTCAGTGAAACGCATTATCTGATGCGGCAAATCGCCTGGCAGGCCGGGCATGATTTACTGACAGGGTTAGCAAATCGCCAGTCTCTATCAGCCCATTTTTCACAAGCCATAGCCTATGCGCGTGAACATCACAAACTGCTGGCGGTGTGCCTGCTCGATCTCGATCATTTTCAGGAAGTTAACGACAAACACGGTAATGAAGTAGCCGACAAGTTATTACAGCAAGTGGCGCGCCGATTAGAAAGTTGTGTTGGTAAAAATAATCCGGTTGCCCGTCTTGGCGGCGATGAATTTGTGGTGCTGTTGCAGAATCAGAGTGATCTCAACGAAGTAGAGTTAAACATCGCTTTGCTGTTGGGCCAACTGGCACAACCCTATGAATTCGAGCATAAAAAAATGACCATGCGCGCCAGCATCGGCGTTGCGATGTATCCGAATGATGAGCTTAGCCCCGATGTGTTATTACGCTATGCCGATCAGGCGATGTATCAGGCCAAACTCAGCGGACGTAATCAGTATCATTTGTTTGACCTGCAAAAAGATGAGGAAGTCCGCACCCGCCACAATCAGCGTGCACGGATCCGCGAAGCCTTGCTGAAGGACGAGTTTGAGCTGTACTTCCAACCCAAAGTCGATATGCGGCATGGCCGTATCACCGGCATGGAAGCGCTGATACGCTGGAATCATCCGCAGCGCGGCATCGTCGGTCCCATGGAATTTTTACCGCTGGTGGAAAACACCAACATCATCATCGACATCGGCAACTGGGTGATACATCAGACCCTGCAGCAGATGAGTAACTGGATCGCCAATGGCTATACCTGGGTGGTCAGTGTGAACATCGCTGCGCGCCATTTTCAACATGCCGATTTTTTAGAAAATCTGCGCAGTTATCTTGCCCAGTTCCCCGATGTGCCGCCTGAATATCTGGAAATAGAAATTCTCGAATCAGCCGCTTTGCAAGACGTGCAGCAAGTGCGCGAAGTGATGAGCGCCTGTCAGCAGCTTGGCGTGCGTTTTGCCCTCGATGATTTCGGCACCGGCTATTCCTCTTTATCATATCTGAAACGGTTGCCAGCCAATATTCTGAAAATCGATCAGAGTTTCGTGCGCGATATGCTGGAAGATTCAGATGATCTGGCGCTGATCAGCGCGATCGTCGGCCTGGCAAATGCGTTTAAGCGCGAAGTGATTGCCGAAGGCGTGGAAACGATAGAACACGGCGTTGCGCTGATGCGCCTCGGCTGCAATTTTGCGCAAGGCTACGGTGTTTCCCGCCCCATGCCCGCGTCGCGTGTAGAGAAGTGGGCAGAAAATTATGTGCAGCCTGAGCAGTGGTTACAACAAGCCTGACGTTACGCATTCCACCAAATCGAATGAACCCATTTGCATACAAGCTGATGCAGATGACATAAAAAAACGGCGCACATCATTTCAGATGTGCGCCGTTTTTTTCGTTGCTTGCGGTGTTTATTTCGCCGGGTAGCGTATCGTCATTTCTTTCAGCAGATTATCTGCATGATCGACTTCTTTCATCACCCACAGCATGTAACGAATATCGACATGAATCGCGCGCGTGATGGCGCTGTCGAAGTACCAGTCTTTGGTGATCGATTCGTAAGTCGAATCAAAATTCAGCCCAACCAGCTCGCTGTTTTTATTCATGACAGCCGAGCCAGAATTACCACCAGTGGTATCCGCACTGGATAAGAAATTCACCGGCACTGTGCCCAGCGCAGTGTCTTTGAACACGCCGTAACGTTTTTCTTTGACAGCGGCCAGCAAGCTTTCCGGCGCATCGAATGGCGCTTTACCGGTATGTTTTTCAACGATGCCTTCTACCGTTGTGAATGGGCCTTTGCTGACGCCATCACGTGGGCTGTAAGGCGCAACAGTGCCGTAAGTCACGCGCAGCGTGGAGTTCGCATCCGGATACACAGGTTTGCCCTGCGATTTTTTCCATGCAATCACTGCCTGCATATATTGCGGAATCACCCGTTCCAGATTGCCATCAACTTCTTTACGGCGTTCTTCGAGTGACAGGCCGATATCGTGCAGC
The DNA here is from genome assembly GCF_014284215.1 of Undibacterium sp. FT79W. Lineage (NCBI taxonomy): Bacteria > Pseudomonadati > Pseudomonadota > Betaproteobacteria > Burkholderiales > Oxalobacteraceae > Undibacterium > Undibacterium sp. FT79W. The sequence continues at coordinate 353,636 of NZ_JACOGB010000003.1, read as the reverse complement.
TTCACCGCCAGACGGATAAACGCATCGTCCGATTGCTGGAATGCCGCGACATCTTTTTTCAGCCACGCCAGACGCGTCGCTGTATTGCCGAGTTCAGACTGACGGTACAGAGCCGCGACCGATTCCGGTGTCGGCAGCAAAATATCTAAACCTTGCGGGCGGAATTTGCTATCGAGTTTGTTATACCGTTGCAGTGCCGCCGTGTAACGCGCCTGATCCACATTGCTCACATACGATTGTTCCAGACGTGCCAGGCGCGCTGAGATGAACGACACATCACGTTGCTGATAACCCGCTTTGCGCTCGGCATCCGGCTTGCTGCTTTCCAGCGCAAGGCGATATAAGGTGCGCGCATTTTTCAGCAAATCGCTGTTGGTGGCGACGCTCCAGGCAAACTCTTCTTCATTCAATGCCATATCGCTGGCGATCACCGCATCCAACTCTTTCAGCAAACTCTGGTCGGCATTGTGCTGGCTGAACCAGCTGCGGAATTCCGCATCCTGAGCATCTTTAATCGCTGCGATATCTTTACGCGCAAACCCGGCCAGTAAACCTTCGGTTTTTTTCAAACGATTGTTGATGCTTTTTGCCACGCTCGCGTAACGCACTTCGGCATTCGCATTACCTTGCGTTGCCGCCGCGATCACCGACAGATCAGATTTGTATTCCGCCACACGCGCCGGATAGCTGGCGTCCCGCGCAAAGCGGATTTCTTCCGGTAATTTATAACGGCTGGTCGTGCCTGGATAACCCGCCAGCAAAATCGGGTCGCCATTTTTCAGACCTTGTGCCGACACCACCAGAAAATCTTTAGAGTGATACGGCACGTTATCCGTAGAAGGATCTGCCGGGCGGCCATCTTTACCGACATACGCGCGCAGGAAAGAAAAATCGCCGGTATGACGCGGCCATTCAAAGTTATCGACATCGCCGCCATAATTACCGATCTTGTCCGATGGCGCATATACCAGCCGCACATCGCGGATCATCATCTGACGTATCCGGTAATATTCCAGCCCGCGATGAAAACTCGGCACCGAGCAACGATACGCCTTATCCTGCTCACAATCCGCGATCAGCGCTTTGATGCGGTTCTGCACATGCTCATGGCGCTGCTTGCCCGACATCGCTGGCGTGATACCGCTCAACACCTGCTCCGTCACGTTTTCCACTTTATCGGTGATATACATGCGCGAATCCGGCCCGGCAGGTAATTCTTCAGCGCGGGTTTTCGCCAGAAAGCCATTGCTGATGTAATTTTTTTCTGCCGTCGAATTACGTTGCACCGCGCCGTAAGCACAGTGATGATTCGTCACCACCAGCCCGCTGTCAGACACAAACGACGCTGAACAACCGCCCAAAGACACCATCGCACTCATCGGGTGCTTAGACAAATCCGCCAGCTTTTCTGCCGGAATCGTGATGCCTATGCGTTTCAGCTCTGCTTTTAATTGCGGCAACTGATGCGGCTGCCATTGGCCTTCATCGGCATAGCTCAGCGGGCTGCTGGACAGACTCAGCCCGGCCAGTGCCAGACTCCATGCATACGATTGTTTCAACTTACTCTCCGTCTATGGTCAAAAGCGCCGGCACAGTGTGCAGCCAGCGCGTTGCAGGTGGGGGCGGGTGACCAGCGCTAAAAAAGTGTCAGATGCGATGCGAAAACAGTGTCTGGAAAACACCCAGATGCACACACGCAGCAACACACATCACATCAGAACAGCGCCGTACTCCGCTCATTATTATCGAATTGCGACTCCAGAACCAGACCTGCCGCCGCAGGAAAAGTTCCGGCAAAGAAGGAAATTTGACAGATATCTTTACGACCGTAAAGAAAAAAAGGAAAAATTATTTACATTTAAGCGGTGTGGCGTTGGTCAGGCAGATGATTGCGGCGATAACGATGGCGGCATGCGTCCAGTACCACGCAGTTTTTCAGTGGCGAAGCGAAAACTCCGATAACGCAAACATTCCTGAAGAAGAACAAGGCATGACAAGCGAATGGTTAATTTTTCAACGCTGAGTTAAGATGCAATATTGCAAACTTAAATCAAGTTAGGCGAACCCCTTTTCTCATCCCGATTTGCATATCGTTACCGACAAGGAACATGACATGTTGAAGATCACCGGCTTGGACGAACTAACAAATCAACTTGATCGCATGGCGAAAGGCGCGGAAGAGTTAGATGGTACGAACTCCGTTCCTATGGCTGAACTGCTATCTCCTGAATTCGTCTCTTCTCACACGAAGTTCGCTAATGCCGATGAGATGTTTGAATCCAGCGGCTTCAAAATTGAATCGCAAGATGATTTCTCGGCGATCCCGGATGCGGAGTGGGATGAATTTATTCGATCCATATCATCGTTCTCTGATTGGCAATCCATGCTTGGCGAAGCAGCGTCTACGTGGGCAGCCAAGAGGCTTGGGTTTTGATGCCGCATTCGCCTAACAATTCCCTTCGCGGTTTTGCCGCTACTGCAGCGCCTAACGTCAAACGTTAAACATCTTCAAATATGGCGAAATTTAAACATCATTCAGCGTTCGCAAAAATAAAACAGATTCAAGGATTTCGTTTTCCTCACGTGTGTTTTTGCTGTAGAAAATCGTTCAAATTCCCAGCGCAAATTGCTGTACGAATTTGTCCACACTGTCGGGAACCGATGACTCGTCTGTGTCGTAAATTTGCTGCTCCAAAATCGAGTGATAAGCAGCAGTGGGAAAAGGTACGTTTTCTAGTGGGGCACGGATTTCTCTTCTATCCGATTCGGGCAATGATTGAGCCCGGTGTATTCGCACATGTGAGTTATCCCACGACTCTTTCGGAGGCAAAAGTGTTTGTCGAGAAATATAAATCACAGGCACCACAATGATGTATGACAATACATTCGAGTGTATTGCCGTGATACTGCTTTGTTTACAAATTCGCTGCGTTTCGCGGCTCATCTCAACAATTTAGCGTTAGGCGCATTCCGTATGACTTTTCGTAACTACATACGTATCTTACAGCTCGTAGTCGCAATTGCACTTTGTATTCTCTTATTGGGCTTTACTGCTATGGTATTTTCCGATTCGTATGCAGGGTTGTCACACTTGGCTCAGTGGTTGCTAGGCATTGGCTTCCTACTTTTATTCTTGGCAGTACCGTTTCTAGCAAAGGCAAAGTGCCCGTCATGTGGGCGGCTATTTTGTGGCCCACAGGATGAGTATATTACTCACCCAAATACAAATGTTTTTACGTCCTCGTGCAAATATTGTGGCTTTTCAATTAACCATGTGCACTAACTTTACGCTCAAGCGGGGCGTCGCTGAAGCGAAGTGCCCCTTAGCTTCAAAACCTCACAACTAACCTATGCCCCGCACCCAAACCCTCCTTGTCGCTCTCTTCGCTCTGCTCGGCTTGTTGGCCTGGTCCGGCTGGCACCCGTATGACCGCGCCACGTGGCTGATGGAGGTGCTGCCGATATTCATTGTCGTGCCTGTGCTGATCGCAAGCTACACGCGTTTTCCGCTGACGCACTTGCTTTACATTTGTATTTTCGTGCATGCCGTTATTTTGCTGGTCGGCGGCGCGTATACCTATGCCAGAGTACCTTTTGGTTTCCAAATCGCCGAGGTGCTAGGACTGCATCGCAATCCATACGACAAGATCGGCCACTTTGCCCAGGGCTTTGTTCCGGCGCTGGCGGCGCGGGAAATTCTGCTGCGGGGTGGATATGTCCGTGCGGGAAAAATGCTGAGCTTTCTGGTGACCTGTGTTGTGCTCGCTATCAGCGCATCGTATGAACTCATCGAGTGGGCCGCTGCCATCTCGCTTGGGCAGGGCGCTGACGAATTTCTTGGTACTCAGGGCGATCCTTGGGATACACAATCCGACATGCTGTTCGCACTTATCGGGGCAGTTGTCGCACAGGCAGTACTGGCACGAACGCAAGACCGCCAGATAGTGCGCTTGCGAAACTCTGCATTCTCTTCTGAGGTGAACAATGGCTAAGCACCTGGCATCTGAAAAAATACTATGGCTTCCTGATGTTGAGGAGCATGACTATCCGGCAGCCGATTCTTATCTGAGAATTATCTACAACGATAAGAAAGTCGCTGACATGGTCGCCAGACTCAGAACGGCGGTCATCGTCGAGTTTAAATCCAAGGATATTTTCAGAGCATCGCAATTATCCTTGCTCGGCATCAGTAATTCGCACGTAGAGAAAGACAGAAAGAAAATCGCGAACGGCGTGGCGCTGTCGCCGCTGTTGCTGGTCAGAGATGAAAGCAACGGCAAAGTGATTATCGCCGATGGCTATCACAGGCTTTGCGCGATCTATGGATTTGATGAGGATGCCATCATCCGTTGCAAGATCATTTGATGCCAGCGTAGGGTGCGTTGTACGCACCATTTCACCTGATCACTTATCCACATAGACATCACAATGACTTCCTACATTTGCATCATAAGATATCCTTACGAAGAGCCGTATCACTTAAATCTGGTGATGTCGGTGTCGAATGGATCGGCTTCCGGCGTGCTTGAGTTTTACATCGGTGCGGATACGCTGATCGAATGGGCTTTTGCATACGAGAAGTTTCCAAGGCACGCGCAAAGCGTTTATCTTTGGGAGGCAGGTTCTGAACGCCCCGAAGACAGGTTTGCTTATTACCTGCGTATGCAATTGTTCACGACCGATGCCTGGGGTCATAGCGCATTGCAAATTCGCTTTAACAATAATCAGGATTTGCCGGATCGCGAAATCGTCGATATGTGCATCCGGGCGGAACCCGCTCAGATCAATCAGCTTGGCGCTTTGTTCAAGCGCTTTTCGACACTGGAGCATCAGGTTTTGTATTGGTCGGGTTCAGAGGGGCAGTTATTTGAAACGATAGAACAGGCTGAACAATGCGTTCCAGCCTACGCCTTACGACGCGGCAGTCCGTTCATTTCCGTCAACGTGCAAGTGTAAAGGTGCGTTGCGAAAAGGCTATGCCAACACAATCGCCTTTTGAACAGTTTCATGAATAATGCAATGCGACAAAACCAGTTCTTGGGCGACATGGGGTCGCCTGAATACATATCGGACCTATCATGACTCCAGCACTTAGCGTCATCATTATTTATGCGAAAGAGACGCAAAAAACGGCTGAGTTTTATCAGAAGTATTTTGATTTCGTTTCAACGGGAAAGGTCGTCGATGGCCTGATAGAGTTGACCGCACAGCACGGTGGCGCAAGTATCTTGATCCATCAGGCGGCAAAAAGTGTCAAGCTGGGACAAGCGGGCGTGAAGCTCATGTTCGATGTTGAGGACGTCGAAGCCTTCAAGAAAAAATCGCTGGAATTGGGTCTGCAGTTTGGAAGTACGCATATTGCGAATGGCTATTCTTTCTCGAATGCGAAAGACCCGGATAACAATTCTGTGTGTATTTCCAGTCGCGCTTTTCGTCAGCATAAATAAGCCACCCGTGACGACGTTTCCATCTCAAACGCGCAGCAAATGCCATGCATTACTCGTCTGCGCGTTATCTGCTATCTGCGCTGTATTTTGTAACGCAATATAAATACACGAACTAAATTTTCGCCTGATAGTCCATTCTTCTGTATTGAGTCTGAATGAAAGGCGTTGCAATGCAAAGGAAATGGGACAGGCATGAAATTCTGCAATTACTTACGCTGTCTGCCACGCTGGCGGGTCTGAGCATCACGGCGTTAACCATCTTCAAAAAACAAGGCGCAGACAGAATCGCCGTGACGATTGCCGACGATATACTGGCTGCGGTGTCATTGTGTTTTTTGTTGGCGACCTATTTATTTTTCTTTTCTTTGCGCACCAGAAATCCATCGCTGGCCACGAAATTAGAGTTAATCGGCGACGTCATATTTTTGGTCGCATTAACCGGCATGGTCGCCACCGGTTTTATCATTTTGTACACCGTCTGGTAGCGCTGTTGGTACGGGTGCGCGTCGTGTTTGTCAGTTGTGCCGGTTTATTGTCTCTGCTGTTTTGTCATTTGTTTTCCCCCGTTGATGTCCGTGGCCTTCGTGCCACATCAGAAAAAGGAGTAACAAAAATGAGCAACGAAAACCTCTTCCTTCAATTCAATAACGGCACCGCTGCGAGTTATGAGATTGAAATCAGGACGGCGCTGAAGAATTTCCAGAATGATTTTCTGACCTACCTGTCAACTGGAAAGCAACCACCGTCTGCGCTCAAACCTTATGAAGTGAAGCAAAACGGCGTCAAGCTTTTTTTGGCGATTGATTTTTCTAAGATCACATCTGTGGCGATCAAAGATGATGGTGGTCGGCCTGCGTAATGGCATAGCGGTCAGGATGTAAAAAAGCGGGCGACTCAGATGCGCCCGCTTTTTCAGAACTCTTCCTACGGAGGAGATGCGTTCTGGTTTTACTCCGCCAGCATTTCGCGTTTAACGCGGCGGGCGATTTCCCAGTCGAGCTCTTTATCGCGCTTTTTTTCCAGCGCGTCGATGTGGCGCAGTTTTTTGCCTTCGACAAATTCACCCGACAAAATCAGGCGCGGTTTGCTGTCGGCAGAGATCAGGCCTTGCGTTGCCCATGCCGAACGCGGCAGGGTGGAGCCAGCGAAGATGCCGTAGTCTTTGCCGCAGTGTATGCCTTTTTCACCGATCACCGATTCACCGGCCTTGATGTATTTCGCCGCGTATAAAGTGGCAGCGGTGGCGATCCAGCGACCGGCGTGGATTTCACCAAACAGGCTGCTGAGTTCGCCTTTGGCGCGGATGCTGCCCCACGCGCTGATGTCGCCCTGACAGCCGATCGCACCGGCAGCGACATTGCCCTGACAGACGATTTCACCGGCAAACAGGCTGCCTTCGACTTCGATATTGGTTTCGCTGAAGACTTCGCCCTGGCAATTGCAATCACCGGCAACGTGGATCGCGCTGGCAGCCAGATGGCCGCCGACGAATTGCACTTCGCTGGCTTCGAGGTCGTCATCGAGTTGCAGATTGCCCTGACAATCGAGATCGGCGCAGGACAAATAACCCAGCCCCTGAATATCGCCAAAGCCACCGAACACATCGTTGTGCTGCTGGCGGTCGAGTATCGCCGGATGCACCAGCAGATCGATAAAGTTTTCACCTTCTTTGAGTTTGCGCTGATCGAGCTCGAGCACGCGCGCCATCCATTCGGCATTGCAGCCGGTTTTGACAAGGAATTCGACATCGATATTGCCGCCCGCATCCAGCGTCTGGCCGATGTACAACGATTGCACCTGAATGTCGCCAGTGACGGTGAGTTTGCCGAGGCAAAACACTTCTTCGGCAATCAGGTCGCCATCCACCAGCAGATCACCGCCGACGATCAGTTGCGTGGTGATGGTCACATCGCCCTGAATGTGGACGTCGCCGGTGCTGGCGAATTGTTTGCGTTTGAGCGTTTTAGCCTGAAACGGTTCGGGTGCTGCCGGAATCTCAGCAACAGGTTGGGCGGCAGATTTGGCGGCACGTTTAATCATGATGAACCTTAGAAGGTGAGGGTGGAAACAGAAATTCGCGCCATTATCCCAGAATCCGGCGGGCAGACGAAGAAATCCCGCCTGACACGCGCAGGCGGGACAACAAAGGGGATGGGAATTTGGTCGCTGCTGTGTACCTGATGGGTCATTGCGACGTTGACGCGGAGTCGCTGCGTTACGCGGTTTTAGCGTTGGTTTATCGCAGCCCGGTACTGCTGATGATGCTGGCGACGTTGTTGATAGCGGCCTGTCTTGCCTGTTTATGCCCAGTAAAAATCAAAAAAATGGGGAGTATCTGCCATTTTACCCATTCATGGCCTTATAAACATTAGGCTTTAAAATATACTCCCCCCAGTATTATTTGACCTTCCAGCCGCATTTTTGGGCATCGCACAGGCTGGTTCAGGTCAACGCAGGCCAATGCAGATCGGCGAGATTGCGGGCGGCGCTTAACTCGGCAAGGCGTCGAGGCGTCCGGCTTCGGCGAATTCGCGTATCTGCCGTATCGTGTCGATGTCCGCGGCCTGATAGGCGGAACGGCGATAGTCGTTGTACATCTCGTTTTCTTTGTCCTGCTCTTCGGTGGCTCCATCGTCGTATTGAAAGCGCACAAACAGCGAGTCTGGCTGTGGCTCTTCTATCGTCATACGCAACGATGACTGGCGTATCTCGCCCTGCGCGGCGATGTCGTAATGCACATGTTCCAGATGCACAAAACGCACGGTGTCGGTGACGCTCAGCTCGCCATATTTCAGGGTGCGCGTCATGCTGGCTTCGGTGCGGTCTTCGATCAGCGCATCGTCCAGGTAAGACACAAACAGCTTCGGTGACTCGGCACGCAGCACCAGCCCGCGCCACAATTGTTCGCGGGTGATGACTTCGGCTAAAGGATTCAGGATGTCGTTAATCTCGATTAAATGTTCGAATTTCATGGCAATGTCTCAATGTGGAATGCGCGATAGTTTACTCTTCTTCTCAGTTTCGTAAGTCTTATTCAATTACCGGGCTTTCAAACCTGAGACATAAAAATTTAATTAAGACGAAATTGTCTCCCGTATAATGCCTTCAAATTTTCGCGCACCATAAAGAGTTGAATGTTTAGGATTGATGATGAAAAAATTTTTACCAAAAGACTGGATCAATTCCGCTACATGGATTGATCAGGAAAACGCCAATATTGATGAATACGTTAAGCGTCATGGCGATAGCGTTGATTTTGACTTACATGAAAAATTAACGTCTTGGCGGGAAAAAGGATATGTCGCGTTTGAACAAGTCGTTCCGCACGATTTAATTGATGCCTTGGCTGGCGATATCGAGTATTTGCGTAAACATTATCGTGATTTCGAGCTTTACGCAGAACTCAGAGGTGTGATCAAACCAATTGGGGAATTTTCCGAAGAAGAGCTGGGTTTGGATGGGGTGAAATTCAATAGTATACAGACGGTATCTTTGGCTGCTGCGCGGCTCAGTCTGGTAAAAGAAGTGTCTTCTTTTTTAGGACATGTATTTCAATCACCCGCTTGCGCTTTGCAGTCACTTACTTTCTACAAGGGAAGCCAGCAGTCGATACATGTAGACTATCCGTACGTACGATGCCAGACGCAATTAGCGAAATTGGCAGCGAGCTGGATTCCTCTGGAAGATATTCAACCGGAAGCCGGCCCATTGGTCTATTACCCGGGCTCACACAAAACAGAGATCAGCGACTTTTTTGATTGGGGTGACGGTAGTATTTTATTTGAATCAGACAGTAAGCGTCAGCCCCACGAATTATCAGTTTACCTGGCTGAGCGAATGAAGAACGCCGGTATCGAACCAGAAGTATTCTGTCCTAAGAAGGGCGATGTATTTATATGGCACGGTAATTTATCGCATGAAGGAAGCAAGATTCTGAATGAGGAATTAACTCGCAGATCCTATGTGACGCACTTTACCTCGCTTGACGCATATCCACCGGAACACAAGCATTCATCTGCGAAAAACGGAAGCGGTGCAGTAGTAGAAAACGGTGGCTATTGTTTTGATTATCCGTGGCTGAAGCAAACAAATAAGTTGCCGAGCTGGACTATCTGACAATCGCTCCGCAGCACTGATGTCATCTGGTTTTCGAAAATATCATGATTTGTATCTGAGCCTGAGCGTACACAATAATATCTCCATGAAAATTCATGGAGATAATCCGGATATAACCCAGTTTTTTCGATGACTACGATGTCCCACGGCCTGAATACTCCCCAACGCAATGCAGTGAACTACATGGACGGCCCTTGTCTGGTGCTGGCCGGGGCGGGTTCGGGTAAAACGCGCGTGATCACGCAAAAAATCGTGAATCTGATCGAGTTGCATGGCTACGAGCCCAAGCACATTGCAGCGCTGACTTTTACCAATAAAGCTGCGCATGAAATGCAGGAGCGTATCGCCAAATTGCTGGCCGAGCCGCGTCAGGCTAAGCAACTGACGGTATCGACGTTTCACTCGCTGGGTGTGAAAATTTTGCGCCAGGAAGCGCAGGCGCTGGGGCTGAAAGACCGCTTTTCGATTATGGACAGCGATGATTGTTTTTCGCTGGTACAGGATCTGGCGATCACCACCGACAAGCAATTAATCCGCCGCATACAGACCGCGATGTCGCTGTGGAAAAATGCACTGATTACGCCTGAGCTGGCCTTGAAGCAGGCCAAAGATGATGATGAAGCGACGGCGGCGCGCATTTATGCAAGCTATGTCGCCACGCTGTCGGCGTATCAGGCGGTGGATTTTGATGATCTGATCCGGCTGCCGGTTGAGCTGTTCCGCAGCAACGAGCAGGTGCGCGACAAATGGCAGCGCCGTCTGCGTTATCTGCTGGTCGATGAATATCAGGACACCAATACCTGCCAGTATGAATTGGTGAAATTGCTGGTGACGGGCATCGGCAAAAAACCGATGTTTACCGCCGTGGGCGACGACGATCAGGCGATTTACGCGTGGCGCGGTGCGACCATAGAAAATCTGAAAACGCTGCAAGTCGATTTTCCTGATCTGGAAATTATCAAGCTAGAACAAAATTACCGTTCCAGCACCCGCATATTGCAAGCGGCGAATGCTGTGATTGGCAATAATCCCAAGCTGTTTGAAAAATCGCTGTGGTCAGAACATGGCCTCGGTGATCCGGTCAAAGTGCTGGGCATGCAGGATGATGAACAAGAGGCCGAGCAAGTCGCCATCATGATCTCGGCGCATCGTTTTGAACGACGCGCCAACTATTCCGATTACGCGATACTGTATCGCGGCAATCACCAATCGCGTGTGATTGAGCAGGCGCTGCGGCGTGAACGGATTCCGTACACGATTTCTGGCGGCCAGAGTTTTTTTGACCGAGCTGAAATCAAAGACATCATTTCGTATCTGCGCCTGATTGCGAATGAAGACGATGATCCGGCGTTCATCCGCGCGATCACCACGCCGAAACGCGGCGTTGGTCAGGCGACGCTGGAAGTGCTGGGCGCATTCGCCGGGCAATGGCAATGCTCGCTGTTTTCTGCGGTGTTTAAAGGCGGCATCGAAGCGAAACTCACAGATCGCCAACTGCGCCCGCTGCGCGAATTTTGCACCTTCATCAATCAGGTTGAAGCGCATGCCCACCGCGAAGGTCATGCCAGCGAATTGCTGGATGATCTGATGAAGGAAATTAATTACGAAGGCTATTTGTACGACAGCTTCGATGACCGCGCCGCGCAAAACAAATGGCAGAACGTGCTCGATTTCACGCAATGGCTGAAAACCAAAGGCAGCGGCGGTAAAGACGGCACTGACGATCACCGCAGCCTGCTCGATCTGACGCAGATGGTGGCGCTGATGTCGATGATGGAAGGCAAGGACGAAGAGCCTGATGCGGTGCGCATGTCCACCTTGCACGCGTCGAAAGGGCTGGAATATCCGCACGTGTTTCTGGTCGGCGTCGAAGAAGGCATTTTGCCGCATAAAGGCGACCCCGATACGCCGATAGAAATTCTGGCCGCACGCATAGAAGAAGAGCGTCGCCTGATGTACGTCGGCATCACGCGCGCGCAGCGCAGCCTGCACATCACCTGGTGCAAAAAGCGCAAGCGCGCAGGTGTGCCCGTACATTGCGATCCATCACGCTTTATTAAAGAAATGAAACTCGACGAAGGCGACGCCGTCCCCACAGAAGCAGAAGCCCTGACCCCGAAAGAACGGCTCGCCAACCTGAAAGCTTTATTGAGCCAGCCTAAATCAGAGTAGTTGGTATTTCGGTGCGATATCGTTCGTTGCTGCTGCAGAAGAATGCCGGACAAATGCCTTGAATTTTGTTGACTAAAATAAAACAAAAAAAGAGAATGCTTCAGCGCAATGATGTGCGCAGCATTTTTTAAAGGGCGCTATGTCGCAAGTGTTAACTGAAAATACAAGCTCCGCCGGTTCTGGTGATCATCAGGCTCAAGAAATGATTGTCGCCAGTAATGGCTGCGTTGGCTTACCTGGTCAGGCGGTGAAGCAAACAATAGCGCATACCAATGAGCAGGCAATAAGTTCTGCCGACTTTGACTGGCGTCGCGAACTGCGTGAACTGGTCGCCTTTTTGCGCAAACCTGTGCGCGGACATGCAAAGGTACTGACACTCAGACAAGGATGGCGGCGCATCGCGTTGATGCTGGCGCTGAATTTCTGCTTTATCGTTATCGTGACTTTACCAATCAATGCCGCGCTATATCATTGGGCTGGTCTTGATGAGTCCGTAAAGAGCGACGCAACAAAAATCTCTGAATGGGGGACTGTCGCCTTGATCGGACCGTTGCTCGAAGAATTAGTTTTCAGGGCTGGCTTACGGCAGGTAAAGTACAGCTTGTTTGTTGCCCCTGTGCTGATAGCAATGCTGCACGCAGACAAAATGTTTGTCCTGATCATGGCTGGCATATGGCTAAGCATTGCTGCAGCGGATGCGATACGTTTGCGGTACGCCGCATCTGCTGACAGCATTCGTTTTGCGCGTAGCCGTGCATTTATCCGACGTTATCCCTATGTTTTCTGGATGTACGCCATCATTTTTGGCCTGGCGCACATTTCCAATTTATATTCTACAAATGGTCGTGATTATTGGCTGGTCTTCGCCTTGAGCTCACAACTATTTGGTGGCGCATTACTCGGCTATCTGCGATTGCGACAAGGTTTGCGCAGTGCAATCGCGTACCATGTATTGTTCAATGCATCGTGTTTATGTGCAGAGTTATTGTTTCCTTAGTGGCACATTCTGCCCGCAACAGGAAAAGAGATAACAGGTGCGTCAGTAGAACTGCACTTTGCAGTATTTTTAATGGAAAAATGATGATGAATTTGTTGTTGAATAAGGGCTTGAAGCGGGTTGTATCGGTGGTCGTTACAACGCTGATTGCCACTCACGGTCTCGCCCAAGCAGCGGACGACACTCCCGCTAATGGCATTATGTGGGAAGTGAAATCGGCGACGAATACTGCTTATTTATTTGGTTCATTTCATCTGGCCAAAGCCAGCTTTTATCCTTTGCCTGCCGCAGTACAAAACGCGTATCAACAGGCCGATACGCTGGCGGTGGAGGTGGACGCCAGCGACCCGCAATTCAGTCGTAAGTTGATTCCTTTGCTGTCTTATGCCGCGCCGGACAAGCTGGAAAATCATCTGCAGAAAGCGACCTGGGAAAGTATGCAGAAGTTTCTTGGGGCTTCTGCCGCGCAGTTTCAGAACCTCAAACCGGCGATGGTGGCGACTGGCCTGATGATAGGCGTGGTGGCGCAGCAAGGCTATGATCCGGCGCAGGGCATCGACCTGCACTTCATCAAAAGGGCAAAGAAAGACGGCAAGCAACTGGTGGAATTAGAAAGTCTGGAATTTCAGGCGCGTATGCTGGGCGGCCTGAGTGATGAAGATGGCGATGCGATGCTGTCGCAGACTTTACACAGCCTCAGCAATGGCGATGCCGTGCGTGATACTGCTCTGATGGTGCAGGCATGGAAAGCCGGTGATGCCGAGGCGTTGGCGGCGATACTGGAAGAAACGGCGAATAAAGATGCCGGGTCGCGCAAGATCATGAAGCTGTTGCTCGATGACCGCAATCCGGCGATGGCAGATCAGATCGTGGCCTTGATGAGCGCGGGCAAAAAAGTGATGATCGTGGTCGGCGCCGGGCACATTACCGGTAAAAACAGTATTACGGATTTGCTCAGGCAGCGTGGTTTGCAGGTGCGTCAGATGAAGCCGGAAACCGGTGCGCCGAACGTTTCATCCGCAACGACAGCCACAACCGCCACCGCGTCCACCGCAGTTTCAGCAACCGCACAAAAAAAGTAAGACATGACATTGAAGGCATTATCCACAGAAAAAAATTATCCTGACTTGCCGTGGGTCTCACTGGAATCGGTCAATGATGTCGAGGCCTGGTTGGATTTGTATGACCGCGAATTGCAGCAACTCGCGGGTAAAAATCCACAGGCTGGTTATGGCGTGTGTTTTACCTTATTGCACGGTGGCGAAGTGTATCTGCACACCAATAGTGACGGCGATATTTTGCTCGATGTTACGCCGGATGCAGCGTGGGTGACGCCGGTACTGACTGCCGTGACACAAGTGTCGCCCCCGCGTGGGCAGATCTGGCTGGTGCCGGGGCAGGTGCTGATGCAATTGATACTGGGCTTGAATAGTCTGATTGCCACCAGCCGTTTAGTGGTGCAACATGAATACCGGATTGTGAAGCGTTGAGCTTGTAAGTTGAGCTTGCAATGTGGCGTAAAAAAAGCCTGATCTGACACGATCAGGCTTTTTCATTTCTGCATCAGTATCTTCGTTATAAAAATCAGCTGACAACGCCGTTGCGATCTACCTTCACTACGCGTGAGCCACCCGCTTTTTTGACATTCACCTGTGCTTCGCAATTGCCTGTAACTTTGACGCTGGCGGTATCGAGTAATAAGTCCTGTGCGCGCAGATCACCTGTACCGCTGAGTCTGGCGGTCAGTTTTTTTGCCGTGCCATCAATAGTGACATCACCGCTGCGCGACATAATCAGCTCAGCCAGCGTCGCATTCTCCAGCGAGGTATGCAGATTGCCGGAGCCTGACAGGTCTGCCTTCAGAGTTTGGCGTATGCTGTGTATGCGCAGGTCGCCGCTGCCATGGCTTTCGATGCGTACATTATCGGCACTGAGCTGGTTGGCTTTGACCTCGCCGGAACCACGCAGATTAAGATTGAGTACTGCAATATGGCCATGCAAGGCCAGATCGCCGGAGCCATTGAGCTGGATATTTGCCAGCGGTAATTGCGAGCTGTCGATATCGAGATCACCGGAGCCGGACGCATCGACCTGCAACTGTTGCATATCACCGTGCAGACTGATGTCGCCGGAACTATTGCGGTGAATGTTGGCGGAGGCATTTTGCATCGCATCGACTTTCAGGCTGCCGTTGCCATGCACTTCGGCAACGAGGGCACCGGTCAGCTGATGCATTCTGACATCGCCGGAACTGCGCATATTGACGTTGGCGCTGCCTAACTGTAATTGCCGCAAATCGATGTCGCCGCTGCCGCTGACGCTGAGATCGAGTTGTTTGATTTGCCCGCTGACTTTGATGTCGCCGGATGAAGTTTGCGTCAGTTCAAATTTCTCTGCCTGGATATTGTTCAGCTCGATATCGCCGCTGCCAGATTGCAGCAATTGTTGCAGCTGATTGGCGCTGATGCGGATATTCCCTTGCGGGCTGCCGCCTATCGTGACCGTCACATTTTTTTTGCGGATGATCAGGCGCTGGTTTTCGACCACGGTTTCTATGTCCGGCAGCAATTTTTCATCGGCGGTGATTTCCAGTTCCGGTTGTCCGGATGTAATCACGAGATCGAGAAAACTGCGGTTTTCTATACTGGTAAAGGCGGTCAGCGTTCGTTTTTCGGTGATGGCTTTACCGCCGTTGATGGTTTTGCCGTTGCTGATATGTTTGCCGTCAATCTGGATGTCGCATCCGGCGAGCATCAGGATGAACAGGCTGGTCCAGGTGATAGATTTGAGCATGATATGAATGTGATCAGTAATAGGTCGTACACAGGACATACGCAAAACTATCCGCTGGCGTGACGGCTTGACGCTGCGCACCAGCGTTTCCGGTGCTGCTTTCGTCACCATATATAGTCGGATCAATTTTGCAACAGGATGAAGTGTAATCTGAAAACTCCGGAGCGCATCAGCTGTTTGCGACAGAATGCAGAATCAGGATTATCAACGGTAAATTTTACAGATAGATTCACATCTGCCAGCCAGAGAAGTACACTATATATATAGAACGCATCTCATCCCTATTGATGAAATGAGTTCTAAGAACTTCACCAACGGATTTATCAGGCTCATGACAACCCGCCGCCACATACTCAAAAGTAGTTTAGTTCTGACCACACTTGGTTTATTTCGTGAAACGGCCGTCGCACATGGTAATGACAGCAATGCCGGAAAATCGACGCAATTAGCACCGCCGCCGGATTTATTCGATTCACAGGCACTCGATCTGGACTTCTGGGTCAAGCCGCGCACCCTCGATCTGGTGCGGCCGCAATCGGGTGAGCGCAGCAAATTACTGTACTGGAAAGACGGTGAGATGATTGATTCCGCGTATCAGGAATTGTGTCACTTACTGCGCGATGTGAACGGCAAAAAATCGGCACCGATGGACCCGAAATTACTTGAAACCTTGTGGGCGACACAAGCCTATATCGCGCGTTTCGGTATGACCAAGCCGCTGGAAATTTTATCTGGCTATCGCACACCGGAATCGAATAAACGCCTGATAGAACAGGGTGTGCCGGCTGCGCGTAAATCCTTGCACATGGATGGCAAGGCGGCCGACATCCGCATTTCACAGTTGCATGAAGAAGTGCTGGGCGGTCTGATCAGCAGCTTCCGTCAGGGCGGCGTCGGCTTTTATTATCGTGCAACGGCAAACGGTGGCTGGATCCATACCGACACTGGTTTGCAGCGCAGCTGGAAAGGCTGATACCGACAAAGATAGCAACAACGATAGCAACAACGATAGCAACAACGATAGCAACAACGATAGCAACAACGATAGCAACAACGATAGCAACAACGATAGCGTCTGGCTGCCTGAACGCCATCGTCACAGTTTAAAAAAAATCCCGGTACAGACAATGGTGGTCTGTACCGGGATTTTTTTATTGTTACAGCTTACTTCGCAGGTGCTTTTGCCTTGACCTCATCCAGCGCAATAAACGTGCTGATTTTTGACGGATCGATATAGCGACGGAACGCCGCGTTCACCTGTTCCAGCGTCAGCGCCTGGATTTTGTCATCCATCGCCTGCGAGTAAGACCAGTTACGCTGACGGTACAGATAGTGATTCCAGCCACCGGCAATACCAGCGTCGCTGGTGCGGCTTTGCTGACGTTTTTGCAGTATGCCGGATTTTGCTTTAGCGAGTTCTTCCGCAGTGAAACCGTCTTTCAGTGCTTTGCTGAGTTCTTCCTGTATCGCCTTTTCCAGTTTTTCCATATTCTGCGGCGCTGCTGTTGCGCTGATGCCGAAACTGCCGACCGGATCGATATCGCCCGCACTCAGGCTGGAACCGCCGCCATACGACAGACCATCTTTCTGGCGGATACGCTCCATCAGACGTGAATTCAGTCCGGCGCCGCCGAAGATATAGTTGGCGATACTCAGCGCTGGATAATCAGCATCATCCTCGCGCAAAGCCAGCGTCATTTTGCTGCTGTAAACCGCATTTTCTTTGTCCGGTGTGTTGAATACTTTCCGTATCGCCGGTGGATCAAGACGTTTGCTGACCATGCGGGTGTACGGTGCTTTGCTGACCCAGCCGTCAAACATCTGTGCGATCACAGCTTTGGTACTGTCGGCATCGAAATCACCGACCACGGACAACTCGCCTTTGGACGCGCCGTAGAATTCTTTGTAATAGGCTTTCACATCATCGAGTTTCACTGCCTTGAAATCAGCGATGGCCTCATCGAGTGTTTTTGCTTCGCGATAATCGCCTTTCGGATACGGATTGAAATACTGCGACATTTCACGTGAGAGTATGCTGCCTGGCTCTTTGCGCGAAGCTTCCAGACCCACCAGCCCACGTTCTTTGGCCTGAGTAAATTCGTTTTCCGGGAAACTGGCTTCACGCAGCACATGCGCTACCAGCGCCAGTGCCCCAGGCAGATTGGCTTTGGTGGTCTGGAATGAAAAGATGCCGCCGCTCATTTTGAGTTTGGACATTTCATCAGAGAGCTGGGCGCGGCTGTATTTGCTGGTGCCAGTGCCTAACAAGCCAGCGGTGATGCCGCTGACGATGGCTTTGCCACGCAGGCTGGTTTCATCGCCCCAATGCAGGTTCAGCGCGACATTCACGGTTTCGCCGCGGGTTTTCTTTGGCAGCAGAGCGATTTGCAGATTGCCCGCCTTGCCAACTTGCGTGCGCTGATCAATATTCGCCGGAGAAGAATCAAACGCCTCACCACTCAGCGTGGATGGCTTGGGTTTGAAGTCTTTCATGACCTCGGCCATGTCCGGTGCTACCGGAATCTCGGCGCGCTGTGGCTTGTCTTCAGGAATGAACATGCCGATGGTGCGGTTATCGCGCACCAGATAATGTTTTGCGGCAGCAGCGACGCGCTCGGCTGTGATCGCATCAACTGAATCACGCACTTTGAACAGATAGCGCCAGTCGCCTATGGCGACGAATTCCGACATACTGATACCGATGGCTTCGTGGTTGTTCAGCATTTTTTCAAACGCATTGGCCGTATCGCGTTTGATCCTGTCGATTTCTTCTTTGGTCGGCGGATTATTTTTAAAATCCTCGATTCCTGCCAGCAGAGCCTCTTTGGCGGCATCGACGGATTCGCCTTTTTTGACAATCGCACCTATCGTCATCAGGCCTAGCGCT
Organism: Undibacterium sp. FT79W; assembly: GCF_014284215.1. Lineage (NCBI taxonomy): Bacteria > Pseudomonadati > Pseudomonadota > Betaproteobacteria > Burkholderiales > Oxalobacteraceae > Undibacterium > Undibacterium sp. FT79W. The sequence continues at coordinate 335,224 of NZ_JACOGB010000003.1, read as the reverse complement.
ACCGCCCCGGAACCGCCGGAAAATACCTGCACCACTTTGCCGGTTTCCACCAGTTGTTTATGCAGACGGCCATGCGGGGCGCTGGTCAGAATACTGCCCGCAAAACTAAGGTCGTTGCGGTCGCTATGCAGACTGGCTGGGACTTTATAGCCGAGCAAGACGATCTGAATATCACCGCTGCGGCGCACGACGAAACTGCGTTCGCCATCCTGCGTTGGTTCGGTCGTCCAGAATTGCGGCAGTGTACGCGTTGGTTTAGCGATTTTGCCGAAAGCAGCGCTGATCCATTGCAACACTTTATCGGTATCGAATTTACCGGCGACCAGCAGTACGGCGTTATCCGGCTGGTAGTACATGCGATAAAACGCCTGCAGGTTTTCAATCTTCACATTTTCGATATCGCTGCGATTGCCTATCGTCGAATTGCCATAGTTGTGCCAGTCGTAGGCCACGCTTTGCATGCGCTTTTGCAAGACATTGCCGGGTGAATTTTCGCCGCGTTCATATTCGTTACGCACGACGCTCATTTCGGTATCGAGATCTTTTTTCGCGATAAAGGAATTGACCATGCGATCGGCTTCCATCGTCAGCGCCCATTTCAGATTGTCGTCATCGGCTTTGAACAGTTCAAAATAATTGGTGCGGTCGAGCGAGGTCGTGCCGTTCGGGCGCATGCCGCGCTTGTTAAATTCATCGTCGATTTTCGGATTCGTCGGCGTGCCTTTGAAGAGCAGATGTTCGAGTAAATGCGCCATCCCGGTTTCGCCATAATTTTCATGGCGCGAACCGACCAGATAAGTCATGTTAACGGTCACGGTCGGTTTGGTTGCATCCGGCATCAGCAATACCCGCAAGCCGTTCGGCAGGTGGTATTCGGTCAGACCTTCGACGCTGGTGATCTGGCTCACGCCTTTCGGCAGCGCATCGGCGAGTACGGCGGGCGTGGTGAACAAGATAGCGCCGCCCAGAACCAGCGCGCGCAAAACTGGGGTAAGTGAAAAAGGGATTGCAGCAGAACGAGATGACATAGTGATCCTGATAGCAGAAACAACAAAACAGGTGTGAAATATACTGGGTGGAGTATGTTGCACACGTCCTTTAAATATGCTGACAACTGAGCGATTTTATTTAATCAGAGGGGGAGTATCCTGATTAAATGATAATAATAGCAATAAATAACAATAATAATCGTTGGAATGATGTCCGCAAGCAAAATTATTTTGCGGCTGACTGTGTGTCGAAATTCACTTAACTCTGAATTTTGTTCATCTAATTCTGAACTTTTGGGCGGCTTAGATGACATTTCCCGGCAAGCAGCTATGCTATACACCACAAGCATCACTTGTGGGCGGTTCCTCGACGGAATTGTTGGCAGCTCACGGCTTAGCCCCCGGAACCTGAAGAATTCTCTGTGTTGATAACATGGCTTCACGTGCGGCATAGCAGAAGCCACTGCCACATGAATAACTTCGTGCCAGTCAACGCGCTTGAGCGTCATCACAAGCCCCACTGGCACGCCTGTGAGCTGGTGCATGGCATCAGCGATGCTTTCGACATTACGAGCACCAAAAATTTGCCAATATGAGAAGCTGACACTGAGCGCACCACTTACTTGCACTGCAGCGGTGACCGGGGTCTTCTTCACCCAAGCTTCCGAAAGAGTGATGCTCATGACGCCTAACGTTCAAATTGAGGGGCAGCGCGCTTTTGCGCAGTCCCTCTCGAATGCAGTGTTAGGTTGCGTCATTTTGGCAACGCTATTGTGGATTGTGAGCAAGCATCTTTACCCGCCTCACGATACCCCATGGATAGTGTCGTCACACAGGCAAGTCTGAACTCTGGTTTCCCAGAACTTCGATTAACGTCAACAATGGCATAAAAGCTTTTTGAGCCTGAGATAGAAAAATCATATCTACCCTTGTTCCTGTCATTGCTATAGGTTGTAGATGCAGCAGGATATGTCTTCACTGCTCCCCCTGCTAATTTAATCACCTGTTCATTATGTGTTATGTAATCCAAAGCAAGTTGTTCTTCTGTTTTCTTTGTTTGATTATCGTAGGCGGGATCAGGTTGTCCTTTGCGACAACGCTGGCTAATCATTTGGGCATTCATTTGCTCAACTCCAGATGCAGCCTGTCGTGCCGCAGCTTCCAAAGAGTTTTTTTCATTAATAAGTTTGGATTTAAGTTCGTCCAGTCCAGCATAAACCTGGTCCATTTGTTTATCTAGCTTTTGTGTCCTAGCTTTTTCACGAAATGGATTCGGGGTGTCTTTGTCCCATTTCAATACCCTGTCCAAAATCTGATTGAGGTTTGAAGTGTTCTGGAAGGCATAGTTATTGATGGGGCCTCCCATGGTCATTTGCGTGATTGCTAAGAGTTGACCCCGATCGCCATTTTCTAAAATCATCTGCTGACGAACACGCAGCTGTGCCGCATAAAACCAAAACACCCCATCGTCTTTCTTTCCATTCTGGAAAAAGGCGAAAGCAGGGGGAAATAATTGCAAAGGTTCTTTCAGGTTAGAAGGATTGCTGACAATTTCTTCTGCTGCGGCAATCGCGATGCTTGGTTCACAGGACGTCATTCGATCTTCGGGAGGTAATCCGCTGAGTGCTATTCTATTCTTTGCCTTCAAGTGCTTCTGCTGTGTTGGGTGAGGGGATGCATTGCTTTCGATAGATGCAGAGGACGCATCTGATGGACATGGCTGATCAGTAAATTCAATCCGACCGTCAGACAGCTTGCATCTATTCATGTTGATGCTAGCAGCGTCACTGGCGAGTGCCCATAGCGATGCGCTGGCAAGAAGGATTGCAATTGATCGACAATAATTCACAGCATCTCCCGAAAATAAGTCTGACGAAAGAAAGGGACTTCCCCGTCCCAAGAAAATGGCGTCACCTTTACGGTTTGCCAAAGTAGTGCAAAGATGAAAATTCCAGTCAACATCATGATCCAATCAATAGGGAGAAGTCATGCTCAAACATATCATTAATGCATCACAGAATCCACCACGAATACCATCGTGACCATTGGCATTGATTTTCATAAACATGCGATTCAGCTTTATTTGAATATCGCACTGCGCTGGCTAGTCAATCGTGCCGCATGCCTGTCGTAGCGGGGCTGCGTAATTTGGCCGCTGTCGTGCCATCGGGTTCCATCCGGCACGACAGGGAAGTGAGCGGGCAGCAAATATGGTGGCTGGCTGCCTTTATGTCTTGTTATGTGATATCTGGTGACGCTCAGCCGCGCAGTCCGGCTTTGATCATGTCTGCCGCTTTCTCACCGATCATCATGGTTGGTGCATTGGTGTTACCTCCGAGCAGGGTAGGCATGATCGATGCATCGACAATGCGCAGACCATGCAGGCCGATCACTTTCAACTCCGGATCAACCACCGCCATGTTGTCTGTGCCCATTTTGCAGGTACCGATAGGGTGATACACGGTGTCGGCGGTCTGGCGGATGACGGCGCGGATGTCGTCATCGGTATGCACATTGGCGGTCTGGTAATCGCTGCTGCGGGCGTTTGCCAGTGCTGACGCATCCATCAGTTTGCGGGTCAGCTTAAAGCCTTTCAGCATGACTTCCATGTCGTCGGGATGTTCCAGGAAACGCGGGTTGATCAGCGGCGTTGCCATCGGGTCGGGGCTGGCTAACGTGACTTCGCCTATGCTTTTCGGGCGCAACAGGCAGACGTGGCACGAGTATCCATGACCGAGATGCAATTTGCGTGCGTGGTCGTCGAGCATCGCCATGACGAAATGCAACTGGATATCGGGCGCTGACAAAGACGGATCGGTTTTCAGAAAGCCACCACCTTCGGCACCGTTTGAGGTCAGCATGCCGCGCCGTTGTGAGCGATAGCGCATCAGTTCGCGCAGCAGACGCAGGCTGCCAGCGGCAGAAACGCCAAGCAGATCAAGGCTTTTCGCGCGATATTTAAACACGAAATCCGGATGATCCTGCAAATTCTGACCAACGCCGGGCAGATCGTGCACCACAGGGATTCCCATGCTTTGCAGCGCATTCGCATTGCCGACGCCGGACAGCATCAGCAATTGCGGGGTCTGCAAAGCACCGCTTGCGAGTAATACTTCATGCCGTGCATGCAGAGTTTTTTTCTGACCGTTTTGCAGCATTTCTACGCCGACGGCACGCTTGCCTTCAAACAGAATGCGGGTCACATAGCAGCCGGTTTCCACGCGCAGATTTGGCCGCTTGCCCATGTGCGGCCGCAGATACGCGCGCGATGCACTCCAGCGTTCGCCATTATGCTGGGTCAGCTGATACAAGCCTATGCCTTCCTGCTCGGCACCGTTGAAATCGGTATTGATGCGAAAGCCCGCTTGTTTGCCCGCTTCGATCAGCAATTGCTGATACGGGTTATCGGTGCGTAACTCGCTGACATGCAGCGGCCCGGCGTTGCCGTGGTACGCGTCATGATGGGTTTCATTATTTTCTGAACGTTTGAAATACGGTAAAACCTCGTCATACGACCAGCCGGTGTTGCCCAGTGCTGCCCAGTGATCGTAATCCTGCCGGTGTCCACGCACGTAAATCATTGCATTCAGACCGGAAGACCCGCCCAGCATTTTGCCGCGCGGCTGATAGCCGCGGCGACCATTCAGGCCGGGTTGCGGCACGGTTTCAAATGCCCAGTTATTCAGTTTGCCTGGCAGCATGGCAACCACACCAGCGGGCGTATTCACCACCAGACTGTCGCCACCGCCGCCCGCTTCCAGCACGGTTACGCTGAGATCCGGGTCTTCAGTCAGGCGTCCGGCCACGGCACAACCGCCGGAACCACCGCCGACCACAATATAGTCGCTGATATTATTCATGTGTCTCTCTCTTTGGATGAGGCTGTACGCGATGGCATCGCCAGCGTCAGGCCTGTTGTTTTAATTTCCGGTGTACGGTACGACGATATTAGTATGCCGTTTCGGTTAAAGTAAGGACATTTACTGCCACGTTGTCAGACCATCACAGATGAACCAGCCTGCGCCCACCATATCCGCACTCTTGTCGGTACAAGATGCGGTATTTCCTGCTCATCCGTTCAGCGGTGTGCTGGCGATCGCGCGTGAGCAGGATTGGCGTTGGCAGGATATGTTTCCCGCCTTTGCCGAGCATCACGATAACCGCATCAGTTATGCCCAGGCACGCGAAGGCCTGTTACAGGCGCGACACCGCGGCGGCGCTGATCTGGGGCTGCGATCCGGTACGCGTAAAGCCTTGCCGCAACTGGGTCAGATGGCCACCGGTATGGGCGCTCAGGAAACGCTGGCGCAGGCTATGCAATTCGGTCTCGACTATCAACTGATCGCCGGCTCTATGGTGCATCTGCAACTGGAAGCGGGGCCGCAACAATCGGCACTGCTTGCCTTGCCTTTATTCGACGATGCGGAATTGCAGGATTTTCTGGAAGTCGATCATCTGGTCACCGCCATCAATGCGGCGCGCCAATTGTGCGGCTGCCGCTTTCCGCTGGTAAGGGTGGAACTGCGTTTGCAGCCCGGCGCGAGTCTGACAGCGTACGAAAAATTCTTTGCTTGTCCCGTGATCGCAGGTGCTGATGTCAGTCGTATTGTGATCGACAACCAGGTGTTGCAAATGGCGTTGCCGCAACCGGATGCGCTGCTGGCACATACTTCGCACGATGCCTGTCAGGCGGAACTGGCGGCGGTTGGTGTGCTTGGACGGCAAAGCCTGCTACGCACTCTGACTGCGCTTCAGTGTGAATTGCACAGCGTGGCACAGACGGCATCTGTCCTGGGAACCAGCGAACGTTCTTTGCATCGTTTGCTGGCGCGCGAAGGAACTTCGTATTTCCAGATTACCGAAACTATCCGCATCGGACGGGCGCGGCAATTACTGCAAACCGGCCTGAGTCTGGAACGTATTGCGGAAGAACTCGGCTATTCCGACAGTCGCAGTTTCCGGCGCGCGTTCAGACGCTGGACGACGCAGACCCCGGCTGAATTCCGGCAGAGTCAGGCGCAGACACAGCTGCTTTGAATCCCAGATTTCAGGTGATGGCAGACGCTGGCGGTACGCACGCCGGTAAGCTGAACCAGAATGTCGAGCCTTCACCGGGGCAACTCAGGAAAAAGATTTCGCCATGCATTTTTTCGACCAGCGCTTTGGTGATGGCCAGCCCCAAACCGGTTCCTCCCTGGCGACGGGTATTGGTGCCGTCGGCCTGCGTAAACGGTTCAAATAATTGCGTCTGAAAATCGAGTGGAATGCCGGGGCCGCGATCACTGACGGCGATATGATAATGGCTCTGTTCCTGATAAATTCTGACGGTCACGCTTTCACCTTCGGGTGAGAATTTGGCCGCGTTGGAGATCAGATTCGCCATCACCTGCATCAGCCTGTCGTGGTCACCCAGACTCCAGGCCTGCATCACTTGTTGTTCCATGATCAGCCCGACGCGCAGCGAGCTGGTGTAGGCTTCGTTGGCTTCCATCGCATTGTGCAGCATTTCGATCAGATCGACAGGCTCAGAACGGATATTCATTTTGCCGTTGTTCAGTTTATCGATGTCGAGAATATCGTTGACCAGATTCACCAGGCGCTTGCTGTTATTGTGCGCGATCCGTATCAATTGCCGGGCTGCGTCAGGTAAGGTGCCACCGACGCCGGATTCCAGCAAACCGAGTGAGCCGCGAATTGAGGTCAGCGGCGTGCGTAGTTCGTGGCTGACCATCGACACGAATTCTGTTTTGAGCTGATTGATACGCAGGCGCTCGCTGATGTCCATGACAAAGACGACCCACTCGCGCGGAGAATTTTCCAGATAACCCAGACCCACCAGCACCGGTATTGCCGAACCATCGGCACGTCGCAGCATGACTTCGAACGGTGCCGTGGTACCGGTGCTGAGCATTTCTGTATATGCCTGATGTACCAGATACTGATCCTGCTCTGACAACACGACTCGCCACAGAAACTGCTCTGCCAGTAGTTGTTCGCGAGAGTATCCGGACAACTGACAAAACATGCGGTTCACGTCCGTCAGACGGGAGCCGTCACTGCCATACAAAATGCCGATCAGGCTGGAATTCATGATGCGCTGCAAGCGGCTTTCGCTTTCGCGCAGCGCATCCAGAGTTTTTCTTTGTCCGGTGATATCTTCTATCATCCAGACTGCCCCTTTTTCGTAGGTTTCAGCGGGCAGGGCGCGACCAGCGACGCGCGCCATGAACGACTCGCCATCGGCGCGCCGCAGATACCATTCAAGCTCTACCAGTTCATCGGCTTCCAGATTCGGTATCACTGCCTGACCGAAGGCGCGGTAGTCTTCATCGTTGTGGTACAGAAAAGTGGTTTTTACCCCTATCATTGATTTCGCATCAGGGAAGCGGCACAAATCGGCGAGAGCCTCATTGGCGCGGATGATGACGCCGTTGCTGACGAACATAATGCCCACCGGCGCGTTGGCGATCAGAATTTCCAGTTCGCGTGCCAATTCTTTATAACGGACATTATTCGAGCGCAGCAATTCCTGATTCAGCTGCAATTGTTCTTCTGTGCGTTTGCGTTCTGTAATGTCGATGTGGGTGCCGACGATACGCACGGCACGCTGATTTTCATCCCATTCGACAGCGGCCCCGAGTGACATAATCCAGCGCCATTCGCCTGCACGATTTTTCTGTCGGAACTCGGCGTGGTAATCGGTTTTGCCTTTCGAAGCAAAATGGATGCGATAGGCTTCTTTTATCCCGGCCACATCATCCGGATGGATGCTGTGTTTCCAGAAGTAATCCCAGAATGCAAACGGATCGGCAAACTCTTCGATTGAGTGTTCGATCATGTTGCTGTATTCGGGACTGAAGGTGGCCGCGCCGGTGTTCAGGTTGATGTCATACAAACCCTGATTCGAGGCCTGCATGACCAGTCGCCGCTGTTGTTCCGCCGTGATTAAGCTGCGCTCAGTCTGTTTGCTGCGGGTCTGATCCATAAAGCAGCCATGCCAGAGCAGACTGCCGTCGGCCTGCAGTTCCGGGCTGGCCTCGCCCGCCATCCAGCGCTCTTCGCCATTCTTGAGAACGATGCGGAATTCATGCGTCCAGACGTGCAGATGTTCGGCCGCCGTGCGAACGCTGAGTATGAATGCAGATAAATCTGCCGGATGCACTTTTCTGAACAGAATATTGACGTCTGCGCACAGTTCTGCGGCACTGAATTCAAACAAGCGTTCAACCGCCTCGCTTGCATAATTGAAACAAAAGCGTTCGGCGGAAAAACGTTGATACTGAAAAAAAACTGCCGGCAGAAAGCGCGAGAAATTATTCAGCAAGGCTTGGCTGACTTTCAGCGCTTTCAGCTCTGCTGCCGTGATCTCTGCAGCAACCGGGTTGGGTGGCGTTGGTGTGACAGACATCAGCTTGCTTAAAAAAAACAGAAAAAATGTGCAGAAAATTGGGTGATTAACGCACAACCGATATCATGCCCATGACCGGCAGCGAGCCGTTGCTGCCGCCGTTACTGCGTATCTCAGATGACAGCAGAAAACCTGATGTTACGGGTGCTGCGTGATGATCTGATTGAAGAAATCATACACGCCTTGTTCACTCATTTTGCGTGCATTCGACAATTCACCACCTTTCGATGCAAACAAGACACTGTTATCTGCTTTTAAAACGACAGCGGCCGGAATACCCTTTTTAATCGGGTTGCCGTAGCTGTTTGCCAGCGCCAGATTTTTATCAAACTGACCAACATCGACTTTAACCAAGACGAATTTGCTGGCGATCAGGGCGGCGCTTTGTCCTTGCATAGAACGGTCGAGCTCCAGACAATCCTTGCACCAGTTCGCGCCGAAAATCACCAGCACTTTTTTGTTGCTGGCCTGTGCCTGCGTCAGCGCTTTGGCGACTGCGGCGGGCGCATCAGCAGTTTCGTCATATGGTCTGGCAACGTCGGCATGTGCAAGGTTTAACGCAAGACCAATCGTGCATGCGGAAATGAGTCTGGAGACAAAGGAGAAAGTTTTTTTCATGTTGAAGCCGCAGGAAAGGAAAACTTTCAGATAGTGACGTAATTTTTGCGCTTTGTCATCGCTGATATGGCGCAAGCAAGATTGAAATAACTGTATATGCATACAGTTTTGTAGAGAAAAACAGATAAAATAAACCAGAATTCATCCCTATTGATGAAATGAGTTTCAATCCCACCCCAACGATCTGCGTTTTGAAAAAAATTATTCATTGTGATTGCGACTGTTTTTACGCCTCGATAGAAATGCGGGATGATCCGTCATTGCGGGGCAGGCCGCTGGCGATTGGCGGTCAACCGGATCAACGCGGCGTCGTAGCGACCTGTAATTACGAGGCGCGGCGTTTCGGCATCCGTTCAGCCATGCCGATGGCGCAGGCAGTACGGCGTTGCCCGGAGCTGCTGATTTTGCCGCCGACGATGGAAAAATACCGGATTGCATCGCGCCAGATTCTGGCGATTTACCGCGACTACACCGAGGCGGTCGAGCCTTTATCGCTGGATGAAGCGTATCTCGATGTCAGTCAGGCGACCAGCCATCATGGCAGCGCGACCCTGATTGCGCGTGAAATCCGCGCCCGGATTGCCGACACCGTCGGTATCACCGCTTCGGCAGGCGTGGCGCCAAATAAGTTTCTCGCCAAGATTGCCAGCGACTGGAACAAGCCGGATGGTTTGTTCGTCATTTTGCCGGATCAGGTGGAAGAGTTCGTTGCGGCCTTGCCGGTGGCAAGATTGTTTGGCGTCGGCAAAGTCACCGCCGCCAAATTACACAGCATGGGCATTCAGGAGTGCCGCGATTTGCGTACGTGGTCGCTGGCAGATCTGATGCAGCATTTCGGCAAGCTCGGCAATAGCTTGTATCAGTTGTGTCGCGGTATTGATCTGCGCGAGGTGCGTGCCAGCAGCGAGCGCAAATCGGTCAGTACCGAAGAAACTTATGTCCATGATTTGCCCGATCTGACCGCGTGTGTGGCCGAACTGCCTGCTTTATACGCGTCGCTGCAACAGCGGGTGCAGCGGGCAGATGCGATCAGCTATATTCATAAACTCTACGTCAAAATCCGCTTTTCTGATTTTCGTATCACCACCGTCGAATGCGTTTCAAAAACGCTGGATATCGGTTTGTTTCAGCAATTGTTGGAAACCGGATTACAGCGCCGCCAGTTACCCGTGCGCCTGCTGGGTCTGGGCGTGCGACTTGCTGAAACAGAGGTCGCCAGCGGGCAGCAATTAGGCCTGTTTTGAGGATAAATATACTGGGGGGAGTATATTTTAAAGCCCTTTAAACATAAGGACATGAAGCATGTTTTATGAAAAAGCAGGGGGAGTATATGAAAATACCCGCTTTTTCAGTGTAGACTTCGGCTGAAGTATCAGCTTAGACGTATCAGCTTAGATATCAGCGCAGATATTTGAGCCGCAGCTTGTCGAATAAGCCGGATTGCTGCACCTTTTCAAAAGCTTTGCGTATCTTTTTCACCAGCGCCGGGTCGCTGTTTTTGCTCATCGCCAGATAATAATTGCTGCTGCCATCGAGTAGGAGCAAGGGTTCGATTTCATCCATCGTACGGTTCTGCGACTTCATTAAAAACGCCGCGCTCCAGTTCTGAAAAATGGCCAGATCAACGCGGCCCATCAGAAATTTTTTCATGTTGGATTCGTCAGTCGGTGCGTAGTCGACCACGTAGTCGGGAAACTGTCCTTTACGCATGAACTCTTTCGCTGACGCCATTTCCCGTACCAGCCCGGTTTTATAAGCACCAGCATCGCTCAGTGTTTTTATCTGTATGTCGGTGCGGGACTTCAATTTATAGAGATAAATCTGGCGGTTGCTGAGCACGCCTATCCACTCAAACTGCGCATCACGCTCGGGCGTGCGGGTCATGGAATAAATCAGGGTATTCGGTTGTTGCAGCGCCCGTTGATACGCGCGTGCCCAGGGTATCAGTTCTATCGGGGCTGCCAGCTTTGCTTCTTGCAAAACCGCCTGCACAATTTCGGTGGAATAGCCGGTGACGCTGCCATGCTCTTCGAAATTCAGCGGTGGCAAACTCTCGGTGACCACCGATAACTGACTGGCGCAGACGGTTGCGGGTGCCAGACTGCATGCGCAGCACAACAAACAACCAGATAACAAAGAAAAAGCAAAGCGAGGCATGCCGGAATTTTAACAGTTGGATATGTGCGAAGGTGAGTATCAGGCCATCGTTGGCGGCTTTTATTCACATAGTCATATCACATTGCGTCACATCGTATTTCGTCCGGTGAAATACGATGACATGCATTAAGCTGCGGCCACTTTTTGCATCGCTGCGAGCAGGGCATCAATATGTGATTCGGGAGTGAAAATTCCGGGTGTGACTCTGATGCAGCTGCCAGATACCAGGCCGTTGCGGGGAACCGTAAAAATGCCGTGTTGCAAGGCGAGCTGTGTTGCTAATCCCGTGGTGTCTTCCGCCCTGGTTTTTCCCGTCAGACGGAATGCGCTGATGGCGCTGCTCAGCCGCGTATCGGACGAGGCCAGCACAGCTACGCCCTTGATCTGGCGCGCGCCTTCGATCCAGCGATTGCGCAAATACTGTAACCGCGCCTGTTTGTTCTCCACGCCGATCGCGGCGTGCAGATCAAGCGCTTTCGGCAGGCTCAGGTAAGCCGCAAAATTCAGTGTGCCGGTGTGCACGCGTGTGCTGATGTCGTCGCCATCAGGTTCACCCAGATAAGGGGCAATATCGCGCACGCGCCCACGCTTGATATACACCGCGCCGACACCGACCGGCGCGCCTATCCATTTGTGCAGATTAATGCCAACGAAATCCGCCTGCAGATCCGGAATGCGCATGTCGAGTTGTCCAAAGCCGTGGGCGGTATCGACGATCACATCGATACCGCGTTCGCGCGCCAGCCGGGCAATGTGGGCGACGGGTAAGACCATGCCGTTGCGGTGATTGACATGCGTGAGCAGAATTAATTTCAGGCGCGGATGCTGATCCATCGCTGCGACATAGGCGGCGACCACGGCATCGTAACTGAATGGTTCCGGCATACTGATCGCCACAACGTTGACGCCACGGCGTTGCTTTAACCAGCGCATGGTGGTGATCATATTGTCGTAATCGATATCGGCATACAGCACGCTGTCACCCGCTGTCAGGCGTTGGTAACCCGCGATCAGCACTTGCAAGGCTTCGGTTGCGCCGCGCGTAAATACGATTTCATCTTGGTGAACGCCGAGTGCGTCGGCGGTGCGTTTGCGGGCAGTCTCGAACTCGGCAGGAAAGCGCACGCGCCCGTACCAGGCGTTACCACGGTTGACCATCGCCAATTGCTGTTGATAATCGGCCAGCACAGACTTCGACATCGAACCCCAGTAAGCATTGTCGAGCAGGATGACATCATCCGTGATGTCGTATTGTGCTGCGACCGCATTCCAGTAAGCGTTATCACGCGCCAGCGTCGCCGGCGTTGCGCCAACAGGGGCGACCGGTATGACTGGTGAAGCTTGTGATGCTGTTGATGGCTGGCTTGCCGCACCTGCGCTACCGGATGCCAGCGGCAGCGTTCCCAACAGTGCTCCTGAGCATAATAAATGACGGCGCTTGGCATCGACTTTGTCGTTGTTTTTCATACTGTTACCACTCAAAATTTCACCTTGTATTCAACGTAGAGGCTGCGGCCGTCCGTGTCATACGGTGCGTTACGTGAGTAAATCAGACCACGGCTGGCCTGAAAGCTGGCTTCATCGGGGTATTTATTCAGCAGATTATCGATACCGGCGCGTATCGATTGCTTCTGACTGAGCTTGTAACTGAGGGCGATATCGAGAAACTGAATGCCGCCAAAGCGCTGGAAAATATCGCCGGTCGCATTGCCGGAATTGTCGGTCCAGGCGCCGTAATAGCGAACGCGTGCCAGTGCATCCCAGTTGCCGCTTTCATAGTTACCGCTGATCGTCGCTTTCTGGCGTGGCAGACGTTCTTCGAACACCTTGCGCTGTGCCGCATTGGTGGCGACGCTGGATTGGCCGCTGTCAACCGTGGTTGTGTTGTAGTTATATGCCAGTGTCAGATTCAGTTTGCCGTTACCCAGCTTGCTCAGATGACTGCCGACGATATCAATACCGCGCGTCGTGGTGTCGAAGTCATTGGTGAAATAACTGACCGAGGTGTAACGCAGCGGATTCGCGATGCCTGCTGGTACTGCAAATGAAGCTGAGGTGCTGAAACGGTCTGTCACTTTAATGTTGTACACATCGACAGAACCGGAAAAGCCCAGCGCATTTTTCCATGTCAGACCGAGCGACAGATTTTGTGATTTTTCGGGTTTCAATGGCTGTGCGCCGAGCAGAATCGCGAGCGGATCATTATTCGCCAGACGTCCGCTGGTGAACAGCAAGAGTGTTTTTGTATCCAGACCCTGACCGGTGCTGTTGGTATTTGATTGTCCCGGCGTTGGAGCGCGGAAGCCGGTGGAGTACGAACCGCGCAAGGCCGTATCCGGATTCAATGCATAGCGCGCCGACAGCTTGCCGTTGACGGTGTTACCGAATTCCGAAAAATGTTCATAACGCACGGCGGCACCGAGATTCAGCGCTTTGCTGACCGGCGCTTCGATGTCAAGGTAGGCGGCATAACTATCCTGTCCCCAGCTACCGGCCTGCCTGTCACTGAAGCCCGGTGCGCCGTTAGAATTAGCATCCAGCCCGATCGCAGCGCCGGGGCCGACCGTATATGAGGCGACCTCACCTGCTTTGACGCCATAGGTTTCATTTCTGACTTCGGTACCAAACGCAATATTGAGCGGTTGCGCCATTGATGCAACTGGTAACTCGTAGTTGACGTTCGCATTCAGAATTTTTTCTTCCTGCGACAAACGTCCGAGGTAAAACGCCGTCGGGCTGGTTGGCCCCATCGACGCATTAATAGAATTCGCCAGTTTATAGTCGATGCGGTTGCGGCCATAGGAGGCGCTGACATCCCAATTCATGCGCTCGCTCGCCTGCCCGCGTAGGCCAGCGACGAACTGCACATCATCCTGCTCATTGGAATAGCTGGGGCTGAAACCGACAGGGTACAAACGACGTAAATCCCAGCCGGGGAACACGCTGCTGGTTTTGTACGCACCAGTGCTTGTGTCTGGGTTACGCCAGTTGAAATCAGAGGTGCCGTCGCCGCTGCTATATAAGCCATAGCTGTACAGCGCGATTGTGTCGCTGAGGTTCATGCTGGCGTTGAAACCGATGCGCTTGCTTTCTAATTCAGGCTGACCCCAGCGTTGTACTGGATTCGGCACATTCAGTTCCGGATGCGCCGCCTGAAACGCAATCGCATCGGCTCGCTGGCGCGTGCGTGAGGTCGGATCAGACTTGGCCAGCGCGCCGAAGATCGTCGCTTTTCCAGCGTCGCCGAATGTGAAGCCCGTTTTCAGATTCACTTCATTGCTCTTGCCATCGCCTTCAGAATATTGCGAATGGCGAACCGAGAATTCCGTACCCGGCGTATCGTCAAGAATGATGTTGATCACACCGGCAATCGCATCCGAGCCATATTGTGCAGACGCGCCATCGCGCAGAACTTCTATGCGTTTGATTGCGCTGACAGGAATCTGCGCCAGATCTGCCGCCTGCGCACCGCGTGAACCGAGCAGCGCGCTGCGATGGAAGCGTTTGCCATTGATTAGTACCAGCGTCTGGTCAGGTGATAAGCCGCGCAAGGTAGCGGGTCGCACGAAGACCTGACCATCTGCCATCGGCAGACGCTGCACCACATACGATGGCACCAGTTGTGCCAGCACATTATTCAGATCAGATGAATCGACGGAGCGGATATCTTCCCGGTTAAACACATCGACCGGCGCCATGGTGTCAAACTGGGTACGATTGCTGCCGCGTGTGCCCGTGACGATCACTGCCTGAGCCCCAGCTTCTTCATTGCCGGTCGCGGACGGCGTAGTCAGATTATTTTGCGCTTGTGCGTGCGGGATCAACAATGCATTCAGGCTACACAGTAATGCCACGGCTTGTGCGATGCGGGTACGGGATAAAGTCATTGGATACGTTCTCTGAGTTTGAGTCTGTCAGGCAACTCCGTGCGCTTTGCAAAAAACATCAGCATATTGCAGCATTTATCACGAAGTTAATTTTACTCACATTAAAAGCATTTAAATCATGCGAATGATGCGAAGCAGTCAGATACTAAGAACGAAATGTTTCTCTGGCGTGACATCTATTATCTATCTCTTTACGGATATCACGGATAGACAAATCAGAGGTGAAATGTTGACGCTTGGCAACAACGAGGTAGGTGATTTGCGTTTGGAACATATGTTCCGACCAGCTATCGGTATCGCAGACAGCAGATGCGTTCAGCCGGGAAGAGCAGCGGCGATCAACACGTTTCAGTGTTTTGTGAGGCGAAGCCTTCAACTAGCTAATGCCGGAGAATGAATGAAAGGAAGTGTGGTGCGCCAGACACGAATCGAACGTGCGACCCCAGCCTTCGGAGGGCTGTACTCTATCCAACTGAGCTACTGGCGCGGTGAGGATGTTGCAAGGCCAGCATTTTAACCTAATTTCCATCGTTTCTTGTAAATCACTTCGCGCTTTTTGTCGCAGATGATCAGCAGATTCGCTGATACTGATCAGAGAAACACCGCTTTTCGTTCCAAACCCTTATCTTTCGCTCTATAATCAAAAACTTTGATACCAGCCACTTTCAGTCGCTGGCGGGCAACCGGAACGACCATTTCATTTGCAACGAGGACACCATGAGCGACGCGCACGACGAACACGAATCAGCGATTAAGACACCAAAGCAACTTATCGTTGCGATTCTCGCCGGATTTCTGGTCCCCATTATCGCTATTGTTTTATTGGTTCAATATGTAGCCAATGATAAAAAAGTTGGCGCTGGTTCATCTGCGCAAACGCCGGAAGCGATTGCCGCACGTATTCACCCGGTTGCTGATCAGGGTTTTACATTCCAAGACAACACTGGCCCTAAACAATTACAGTCAGGCGAAGCCGTCTATAAAATGGTTTGCTCCGCATGTCATGACTCCGGTGCGGCTGGTGCGCCAAAATTTGCCGATGCTGCAGCCTGGGCGCCACGTATTGCTCAGGGCTACGATACAGTGTTAACGCACGCGCTTGGCGGTTTGCGCGCAATGCCAGCCAAAGGCGGCAATCCTGATCTGGACGACGTCGAAGTTGCCCGCGCTGTGGTGCATCTGGCAAATGCAGGTGGCGCCAAATTTAAAGAGCCGGAAGTCAAAGCGGCAGCAGAGGCGGATGCTTCAGCGAAATAAACACATGCTGCGTCACTTGCACGATAAGTGCTGTGACCAAGTGTAGTAATAAAAAAGCCCTCGTTTTTACGAGGGCTTTTTTGTTTGTTGCTTAGCGCGAAATAAGTCTATCACGCCAACAGATACGTAAAACATTCATGCCGCGTAAGCGCTGGTCTTGAATAAGCAATTGCTTTTACCTCGTTGCTTGCATGCTGATTTATACGAGGTCGGTGCTGCAACATTCCTAAAAATATGTCTACTCAGTTTGAATTGCAAAATTTCCATAAAATGGTGCAAAAATATTTTTTTGCCACAAAATAGTGCGAATCAGTCAAATTATCTCTTCCCGAGATCTTTCATCGTCATAAAAGCAGTCTTTCCCAGAAGTAAATATAAGTAAATCTATTTGCTATTTTTTAGCTCCCGGCGGGCATTCTTCGGCTATTTGCGATGATTTGATAAATAAAATGCAGATTGAACAAAAAACGACAATTGATCAAACAATTTATATTGCTTTGCACAAAAAAAGCGCGAGTCTCTGAGGGACGTTTTTTTATTGAAAAATCGATGTTGTTTTTTTGCGAAGGCAAAAAAAAACCAGATTGACACTAAGAGTACCCAGATGTTTCTATGACGAATAATATTTTTTTGACAGAATTATTTACATAAATAGGTTCGTATGAATGGGCTTATTTACATAGAACAAAAGCTATAACAACGTGTAAAAATCTGCAAAAAATATTTAACGGGGTGTTGGACATTGTGTATTGCAGCAGGATTGATTCATTTTTAATCGTAAAACATACACAAAAATAACAAGCAACAGAGAACGGGGTTTTTCATCGTTTCTTGTTGCTTATTGTTTAATTGGATACTTAGGAACTCACATGTCAAAAAATATAGTTTTTAAAAAAACGCTGGTTGCCCATGCGTTGACGATGGCGTTTGGTGTTGCAGCATTGCCTGGTCTGGCAATGGCGCAAGAAGCACAACGCGTAGAAATTACAGGCTCCTCGATTAAACGGGTTGACGCTGAAACAGCGTTGCCTGTACAAATCATTACCAAGGCTGAAATTGACCGTTCGGGTGCGACTAGTACGCAAGAGTTGCTGGGTTCAATCTCGGCACTGTCCACTGCTGGTGCAACTGTAAATGCGACAGGTGCCGGCACATCTACCGGTGGTTTGTCTTCCATTTCCTTGCGCGGTCTCGGATCTGCTCGTACTTTGGTTCTGGTTAACGGACGCCGTTTAGCGTCATTTGCGGGTAGTGACGGTTCTACTGTCAATGTCAATGTTATTCCTTTGGCAGCTATCGACCACGTTGAAGTGCTGAAGGACGGTGCTTCAGGCGTTTATGGTAGTGATGCGGTTGCAGGTGTTGTTAACTTTATTTTGTCTAAGAAGGCAACTGGTGTTGACGTCACTGCAGGTTACGGTTCACCTTCTGCGAGCGGCGGTGGTCAGTCGCAAAAGGCCTCCATTACGGCAGGTTTCGGTAATTTGGAGTCCGATGGGTACAGTGCTGTTTTGTCTGGTTCTTATGAAAAAGATAAAACATTGTTTGGACGTGATCGTTCATATGCATCCACTTCAACAGTGCTGCCATACTTCAATGGTACGGCAACTGGTTTAGGTAATATTCAAGGTAGCTGGACACCAGGTGTTGGTGCAGATAAAGGCTTCAGCTCAGGTGGTAGCGGTTATGGTAACCCGCTCGCAGCAGCAAATAACTGCGGTTCTATTAAGATGGGTTTGCTCCCTAATTCCGCCAAAGGTGCGCCAGATGTTGGCCTGATTCCTGATCGTGAATTAGCCAATTTCACTGGTAACTTTACATATAAAGTTAACTCTGACATGCAATTGTTTGCGGATGCCTTGTACTCGCAAAGCAAAGTGACACAGACTTATCAACCGTCCCCCGCACGTGCAAGTTTTTTTGAGACAGACGGTCTGTTTGCAAAAAATAATGTAGTGCCTGCGTTGCTTTTGTACCCAAGTAATCCTGCATATCAAACGATTGCGGCACCTTATTTGAGAAGTAAAGGCTTTGGCTCGTTACTTAACGGTAATCCGCTGTCTATCACATCTCGCGTGTTTGATTTTGGCCCACGTCAGAATGTGGATACGGCAAAACAATCCCGTCTGGTTATTGGTACAAAAGGTACCTTCGCTAATCAGGATTATGAAGTGGCATTTTCAAGCAACGAGTCAAAATTAACCAGTGCTGTAACAACTGGTTATTTCTCACAAGTTGCTTATGCGAAGATCATCAATGATCCTGCAAATAATTGGAATCCATGGGCTCCAGGTGGTGTGCAAACCGGTGCATTAGCAGACAAGATTCAAACATCTAAATTTACTGGCGACTTTTTCGATGCAACTTCGAAAAGTAATTCGTTGGATGCAAAAATTTCCGGTGATCTGATTAAACTCGGTGATGTACAAACGCTGTACGCTGCAGGTGTTCAGTCTCGTCGTGAAAGCTATGTAACTGCGCCAAGTGCAGCGTATCAAAGTGGCGATATTGCTGGTTTAGGTGGTCAGCAAGTGCCGCTTGATCGTAGCCGTACCGTCAATTCTGTTTTTGGCGAAGTAATTGTTCCTGTATTGAAAACACTGGAAGCCACTGCATCTGTCCGTAATGACCGTTATAACGATGTTGGTGCTTCAACTACATACAAAGCAAATATCCGCTGGCAGCCAGTTAAGGAAGTGGTGCTGCGTGCATCAGTAGGTACAGGTTTCCGTGCTCCGACGTTAGTTGATCTGTGGACGCCACAAACATTGGGAACATCTGAAGCGTTTAACGATCCGGCGACAAATCAAACTGGGTTGCAAGTCAACCAAGTCAGTGGTGGTAATCCGAATCTGAAGCCAGAGAAATCTGATCAATATTCGTTTGGTATGGTGTTGCAACCAACGAATAACATCAGTGTCGGCTTTGACGTGTTTAATGTAAAAATTAAAGATATCCTGGCCACTCCATCTGCACAAGAAATCGTATCGCGTTTCCGTAATGGTGATAAAGCTTACGCAAGCTTAGTAACTTTACAAGGTAACGATGTTTCTTTGATCAGATCAGTGTTGTCTAATACTGGCGATGCTAGTGTGCAAGGTGTTGATGTTTTCGCTAACTGGCGCGATACATTTAGCTTCGGTCGTGTAGAAGTGGCTTTGAACGGCACTTACATGGACAAATTCGACCAAACTAGCCCTGGCGGAGATATTTCTCACAAGGTTGGCACGTTGGTTGACGGTACTGGTGCTCCAGTTATTGGTGCTCAAAATGGTGGTGTCGTATTACGCTGGAAGCACCAACTGGCTGGTACCTGGACAATGGGGCCTTGGGCGACAACTTTGATCCAGAACTACAGAACTGGATATGAAGTTGGTCACGATTTAAATGACAATCGTGTCTTCCTTGCCAGTGAATCTATTTTTGATGCTAATGTCAGTTACAAAGGTTTCAAAAATCTGGTGCTGGGTGTAGGTGTGAAAAATCTGTTTGATAAACAACCAGGCATCATTGGTACTGCTGTAACAAATCAGTTCCAAGCTGGTTATGATGTTACTCAATACGATCCACGTGGCCGTTTTGTTTATGTAACAGCAAACTATCGCTTTAAATAAATAACTTTTGCGGCAGAGTTAGCTCTCTGCTGCATGGTTTATTCATGAGTAATAAAAAAGGCTGATGCAACGCGTCAGCCTTTTTGCTATTGCGACTAGCCGTAGTCGTAACGCAAAATATTCTCGTCGACGTTAACGCGTTGCTGAAGTTATATACGTTAAAAACCAAAGCAAATCGCGCTCTAATTAATGTACCCGTTTACCCGCCGCATAAGTCGCCGCAATACTGCGGTCATCTCCCAATAACGCCAATGCAAACAGCAATACTTCCAATGAATTGCAGCGGGCGGTGCGGCGTTCCAGCAGTGGCGTTGCCTGTGGATCGAGCACGATGAAATCAGCTTCGGCGTTGGTGACAAAGTTGCCTATGCCGCCTTCCAGTTGCATGCTACGTGCGCCGCCTAAGGTGGGGAGATAAAACATCCTTGTTGCAGGCAGATAGGTGCCGCCCATACGGGCCACTTTGTACGCGGCGTTCATCGTTTGCAGCATAGAAAACGAGGTGCCGCCGCCGACGTCGGTCGCCAGCGACAGCGGGACGTTTTGGGCTTCGGCTCGCTGAAAACCAAATAAGCCGCTGCCCAGAAACAGATTCGATGTCGGGCATAAGGCGATGGCGGATCGGGTAGCGGCGACGCTAATTCTAATTAGTCGTTACACGCGTCTGGACGTCGATATCAGGGAATGCGCATACCACCATTCGAGTTGTATTTCGAATATGTACGAAGCGATTAACTGAAGTAAAATTGACGCAAAACACGTTGTACTTAATTGTGCGAATAGCGTTCTGAAAGGCTAACCGCTCGTCGCGGGAACGAGTTGATTCATATTGATGCAATGATCTGTAAATGTAGATGAGTCCACAAGTCAACGGACACCTTGTTAGTGGACTCGTCATCTTTAGTAAACAATACCTTTGAACACAGCGTAATCAAACATCAACCCGACTAATTTAGGTTTACAGCTTAAGGATTCTTACCTATATATTTATCGAGGAAGCGAACCACTGTTTCACCCCATAGGATACGGTTGCTTTCTTTGGCCCAACCGTGACCCTCGCCAGTGAACACCATCCATTCGACTTCATTACCCTGAGCTTTCAGTTTATCCCGCATTTTTTCACCGTGTATCAGAGGCACACGTATATCTTCGCTACCGTAAGCCATCAACACGGGAGCTTTGATTTTATGCGCATTGTCGATTGCCGAAACTTTTTTGAAGTACTCACCATCCGTTTTAGGATCACCGTGCATTTTAGCGCCGATATTGTCCATCACGGGACCCTTCATATCTGACCAGGTTACGGTAAACAGCATTTTTACATCAGTCACCCCAACCCAGTTAATTCCGCATTTATATTGATCAGGGTCTTTAATCAAACCATACATCGTAGCGTAGCCACCATAACTGGCACCAATAATGCAAACCCGATTTTTATCGACGATGCCTTGCTTGATCAAATGTTGTACGCCATCCGAAACATCATCCTGCATCGCCAGGCCCCATTGCTTCCAACCTGCAGTGTGATGTTTCCAGCCAAAGCCAGTAGACATACGGAATTGCGGTTGCAACACCGCGTAACCGCGTGACGCCATCAATTGCAACAGCGGATCAAAACCTTGAGAGTCTCGGGCATGTGGTCCGCCGTGTACATATGCCACTAACGGTAGATTTTTCGCTGGCACTCCCTCTGGCAAAGTCAGATAGGCGGGAATATTTAAACCATCACGTGCGGTGTAATTGATGACTTGCTGCGCAGAGAGTTTTTTACCTTCTAGCTCAGGTTTCAGACTATAAATTGGCTCAAGACTTTTCTTCGAGATATCGTAGAGATACACTTTACCGACATTTTGATCGCCTGAAACAAAGACAACAATATTGTTGCCTGACCAAGAAAAATTCACTTTTTGTCCTGGGAAACTGGCCTTTAAAGTAGCGTCGATTTTGGCATAGTCTTCGTCGAAGTAAATCATTTCGGCCGTCATACCTTCCGCCAGAGTACCGACGATCTTTTTGCGTTTCTCGTCAACGATGACGTCATTCAAGTCAGCCACCGGATGATCTGCGATCATTTCACCCGCAGTCTGTTTTGCAAAATCCCAAGTGTAAATCGCTTCTTTGTCCTGCCCATTAAAACGTCCGGCGACTAATAGAGTTTTATTGTCGAAATCAAATGTAAGAGGATTAATGGTATTTCCCTCGTCATGATAAGCCTGGTAAATTTGCTTCCAAGGCTGACCTTCTCCATCGCGATAGTAAACGGTTTGTTTAATCCGCTTATTATCTGGGTCTACGCTATTTGAGGATGCAATCCGTACCACTAAATCATGATCCACTACCCAAGAACCCACTTTGCCAGGGTTGTCAAAGGTCAATAATTTAGTGCGCCCCGTTGTTGTGTCTAAGCGGAACAAATCGCTGGCGCCCAAAGCAGCATCGTTACCACGCTCGTTATTTACAACGATTAAATCATTGCTTTCATTACTGACTCGTTTGACCACACTAAATGGCTTGTAGGCTTTTTGACCAGTTTTTGCTTCCTTAATTGTCATCAACAATTTACGGAAGTTTGTGCCGTCAATATTTACTGCGAACAAGCCGCCACCATCCTGATCTTCCATGACGACATCGCTACCACGCGTGACACTAAATGCCAAACGTGAATTATTAACCCAGAAGGGTCTGCCAATATCCCAATCCGGATCAGAGGCAATCACTTTTGATTGACGACTCTCCAAATTAATCACGGCAAGTACAAAACGCCCATTGCGCGGGGTTAACACAGCGATGTTTTTACCGTCAGGGGACAGTATTGGAGCACCGCCATATTGTGGTTTCTTAAAAAAATCTGCGACCGGAATCGACTTATCTGCGTACGCAGGAAAACAAACTCCGCCAAGTGCAGCAATAGTGGCAGAAATTAATGCCAAACTTATCTGTTTTCTCATGATCTTTGTCCTCTTTCTAGTAATTTTTTTATTTCATTATTGGCAATGAAATAAAAAATGCCGGAACCCTGAGATTCCGGCATTCAGTCTGTGTGCGATTACTTAAATTTGTAGTCAACAGTTAATTGGAAGTAACGACCCATGCGATCATGCAAAGGGTGTACCGCCAGGTTCTGTGCGCTACTTGGACTAGGTGCAAAAGGAGGCATGCGATCAAATACATTGCGGATCGCGAAGCTGAGCTTCAGGTTTTTGTACAAACCAGAATAGCTACCACCCAGATTCATCGTCGTGAATGAAGGAATATCGCGGCATAAAGCTTCATAGCCTTGAGTTTTGAATTCGCAAGGCTGAGTGAAGTCGCCAATTGCGGAGAAGTGACCGATGTAATCAGTATCAATCGATGCTTTCCATGCAGCTTTTTCCCATCCCAGACCAATGTTTGCAATTACACGAGGTTGACCACGACTGCCAGCGTACTCAATCAAATCAGCTTCTGGTGAAGGAGCTGATTTGTACGACTGGTTGTAAGTCATCGTCATTTGTGGTTTGATTTTTCCATACTCACCGAGGTTGAAATTGGTCTTAATATCAAGGTCAATACCACTCACTTGTGTTGTTGCGACGTTAGTCAGTAACATTTTGAGTAGAGTAATTTCTCCAGCTGTTGCTCCGGCAGTTCTGTCCGCATCGGTCAAGGCAGCGCGAGTGATAGCAACAGCAGGGTTCCCCGCATAGCGTGCTGGATTCGACAATACGGTTTTTACGTCAAAGGTACTGATTTCGTCGTCACGTTTGATTCTCCAATAGTCCAGAGACATATTGAACCAGTTGCTTGGCTCCCAGACGACCCCTAGGGTATAGCTTTTTGCCGTTTCTGGTTTCAGGTCAGGGTTAGAACCGCTGATATAAGCGCTGTTCCATTGGCAGCCACCTTTGAATTTATCGTTACAACGTGCAGGATCTTGGTAGCTGAGGAACGCATTTTGATTGGAGCTGGAGTTTTCAACCAAGGTCGGGGCACGGAAACCCGATGCATAAGTACCACGAACCAGGAACTGCGGTGTCACATTCCATTTCAAACCAACTTTTGGTGTTGTTGAACTACCGTAGTCGGAATAGCGGTCATGACGTACTGCCATCGAGGCTTCAACCGTTTTGAAAACCGGAATAGCCAATTCTGCGTATGCCGATTTGATATCACGCGAACGTTTGTATCCGGGTTGCGATTGCGCACGATGATAGAGTTCACCCTCAACCGATAATGGATCAGGATTGATATCCAGAGTTTCACGACGCAATTCAGCGCCAAACGCTGCAGTTACCGCGCCTGCAGGCAATTGGAATAATTCACCAGATACTTTAGCATCCCACAACATCATTTCAGACTTGAACTGATCGTAAGATGGAGCCATCAGTGAGTTGACCAATGCTGAATTGCTGCCAATCTGACCAAAAATGAGCTGACCTTTTTTATAAGCATCAACCAAGGGGGTAGCTAACAGGCCAGAAGTTGCGCGTGATTCAACTTTACTGGAGTTGTACATCATCGCAGATTCCCAGTCCCAGTCCTTGAATGTACCTTTCAAACCAGCGAGATAACGACCAAAAGTTACAGTATTGTCTAAACCCTGGCCAGGTAAGTCAGTTAACGATGCCCGTACACGCACGGTGCCATTACCACCAGCTAAGGTTTTGCCAGTAACCGGATCAATCAAATCCTTAGGATATTGTGGATGTGTGATAGGTAAAGCGCCAGTAATCTGACCATTCTGACCCGCGAACCAATGCGGCACACCTTGCAGATTGGCTTTAGTTTGATTGATCATCACTTCAGCAAATGCAGTCGTATCAGCATTGATTTGCCATGTACCTTTGCTGGTTATGCCAATACGATCAGATTTTGCACTGGAGTTATATGTTGAGTCCTGGAAATCATCGTGCACACAAGCCTGTCCCTGAGTGCCGGCGCCGAATAAGTTCGATGCCGGAACTAAACGATCTGGACGGCAGTTACCTCCCAATGGACGCACCACGAATAAATTTGTCGCTTTATCAGTCCAATAAATATTGCCAGGATAGGTGTACAGTGTGCGACCGTCTGCATAGCCCCAGGCACGCAAATCCTGAGTTGACATGTAACCATCACGGTTTTTGATTAGCGTTGGTTTGCGTTGGCGAACGTCCAAAGTTGCATAGACGTTATATTTATCTTCAGCCAGATTACCGAAACCGTAGCTACCAGTGACACGCGTTTGTTCACCATCATTTCTTTGTGATTGTGCGTAAGAGGACGAAATCTCAGCACCTTCAAAGCTGTTGCGCAAAATGATATTGACCACACCGGCGATCGCTTCTGAACCGTAAATTGCAGAAGCGCCATCTTTCAAAATTTCGATACGTTCAACTGCGCCAACTGGAACTGAATTCAAATCGACAAAAGTAGTTTGATATTCAGGTTGCGCGTAAGGAGCCAGGCGGCGACCATTGATCAGCACCAATGTTGCCTGACTGCCGATGCCACGTAAATTCAGACCCGATGCACCAGCGGTAAAGCCGCCAGTGCGGTTTTCATCAACACCACCCAGATTGGACGACACATTGCGCAAGACTTCGGTCAGCGAGGTTGCACCTCCACGAGTCATTTCTTCGCGAGTAATGACCTGTACTGGCGACGCAGTCTCATAATTCACGCGCTTGATTGAAGAACCAGTCACGATGACTTTTTGTACCTCTTGTTTTTTATCTTCTTCCTTTTTCACGGCTTCTTGTGCAAAGCCTTGCTGCGCAAGTGTCAGCAAGCCAACGCCGGATAATGCAATCGCCAGTCGATTCAACTTCATAAATTACCCCTCTATTTTTATTTAAATGGCAGCTACCCACTCACTAAGTTACATACAACTGCGTGCAGTTTTGGTTATCTTCTTCCATAAACCGATATGGCATATGGCAACTCAATAGTGGTTTGGTAATTATGTTATGAGTCAATTTGTTATGACTAGAAATTTTATACATTTCGATACAATGGCAAATACGAACGTATTGGCCTGAAAATATATTATTTTGGTAATTCTTAATTTGTAAAAAATTTATTCATTTTTATGAGGAAAATCAAAACATAAACTTAATGTGATGCATATTGTGCAAAACATTTTTTATTATCAGCTTTGTTGCATTTTGATTACAAAGGCCTGATTTGTGATTTTTTTACTGAATATTATTTAAATTTTTTATGAAATTAACAAAACTAAAAAATACTAAAATGCGCTCTTTATATGTCGCAATGAATTCGTTGCTTGAATCACCCCGGCTTTGGTAAATAGCTGCAACATACAGAGATGAAATAATTTGATTAAATTTTCTTAAAATTGAATCAAAAATGAGACTAATAGAAAAAAAGACAGGGATTACCCTCTGACTTGGCTCATTTCAAACACAATCGCAGATTTGACTTACTGAGGGCTGCACCTGAGATTACAGGCAATGCATATCAGGTTAAACATGCATGTTTTTTGATCTGGCCGGGATGGCGGGTTTATTTTGTAGAGATGTTTGGCTATACTGAAGGTTCACTCGCTGTTGCTTCGGTGTTGAGTTGATCTTGTTTTACTCGACATTAAATATTAAAAAATACTCGCTTTGCTTAGGGCTTTCATTTCTGACACCCGTTTACCCGCCGCATAAGTCGCCGCAATGCTGCGGTCATCTCCCAATAACGCTAATGCAAACAGTAATTCTTCCAATGAATTACAGCTGGCTGTACGCCGTTTCAGCAGTGGTGTTGCTTGCGGGTCGAGTAGGATAAAGTCTGCTTCGGCACCGGTCACGAAATTACCGATACAGCCTTCCAGTTGCATACTGCGTGCACCGCCTAAGGTGGCGAGATAAAACATCCTTGTTGCAGGCAGATAGGTGCCGCCCATACGGGCCACTTTGTACGCGGCGTTCATCGTTTGCAGCATAGAAAACGAGGTGCCGCCGCCGACGTCGGTCGCCAGCGACAGCGGGACGCTTTGGGCTTCGGCTCGTTGAAAATCAAATAAACCGCTGCCCAGAAACAGATTCGATGTCGGGCATAAGGCGACGGCGGATCGGGTGGCGGCCATGCGCGCACGGTCTTCATCATTGAGCCAGATACAGTGGGCAAACATCGCACGTTCCCGCATCAGGCCGTAGCGATCATAAATATCGAGATAACTGCGCGCTTCAGGAAACAGTGAGCGTGCCCATGCGCATTCGTCCTGATTTTCTGCCACATGTGTCTGTATAAAAGTATCCGGGTAGGCATGCGCTAACTCACCGGCGAGTTGCATTTGCGCCGGGCTGGAAGTCGGCGCAAAACGTGGTGTGATGGCGTAGAGCTGGCGACCCTGTTTATGCCATTTTTTGATCAGGGTTTCGCTGTCGCGGATGCCGCCTTCTGCGGTGTCGCGTAAAAATTCCGGGCAGTTTCTGTCCATCAGTACTTTCCCCGCGACCATGCGTAAGTTGCGTGCCGCGCTCGCTTCGAAAAAGGCGTCGACCGATGCTGGATGCACGGTGCAATACACCATCGCGGTGGTGGTGCCGCAACGCAGTAATTCATCCAGAAAAAAATTGGCGACTTCCTGCGCGTGCAGGGGATTTTCAAATTGTCTTTCCGCTGGAAACGTATATTGTTCCAGCCAAGGCAGCAGCCCCGGTGCCGGTGACGCAATGATGTCGGTCTGCGGATAATGGATATGCGTATCGATGAACCCGGGAGTAATGATTTTGCCGGGGAAGTGCTCAACCACGACGTGATCAGGCAGCGTCGATTTTAACTGTTGATAATCGCCCGCTGCCTGAACGTGGCCATCATTGACGATCAGCAGGCCGTCTTCATGCCAATGTGTTCCATCCGGATTACGCAGTGGATCATCGGTAAAGTGCAGCAGGCTTGCACGGTAGGCTTGCATATTGTGGATAGTCATCTGGTTCTGTCGGACAGAGATTTGATGCGGCTCGCAGGGCTAATTTGCCCGAAAAGCCGCATCAATATTGGGTGATTGTTTGAAAAAATGTATTCTTGATCCGCGTATCTTAATCGCGAATCGCATTCACTGCGCGCAGTATGGCTTCACTGGTTGCTGGCGCAGGTAAAGGCGGATGTCGTTGGTGATCCGCGACGCTGGCAATTGCATCGCGTATCGCAAAGAACACAGAAAACGGCAATAACAGTGGTGGTTCGCCAACGGCTTTTGATCTGTGTATGCTGTCAGCGACGTTTGTATTTTTAAACAGGCTGACGCGGAAATCTTCCGGGCAATCTGAGATTGCTGGTATCTTATACGTCGATGGTGCATGCGTGGTCAATTTACCGTTGGCATTCCACACCAATTCTTCCGTCGTTAACCAACCCATGCCTTGTATGAATGCACCTTCTACCTGGCCTTTGTCAATCGCAGGATTGAGTGAATGACCCGCATCGAACAACACATCGGCGCGCAATAATTTCCATTCGCCTGTCAGCGTATCGACGACCACTTCTGACACCGCCGCGCCATAGGCGTAATACGAAAACGGATTGCCCGTCATGGATTTGCCGTCCCAATACAAATCCGGTGTCGCATAAAAGCCATCGGACCATAATTGCACCCGCGCCAGATAGGCTTTCTGCACCAGTTCTGTAAACAAAACAGTGTTGCCGCCTGAGCTGATGTGGCCATCAAAGAAGCTCACTTCGCTGGCGATGCCACCAAGGGTCTCAGCCGCAAATGTGGCGAGTCTTTCGCGTATTTGTCGTGCGGCGGCTTGCGCGGCTTTGCCATTCAGATCGGTGCCAGTCGATGCTGCGGTGGCTGATGTGTTGGCCACCTTCGTGGTATCGGTTGCCGTGACTTTGACGGCGCTCAGCGGCACACCCAGTTCGTGCGCCACCACCTGTGCGACTTTTGTGTTGAGTCCCTGCCCCATTTCGGTGCCGCCATGATTGACCAGCACTGAGCCATCCAGATACACATGCACCAAGGCGCCAGCCTGATTCAGATGCGTCACGT
Source organism: Undibacterium sp. FT79W (assembly GCF_014284215.1). NCBI lineage: Bacteria > Pseudomonadati > Pseudomonadota > Betaproteobacteria > Burkholderiales > Oxalobacteraceae > Undibacterium > Undibacterium sp. FT79W. The sequence goes on along the minus strand of NZ_JACOGB010000003.1, from coordinate 306,329 downwards.
TGAAGGCGATACCGAATTTATGCGGCGTCAGTGCCAGCCCTTTTTTCAGCACAGGGCTGGCCGCATTGAATGTTGCAATCGCTGCCCGGCGTGCTCTATAGTCGCTGCTCTGTTCTAATTCTGCGACCAGCTCGTGTATCACATTGTCGACCACTTTCTGGCCATAGTGGGTGATGTTTCTGCCTTCGTTGTCACTGCGTCCGTAAAAATTCAGTCGTCGCACATCCAGCGCATCTTTACCAAGATGGCGGGCGATATCGTCGATGATATGTTCTATCAGTATCGCGCCTTGTGGGCCGCCGAAGCCGCGAAATGCGGTGTTCGATTGCGTATTTGTTTTGCAGCACATGGCACGGATATCGACATCGGACAGGAAGTAAGCATTATCCAGATGGCAAACCGCACGGGTAGCGACTGGGCCGGACAGATCGGCGGAAAATCCGGCACGCGACAGCATTTGTACTTTGACGCCGAGAATCAGCCCTTCGTCGTTGTAACCGGCTTCATAGTCGTAGTGGAAGTCGTGGCGTTTGCCTGTGACCAGCATGTCATCGTCGCGATCTGCACGGAGCTTAACCGGTCGTTGCAGTTTGAACGCACACAGAGCAGCAACACCAGCCCATAACGCTGATTGCGATTCTTTGCCGCCAAAGCCGCCGCCCATACGCCTGCATTCGACTTGCACACTGTGCGACGGAATAGCCAGCGCATGAGCTACAACATGCTGCATTTCACTCGGATGCTGAGTCGAGCAGGCGACGTACATGCCCTGTGCTTCTTTTGGAATCGCATACGCGATCTGACCTTCAAGATAAAACTGTTCCTGGCCGCCGACCTGCCATTCGCCACGGATGCGGTGCGGTGCGTCGGTCAGGGCTTGCTGCGCATTTCCACGCACCAGTGACATCGGTGGCAGCACATACGATTGTTGCTCATGTGCGGCGCGTGGATGAAGGACGGCCGGCAGTGTTTCGTAATCGATTTTCGCCAGGCGAGCAGCGCGGCGAGCCAGTTCATGGCTGCGGGCAACTACGGCGAACAGTGGCTGACCGACATAGTCGACCTCGCCATCGGCCAGTATCGGGTCATCTTTGATGATAGGACCACACTGATTGCTGCCGGGGAAATCTCGGGCAGTGAAGACGGCAATCACTCCCTGCGCCTGTCGCACGGCATCCAGATCCATATTGCGCACCAGCGCATGTGCTTGCGCTGATAAGCCGAGTGCAGCATGCAGCGTGCCCTGCGTTTCAGGAATATCATCGGTGTAATTTGCGCTGCCACTGACGTGCAACACGGCGGATTCATGCGGATGCGATTTACCTACTTCCGCCCACGGTGTTTCGTTTTGCCTGATCATACGGACTCCTCTGCTGAGCTTGTGTCAGCCGCAGCCGCAAATGGATTGAGTAAGGCGGTCGGTAGAGCATCGTCTGCGCGCGTTTCCAACCAGAAGCGACGCAACAGATTTTGCGCGGTCTGCAGGCGATACTCTGCTGATGCACGCATGTCGCTGAGTGGTGCGTAATCTTCGGCTAAGGCTAGCATCGCCGTTTGCAATGTTGCTTCATTCCAGACTTGTTGTTCCAGCGCGGTTTCGGCATGCGTTGCCCGTTTCGGCGTTGCAGCCATTCCGCCGAAGGCGATTCTGACTTCTGACAATATTCCATTTTGCAACTGTGCTGAAAAGGCGGCACACACAGCAGAGATATCCTGATCAAAACGTTTCGCCAGTTTATAGGTACGGAAAATTTTTCCGGCGCCCGGTAAAGGAATGCGTATCGCAGCGACGATCTCAGTCGGGCGCAAGTCCTTCTGCTGATAACCGAGATAAAAATCTTCCAGCGCCAGCTCGCGTTCGCCATCAGCGCTTTTCAGGACGATACGACTACCCAGTGCAATCAGCCACGGCATAGAATCACCGATCGGTGAACCATTGGCGACATTGCCGCCCAGTGTGCCCGCGTGGCGTATCGGTAACGACGCGAAACGCTGCCACAACTCGCTTAATTCCTGCGGATAATATTCACACAATGCGCGATAGGCCTCGTCCAGCGTGACTGCGGCGCCGATCTCCAGAACATCATTTTTCTCAGTTACCGAGCGCAACTCTTCAACGTGTCCCAGATAAATAATATCGCCCAGTTCACGGAATTGTTTGGTCACCCATAAGCCAATATCTGTGCCGCCTGCGAGCAGACAGGCCTGTGGATGAGCGGCCCGCAAGCGGACTAATTCTGCCATCGTGCGTGGCGCATAAAAGTGTTGGCCCTGCCAGACATACTCCAGCGTTTCACTGCGAACCAAGCCCGCCAGTATGGCTGCCAACCCGGCCTGATCGAAATCCTGACGCGGTAATTCTTCCATACGATGCGCGGCGTCAATGATGGGGCGGTAACCGGTGCAACGACACAGATTACCGGATAAAGCGATATCGATTTGTTTGCGTTGCAGGGGCGCTGACTCCGGGCTTCTTTGCAAATACAGGTCCCACAAAGACATCACAAATCCCGGCGTACAGAAGCCGCATTGTGACGCGTGGCACTCCACCATCGCTTGCTGCACCGGATGCAAAGGTGCTTCCTGGCTCAGGTCTTCCACCGTGAAAATAGCCTTGCCATCGAGCGTAGGCATGAGCTGCAGACAGGCATTCACGGATTTCATTTCGACTTTGCCATCCCGCAGTTCACCAGTAACAACGGTGCAGGCGCCGCAATCACCTTCGGCGCAGCCTTCTTTGGTACCGGTGCAATGCAGGTCTTCGCGCAAGTGCTGGAGCAGGGTACGGGTGGGCGGCAAATGGTCTGCCTCGTGAATTTGTCCCTGGAAAAAATAACGTATCAGCCCAGACATGAGAATCCCGTGTAGAAGTGTTGTGAAATTGCACGCAGCAGTCGAGAGTGACGTGAATCGTGAAGGTTAGCATTCAGATAAATTAAATTTATATCGAAATGATGATGCTGACTATCAACAGCAGAATTTATGCCAGCGAATCGATAAAAAGAAGGGGAATAACAAAGAAAGTTTTGAGCACAGTGGCTCTTACAAAAGCATAATTAGTTTGCACAAAAATAGTGCAGACTGCATTAGTTGCCAACGAATAAATGAAAACTATTTATTTCGCAATAGTTATTGAACATGTGTGAAAAAAAAGTGTAAAAAAATGTTTCCATCTGGAAAAATTACAGTATATTTCCTACCTGAATGTTACAAAGTGCGAGTTGATTCTGAACAAAACTAGGACTTGCAATCAGGGGACAGGCACATAAGTTGCTGAAATTTTAGCGCTTTTGAATGTTTTAATTCTTTTTCAAAGTAGTGGCGTAAATGAATCTATCAAAAATGACTGTTGGTAAACGCCTGGGGCTGGGTTTTGCTCTGGTTTTAATATTTTTGATCGCACTGACGATCGTCGGTGTTTTCCGGATGTCTCAAATTCAGGGGCGTCTCGAAAAGATCGTGAATGTCAGTAACGTCGAAACCCGACTGGCTCTCGATATGCGGGCGATCGTCTATGACCGTATGGTGGCTTTACGCAACCTGACCTTGCTCAATGATGAGGGGGACATGGAAAAAGATCTGAAGAACATCGCCGAACAGTCAAAAAAATACGCGGAAGCGAGTGAAAAACTGATCAAGCTTGCGCAATCGGCCGATGTCGTTTCGGGTGAAAAGAAAGCCATATTCGATAAATTGAAAGAGCGCGAAACAGCCGCTGCTTCTTTGCCGGAAAAAGCCAAGGCGCTTGGTCTGGCGAACGATCAGGAAATGGCGACCATCACCCTGATCAAAAAACTGCGTCCGGTTCAGCAAGGCTGGCTCGATACTCTGGATGAATTGGTTGTATTGGAAGATAAACTGAATTCTGAAGTCGCCAGCGAAGCAAACTCAGCATTTAAATCGGCGACCAGCCTGATGCTGATTCTTGGTCTGATGGCATTAGCAGGCGGTATCGCGGCGGCGTTTTATATCAGCCGCAGTCTGATCCGGCAACTTGGTGGTGAGCCTGATTATGCGGCACAGATTGCCGGTCAGATTGCTGCGGGCGAACTGAGCGCGCCGATAGACGTCAGAAATGGTGATCAGTCCAGTCTGATATTTGAAATGAAAAACATGCGTGACAGTCTGGTCAATATCGTCGCGCAAGTGCGTTCCGGTACCGACACGATCGCTACCGCCTCCAGTGAGATCGCGACTGGTAACCTGGATCTCTCTTCCCGTACCGAGCAACAGGCGAGCTCACTGGAAAAAACGACTTCATCCATGCGTGAGCTGACTATCACCGTCAAGCAAAATGCCGATAATGCGCGTGAAGCGAATCAATTGGCTGCCTCTGCTTCGGAAGTTGCTCGTCAGGGTGGGGCGGTGGTTGCCCAAGTGGTTGAGACCATGGGTGACATCAACACGTCGTCAAACAAGATTGTCGACATCATCAGTGTGATTGATGGCATCGCATTCCAGACGAATATTCTGGCGCTGAATGCTGCGGTGGAAGCTGCGCGCGCCGGTGAGCAAGGACGTGGTTTCGCTGTTGTAGCGGCAGAAGTCCGTAATCTTGCGCAGCGTAGCGCCGCTGCTGCGAAAGAAATCAAAACACTGATTGATAATTCCGTCGAAAAAGTTGAAATCGGTGCGCGGCTGGTGGGTCAGGCTGGCGTGACGATCGATCAGGTGGTCACCAGCGTTAAGCATGTGACCGAGATCATGACGGAAATTACGGCAGCAAGTCAGGAACAGAGCGCCGGTATTGAGCGTGTGAACCACGCGATTATTGAAATGGATGGCGTGACACAGCAAAATGCGGCGCTGGTAGAGCAGGCTGCTGCAGCTGCTCAAAGTTTGCAAGATCAGGCCGCTGAATTGGCAAATGTGGTGGGTGTTTTCAAACTCGACAAAAATGAAGGTCTCTTATCGTTTCAGTCGGCACCAGCGAAACCGGCAGCACCGGTTGTCAAACGCATAGAGCCAGCAATGAGAGCGGCAAAGTCCAAGGCAAAAGCCAGTCCGGTGAAATCTTTACCTGCCGCAAAACCTGCTGTGAAAAAAGCCGCATCTGCTGCCAGCGATGATGGCTGGGAAGAGTTTTGATTAATCGTCAGACTAGGCGGCAGAATCAGCAGCAGGTTTAGCAGCATTAAGACATAAGCACCACATTTTTATATTGATCAGAAATGAAAAGAAATACCATGATGAAATCTTCGCGTTCTTTCCTTATCTCAGCCATGTTGTGTGTGGCTGCTTCTTCGGTGATGGCGGCTGAAACAGCGCCTGTGATGGATAATAAATCCTGCGACCCACCGAAGTATCCGAAAGCGGCTTTGATGAACGAAGAGAGCGGCACGGTGACGATGGGATTTCTGATTTCTGCTGACGGTAAAGTCGTAGAATCGAAAGTAGAAAAATCTAGCGGCTCACGCAGCTTGGATAAAGCGGCCATCGGCGCTTTTAGCCAATGTAAGTTCAAGCCCGGCACGAAAGACGGCAAAGCCGAGCAGGCTTGGGTGAAAACTGATTTTGTCTGGAAACTGGAATAAGTCAGCAATATATGAAAAAGGGGGAAGACGCGATGTCTTCCCCCTTTTTTTATACGCTGGCAAGACCTGCAGGTCTTGCCAGTTGCTTGTTTTATTTTAAGCCGCGACGCAACAGTAATGGGTCGATTTTTGGATCACGCCCACGGAAGTTGTGGAACGACTCCATAGGATCGATACTGCCGCCGCGTGACAGCAATTGCTGACGGAACCAATCGCCATTTTTCCGCGTCAGCCCGCCATTTTCTTTAAACCATTCAACGGTATCGGCATCCAGTACTTCGCTCCACAGATAGGCGTAGTAGCCAGCCGAGTAGCCGCCGCCGAATATGTGGGAGAAATACGTGGAGCGATAGCGTGGCGGTACCGGTGCAAAATCGACTCCGGCTTCTTTCAATGCCGCTTTTTCAAACGCAATTGCATCGCTTGGTATCTGCGCCGGTGTCAGCTGATGCCAGCGCTGATCAAGCAAAGATGCCGCCAGATACTCGGTGGTCGCAAAGCCTTGATTGAACTTGTTGCTGGCAGTAATTTTATCGACCAGCGTCTGAGGAATGACTTCCCCTGTTTTGTAATGCTTGGCGTAGTTCTTCAAGACTTCAGGCCAGGTCGCCCACATCTCGTTGACTTGTGAAGGATATTCGACAAAATCGCGCGGTACATTGGTACCGGAGAAGCGCGGGTAGTGTACTTGTGAGAACAAACCGTGCAGTGCATGGCCGAATTCATGGAACGCCGTTTTCACCTCATCCGCGGTTAGCAAGGTCGGTTCGCCTTTTGGTGGCTGCGGAATATTCAGGTGATTCGCAATCACGGGTTTTTTGTTGAACAGCGTCGATTGTTCGACATACGAGTTCATCCACGCGCCGCCACGTTTGCTGTCACGGGCGTACATATCGGCAATAAACAATGCCATCGATTTACCATCGGCATCGAATACTTCAAACACTCTGACGCTGGGGTGATAGACAGGTAAATCTTTACGCTCTTTAAAGCTGATACCGTACAACTGATGCGCGGCAAAAAACACGCCATTTTGTAATACGCTGTCGAGTTCAAAATACGGGCGTAACTGAGTATCGTCAAAGGCATATTTTGCGGTACGCAATTGCTCGGTGTAGTAGGCCCAGTCCCATGCCGCCAGCTTAAAGTCGCCGTGGTTGGCATCAATAATTTTTTGTAATTCAGCGGCTTCATTTTTGGCGTTGGCGACTGCTGCCGGTGCCAGTTCGCTCAGCATTTTATTGACGGCAGTGGTGGTTTTCGCCGTTTCATCTTCGAGGCCGTAGGCGGCGTAATTCGGATAGCCCAGCAATTGCGCTCGTTCTGCGCGAAGACGGGCTAATTGCAGAGCTGTATCGCGGTTATCGAAATCACCGCCGTGGCTGCCACGATTGACAGAGGCTTCCTGCAAACGCTGACGCACGGAACGGTCTTCGAGGCTGGCCAGATAAGGTTGTCCAGAGGTATTCATCAATGGAATCAGATATTTACCATCCAGCCCTTTGGCTTTTGCTGCGGCCGCTGCGGTGCTGATTTCACCTTCTGACAAACCTTTTAACTGCTCTTTATGTTCAACGATGACTGCAGACGCATTGGTTTCTTTCAATACGTTTTGGCTGAACTTGGTGCCCAGCGATGCCAGTTGGGCATTGATCGCTTTGAGTTTGGCTTTATCGCTGTCGGATAATTTTGCACCCGCACGCACGAAATCGGTGTAGTAACGATCCAGCAAGCGATTGGATTCGGCGTCGAGTTTCAGTTTGTCGCGTTGGCTGATGATCGCATTGATGCGTTTAAACAGTTTCGCATTCATCAGAATCACGTCCTGATGAGCGGACAATTTTGGCGCCAGATCGGTGGACAGTGATTCCAGTGTCGGGTTGGTGTTAGTAGCGATCTGATTGAAAAAGATTGTGCTGACGTGGTTCAGCGCCTGCCCTGCGCGTTCCAGCGCTACTACCGTATTATCAAAAGTTGGTTTGGCGGTGTTGTTGGCAATGGCATTGATTTCGGCCAGATGCAAACGCATGCCTTCTGCAAACGCTGGCGCATAGTGTTCGTTTCTGATCTGATCGAAGGCTGGATATTCATACGCCAGAGTACTGGCTGCCAACAGAGGATTGGCTGCAAGCGCTTTATTCATAAGGGGTTTGCTGGTCGGTGCTGAAGTGACGGAGGTATCTGCGGCAACGCTGGAGTGTATTGCCAGCGCAGAACACAGCAGCATGAGCATGGATTTGTTCATGGGAATCAGATCTGAAAAATAGGAGTTGAAAAGAATAACATCAGACTTCGTGCTGAGAAAATAATTCCTTAAAATTATCTAAATCGATCAGATCAATCGAATACTCATTTATTCAACAAAGCACAAAGCGATTCGCCAGATCAAGTACAAAACCAGGCTGAAGATAAGCCAGAAACGCTACTGCCAGCACGAGCAGCAGCAATAGCATCAGAGACAGCTTCAACAATGTCTGGCGCAGTTTCATCATCGTTATGCCGTCGAAGTCTGACGTGCAACCGGGCTTTCATTCACCGGCAGATTAATCAGTGCCGCGAAAATACCGAGTGCCAGCGTAATGCCCCAGACAAGGTTGTAATTGCCCATCAGTGTATAGATATAGCCGCCGAGCCAGACTCCCATAAAACTGCCGACCTGATGCGAGAAAAATACAAAGCCAGACAACATGGAAAGATATTTCAGTCCAAAGATGCTGGCGATGACGCCATTGGTCAGCGGTACTGTCGATAACCACAGCAAGCCCATACCGGCGGCAAAGATATACACCGAGTAGGACGACAGTGGCGCCAGCAGAAACAGGCTGATCACAATCGTGCGGGACAAATAGATGGAAGACAGCAGGTAACGTTTCTGGAACATGCCGCCGAGCTTACCGGCGTAATACGAACCGAAAATATTGAACAAGCCAATGAGGGCAAGCGCCGACACTGCCACGTTAGGGTCGAGTATGCCTTTGTCCTTCAGATAGGCTGGCATATGCACGCCGATGAAAACTACCTGAAAACCGCAGACAAAATAACCTGCGACTAAAAACAAGAAAGGCTTATGTGAGAACGCTTCGTGGATAGCTTCTTTGATACTTTGCTGCGGGCCATGACTATGATCTATCGGTGGCTCGCGCAGCTTCCACGCCATCGGCAGCATAACGGCGATCAATAAGCCCGCCAGCAGATAAAACGCCGTTTGCCAACCGCTGTGGGTAATTAATTGCTGTTCGACTGGCATCATCACAAACTGACCAAAAGAACTGGCGGCTGAAGAAATGCCGAACGCCCATGAACGCTTATTCGCTGGTGCGGTGCGTCCGATAATGCTGCTGACGGCACCAAAAGCGGTGCAGGCCAGCGCCGCACCTAATAAAACGCCGGAACCGATGACAAACAGCAGCGGATGACTGATCGTCGCCATCCATAGCAAACCAGCCGCATACATCAGTGCGCCGAAGATGACCACGCGGGCGGTGCCGAATTTATCTACCGCCATACCGGCGAATGGGCCGAACACGCCCCATAACAAATTCTGGATTGCCATCGCCATCGAATAGGTTTCGCGGGTCCAGCCATGCGCTTGCGAAATCGGCTGCAACCAGAAGCCAAAGCCATGACGCACGCCCATGGCTAGCGTTAATACAAAGCCGCTGGCGATGAGGACGGTTTTCAAATCAGGAGATTGCTTGACGGTCATGGCTTATGCTTTCTGCATATATATATCAGCGCACTAGTGTAGTGGAAACGTCTAAATCATGTGGCCTGCCGGTTTTACCATGACGGCTGTGGCGATGTTGGTCGTGGCCACTCTTCCTGCAACAATACGCATGTCCGGAAATGGCTAGATCTGGTGCCGGTCAACGCGTATAAAGTGCACATGCAGACCGATAACGACATCACGATGAATAAACCTGAGACCAACCCAGGCAGACTGATGCGCGAGGCACATCAGTACTATCGTGCGCTCGCCGCAAAAGACAGCCGCTTTGACGGCGTCTTTTTTACTGGCGTAAAAACAACAGGTATTTATTGCCGCCCGGTTTGCGCGGTCAGAACGCCGCGTGAAAGTTCCTGCGAGTTCTTTTCGACAGCGGCAGCAGCGGAAGCGGCAGGCTATCGTCCTTGTTTGCGTTGTCGTCCCGAGCTGGCGCCGTATGCGATACAACAGAATCTTGCCCATGCGATCTGGAAGAAGATTGCTGACGGCGCTTTGAATGCAATGAATGTCGAAGATTTTTCGCAACAAATCGGTTTGTCTTCACGCCAGCTCAGGCGTGTGTTATTGCAGGAATTCGGTGCCAGCCCGGTCGAACTCGCACAAACCCAGCGTCTGCTATTCGCCAAAAAACTGCTGCAAGAAACCTGCTTGCCGATGACTGATATCGCGTTTGCCGCTGGTTTTGGCAGTGTCCGGCGTTTCAACGCACTTTTCTTGCAACGTTATCAGATGGCACCCGGCTCGGTGCGGCGCGCGGCAGATGGGCGTGGCGAAGGTATTTTGTTGCGCCTGGCGTATCGTCCGCCGTATGCGTGGGACGCGGTAATCGGCTATTTACGCGGACGTGCGATGCCAGGGCTGGAAGCCGTGATTCAGGAAGGTCAGGACGGTGATCTGGCCGCCTATGTGCGCAGCGTGCGTATACAAGGGATCTCAGGCTGGTTGAAAGTCAGCCATTTACCGCAGAAAAATCAGTTATTGCTGCAACTCGCGCCACAACTGACGCCGGTATTGATGCCGGTGCTGGCGAGAGTGCGGCAGCAATTTGATCTGGAAGCGAATCCCGCGTTTATTCAAAGCCACTTGCAACAAGATGCCTTGTTAGCAGCGCAGATTCAGGCAACGCCGGGTTTGCGTGTACCGGGCGCTTTTGACAGCTTTGAACTGGCGATCCGTGCGGTGCTGGGGCAACAGGTCAGCGTAGCTGGTGCAACGACCGTTGCCGGTCGTCTGGTGCAGCGCTTTGGTGATCTGGTAGATACGCCGTTGGCGGCGATTACGCGTCATTTTCCGACACCGGAAACGATTATCGGGCTGCCCATCAATGAATTGGCGGGAATAGGGATTCCGGCGACACGCGCCCAGACCTTGCAGAATGTCGCCCGCTTCGCGCTGGCGGGCGGCTTTGAACGCTTGCCGGATAGCACTCAGGCGACGATGCTGGACAACATGAAAAGTGTGCGCGGTATCGGTGAATGGACGGCGCAATATATCGCGATGCGTGCGCTGCGTTTTCCAGATGCTTTTCCTGCCGGTGATCTCGGTTTGCAAAAGGCAGCGGCACAATTATCAGGACAGGCAGCGTCGCCCGCACCAACGCGCTGGACAGAAAAGCAGTTGCTGTTGCAGGCACAAGCGTGGTCACCGTGGCGCGCCTATGCCGCCATGTTGCTGTGGCAGTCGCTTAACACGACGGACAGCCTTAGTGCGCACAATGCGGCAAGCAAAGCAGTACAGAAAAATAAGGTGTAGCGATGAAAAAATATACAGAATTTAGCAGCCCGCTCGGCGTGCTTTGTCTGGCTGCGAGTGACATGGGATTGAGCGGCGTTTACTTTGAACAGCACCGGCATTTCAAAGGCATACAGGGATGGCAACTCGTACCGGAACATGCGGTATTACAACTGGCGACACAACAACTGCAAGAATACTTTGCCGGTCAGCGCCAGCATTTTGATCTTCCTCTCGACATGTCATCGGGCACGCCATTTCAGCAAAGCGTATGGCGGGCGTTGCAGCAGATACCTTTCGGTCAGACGTGCAGTTACGGCGCTCTTGCCGCCAGCATCGACAAGCTGTCGGCGGTGCGGGCGGTTGGCGCAGCCAACGGACGCAATCCCTTGTCGATTATTGTTCCTTGTCACCGGGTGATCGCAGCGAACGGTGCGCTGACTGGCTATGCCGGCGGCTTAAAAAATAAGCAGGCCTTGCTGCAATTTGAGGCAGATAAATCTCGGCATCAATCCCCGCTATTTACCTGAGTCTCAGCCCGGAATAGGCTGGAAAACCTGATGGATATTGGGGTTTGTATTTTTAGAGTGATATCATTTACATCATTTTGTTGCGATGCACAAAAAAAGCTTGACGTACGAAATATGCCGTGTAGAATTGAACTTGTTGCGGTGCACCATTTAAAGAAGTTGTGGAAGGCGCTGCCGATTATTAATCCCCTTTAACGGAGAATGCCATGTCTACATCACCAGAACAATTTATTGCTGCAACTAAAGCTAACCTCGAAGCGCAGTTTGCTTCCCTGACTGCATTGAACAAAAAAGCGTTTGAAGGTCTGGAGCAATTGTTCGCCCTGAACGTGAACGCTGCCAAAGCCAGTATCGAAGAAGGTACTGCGGCTGCGAAACAACTGTTGAGCGCAAAAGATCCTCAGGAATTTTTCACGCTGACGACAGCACAAGCACAGCCAACTGCAGAAAAAGCACTGGCATATGGTCGTCATCTGGCCAGCATCACTTCTGCTACTCAGCAAGAGTTCACAAAAGCAGTGGAAGCGCATATTGCTGAAACAAATACTAAAGTGATTTCCCTGATCGATGAAGTCACCAAAAATGCACCAGCTGGCTCCGAACAAGCCGTGACAGCGTTAAAATCTGTCGTTGGTAACATCAACGCCGGTTACGAGCAATTGTCCAAAACGACCAAGCAAGCGGTAGAAACGCTGGAAGAAAATCTGGCAAAAGCAACACAACAGTTCACTCAAGCTGCTGAAAAAGCGACGCCAAAGAAAAAATAAGCAACTTAAGTTACTTAAGTAAAGCAAGGACAAGTTCGATATGAACTTCGCCTGAACCAAAAAGCTCCCTTCAATCGGGAGCTTTTTTTTGCTCAAAATTTCAGCAGGATGAACATCAACCGGCAAGCTGGTGTAATCTGACCGCTACCGTATCAGACAGATTATGCATTTTTGTCTGACGCATCTTTTTTTATAACAGGAGATTCAACATGCAAGACGTCGTCATTGTTGCTGCTGGACGTACAGCGGTAGGTAAATTTGGTGGTTCCCTGGCTAAAATCCCAGCCGCCGAATTGGGTGCGATTGTGATTAAAGGCCTGCTCGCCAAAACGGGTCTGAGCGGCGACCAGATCAACGAAGTCTTGCTCGGTCAGGTGTTGACGGCAGGTGTCGGGCAGAATGCGGCGCGCCAGGCCGTCATCAAAGCGGGTTTGCCAGTGATGGTACCAGCGATGACGATCAATAAAGTCTGTGGCAGCGGTTTGAAAGCAACGCATCTGGCGGCGCAGGCCATTAAAGTCGGTGACGCTGACATTATCATCGCTGGCGGTCAGGAAAATATGAGCGCTTCGCCACATGTACTGAATGGCTCGCGCGATGGCTTCCGTATGGGTGACACCAAACTGGTCGATACCATGATCGTGGATGGTTTATGGGATGTGTACAACCAATACCACATGGGCATTACCGCCGAAAACGTCGCTAAGAAATACAGCATCAGTCGTGAAGAGCAGGACGTATTTGCACTTGCCTCACAAAACAAAGCGGAAGCGGCACAAAAAGCCGGCAAGTTCAAAGATGAAATCATTCCGGTAGAAATCGTGTCGAAAAAAGGCACGGTCGTCTTTGATACCGACGAATTCATCAAACATGGCGCAACCCTGGAATCCTTGTCAGCATTGCGCCCGGCCTTCGACAAAAACGGTACCGTCACCGCAGGTAATGCATCCGGTCTGAACGATGGCGCAGCCGCAGTGATCATGATGTCGGCAAAGAAAGCGGAAGAGCTGGGATTACCAGTGCTTGCGCGGATCAAAGCGTATTCGTCGGCAGGCGTAGACCCATCCGTCATGGGCATGGGGCCGGTGCCTGCAGCACAGCTCTGCTTGAAAAAAGCGGGCTGGACTCATGCTGATCTGGATTTAATGGAAATTAATGAAGCCTTTGCGGCACAAGCCATCGGCGTGAATAAAGAAATGGGCTGGGACACCAGCAAGATCAACGTGAATGGTGGTGCGATTGCGATTGGTCACCCTATCGGTGCTTCCGGTTGCCGTATTCTGGTCAGCCTGATTCACGAAATGATACGTCGTGATGCTAAAAAAGGTCTGGCGAGTTTGTGTATCGGTGGTGGTATGGGCGTGGCGCTGGCAATCGAACGCTCATAACAAGTCTGAAGCAGAATTCCAACGGAATTTGTCGGAAATAGTTAAAAAAAAATCCCCGCTTTTGGCGGGGATTTTTGTTGGGCCGGATACTCTTGATTAGTGAATACCGTGCATTTTCTTTTCCATCCATTTATTCAGCGTCATCAGCACCAGACCTGCACCGATAGGAATGATAGTGAAGATCAGGAAGAACGTGGATAAGGAATAGGTTTCTGAGATACGGTCGATATAGCTGCCAGTAGAGCCGGCAATTTTGTTCGCAATCGCCGTGTTCAGGAACCAGACGCCAAACATCAAACCTAGCAGGCGTGGTGGCGCGAGCTTACTGATGTACGACAAGCCGACCGGTGAAATACACAGCTCGCCCATCGTGTGGAAAAAGTAAGCGGCGATCAGGAAAATCATGCTGACGGAAGCGGTTTTCGCGCCTGCAGGAATGCTGGATGCGCCATAAGACAAGGCCGCGAAACCCAGACCCAGCAAAATCAGACCAGTGCCAAATTTGATCGGGCCGCTGGGGTTCCAGTATTTATCCCACATTTTGGTAAACATCGGCGCCAGAATCACCAGGAAAAAAGAGTTCAGAACATTGAACCAAGTGGCAGGTACGCTGGAGTTTTCCATAGAGAATTCACGACCGAGCATCCAGATCACGAGTGCCCAGATCAGACCAATACACAAGACCAGCAATAGATTCGACAACAAATAGCGCTTTGCGGTACCGATAAACAGTTTGATCAGCAACCACGACAAGATCGCCGTTGGTATGACTGTCATCAGGGAATTAATGATTTTGAACGCAAAGCCGCTGGTGCCAACCAGCGTGCGGTCAGTGTAGTCTGCGGCAAAAATTGTCATTGAACCGCCAGCTTGCTCAAAGGCGAACCAGAAGAAAATCGTGAAGAAAGAAAATACACAAATTGCTTTCAGGCGATCAGCAACGATATGTGGCGCAGCCTCTTCTACCGGTGCGACGGTCGCAGATCGTTGCGCTTTTGGCAAACCGATCTCACCGAAAATACCCTGACCGAAGTAAAACTGAATCGCACCGAGGATCATGAAGGCGCCAGCCAGACCAAAGCCGAGTGGCCAGGAGATTTTTTCACCGATATAGCCGCAAAGTGAAATTCCGAAAAACGCACCTGCATTCACACCCATGTAAAACAGGGTGTAGCCACCGTCACGACCACTTTCATTATCTTTGGTGTAAAGCTGACCGACGATTGCCGAAATATTCGGTTTAAACAAACCTGTACCGGCAACGACCAGTGACAGACCGACATAGAACATCGTTGGTGTATCAAACAGCAGTGATGCATGACCGGCAGCGATGATGAAACCACCCAGAACAACCGAGCGACGGCTGCCGAGGAATTTATCCGCGATATAGCCGCCGAGTATCGGTGTCAGATACACCAGACCGGTGTACCAGCCGTACAGATTGGTGGCGTCTGCGCGGGTCCAGCCCCAGCCGCCTTTGGCTGTTTCTGTGACCAGAAACAAGACCAGCAATGCGCGCATGCCATAATAAGAAAATCGTTCCCACATTTCTGTGAAAAACAAAACAAATAAGCTATCGGGGTGTCCCAGGATAGTGTTCACCCCTGGATTTTGAATTTTGTTCAAATTGCTCTCCGTTGTTGGTTTAATTGGATGATGATTCGCCAGCAAATAAATTTTCAAGCCTGAGGCAAGAATGATTTGAATTGAATCAATTCGGCGCGTAGCTTACCACGATGAAAAACTCATATAAAAAGACATATTGTGCGTCGCAGCAAATGTTGTGCCACCGTAGGCGAATGAGTGTGGATAAGCCTTTGCGACACCATCCGGGAGACATCCGGGACGTCGTTCTGAGAATGGCGGGTTTGCCAGCACGCCATTTTGTGCGATCCTGATGCACATTTCTCATAAAAATGCAGGCGATGCCGCTCGTTTTGGTGCGGCTTTTTAACATAGTGAATATACGAATGATGTTTTTTTCTTCCCGACTTCCTTCCACGGTGATCATTGCAGGTGCTGTGACACTGTTGTCTGGCATCCACATCCCGGCACTTGCCACCTCAAGCGCAGTGCCTCCTGCCGCTACCGCAGAAGGCAGTTATCGTTTGCCGCCGGCAGAATTGCAGGCAATCGTCGATGCACCGCGTGGGCCGCTGTTTAAACTTGGGCCGCAGCGTAAAACTGCATTGCTGGTCAGCTTGCCGGGTTTGCCGAGTATTGCCGAAGTCGCGCAGCCAGAACTCAAACTGGCCGGTTTGCGTATTAATCCACGTACTCATGCTGCCAGTCATTTTGATTTTGGTAACAGCCTGAGCTTGCTGGACGTGGCAAGCGGAAAAATCCGCGACGTCAGTGGTTTGCCAGCGAAGCCGCGGATTGCTGAAACACTGTGGTCACCGGATGAAAAATGGCTGGCCTTCAGTCGCTGGACTGATGACGGCGTGGAACTGTGGTTGCTGGACGTGAAGAAAGCCCATGCGCAAAGACTGATGGACGAAAAGTTAAATGCCGTCGCCAGTGCCGGATTCGCCTGGAGCAATGGTTCTGAGCAATTGCTGGTGCGTTTGTTGCCCGCACGTCAGAAACCCGCACCGAACCTGACGCAAAAGCCGCTGGGGCCAAATATGCTGGAAAGCAAAGGCGGCAAGCTGACGCAAAACCGCACTTATCCGGACATGCTGAAAACAGCAGCGGACGCTGATATGCTGGATTGGCAGTTACAGACGCAACTGGCATTTGTTAACCTCAGCGGCGACGTGCGTCGCATCGGCCCGGTCATGACACTGACCAAAGCGCAGGCTTCGCCCGATGGCAATCTGATTCTGACCACACAATTACGCCGCCCTTATTCAACGATGCTGCCCGTGGATCGTTTTCCGCAACTGATCGAATTGTGGGATGAGAATGGCAAGAAAGTGAAAACCATCGCAGAACGTCCTATGCGTGAGCGCTTGCCCACCGGGAATGACGCGGTACAGGCCGGGCCGCGTGACTTTGCCTGGCGCAACGATAAACCCGCCACTTTGTATTGGTTAGAAGCACAGGCCGGTGGCGATCCTGAAGCGCCCGTCAAAGTACATGATGTTTTGATGCAACAAGCAGCACCGTTTGATGCGCCGCCACAAAAATTGATGGATCTGGCATGGCGCTTCAATAATGTTCAATGGGGCAATGACGGGCTGGCGCTGGTGACAGAAAGCTGGTGGAAAACCCGTGACACCCGCATTTGGCGTATTCGTCCCGGCGTCGCCGACAGCAAACCCGAACTCTTGTTTGCCCGTAAATCAGAAGACCAGTATGCCCATCCGGGGCAGCCCGTGATGACGCAAAATCAGTACGGCCGCGCGGTGCTGCGCGTGGCACCGGATGGCAAGTCGATTTTCATGACCGGCAATGGTGCCAGCCCGGATGGAGATCGCCCGTTTCTGGATCGGTTTGATCTGACCAGCAAGCAAGCGGTGCGCATGTTCCGCTCGCAGGCGCCGTATTACGAAGAAGTGCTTGGTTTGTTGAACGATAAAGGCACCAGCATCGTCACCAGCCGCGAATCGAACGAGGAACGCCCTAATTATTTTGTCCGCGATCTGGCACACAATGAGGCCGCACGGGCGCTGACCCAGTTTCCGCATCCTTTGCCACAATTCAAAGGAGTTAAAAAGCAGCAACTGCGCTATGAACGCGAAGATGGCGTTGATCTGACCGCAACCCTGTATTTGCCGCCAGGCTATGACCCGAAACGCGATGGTCCGCGCCCCATGATTATGTGGGCTTATCCGCGTGAATTTAAAACGGCGGAGGCCGCAGGTCAGGTGAACGGTTCGCCGTATAAATTCAACCGGATTTCCTATAACGGCCCGCAAGTCATGCTGGCGCGTGGTTACACCGTGCTGGATGGCCCGACCATGCCGATTATCGGTGAAGGCAAGAAAGAGCCGAATGACACTTACCTTGAACAGCTGAAAATGAGTGCCGAAGCCGCGATCGATGAAGTCGTGCGACTCGGTGTTGCCGACCGCAACCGGATCGCGATCGGTGGTCACAGCTATGGTGCGTTCATGACGGCTAATCTGCTGACGCACACGCGTTTGTTCCGCGCCGGTATTGCCCGTTCCGGTGCCTACAATCGCACCCTGACGCCGTTTGGTTTTCAGTCAGAAGAGCGCAATTTCTGGCAGGCGCGCAAGACGTATCAGGAAATGTCACCGTTCAATTTCGCCAACCAGATCAAAGACCCGATACTCTTTATTCACGGTGAACAAGACAACAACCCCGGCACTTTCCCTATCCAAAGTGAACGTATGTATCAGGCTTTGCAAGGTCTGGGTGCGGTGACGCGTCTGGTGATGTTGCCGAATGAGAGTCACAGCTACCGCGCGCGGGAATCTGTGCTGCACATGTTGTGGGAACAGGATCGCTGGCTGGAAACCTATGTAAAAAATGCGAAAGGCGAAGCCGGAGAGAAGGACTGAATATCTGCGAAAGAGGGTGCCTGATGATGCGTGGATTGCACGGCACCCGCATCGCCGGATGTGGCTTTTTCCGCCTTTTTCCTCTTACTTAATGTTTTACATTAAAGTTTTGCATTAAGATGCAAATTGCTTTTATCTTGTCAGGTTTTCTATGCTTAAAGCCGTTATTCTGGACGCGAATGCGATTGCCCGCAATTTACTGACTTCCGTACTCAATAACGGCGGCCATGAAGTGATTGCTGACGCTAACCTCGCACCAGCCAGCCTTGCACGCGTGATCCGGCTCAGACCGCAAATTGTTTGCATCGATCTTGGCGAAACAAATGAAGCTGGATGGGCCATCATCACCCAGCTACGCACCGAGCTGCCAAAGTCGCTGCTGTTTCTGGTGTCGTCCGGAATTAACGCGGGGTTGATTCAGGATGCGCAGCAGCGCGGTGTGCATGGTTTTATCGTGAAACCTTTCAACTCCGTCGCGGTTCTGACTTCTATCCGCAACACCATCGTCCGCATTGCCAAACAACAGCGTGCGAATGCAGAAGCCGCCAGCAACGGTGGCGCTGAATCGGCCTGAATCCGCGTGAATCGTTTCATCCGGTACGACACCTGTTTTATCCGCCCTGATCTGCATTCGTCGCATGCTCACGCAATGCGATGACGTCCGCGTAGACTGCCTTCGTCTGTGAAAGGGAAGATCATGTCAGCCACATCTGCAATCGATATGCTGCCATCGGTAAATGAAGAAATATTGCCACCGGAAGTTTCAGCCAGAAGCGAATCCTGGCTGACCCGTGCGCGCAATTATCCGGTGTTTTCACGCACCTGGTATCGCTATCGCGCACGCGCCTGGATGGGTACGCTGATTCCCGCGCTGCTGTTGATTTTTCTGATCGATGCTGCGCGCGGTGCCGACTGGCGTACCTTCTTTGTCGTCTGGATACCGCTGTCTCTTGCCGGTACCACGATGCATCTTGGTGGTGCTGCGCTGGCGGTCTGGGTGCGACAACGCGGCTACGCAGAAAAAAAAGAATGGCGTTGTCTGATCACGGTCTTATGTGCCGGATTATTGTGCAGTCTATTGCTATTTTTTGCAGCGAGGCAGGCGACACAGCAATTATTGCATTACGAGGCACCGATGCTGACCGCGCTGAAATTGCATTATTCTGGTTCGCCGGATCCTGCAAAAACAACCGCGGCCACGCCTGCGGAAAACTGGTTATCTGAATTCAAAGCCGGATTTGAGCAGGGCTTTCAGGATGGCAAACAAAACCGCGCACCACATTCTCCTGATATGTCAGGCGCGGATTTCTGGAAAGGTTTTTATATCGGTTTGGTATTGTCTTCCGTCTGTATTTACCTCAGCGGAGGTTACGATCTCTGGCTGTTTTCTCGCCAGCGCAATATGTTGAAAGTCGCACAGAGTAAGCGCGCATCAGAACAGGCGCAGGCGATGCAAAGAGAAACCGAATTACGCTTGTCGGTATTGGCCGCGCAGGTGGAACCGCATTTTCTGTTTAATACATTGGCCGGTGTGCGTTCGGCGATCAGTACTGAGCCAGTGCGGGCTGTGGCGATTGTCGATCATCTGGTCGATTATCTGCGCGCGACCATACCGCAGATGCGCGACGACGGCGGCTCGGTGCAGTCACGTTTAAGCAAACAACTTGACGCAGTGCATGCGTATCTGAGCCTGATGCAGGCGCGCATTCCACGCCTGAGTTTCAGTGTCGAGTCACAGATTGCTGACGCCTCAGTGCCGCCGCTGATGCTGATTTCTTTAGTCGAGAACGCAATCAAACACGGCATAGAACCGAAGGTCGGCGCGGCGCACATCGCCGTGACAGTGCGTGTCATCGAAACACAAGAAACGCAAGAAACTCCAGAGCCGCGCATGCTGGAAATGCGCGTCGAAGACGATGGCGTCGGTTTCGGCGGTCACAACAGCGGCTCAGGCATTGGTCTGGCGAATATCCATCAGCGGCTGGCAGCGATGTACGGCGACCGCGCCAGCCTGCTGTTGAAAGCCCGTCCCGAGGGCGGGGTTGCTGCCATCATCACGATTCCTTTAGAAAAACAGACGGAGGCTGCATGATCACCGCCATCATCGCTGAAGATGAAGATTTACCGCGTAAAGAATTGCACCGCATGCTAAATGAGTTGTGGCCGGAACTGCAGATTATCGCCGAGTGCGAGCATGGCGCTGATGCGCTCGATGCAATTTATACTCATCAACCCGACATCGCATTTCTGGATATTCGCATGCCCGGCATGTCGGGGCTGGATGTCGCAAATGCCGTCAAAGGGCGTTGTCATGCGGTGTTCACCACCGCTTACGATAACCATGCGCTGGATGCGTTTGCCGCCGGTGCGATCGATTATCTGTTGAAGCCAGTGGCGCAGGCGCGTTTGGCGGAAGCAATTGCGCGTCTGAAAGCACGTCTTGCCAGCAAACAGGCGGCACCCGATCTGAGCCAGCTGATGTCGGAACTCGATAAACGCATCCGTGGCAATGCGGCTGAGCGCATACGCTGGATCAGTGCCAGCGTCGGCGATACGATCAAGATGTTCCCGATAGAAAAAATTCTGTTTTTCAGTTCCGATGAAAAATATACCCGCGTCGTGTGCGGGCATGACGAAGCGCATGTGCGCAAACCGCTGAAAGAATTGATGGAAGGGCTTGATCCCGATATCTTTTGGCAGATCCATCGCGGCACGGTGGTGCGCGCCGATGCGATTGCACGCGCGCAGCGTGACGACATGGGGCGTTATCTGGTCGAGCTGCACGGCAGCCCCGAAAAACTCAAAGTCAGTCAGGCCTATGCGTGGCGCTTTAAGCCGATGTAGACACCGATTAAATACCGATTCGACGACGAACGCTGGCACCGCGTCGGCATGTGATGACCGGAAATAGCCAGCGGTGCTGACGCTAATTTGTTAAGCTGAGCGCTTTTCACTGATACGGAAAAGCGCATGCGCAGTGTTGATCTTCTTCGCCTTTTATCGCTGGCTGCGATCTGGGGTGCTTCGTTTCTGTTCATGCGGGTGCTGGCACCCGTTCTGGGTGCCTTGTGGACCGCAGAAATCCGTGTTGGTCTGGCTGGCTTGGCTCTCACTTTATTGATGCTGGCAACGCAAAAGCCTGTCGATCTCCGGCGTCACTGGCGGCAATATCTGCTGCTGGGTCTGGTGAATTCAGCGCTGCCTTTTGCCTTGTATTCGTTTGCCGCGATGCGCATGCCTGCTGGTTATTCTGCGATTGTGAATGCCACCAGCCCCTTATGGGGCGCAGTGATGGGCGCGATTTTTTTGAGTGAACGTTTCACCGGCCGCAAAATGCTGGGCATGTTGTGCGGCGTGGTCGGCGTCGGCTTTTTGGTGCGTCTGGGGCCGGTCGCTTTCACCAGTGATTTGCTGCTCGGTGTGCTGGCTTGTGTTGGCGCGACGATCTGTTATGCGCTGGCGGGCATCTATTCCAAAAAAGTATCCGGCGCGATGAATTCCATGCAGATGGCGACAGGCTCGCAAGTCGGTGCCGCTTTCGTGTTGCTGCCGTTTCTGCCGCTGGCGCCGGTACAGGGCGAAATCACCAGCCAGATTCTGCTGCTCGGCGCGGCGCTGGCGCTGTTATGCAGTGCCGTTGCGTATCTGATTTACTTCCGCCTGATGACGGATGTCGGGCCGACCAAAGCGCTGACGGTGACGTTTCTGATTCCCTTGTTTGCCTTGTTGTGGGGACATTTATTTTTGCACGAAGCAATCACCATGAGCACATTGATCGGCTGCGCAGGCGTGGTGCTGGCGACCTGGCTGGTGGTGTTTGCGCCTAAAAGCTCTTGAAAATGCCTCAAAAACACGAAAATATACTGGGGGGAGTATGTTTTAAAGCCCTTTGTTTATAAGGACATTAAGCATTTTTTGACACATACTCCCCCGAAAGTGCAAAAAAGCCCGGAAATTCCGGGCTTTTTTTATCGCTACTATTGCTACGCGTATTGCTGAATATTTCGCTCAGTGTCGCTGCCTGTATCACTCGCCGAGCGCTGGCAAGACCTTCACCCGCAGCGCACTCGCCTGATTGCTGCTGTGATAAACGCGATGCGTGGCCTTAACAAAATCGCTGTCTTTGGCCGCGTAAATATTCGGCACAAAGGTTTGCGGATTGCGATCGATGAACGGGAACCAGCTCGACTGCACCTGCACCATGATGCGGTGACCGCGCTGAAACGTATGCAGCACATCGTTGATATTGAATGCCACCTTCGTCACGGCATTTGGTGTGAAGGCTTTCGGCGTTTCAAAGCCATCGCGGAAGCGCGCGCGGAAAGGTTCGCCGCGTACCAGCGTTTGCTGATTGCCGCGAAGGATTGGCCCGTCTTTCGCATCGGCCGGCGACACGTCGATCAGCTTGACCACAAAATCGGCATCGGAGCCAGTGACGCTGACAAATAAATCAGCATTCAGAGGCCCCGCCAGCGTCACGTCTTTATCCAGCACCTCGGTTTGCCAGGTCAGCACATCCGGGCGGCGGCTGGCAAAACGCTGATCGGCAGCGATATATTGTTTGCTCCAGCCGTTCAGAATCTCGGTTGTATACGGCACTGGCTTGGCCGGATCGCTGATGTATTCATCAAAGCCGCTCTCGTTTGCTGCTGGCGCTGTGAAACTCAGTTTGCCGTTCGCATGGAAATACAAAGCCTGTTCTTTGCTTTCTTTCGGCGGCCAGGCATCGAAACCACGCCAGCGATTCGCACCGGTTTCAAACATCCAGGCTTCCGGCAACGCAGGATTCTCGCCGCCTTTCAGATGGTGTTTAAAGAACGCGAGCTCGACTGGCTGATAATTGCGTACCGTCTTGAAACCGAAATTCGCGTCGCCAACTTTATCTCCATCACTGCGCGTCCAGCCGCCGTGTGTCCACGGGCCGATCACCAGCGTATTTTGTATGCCCGGATTTTGCTTTTCTATCGCGCGATAGGTTTGCAGCGGGCCGTATAAATCTTCGGTGTCATACCAGCCACCAACCGTCAGCACCGCGGCTTTAATATTTTTCAGATGTGGCAGCAGATTGCGGCTTTGCCAGAACTGATCGTAATCCGGATGGGCGACGATCTCATTCCAGAACGGAATCCCGTTTTTAAAATATTTGTCGTTTGCATTCGCAACCGAACCGAGTTCCAGAAAAAACTGATAACCGTCAGGTGTGCCGTAATTGAATTCTTTCCAGTTGCGCTTATCGGTCGGTTGCGGGCGCGGCTGACCAAAGCTGTTAAAGAAGCCGAAGGCCATCTGCAGATTAAACGCGCCGTTTCTGTGCATATCATCGCCACGGAACCAATCCGCAATCGGTGCCTGCGGTGAAATCGCCTTCAGTGCCGGATGGGAATCAATCGCGCCAGCTGAAGTGTAAAAGCCCGGATACGAAATGCCCCACTGACCGACCTTGCCGTTATTGTGCGGCACATGCTTTACCAGCCAGTCTATGCTGTCATAGGTGTCGCTGCTTTCATCAATATCTGCCGACGTCTTTTTCACATCCAGATGCGGTCGCATATTGACGAATTCGCCCTCCGACATATTCGTGCCGCGCACATCCTGAAACACAAAAATGAAACCCTCTTTGTCGTACTCGGCGGTTGGCCCCAGAGCAGTTTTGTAATTATCTGCGCCATACGGAGCGACAGAATACGGCGTGCGCACCAGCAAAATCGGATAGGTTTTTTTCACACTCGCATCGTTAGGCACATACACCGACGTGAACAAGGCTTTACCGTCGCGCACCGGAATCCGGTATTCAAATTTGCTGTAATGCTCGCGAATATAGTCGGCATGCTGCCTCATCGCATCGGCGCGGTTGTCCAGACTGACGACGGATTGCTGCGCAGCAGACACCGGCAACGCCGCACCGGTCAATACAAATGCGGCCAACAGACTGGCCAGCAGGGGAGAGAGTTTCATTGAGAATCCTGAATGGGCTGAGGCATGAACAAGGTAAGTGCAACTGTCAGACCAGCTTAACTGGCTGCAGACTTAGTGCGCGATACCTGTAAGAAGTTCCGCGAACAGCAGTGAAAATACTCGATTAGTTTTGATGTCAGGCGGTCGCGACATACGCTGTTATCTATACCTGAGACTTTTACATTTGGCTACTTTCGTTGTAGAAATCGCGTGAAGTCAGAACTAAAGTGCATCAGCCTTTTAAGAAAGTTTAAATCTTGTTATCATTTTTTGCATAAATATGTTAACTTCGATTTATCACTTTAAAGCAAGTTAGCCTTTTAATTTCATGACCATGAGCTTTCCCGATTTGTTTTCAATTTTTGGTTCTATTCTCTTAGCTTTTGGTGGTGGCGCTATTATTGTTTTTGCCCTCGCAAAATGGCTTGGGGGAGTATGGGCGGCTCGCATCCTAGAGACTGAGCGGCTTACCGGTGCCCGAGAGCAAGAGCTATTGGTTAGGAGGCGAAACATATATGCAAAACTTTCTGTATCGCTTAGGGTATTTCTAAGTGTAAGAACGCATACAAGCTTTGATGACCAAAAAAAATTCCTAGAAGCATACGATGAAGCTACGCTTTGGGCCACTGATGATGTTATGAATTCGCTAGGTCACTTGCTTGATCTAATTCGTAAAAACACTACCTCACGTGGGTCTATTGCTGAGCAGGAGCTGCAAATCGCCTACACATCAGTGATAGAGGCTATGCGTAAAGACTGTGGCTTTCCCGATACCAAGTTTCAATACCGAGTAGTGAGCTTCTAATACTCCGAACGAACGATTTCCTCTGCCGCTAACTACTACCTGACGTCAAACGTAAGGCCACTTAAAAATACCCTGTCCTAACGTATTTTGAGATCTAATTTTTCTATCCAGATAGCCCAGATTAGACATCGTCGAAGGAGACGCTTTCATCATTCTTACTCGATATGGATGATAAGGCTTGCTGCTTTGCATCGTCCTCACTCATCCTCTTCCGGCAGATATTCTGGCAACGGTAATTCGGCTTCTGCGATGCTGTCGGCACCTTTAGCTTTGGCTGTGTGTAAGGCCGAGGTGGCGCGCGCCAGCATGATGTCTGCGGTGTCTTTGATGGCGTTGGTTGTCAGGCCGGTTGAGAATGTCACCTGCAGGCCGGGGGCGACGGCATTCCAGTCGCAGGCCGCGACGCGTTTTTTGAGGCGGGCGATGGCTTTCAGACTTTGATCCAGCCAGGTGGTCGGCATCACAATTGCAAATTCATTGGCGGCAACGCGACCGAAAGAATCAAGCGTGCGCAGCATGTTCAGCGCTTCTTTGGCAACCATTTGCAAGACCTGACGGGCAACGGCCTGCCCGTGTTGTTCAAGAATTTTTTCGAGATGATCGACACTGATGACGGCAAATGAAAAAGTGTGGCCGGTACGATATGAGCGCGCTAATTCACTCTCCAGCATGCTCAGTAAAGTACGGCGGTTGAGTGCGCCGGTCAGTTGGTCGTGTTTCGTCAGACTTTCTAACTGCGTTAAGACGGTTTGCAGCGTGGGCAGCAGATTGTCTTGCTTGCCGTTTTCTTTAATTTGTTTGATTAACTGTGTCAGCTGTTGTCTGGCGTTCACCAGTGGCTGATCTCCGTCTGCAGGCATGTACTCTCCAACTTCATTGAATAATTCAGTGCGGCCAGCGCGCCGGATGATCGCCGTGACATAAGTCATCCCGGGTGCTGGCAACGGGCGATACAATAGGGTTTGGGGCTGGCGTTTTACTATGCGTATGCCTTCATCACCACATCTGGCTGAAATCATTTTACGTCAGTCCTGACAATATAATACTTTACCATCAGGCAATAAAAACAATATTGTGTTTTCTGCTCCTTTTTCTCCTTGCCAACCAATACGCAGCAGCTTGTTTCCGCACATGAATTTGTGGATCAAGCGCGACGATCTGCTGCATCCGCACGTATCGGGCAATAAATTCCGTAAGCTGAAATATCCTTTGCAGGCACTGGCGGGCCAACCGGTGCATCTGGTCAGCATGGGTGGTTTATGGTCGAATCATTTGCATGCGCTGGCACATGCTGCGGCGATTGCCGGGTTTCCGGCGACGGCGCTGGTGCGCGCTGCGGAAGGCATGAACAGTGCGATGCTGGACGATTGCCGCGCGCTGGGAATGCAAATTCGCTTTGTTTCGCGCGAGGCGTATCGCGCTTTGCGGGACGATACTGAGGCGTGGCGCCAGCATCTGCCTGACAGCAGCGCGCAGCATGTCTGGCTGCCCGAAGGCGGCAGTGCGGTGACCGCATTACATGGTGTTGCCGAGCTCGTCAGCGAGTTGGAATTTACGCCGGATCTGATGGTAATGGCTTGCGGCACAGGCGCAACGATGGCGGGCGTGCTGGCCGGATTGCGCGGGCAGGGCAGAGTGATCGGGGTGGCTGCATTTAAAAATGCGGATTATCTGCATGCCGAAGTTGCCCGCTTATTGGCAGCCGCAGGCTACCCCACACATCAGAATTATCAATTGTTAACTACCTTCCATCACGGTGGATACGCTAAAGTAAGCGCGGAGCTCAGCGCGTTTTGCGAGAATTTTTTCGAAGATACCGGGATATTGCTGGAGCCGGTGTACACCGGAAAAATGTTGTTTGCCCTGCGCCAGTTGTGGCTGAGCGGGCAAATCGCTCCGGAAAGTAAGGTGGTGGCGGTGCATACCGGTGGCTTGCAAGGCTTGCGTGGCTACGGGAAAACACCGTGAGATCAGAACAGACAGAAAGCAGATGCAGTGACACGAGTCGTAACAACAAAAGTACTACCAGCGGCAGCAAACCTTGGCCGTTGTGTTTTTCAGGTGGCATGTTTGGCAGTGACTCTGAGTGTCGCATCGCAAGTGCAGGCACAGGATCAACTCAAAATTGCGGGTTTTGAGACCCTGAGTGATCCGCTGATCATCTTTGATCAACGGCATCAACTGGTCGGTGGCCTGTTGAAAGATTACACCGATGCGATCGCCAGAGGGCTGGATGCGAAGCCGGTTTATCTGCCATATTCCCGTCGCCGGATTGAGCCTGCTGTCGTCAGCGGTGAAGCTGATCTGGTCTGTTATCACAGCCCGCAATGGGTGGATCAGCCGACCGATTTTGCATGGACTATTCCCAATCTGCCGCAGACAGAACGTGTGGTGGTCCGCAAGGAAACGGTCGTGCCAAATGAGTTTCCTGACGATTTACAGGGTAAAAAAATCGCGACGCAGATCGGTTATCACTATCCTGCTATTGCACCGGATCTGGCTGCTGGCCGGACAACCCGCGTTGATATGACCGATGTGCCGAGTATGTTTCGTTTACTCGCGCTCGGTGGTGCCGATGCACTGATTACCTCGGAGTCTGAAATTGCCGGTTATTTCAAAAAATTCCCCGACAAGCATGCTTTGTACAGCGTGTCGAAAACCCCATTTTCAGTCGTGTATACCCAATGTGCTTTGTCGCTGAAATCGCCGTGGAAGATAGAGCAGATCAATCGGATAGTGCATCGCTTGCAAGAGAACGGCACACAAGACAGGTTGATGCGCAAATACGGTTTGTCTGAGAAATAAGCGATCTGTCAGATCAGCAAGCGGACTGTCAGACCGCTCACTAACTGGTCTGACATTGCCGAAAAGAACAGAGGCATTGCATGCCTGTCATCAGTGCTTAGCTTTTTATCTTCGCTTTGCTTAAAAATTGTGCAAAATTCCCCGTGGTTTCTCCCTGAGACGATGACAACAGGGTAAACTACGCCCCAAATCTAGTCGCATCCTGCGATATGAGTGAAATAAGCGAGCATCGCATGTCTGAATCTACTTCCCCCATCTCTTTTTCCGATCTGCAACTGAGTGCGCCTTTGCTGCGCGCCTTACAAGATGTCGGCTACGAAACCCCGTCACCTATTCAGGCGGCGACCATCCCTTACCTGATGGATAACCGCGACGTCCTCGGTCAGGCGCAAACCGGCACCGGTAAAACGGCCTCATTTGCCTTGCCTATTCTGTCGCGTATCGATATTCGTCAGACCACGCCGCAAGCACTGGTGCTGGCACCGACCCGCGAGCTGGCGATACAGGTTGCCGAAGCATTCCAGACCTATGCGCGGCATATTCCCGGTTTTCACGTGTTGCCGATTTACGGCGGGCAAAGCTATGGTCCGCAATTGTCGGCACTGCGCCGTGGTGTACATGTGGTTGTCGGTACGCCTGGTCGCGTGATTGATCACCTCGACAAAGGCTCACTCGATTTATCTGCGCTCAAAACGCTGGTGCTTGATGAAGCCGATGAAATGCTGCGTATGGGCTTTATCGATGACGTCGAACGCATTCTGCAGGAAACACCGGAAAATCGTCAGACTGCCTTGTTTTCGGCAACGATGCCATCGGCCATCAAACGCATTGCCCAGACTTATCTGAACAAGCCTGCCGAAGTCACGATTGCAGCTAAAACCGGCACCGCCGACAATATCCGCCAGCGTTACTGGCTGGTATCCGGCATGCATAAACTGGATGCCTTAACCCGTATTCTCGAAGCTGAAACCTTTGACGGCATGATCATTTTTGCGCGTACCAAGCTCGGTACCGAAGAACTCGCCGCTAAGCTTGATGCCAGAGGCTTTTCTGTGGCCGCGATCAATGGCGATATCAATCAGCAGCAACGTGAACGCACGATCCAGCAACTGAAAGATGGCAAGATCGATATTCTGGTAGCGACTGACGTTGCCGCGCGTGGTCTGGACGTTGAACGTATCAGCCACGTGATCAACTACGACGTGCCGTATGACCCTGAAAGCTATACGCACCGTATTGGTCGTACTGGCCGCGCTGGTCGCAGCGGTGAAGCGATATTGTTCATCACACCGCGTGAGAAAAATCTGCTGAAAGCGATAGAACGTGCGACCCGCCAGCCGGTATCGCCACTCGAATTGCCAACGATACAGACCGTGAACGATGTCCGTATTGCCCGCTTCAAAGATCAGATCACTGCGACATTGGCGCAGGATGGCTTGCAAGAATTCACTTCGCTGATCGAAGCTTACGAACAGGAACACAATATTCCTGCCATCGAAATCGCAGCCGCATTGGCGAAAATGGCGCGCGGCGATGAACCATTGCTGCTCGATAAAAATCGTCGTGAAGTTAAAAACGATGACAGCTGGCGCGATGAACGCCCTGCCCGCAGCGATCGCGGTGAGCGTCCTTCACGTGATCGTGGTGAACGCGGCGACCGTGGCGACAGATTTGAGCGCGAAGACCGTGGTGCACGTCGCGAACATAGCCCGCGCGTTGCCGAACCTGGCATGCAAACCTACCGCATCGCGGTTGGCCATGAGCATGGTGTAAAGCCCGGTAATATCGTTGGTGCGATTGCGAACGAAGCCAATATTGAATCGAAATTCATCGGCCGCATTGATATTTACGACGATTACACCATCCTCGATCTGCCTGATAATTTGCCAGCAGACATGCTTGATCATCTGAAATCGGTACGGGTGGCTGGTCAGTCTTTGCGTATCAGTGCCGAAAAAACGGGTGCCGCCGCTGCACCTGCCGTGCGCCCTGCACGTGCTGAAACTCGTGACGAACCGCGTGCTGAGCGCGCACCGCGTATCGTTGACAGCGCACCCGGCAGCCGTTTGAATCAGGTGGTTGATCGTGCTTTTACCAGCAAAGAAGACGACGAACCACGTCCGGCTAAATCGAAAAAAGACAAGGAAAAAGTCAGTATTCCTATGCAGACTTATCGTATCGAAGTCGGCAAGGCTGATGCTGTCACGCCAGCGAATATCGTCGGTGCGATTGCCAACGAAGCGGGGCTGGAAGCGAAATACATCGGTCGCATTGCTATTTTCGACGATCACAGCACACTCGATCTGCCGGATGGGATGCCGAAGGAATTATTGCAGCAACTCAAGGATGTCTGGGTTGCCGGTAAACAAATACGGATCAGCGCAGTTGGCTCATCAAGCGGCGGCATTGCGGCGGATTTTCCATCCGGCCCGAAACGTGGCGGCGGCGATCGTCGCGTTGCTGAAAAAGCGCATGGCAAACCGGGTTTTAAATCCGCCAAACCAGGCGAACGCCGTCCATCCAAGTTCGATAAAGACAGTGGCACCACGCGTCGTAAGTCAGCTAAATAAGACTGTCATTGTTGCGATATAAAGGAATAAAAAAAACCGCCAAAATGGCGGTTTTTTTTATCGCTGACCAGAGCGTCGCAATTATTTCTTTGCTGCTTCTGCTGGCGCTGCAACCGGTGCTGGTGTCGCAGCTGGGCTGGCTGCCGCAGCGGAAGCTGGCGCGGCTGGCACTACAGCAGTGATTTCAATTTTTGCTTTGGCTTTCAGATCATCAAAAGTTTTTTTCAGATTTTGCTGTTGCAATTGCTGAGTCAGAGGTGCTTTTACATCGTCCAGCGCAGGCACTGCCAATGGGCGACTGTCATCGAGAATGATGACGTGGTAACCAAATTGGGATTTGACTGGTGTTTCAGTGAACTTGCCTTTTTCCAGTTTCGCGACCGCTTCGCCGAATTCCGGCACCATGCTGCGTGGATTAAACCAGCCCAGATCGCCGCCTTTGCCTTTGGAACCAGGGTCTTGTGATTTTGCTTTTGCCAGACCGTCGAATGCTTTCACGTCTTTCTTGATTTTGGCGATGATGTCTTTGGCTTCTTCTTCGCTGGCGACCAGAATATGGCGTGCTTTAAATTCTGTGCCGCCGGCCGTAGTTTTGAATTTATCGTATTCCGCTTTCAGCGCTTCATCGCTGACAGTGGCGGTTTTCATGTAGTCCTTAACGTAGGAATTGGCGAGGATAGACAAACGCGCCATGTCCAGTTGTTCTTTGACTTCAGGTACTTTATCCAGACCTTTGTTCGTTGCTTCCTGCGCGACCAGAATTTGCATTGCCAATTGGTCGATCACCATTTTGCGTGTTTCTTGATTATCCGGCATGCCTTGCGCTGCTTGCTGCTGCATGATCTGATCCAATTGTTTTTTGCTGATAGGCGTGCCATTCACAGTCGCAGCGACTGCTTCTTTGCTTTCCGCAGCGGCAGAAGCCGGGGCTGACGCTGACGCGGCTTTATCCTTATCATTACAAGCGCTGAGCGCGAACAGAGCAATAGCGCTACCCAAAACTACACGGGATTTGATCGACATGAAAATTTCCTTAAATGTGAACTGCGGTTGAAATTCGTTTCAGCTGCGATGCAGCTTAGTCACGATTTTGCAGCAGACGATAATGTCTGATGCTTCCAAAATAAAATTGCCGCTGAATTTTACCCGCAATGCGGGACGAGCTGTTAGTTATTCATTTTTCATGACTTCCTCAGGATTTTCTTCTTTGAGCAATGTTCTGCCAACGGCACAGAAATGCAGATAAATACGTCCATTTCACGGTGTATTGTTTTCCAACTGCGCGACAGGCAGCATACAATGCAAGCTGATTCTATACAGTGAGCATGCACCATGAGCGATACCAGCAAAGATACGGTTCCTGACAATCTCGCCGGGATGCTGCCGGTCGGCATGATTAATGGCGGCGGCACCGCGGCAGCGGCGATGGCGCAAGTCGCGCAGCGTAAGCGCGGTGTGCCGGGCTGGGAGGCCTTTCATTACGAGCGGATTTCACCGACAGAATTTGAAGTGACAGGTGGCGTTGCCGTGAATATCGGCGGCGTCAAAAAATTTCAGACCACAGATGACGCGTTGACGGTGACAGAAGCGGAAGTGCTGGCCGCGATGCGCGCGGCGCAGGAAGCCTTGCCGCCCGTGCCGCAGGCTTTACTGGAACAGGATTTACTGGTCGCGGATATCGGTAAAACCGTCAGCGGCACTGAGCAGCAGTTTTTGAAAGTGGTGTTTGCCTTGCCTGCCGATGCTGCTGGCAGGCAAAGAATTTTGCAGGCATTTCAGTTACAGGCGAATTTTTTCGGCGCGAAAGTGCAAGCCTGTTCTTTACATGAAACGCAGCCTTACAACTGATTTTTGCAGCTTTTTTTACGGATATTCATTTTTCCCGGAATGCATATCCGCATAGAATAAGGCTCGCAGCCCAATAGTAGGCTGCGAGCCTTATTTATCAAGGAGTTTGATTTTTTTATTGCGCGGACTGCTTATTCACTGTCCCTGACACGCAGGAAGGTCGCAAATTTCGGGATGCCATTCGCGTTCAGATCGCGATAACGATAGGTGACCGTGCTACCGATGGCTGGTGGTGATTGCCGTTGCGCATCGCTCAGGCCGCTGCCGAGCCGGAAGCGCTGACCTTCCGGCGTTTGTACCAGCAAGGCACCGAGCAAACCCTGATATTTTCCGTGCCCGGGTTCATGGCCGATGACGACGGCTTCTGCATCCAGATGCAATTTGAGTTTCAGCAGCACATCCGAGCGGCCGGTCTGCCAGACGGCATCCGCCTGATGCAGCATCAGGCCTTCTGCTCCCTCGCTGACGATTTTTTTCAACAGCGCCTGCAGTTCGGCGTGGTCGCCGACGCGCTGCTGCGGCAATACCTGCAACCAAGGCACCTGGCTGCGTGCAACGCTATTTCTGAGCGTGACCAGACGTTCGCTGAAACTGCCGCTGCCTTCGGGTAATTCATAAATCTGATAGCTGATTTGCCGCCATTCTGCCTCGTCAGGAATCTGCCGCCGGACTGCTGCAGACAAGGCTTCAAACCGGCGTCGCCCCATCCATAATTCACCATCCAGCGGATGTGCCGGCAGGGCGGCAATGAACCACGCCGGTGCTTGTATCAGGCGGCCACTGCGAAAGCGCAATTGCTTACCATCCCAGATCGCCCGCACACCATCGAGTTTTTCACTGACCAGATACGCCGCCGGATTCACTTTCGTATGGTAATTGCGCGCCAGCAGTATCGCCGGTGTGTCGATGTCGGTGGCCGCGATGGCGCTATCTGGCAGCAATGCCAGTGGTGTAACGACACCAGCGAGGCACAGGCTCAGAACGAGCGCGCGTAACCGGGGCAGAGGCAAACGTCGAGGCAGAGGATTGCAACGCATAATGAGCTTTCTGTCGAATGAATCATCAGTGAAAAATGAGAAGACTGAGAACGGATACAGAGTACGGACCAGATTGCAGCGTTATCATTGGGCTGATTAGCCCTTCTTCATCGTTTCATAGCTGCTTTTCCCAGTAACCAACATCAATCCAGCGGCCAAACTTAAAACCGACTTCCTTGAAGTGAGCCACTTTTGTCATGCCAAATTTTTCATGCAGGGCAACGCTGGCCGGGTTCGGCAGGGAGATGCCGGCGATCAGCGAGTGCATGCCACGTTGTTGCAGATCGTCGATCAGATGCGCATACAGTTGCGAGCCGATACCGCTTTGTTTGCGTTCAGGGCTGATGTAGGCGGATATTTCAACCGAAAACCGGTAAGCATGGCGGGTTCGCCAAGGGCTGGCGTAAGCGTAACCCAGAATGACGTCATCTTCCTCGCAGACGTACCACGGCAAACCCGCTGCAAATACGGCAGCGATACGTTCTGCCATAGCTGGTGCGCGCACGGTGGTGTCTTCGAAGCTGATGGTCGTGTTCAGAACATAGCGGTTATAAATGGCGCAGATTGCAGCGGCATCGTCAGCGTTGGCTAAACGGATCACAATTCATCCTTTAACAAAATCAATGTGCGGCAAGGGCTCTTATTGGAGGAAGAAACATAAGGGCTTATTCGTGTTTCTCATCCTTATTCGCAAAAAGCCTCAAAAATCGAATTGATTATGATATTTATTTATCATTTTGTCTTGTGGCTTTTACATCATATTTGTTCTTTGTCATCTCTGTTCCAGCTGTTCGCAGCAGGCAAAACAGACTTCGCTGATAATAGGCATCCCAGCATTGCTTGTCTGAGTCCGGGAATCGCCCGCCACAAGCTTTGCGTCACAGGCAGACG
This sequence comes from Undibacterium sp. FT79W, assembly GCF_014284215.1. Classification (NCBI taxonomy): domain Bacteria; kingdom Pseudomonadati; phylum Pseudomonadota; class Betaproteobacteria; order Burkholderiales; family Oxalobacteraceae; genus Undibacterium; species Undibacterium sp. FT79W. The sequence goes on along the minus strand of NZ_JACOGB010000003.1, from coordinate 272,269 downwards.
ATATGGCTCTTCTTTCTATTCTTGATCTTTCCCCGATTGCACAAGGGACGGAACCTGCGCAATCCTTTAAAAATTCACTCGATCTGGCACAACATGCCGAACGTTGGGCTTATCACCGTTTCTGGCTGGCAGAACATCACGGCATGCCTGGCATTGCCAGCGCCGCCACTGCCGTTCTCATTGCGCACGTGGCTGGCGGTACGCGGACTATCCGCGTGGGCGCTGGCGGCATCATGTTGCCGAATCACTCGCCTTTAGTCATTGCCGAACAATTCGGCACGCTGGAATCGCTGTTTCCGGGTCGCATTGATCTTGGCCTGGGTCGCGCGCCGGGTTCCGATCAGCGTACTGCACGGGCGTTGCGGCGACACCTGAGTTCAGATGCGGATGAATTTCCGCAAGATGTGGCGGAATTGCTCGATTACTTTTCTGATGAGCCTCACTCTGCCGTGAAGGCGGTACCGGGTGCGGGCCTGCATGTGCCGGTGTGGATACTCGGCTCCAGCCTGTATGGCGCGCAACTGGCGGCAGCGATGGGCTTGCCGTATGCGTTTGCCTCGCATTTTGCTCCGCAGCAGATGATGCAGGCGGTGGATATTTATCGTGCCACGTTCCGGCCGTCGGCGTATCTGACAAAGCCGTACGTGATGCTGGGATTCAATGTGTTTGCCGCCGATACCGATGACCAGGCGCACCTGCTGGCAAGCTCGGCGCAGCAGGCTTTCGTCAATTTACGCAGCGGCAGACCGGCGAAAATTCCACCGCCGGTAGAAAATTTCATGCAACAACTGGGTGAAGGCGAGCGCGCATTGCTGAACCAGATTCTGGCCTGCTCAGCAATCGGTTCACCCGCGACGGTCACACAGCAGATGCGTGATTTCATTTCCCGCACCGGTACTGATGAACTGATGATCGCCTCGAATATTTTTGAGCATCAGGCACGCCTGCATTCGTATGAAATCGTGGCAAAAATAAGTTCTGCATTATCGTAAAAAAAGCCTGCCAACTTTCGGTTGGCAGGCTGTAAAAAATGCTGGAGGATACTTAGGAGAAAACCCCAGCACGGGGATAATCGTTGCAGGTCGTCGCTTATTTCACCTGATCTGCACCTGACAGGCTCACTGTGGCAACGCCAGCGCTGGCTTTGCGCCCACTGATGAGCCGCCACAATTTAAGCAGGCTGCGATAGATCAGGCGGACAAAGGTCAGCGTGAAAAAGGCTTCCAGCATGGTGACGATAAATGCCAGCGATGGATGATAACGGGTGCCACGCGCATGCATCTTGTCCATCATGCGATCTTTCGCAATTTCTATGCTGTCGTAGAAGGTCGGTACCACCAGCAAGGTCAGCAAGGTCGAGGTGATGGTGCCGCCGATAATGGCGATCGCCAGCGGACGGTAAAACTCACCGCCTTCACCTAAACCAAGAGCGACAGGCATCATACCGGCGATCAGCGCGAACGTTGTCATCAGAATCGGACGCAGACGCACGCGCCCAGCCTGCATCAGCGCTTCTTCGCGGTTCATGCCTTCGGCTTCATTTTTCCGTGCCGCATCGAGCAACAGAATCGCATTTTTCGCCACCAGACCCATCAGCATAATGACGCCGATCAGACTCATCAGATTGATTGTGCTACCGGTGATCAGCAGGGCCAGAACGACGCCGATCAGCGATAAAGGCAGCGACAGCATCACGCCCAGCGGCGCAGTGAATGAGCCGAACTGCATCACCAGAATCAGATACATCAGACCGATACCGGACAACAATGCAATCATCATCGCGCCGAACACTTCTTCCTGATCCTGACCCGAGCCGGTAATGTTCAGACCGTAGCCTGGCGGATAGTTGAACGACTCCGCCAGTTTCTTCGCATCGGCAATCACTTCGCCGTTCGAGCGACCCTGTGCATTGGCAGAAACGGTGATCGTCCGCTTGCCGTTGCTGTGCTCAATGCCCGACGGCCCTTTGCCCATGCTGATACTGGCGATCTGATCCAGCGGCACCATCTGGTTAGTTCCGGTGATGGCGATCGGCAGGCGTTCGATGTTTTCTTTGCTGACACGGTCATCCGGATGCAGGCGTACCGCAACGTCGCGGGTTTCACCGGTAGGATCGACCCAGTCACCGACTTCTATCCCGGCAAATGCAACGCGCAAAGCTTGTGCTGCATCATTCGAAGAAATGCCCATAGAATTTGCCAGGCCGCGGTTCAGTTCTATCTTCAGTTCTTTTTTCGGATCTTGCTGAGACAAGCCGATATCGACCGCGCCCGGCACGTTCTGCAGTTTTTCCATGTAAGCACTGGTAATTTCCAGCAGCTTGCGTGAATCCGGGCCGGTAAATTCTATCTGCACCGGTTTCCGTGCACCGTTGTTCAGATCATCCAGAACAGTGTATTCAGCACCGACCAGGGGTTTGATTTTATTCCGCAATTCAACCGCAATTTCTTTGGCGCTGCGTTTGCGTTCAGTCCGCTTACCGATGTCGACATAGATACGACCACCCGACGGTGTGATATTACTATTAGTGTCTTTGGTCTCTGCGATTGTGCGCGCAATGGCGGCTGCTCTTTCCATTTTCAGGCGTGCATATTCCAGAGAAGAAGAAGCCGGTGTGCGCACTTCTATCATCAGGTTGCCAGAATCTGCGGTCGGCAAAAAGCTGGTACCGCCCCATTTCACTTGCAGACCGAGAGCCGTAATCAGGCTGACCAGCGCAATCGTGCCCATCCAGCGGCGATGATGTAAAGCCCAGGCAATCACACGGCCATAACGGTCAGCCTGATGATCAAACCAGTCATTGAAACGCGCCAGTATTTTTCCCAAACCTTTTTTCGGCGCAGTGTGATGATCTGGTGGATCGCCCCAGTAGGCCGACAACATCGGATCCAGTGTGAATGAAATACCCAGACTGACTAATACCGAGCAGGTCACAGTCAGCGCGAACGGCCGGAACCATTCACCCGGCATCCCCGGCATAAAGGCGACAGGAATAAATACCGCAATAATCGAAAATGTGGTTGCTGCCACCGCCAGACCGATTTCTGCAGTGCCTTCCAGCGCTGCCGTGCGGCGGTCTGACCCCATTTGCATGTGCCGCACGATGTTTTCACGTACGACAATCGCATCATCGATCAGCACACCAATTGCCAGTGACAGACCAAGCAGGGTCATGAAATTCAGGGTGAAGCCACACAACCATACCGCGATAAAGGCCGCGACCACCGAGGTTGGTAAGCTGAGTGCCGTAATCAGTGTGGAGCGCCAAGAATTGAGAAACGCATACACCACAAAAATCGTCAGACCGGCACCGAGTACCAGCGATTCAATCACGTTATTCAGGCTGTTCTGAGCATCTTTACCGCCATCGCGCGTGATTTCAAGCTTGGTGCCAGGCTGATCTTTTTCAAAACCGGTATTGATTTCTTTCACCATTTCGCGCACGGCGGTCGCAACGCTGACGGTGCTTGCTTCGCGCGATTTCGTGATTTGCATACCGACATTCGGTTTGCCGCTGCGTATGCTTAAACCATTGATGTCGGCAAAGCTGTCTTCAATAGTCGCGACCTGCGCAAGACGCACGATCTGATCGCCATTCCGTTTGACGACGATGCCCTGAAATTCTTCTGGCGACTCGATGCGTCCGACCAGACGTATGCTTTCTTCATCCAGCTTGCCGCGAATTTTTCCGACCGGTGCGTTGGTATTCTGATTGCGCAGAGCATTCACGACTTCGCCGACAGACACGTTAAATTCGCGCAGTTTTTCAGCACGGAGTAAAACCGATAATTCGCGTTTCAGCGAGCCATTCACAACCACTGTGGCAACACCGGGAACTGCACGGAATTTATCGGCCAGCAGGTCTTCCGCCATCCGCGAAATTTCGGCATGGCTCAGTTTGCTTGATGACAGCGCCATGTTGATAATAGGTTGCGCCGATGGATCCCAGCGTTTGATGACAGGTTCACGCATTTCTGTCGGCATTTTGTAGCGCACCGCAGAAATCACATTGCGCACATCATCACTGGCTTCGATCATGTTCTTTTTAAACACGAATTCAATGTCGAATTCAGCAAAGCCCTCGTTTGCCGACGAATACAGGGCTTTCACACCCTGTACGCTTTGCAGCGACTTTTCAAGACGGTTGATAATTTCACGTTCTGCCGTATCTGGCGAAGCGCCGGGATAAGTGATGATCACCGATAAGCCGGGAACTTCGACGTCCGGATTCTGATTGACCCGCAATTTGCTGAGTGCCAGCAAACCCAGTGCCATCAGGGCGATGATCATCACGATGGTGGCGATCGGTCGCTTGATACTGAAATCAGATAAAAACATAATCAGTTGCCTCCGCTGGAGATAGTGGTCGATGCCGGCAGATTCGCACCGATAGCCACGTCGACTTTTGGTGTTGCTGCCATTTCGATTGCCTGTCCGTCTCTGAAGCTGGAATTCGGGCTACGCATCACAACATCACCCTCAGCCAGCCCGCTGCGCACTTCGTAGTGACCAGTGCGCTGATCGCGTTTTCCTATATTCAGATCAACCCGTTTCAGGGCTTTTCCATTAATCCGCCAGGCATAGGATTTATCTCCTGCTTTCACTAATGCGCCTTCCGGTAGCGTGAGGGCATTCACTGTCGTGGATTCGATATTGCCTTCGGCGTACAGGCCCGATACGCGCGGCTGATTACTGTCGGCAAACGCCACCAGCACTTCCACCTGACGCGTGACATCGTTCGCCGCCGGGTCAACACGTGTTACCTTGCCGCGGAATTCCTGACCGCCATAACCATTGATGCGGAAGCTGACCGGCTGACCGATTCTGACCTGGGCAATTTTGTCGGCAGAAACACGTCCGGTAAAACGCATACTGGTCGGGTCGATAACTTTGACCAGTTCTTTTCCAATTGCTGCGGTATCGCCTGCGGAGACTTTGCGTTCGCTGACGACACCGTCAAACGGTGCCCGCACGATTGTGCGTTGTAATTGCTGGCGCGCGGTACTTGCACGGGCGCGGGACGCGGATAACTCGCTGCGTGCCGCGTTGACTTTGACTTCTGCCTCATCGAGCGCCTGTAACGAGGTCATTCCTGAGGCTCGCAGTGTCTTCAGCCTTTGCAGCGCGCGATCTGCCTGATCCAGTGCGAGCGCTGCGCTGCGCGCATTGTCTTCGGCTGAATTCAGATTTTCCCGGATCGAAGTTTCATCGAGTCTGACCAGTACATCTCCGCGCTTGACGACATCCCCGTTCTCTTTCAGTACCTGAAGCACGATCGTGGACACTTCTGCCCGCAGATCTGCTTTACGTTCAGGCTGAATTGAACCGGTAACGACCGGGCCGGATGCCAGCGCATTGCTTTGCACCTTCATGATGTCTTCCGGAGCGATGATCAGTTTTGGCGCTGCCGCGGTATCCTGTTTATCCGCTTTGCTTGTGGCGCTGCTGGCAGAAGCCGCATTTTTTGGTTTTTCTGCTTCTTTATTGCTGCAAGCGGCGAGCGTTGAGGCAATAGCGAGGACAATAAGTGTTTTTCGTAACATGAGAGGTCTCTTGCGCAAGTGAGAGGGACGGGATGATACTGAACCGGAAGTATTCCGAAGTCGCCGTGCTTGGACAAGAGGCAAGGATTTAAGTTGCCTTTTTTGATGGATGAAATGCTAATTTCAGGGGATGAAATGCATTCAGGGATGAAGCAACGTGAAATACCAGCGACGTATTTGGGACAGACGGGAGGATTTCCAATACGGTGATGCTGTGCCTGGAATGCACGGAATGTCCATACAACAGGCTATTTGTGGCGATCAGTCAATAAAAAGTCTTTGCGGCTTACTTTTGTAAACGGGCAACCAGCCCTTCGGATGCGTCTTCAATGTAATCCAGCACCAGATCAAAGCCGCTCACACCGCCATAATACGGGTCGGGCACTTCTTCCGCCTGCGTATGTTGGGCGTAATGCATCAACAGATCCAGCTTATGCTGATAGGGTTCAGGACACGCCGCCTGAAGTAGGGCGAGATTACTTTTATCCATCGCCAGCAGCAGATCGAAGTTAACGAAATCTTCCGCTTTTATCTGGCGTGCCCGCTGCTGTGACAAATCAAACCCACGTTTGACTGCAAAACCATGTGAGCGCGCATCTGGTGGTTCACCGATGTGATACGCATGTGTCCCGGCGGAATCGATAACTAATTGTTCTGATATTCCCGCCGCTTTCGCTTTGGCGCGAAACACTCCCTCCGCCGTGGGAGAGCGGCAGATATTCCCCATGCAAATGAAGAGAATAGAAGTAACTTTAGGAGGGTTCATTTTAGCGCAACGGCCAATAGCTGCTATTTGTAACGAGCGGGGACTGATGTTAACACGCTGGGAAAGGGAAAAAGCGGTTCACTGGGCGGGTAAATGTCAACGATTTATAAATTTATCTGTTCCTGCGTTGAGCCGGAATGATGTCCCGCGAAATAAATTCCTGAGCGTTGCCAGAATGCACGGAAGAAAAAAGAATGCCGCAAATCACTACGACTTATCGCAGCATACCTGCTCTCGCCTGCTTATTCGTTACGGTAAATGTATAAGGCCGCGCATAGTACCGTACCAGTGGCATACAGCCAGCGCGTATCGCTGCCGATGAGGTAAGGGTAGAGCATCAGCGCAATTCCCAGCCATTTACACTTCGTCTGTTCCATCTTTTTGCCGTAGCGATAGGCCGCAAAGCCGATGATGCCAAAAAGAAGAGCGCCAAAAATATACGCGGGTGTCGGCAACATACTGAATAAAGTTGCCTGTAATTCCTGTTCATCCATCATCTGTTCCTGTGATTGAAAGACGTTTCAAGACATCAGTAAGATTGCGATATTTACCGTAATGCCGCCTGTCCAGACCAGGCTGCGCAGATTGCTCATATTTGTCAGGTATGTCGCGACGTAGATCAGCCGCAGACCAATAAATATCGTCGCAAGCGTATCAATGCGTCCCTGATCTGCATGCGCTTGCTGCGCGAGAACGACTGCTGCAATAAACAAAGGCAAGGCTTCCCAGCCATTTTGTTGTGCGGCATTCGCGCGTTGTCGCCAGCCCTGTAACTGCTGTGCCCATACACGTGGTTGCTGGTTGTTATAGCGACCGTCTTCTCGCTTCAGTTTCGCCGACCCCGCCTTTGCCAAGCCAACCGTGACGATGGGTAACAGACATGCTGCCAGTACACACCAATTTGCTAAAGTCATTAAATTTCCTCTTTCTGAATTTTGAGATGAGTCACACATGATGTGCGACGCGACAGATAGTAGTCCTGTTTCGGTAAAACGTCACAGCGTGCAGCATAAGATGAACCCAGTAAGAGCATGCATTGAAAAAAGGAAATAAATTTCCGTTAATTTGACGAGGTAACAATTCGCTACAATTCTGCGGCAAATATCGTGTCAACAGAAATCAAGCGGGCTGCGTTCTTGGCTTACGTAGATTGACTACGCAAAATAAACTCAACGAAAGAACAGGACCTATCATGAAACAAGTTATCGCCGCTATCATCGCAACTACTTTCGCAATGGGTACAGCGTTCGCCCAGACACCTGCAGCCCCAGCTGCTCCTGCCAAAGCAAGTGCGCCAGCCGCCGCGGTTGCAGAAGCAAAACCTGCCAGCGCAGCAGCAGAAACAAAAGCGTCAGTACCATCGGCAGAAAAAAAATCTAAGCATGTAAAACACATGAAAAAAGAAGCGAACACAGAAGTCAAAGCAGATGCAAAAGCAGAAGCAAAAACAGATACAACAAAGACGACACCAGCAAAATAATGGTTTGATTTTGTTGCCTCTGAAATGAGGTAAAAGACCGGCGTAACATCATTGATGTGCGCCGGTTTTTTTATACACGATAAAAACATACTGCATTCTTCGTAGCTGAAAAAAAGATATAAAAATACGGGAAAATAAAAAAATAGATACATCAATTTTTTTAAAAATCCTGTCAACACAATGTAGCAAGGCCGCGTTATTAGCTTACGTAGATTGACTACGCAAAACAAACTCAACGAAAGAACAGGACCTATCATGAAACAAGTTATCGCCGCTATCATCGCAACTACTTTCGCAATGGGTACAGCGTTCGCCCAGACACCTGCAGCCCCAGCTGCTTCTGCCAAAGCAAGTGCACCAGCTGCTGCAGTAAAAGCCGAAGCGAAAGCGGAAACAAAAGTGGCACCACCAGCGCCGGTAGTAGAAGCAAAATCAGCCAGTGCAACCGCAGAGAAAAAAGTAAAGCATGTAAAACATGCGAAAAAAGAAGCGAAGGCAGAAGCCAAAGCAGAAGCCAAAGCCGATGCAAAATCAGAAGTGAAAACTGAAGTCAAAGCAGACGCAGCGAAGACAGCTCCAGCTAAATAATTCAGCTCAAAAAAACGGCGCATATCAGATGATATGCGCCGTTTTTTTTTGATCAAAGCATCCGTGATACGTAATCATCATCGTTATGAAAATACATAATTCAAAGCAGAAATTTTCTGATCTGTATTCATAAAAATTTTTTCTTTAACAGATTAATACCTGTGAACGATGAGAAAAAATTTCATCTGTTTTGATTCCAATTCATTCTCAAAGCAATCCGATTTTTTGCAGTGAATTTTTCAGTTCTTTTATATTTCCCTGTTCCGGCCAGCCGGTAACCTTGCTGCTGAGTTTTCCATTTTTAAAAAAATAAAAAGTCGGCGTTCCCCAATGGTCAATGTCTTTCCATTCCTGTCCTTGATAAACCATGGTCATTTGAAAGTTGGGAAAAGAACGATTCCACTTCTGGATGTCGTGAAAGTAACTGTGGCGCATTTGTGGAACCAGCCATTTTCCATGTTCGCGAAACACCGTCATCAAGGCGGGATCTTGCGAAATATCGCGTACTGCATTTCTGGAAAAAGGGCATCCGGGGCTGGATACCACAATAATTTTTGCGCCCTGATTGATGTCAACATTTCTTCGTAATAAAGATAAGCTGTTTGCTTCAATCAGCCATTCTGTTGGCATCTGAGCGGATAAATCAGGCGCTTCCCGATGTGCAGGCAAAGCGTCATTCACTGATAGTTTGTGCCGTGCCAAAAGTGCGTCTGCCTCTTTCAACATTCTGACCTGCAAGAGCGCGAAATATAACTTTGTATAGTGTTCTTCAGTGATCAGTTTGCGCTCTTCTAACACCTCGGAAATACGCTGCAGATATTCTACATATTTCGTTTCAGCGGTATAAAAAGCGGTCATGTCTGCCGCGCGAAAAAGAATTTTTAAATCAGATGGCGTGGTTAATTTGATTTTTTCTGCATCCAGAAACGGAAGCATAAGGCGATCGAAAGCATTTGCCATTGCGATTGCTTTAGTCGATGTTGTTTCCGTCGCGGCGTCTGCAATGTTATCCAGCTCGGCAGATTTCTGTTCCAGCGTTTGCGAAAACGCACCACTCGCACTGAGTATCGCCACTAAAAAAAAGAGCACCAGCTTGTATTGGAATGAAAGCAAATATTGCGTCATAAAATATTGGAAGAAAATTACTCAACGGTGAAAAGGGAATGCCAGAAAATGATTCGGCAACGATACTCAGATTTGAGTCTGAGTTTGCGTGCCGTAGTGATCAACAGATTTATCCTGGTTGTCTAAAGAATATCTGACACGAATGAATTTGTTAACTTTAATTCTCTTTTTTGGCCGAGCCTGTATCACAAAATTCTTCTTACAGATCGAAAACGAAATAAACGCGTATATCGTGGTTTCTTGCGCACGGGGATGCGGTCAAGATGTGGTTAAATGTGAGTTCAATATTTATCGCCACTGACCGACTTCAATGTATGAAGAAACAAGTGTTTTGCTTACTTGGATTATTTTGCGCATGGCAAGCATCTGCAACGGATTTACGCGTAGCGATATGGGAAAGTGCTGCGCCATATAACGTGAAAACTGAAAGCGGCTGGAAAGGGCCATGTGTTGACGTCTATCGTGCGATAGAGGCAATTGATCCGCAGTTGCATTTTGTGCTGGATGACGATCCTATGCCGATTCGCCGTATCGAATATGAGCTCAGCGCCGGGCGGCGTGACATTATCTGTGGCGCCAGAAAGAATGCATCGCGTGAAGCTGCCGGCATGCAGTTTCTGAAACAGGGTTTGCACACGACGGGCTATCGGCTGGCAGTCAGAGCCGGTGATGATGTTGTTGTGAATAACTGGAACGACGTGAAAAAAATGGGCAAGGCCGGCAAAGTGCTGATCATGCAAGGGCATGCCGAGGTCGAACGCTTGCAGCAGTTAGGCGTGATCCTCGATAGCGGTACACCGACAGCAGAACAGAATCTGATCAAACTGGAAGCGGGTCGTGGCCGATTTTTTTATCACCGCGATTCTTTTTTTAAGAGCGGTGCCTACTCACCGAAAAATCATCCGAATATCCGATTGCTCCCCGTCATACTTGACCCCAGCCCGGCGTATATTGCGGGTGGAAAAATGGTTCCCAAAGAAGTGATGGCGCAGATTGACAATGCCTTCAGCAAGCTTGTGCGTAGCGGTGAATTAAACCGCATCATCAAAGCAAATGCTCTCGATTAAATTTCATTCAGAACATTGCTGAACGCGTTATCCTGCGCTGATTTTTTCAACGCTCTCCCATATAAATCACACGTGGGCAGGGCGATTGTGGAGATTTCTGCGGGCACCAGAATGACACCGTGATCGACCAGCGTCGACAAGAAATTTCAACCAGATCCGCTGTGTCGCCCATGCCCATATTGCAGGTCGATTGCAGCGCTGCATCGAGCGATTTCGCCTGAAAATATCCGTAGGTGCTGATGGTTTGTATTGCTTCCGTTGCGCGTTGCGGTGACACTGTTCCTGGCCGCACAATCAGCTTACGCGCTTGCAGTGGCACGATTGTTTCCACCTCTGCCGTGCCACAACTCCATTGTTTGCCATCGCGCCCGCATTGGGCAACGTAATATAAAGGCTGGGTCTTGAGTTGCGCATGCGGACGGCATTTCACATCGGCGTAATTTGCCTTGTCCGCCTGAGCGCTGAAAGCGCGCGCATCAATCTCTGCAACGCCGATACCGAATGGATCGCCACAGACCAGTTTTTCTAACAACAGATGTTCGTTGCGACTGAGCCTGACGGGAAAGGTTTGTTCATCTGCATTTGCATAGGCGGTGGCGGTCAGCGTTGTGACCGATGCCAGTAAAAGCAATGGCATCAGTCGATACCAGCCTGTTGTGTTCATGCGCTTTGTGGCGCGAAAATGGCCTGACCAGCGCATGAATACAGGGACTTTTTCATTTGAGTTGCAGTAATGATAGATACAGACGCCATCGTCAGATTCGTGCCTGAGCGGCAGACATCAGCGATAAAACGGCTCGACCTGACCTTTGACTTTGATCATCAGCGGATTGCCTTTACGGTCACGCGCCTTGCCTGCTGGCACGCTGATCCAGCCTTCGCTGATGCAATATTCTTCGACGTCCAGACGCTCTTTACCGTTGAGCTTGATGCCCACTTCGTGTTCAAACACGGCGGCGACGTAGTAAGGGCTGCGCGGATCAACCGACAGGCGATCCGGTAATGGGGGGAGTTGTGTAGTATCGTTCATAGGCCGAATTATCCACCAGATGCGCAGTCTGTTCAATGCCGCTGTCGATTTTGCTGTCAGCGACGGATATTTCGCGCCAGCTTTATCGTGTCATCAGGCTTGGGGCGTTGATGCTACCGATGCTGCCAAGGCCCGCAAACGCTGATGGAATTCGTCTTCCCAGTCCACCTTTAATTGCTGTTTGGCGCGCAGATAATGTTCGCTGAACACATCCAGATACGTTTCCAGCGTTTGCGCGGCGAATACATCGCCCGCCAGTTGCAGGCATAAACCGGCGACTTCCGATGTGCACAAATGTTCATCACGGCGCGAGCGGCGCAAACGGTAGCGTGACAATTGTTCCTGCAACAGACTCAGCACAGGAAACTGTTCCAGATACGGGCTTTTTTTGAATATCTTGCGTGCTTCCGGCCAGGTCGCATCGAGCAAAATGAACAGCGGTCGTTTCTTTGAGATTGCGGCTGCGGGTTCGCTGGAATCTGAAGCGTTTTGTTCCGGCAGTAATTGCGTGATCACACGCTCTGGCGCCACAAATTCACCGGGAAACACCACATATGGCTGCCATTGCGGGTCTGCCAGCACCGCCAGCAAGGCGGGGTCAACTTCCGTGCGCGCCCAGCCAAATGCCATCGTATCCGGCACCACATCTGCGATCAGCCAACCCGTGTTACTGGGCTTGAGCGCTTCATGTTCTGCCATGATCAGACACACACCAGCACGCGTCGGCACCACAGGACGCAACGCGCAGATGCAATGGCTGAGTATCAGGCGGCAGCCGCCGCAACGTTCGCCATGTGGCCCGCCACGCGCCAGAAACGGTCGCGTGCTGCGTGCCAGACGGGCAGTACGTAAGCGGGAGACAGCATGCGGTGGGTGAGTGGTATTCATCAGGAAAACTCAGGTGCGACAGACGATTGCCGCGCGATTCATCATTCAGACAGGGCGCGTATCTTGGCATGACCGACGCGACATTGCAAACCCCGCATTAAATGGACTTCTGCCGGGTGATGCTGCCAACAGCCAATATCTATGCGGGGATACAGGGGTATGCCTTGGAAACCCGCATGAACACTAGGGGGTGTTTTCAGCAAATTGGCTGAAAAGCCTTTTGCTAATAAAAAACGCCATGTAAGCCATATCGTTACGTGACGTTCTTTATTTTTCAAACCAGCTGTTGCGTTGATCAGGCGCAGATCAGCCACAGACGCCGGTGCTTACATGCCCAACGAACGTAACAGCTCATCGCTTTCGTCATCCACCACCGGTGCGGCGGCGGCTGGCGCTGCTTTGCTCAGATCGGCTTGTTCCATATCAAGCAAGGCATCCGGATCGATGATTTCGCTGGAATCAAAATCATGCAATTTAATGAATTCCGTGCGATCAATCGCGAGTTCGAGATAGAAAATATTATTGTTTTCAGTGAAAAACGACACGCGACGGATTTCAGGGCGATCCAGTGGCGTATCCACACTCAGCATCACCTGCTTATTCAGCACTAGCATTTTGGGTTGATTCTGGGTGATGTTGGTTTGCAGTTCCCGGCGTATTTTGCCGGTAAAGTCCCCAACGATCTGATTCATCAGTTCGCCGAGGATATTTGACACTTCGTCCGAGCTGAACGACGAGGCCAGTTCCGATTTCGGCATACCCATGCTGAGCATGTATTTTTCGTAAATTTCCAACGCGGCGTTGCCTGCAAAATTCAACACCACCAGACCGGAAAATCCACCGTCAAATAAGACGAAACAACCGATATCCGGCTTCAGACCGATTTTGGTAATTCTTTGCACCATCGCAGAGTAATGAATCTTGCTTTGCGTCGCTACGTTCAGTACTCGCGTGACCGAATTGCATAAACTGGTCAACAGATCTTCTGTTCCGTAGACAACTCTTTTTTCTTCGTTACTCATGACCAACTCCTGAATTAGGTTTCTTGAAATGATTGTTATCTATTGTTATTTTGTCCGCGCAGTGGCCGATGCACTATGACCAACACGTTGGCTGACACATCGTTTCGCCCAGCGCCGGGAGTAATGTCGTGCCGTCGCGCTTCGCTGGCAAATACCACGCGAAACAGGGCGATACGGCTAAGCAGGTTTGCCATCGGTTCTCGCAAGTATGTTTGCGGTGACAGGGCGAAGCCAGACATGATTTTCTCCTCTGCGTGGCAGTGTTACCGGGAACTCAGCGCAGCGTTAATCGCCGCACGCAGAACACTTGTACCATGGAAATAGATAAGAATATTCAATGGTACACGCTGCGTCCAGATGTTTCACGTTTTCTGTGCGATTTGGGGCAGGCAAACGCCTGTAAAGGCAGGCGGTTTTATCGGATTTCCAAGTTTCTGCACGTTTTCTTAGCTTCATGATACAAAATGAAGCAAAACATGCCTACAAATAACGCCACAACGGCGGCTCACTTACAAACCCGGTTGCTGGCAAAAGTAGCACCTCGCGCTTCTTTCAGGCGTAATCGCTGCACCTTTGTTATCACCGGAAATAAAGGCGTGTTACAAGTCAGCCGGATAGATTGTTGAAACGTTAAGTTCAAACAGTGGTGATGGCCTGCCACTCGCACCGGCATGTCGGGAACCAAGCAACAGCATGCTGGTCTACCAAATGACGAAGCGACCAACGACATGTCTGCTTTGCCAAATTAAATCAACCTGAGAGTGAGACTATGAAAAAAATCCTGCATATCCTGAGCCTGGTCGCCATCGTTGCCAGTTTAAGTGCCTGTATTTCGGTCGTTGAAAGCACTGCTGAAGCTGGCAAGCAAATCAGCGTGATGTCGCAACAAGCCACTGCCACTTGTGGCCAGGGTAATGTCGATAAAGTGACCACGACCAGTTTTACCTGCAAACAGAACAGCCGTTAAGCAATACGCTGACGCATAAAAAAACAGCCGGTATCAACACCGGCTGTTTTTTTATGCGGAAAAAGAGGTGGCAAAAAATCGCACGAAAACCCGGGTCTGCGTTCAAGGTCTGAGATTCCTTGCGGCTGCTGGCAGCATTTCATCCTGCAGACCTGATCAATAAACAGTCTTGCTGATGTAACTCGACTGGTTGTCGCACTCTTTGTCAGTCACTGCCGCTTTATTGAGCAAATTTCGCATAATACGCCTGCACTGCAGGCAAGGCCGCGATGCGCTGATTATGCGCATTCAGCGCCGGTGCAACTTGCGCTACCAGATCGGTCGGCACATGATCCAGACGACCGGCATTCAAACTACGAATATCCACAAACACCTTCAGATCGGCGATCGTCAGGCGGCCATCAGCAAAGTATTCGCCGCCTTGCGCCAGCAAACGCTGCTCCAGCCAGCGCAGATAAACCGGCATAGAACCATTCACCAAGGCCAGGCGCGCCGCCTTTTGCTCTTCACCCGTCATACGATAAGTCGGGCCCATCCTGATACCCGCTTCTTCCACAACAAAGCTCACCTCGTCGCAGTACAAAGCCTGCAAAGCGTCTTGCGGATACAGCCCCGCCAGCTTGCCTGCATAACGCAGGATCGCATCACATTGCGTCAGTTGCACACCATCCACCTCTAGCACTGGCACCTGCCCGAACGGCGTCGCTTTGCGCACGTCGGCAAATTCAGGATAGCTGAAACGATGATCATCAAACGCCACCCCACCCAGCGCCAACGCCAGCCGTATCGGCTCACCACGGCCACCATGAAAATCGAAATAGGTCAGTTTAAGTTGAGGCATGTTGTCTCCTGAAAGCGAATAAAAGCGGAACTAAAAAATTGGCAGCTTTGGGTGCGTGATGAACCCAAAACCAGCGCCATCATAGCAGGGTCAGCAAGGGGTGGCAGAATGCCGGATTGTCCCTTTGCATGCCACTACTTCGAAGATGTCGGCACAGAATTTGATATTCAAGCCCTAGAGCTTGATTGGTAATTGGTGGCGTGGAATGCAGACTACAGATACGTCGATGGTCAATTCGAGCACTGGAAGTTTACCGGAACGATAAGGAAACGACGTCAGCAAGAGGAGCCACAGCGTTACCTTGAGAGCGCTTATCGCGTGTTGCTGGCACGAGCACGGCAGGGGATGGTGACTTATTTACCTCGAAGTGATGTTGAGGACGCGACTCGTTTGCCAGCATATTTTGATAAGGCTTCAGATTGTTTGATTGGTTGTGGATCAGAAGTTTGCAAGTGATCCCCGTTGTAAGCTACACAAGAGTTAACATCAATTATTTAAACTGATTTTGATCGCTGAGTGCGCTTGATAAGCATTTGAATATGACCTGACAGATCACCCACGTCTGGTAACGGATAAGTCGCCGAACTATAAGGTTCAGTTTTTTTCTCGACTAAGTCTTCAAACTGATAACGTAAAAAGCGGTAGTGATGTTGGCAGGCCAAGTCTAATCCTTTTTGTACAATTTCAGAGACGCGATCAGTTTTTCCGTTTTCAAGTAAGCAGCGCGCATAAAGCAACAAGGCTTCTACATAATAGTACTTGATATGACGCAAATTACTCAAAGCCGTCTCAAATAATGTTACTTTTTTTCCAATACAGGTTCGGCTAGCCCGAGGATCAGTTGCTGTAAACCCGCAGTGTAGGGATTAATGATAGCGAGCTTCTTGACGCGGGATTTATCGATAACACCGAGTTTGGCTTTTAAATAATGGCACTGCATTATATTGAGGTGATCCTTTTCGTAACGGGTCGCAAGAAAAGTATCAATCATTGCTAACGTAAGTTGTCCGCTAGCGAATTTCGCCTCCAACGAAAAAAAATTAATTCTCCAAGTCGAGAGTGTTCCAAAGTCTACTTCACCAAGTTGAAATAGCTCGGAAGGATAGGCTCTAAATTGACTCCAATTCATTTTAATCGACAGCGTCAAGGCAGATAATTGTGCACCCTCCATGCTATAGAGGGGCATTACAGTACTAATAATCTGCTTTTCTACTAAGTTTGTAGGTGGCGTCAGTTGGTTTAAAGGACAGAGTTGTTGGAGCTCAGTGAATGCATTTTCAAAGTCGCCACCAAAATAACGTGCATCTATCAAAAGCAAATCAAACCACAATTGAGCCTTCTCATCGGTTTTAAAAAATTCTGTTTTTTTTGCCATAGCCCGAGCCAGCTCGTTGGACAAACTAGTATTGATGGCTAAGTGACTCAAATTTTGAAGATACGAGAGTATCTGATCACTTGTTAGATTCGCGACATCAATATAGTCGATACTCTTCAAAAAATTGCCTTGATACTCACTAAAAGAAAAATTCGCAGCATAGGATTCTTCATGACGTAAGTCACACAATACTTCGGCAAAGCTCATTAAATACGATAATGCGCTTTGGTAATACTGTGTACGTATTTGATGACTCTGACGCATCAATTGGTATTCCGAAAATTTCCCAATAATCGATTGCAACTTAATATTACTGTTATCCACTTGTGTCATGGATTTTTTTTCTAGCGACTTTATAACAACATCCGTTATGATATTTGGAGAATTAAGCGCGAATAGCTTTTTCTTGTCTTTACGTTGCTCGATGCGGCGGTTTTCTGCGATCCGTTTTAAATTCGCCAAAGAAATTCCATCTGGAAAAAGCGATAGAATTTCGAATACTTTTTTCTCGTCATCGCTCAAGTTCCGATATGAAAAATGAACAGAGGCATACAGTGATTTTTTACGCTCGATATTGCCATCTGCCACCCTGTCATACTCAGCAATTTCCGATTCGCTGGCTTTGCGGAAAAAATCGTTTTCAAGTTCGTCCTTCAAGTGGGCAAAACTTTTTCCTTTGGGAATATTTTTAGCAACCAGTTTTATCGCCAAGGGATTATTGTCGAGCAAGTTCTCAACGATCTGTGTACGGATGAAGTTGTATTCCTTTGGTGCTGGTGTTATACCGCTCAACTCCTGTAAAAACAACTCGAACGCTTCGTCGCTGGTAAAGGGACGCAATTCATATACATCCTCACAATCGATATCAAGCAATTCACGAGAAGTGATAACGATAGTGGCGTAATCACAAATAAAGTGGATGAAGTCCTTGATGGATTCTGGCTCAGACAAATACAACAAGGTTTCTACATTATCCAAAATAATCAATTTATCTTGTTTCGTGAAGTTTTCCTTTATTTGCTTTCGAATATTCAATGCGGTTTCAAGATGAAAACTGGCCGCCACTTTTTTCTCAAATGTGGCGTAATCGGGGATGAATTCACAATCAACAAAGTCGATGCCATTTGAAAAAAAACTGCGCATCGCCAGTTCAACCGCAATTTTCTTTATCGACATAGTTTTACCGATGCCGCCAGAGCCTTTGATAGTGAGAACAAGGTTCTTAGACTGAAGCTCAATTATCTTACGACAGATATTTTCTAAATCGCTACTTCTGCCAATGTAGTTTGCAGTAGTTTTGGGGTCAATGCTATCGGGAAGCGCACTTTTAATATACACATCTTGATGCACACCTTTTAACTCATGCAATTTGAAAGCATCGGATTGAGCTATGCCGTAAAAATTTGGATCATTAAATGCGTCCAGTTTTGCCTTTTTAAACAACTTAAACGCCAAACTTTCTATCTGCGCTTTCACCATCTTAGGAAAAAGTATGGTTGGTGACGCCAAAGAAGCGATTTCTTCTGCATTCAATTCTGACGTGTCGGTGTGATCGAGAAAAATCAATACGCCTTCTGTATTGCTATTGCCGATGTTTTCTTCTAAATAAGTAATACTTACAAACTGGCTTTGCAGCATCTCATCTTCAATAGCAATGCGTTGCTTGACTAGTTTCGACAAGATGATGATGTAATTAAAACCGTCCAAAGCATTCAAGGATTTGACGTTTAGTGGAAAATAACTAACCTCGCATTTGAAAGATTTAATTTCTTTCAGAATTAGGGGGTCATATTGATAATTTTTGGTGATGGGATTAGCACTTAGAACAGCGATACGTGTGTTGGTTGCGAGTGCAGTATCAAGTACATGTGAAGGTGCACTTCGCCCTCGAACTGTATCGGATATTGTGTGTACGGTTATCAGCGAGGAAGGCGAAGGCTGTGGGGCTGACCTCACAATCATATCGAGTTTATCAATCAAAGGCTGTCCGAAATCAGCAAAGCAAAACACCTCAATGTTGTCGAAGTTCTTCAATTTTTCACGAATCAAAGCTTCGTCTTTTTTTGGTACCATCGCATAGTGTGGACCAGTATTACCATCAAAAAGTTGATGTACGTCGCCAAGTTGTTGTAGTAACTCTGCATCTGACAAGCTGCAACCTACAAACAGCAAAGTCGAATCACGACTGACTGCACGGAAAACATCAAGTGCCGCTTTGTAGGATTCGTCTGTTTCGAGATAGAGTCGATTGTAACTCTCCGAAGTAAATATGATGCTCGTCAAATTACCTAACCTACCATGCCAATGCCAGACCGTAGGCTCGCGATAAATCGCACGATTAAAATCCGCCAACTCAATTACATTGTTATTGTCTAACTCCATCAGGTCGTCGGCACGTGGGCATGCAAATCGCAAAACGCGATCGTAATTGAGTGTAATAATGCGGTCGCTAAGTTGCCAAATTGCTTGTGGCAGCGCCAAGCTCGCATCCTCAATAGAGGCTCGATCAACAGTAAAGGTTTCTTTGAAAAATTGGTTCCACAATCCCCCCTTCAATCCCTTTCTGGCGAGATCGGCAGCAACTTGATAGTCATCAATTGCAAGCATTGCCTTGATGGCATTTGCCTGTTCAGGCTTATTTTCACGTTCTAACTTTTCAGATGCTTTCTGCAACAACTCCTTCCAATTAGGAAAAAGGCGTTGACCTGCTTTGTCTTTAAGCGCCATTGACACGCCAGCACCGATAATGGGAACCAATGTTTTATCAGAGAAAGCGTTAAGTATTTTTGATGGAATAATATCGGCCATTGAGTTTCTTCCTCCGAAGACTTAGTCCGTGTAAGGGGCTGAGCCTTCCTCTTTCCTGTTTTCGAATTTAGCAACCAATAAAAAAGCCCAACAAACTGCTGGGCTTTGTCAAATTCAAACAAACATCAAACGTCAATATTCCCCGCCCTTAACGCATTGCTTTCAATAAAAGCACGACGCGGTTCCACATCGTCACCCATTAAAGTCGTAAAGATCTGGTCGGCTGCGATCGCGTCTTCGATTTGCACTTTCAACAGGCGGCGTACGGTGGGGTCCATGGTGGTTTCCCAGAGTTGGCTAGGGTTCATTTCGCCCAGACCTTTGTAGCGCTGTTTGGAGACACCGCGTTCGGCTTCTTCGCGCAACCACAGCATGGCGTGGTGGAAATCCTGCACAGCGATTTCCTTGACGCGCTCGCCTTCACCACGGCGGATGAATGCGCCTTCGCCTAACAAGCCTTTAAATGTGGCGGCCGCGTTTTCCAATACTTTGTAATCGGCGCTGACAACGAAGTCAGATTCGATATTGCTGACTTTGATGTTGCCATGATGCAGGCGTTCTACTCGCAGGGTGCGGGTGCCATTAACATCATCATTGATGGCGACGACTTTGATTGCCGGGTCATTGATGGTGTTGGTCATTTGCAGTGCAGTTTGTTCGGTACTTTCTGCGCTCTCAAAATTCAGGGTGACACCGGTCATGATCGCTGTCAGTGCGGCGCGGTCGATCAGGCGCGTCAGGCGCGTCATGATGGCATTGGCCAGATTGTATTGACGTACCAATTCGGCCAGTGCGTCGCCAGTGATAGGCACTGCGCCTGTGCTTGGTATCAGCGATGCGTTGGTCAGTGCCACGGTCATCATGTATTGCGCTTCTTCGGCATCGTCTTTGAGATAGCGTTCATCGCGACCGGCTTTGACTTTGTAGAGTGGTGGTTGCGCGATGTAGATGTGGCCACGTTCGACCAGTTGCGGCATCTGGCGATAGAACAGGGTCAGCAACAGGGTGCGGATGTGGGCACCGTCAACGTCGGCATCGGTCATGATGATGATACGGTGATAGCGTAATTTATCGGCGTTGAATTCGTCAGGGCCGATGGATGTGCCGAGAGTGGCGATCAGGGTAGTGATCTGTTCGCTCGACAGCATTTTTTCAAAGCGGGCTTTTTCTACGTTCAGCACTTTACCGCGCAGTGGCAAAATCGCCTGGAATTTACGATCACGGCCTTGCTTCGCAGAGCCGCCCGCAGAGTCACCTTCGACGATATACAGTTCGCACAGGGCAGGGTCTTTTTCCTGGCAGTCGGCGAGTTTGGAAGATAAGCCTAAACCATCCATCACACCTTTACGGCGGGTCAGTTCGCGGGCTTTGCGGGCCGCTTCGCGGGCGCGCGATGCTTCAACGATTTTGCCGCAAATGATTTTGGCATCGTTTGGTTTTTCAGCCAGATAATCCGTCAATGTTTTGGTGACGATTTCTTCGACAGGGCCGCGCACTTCAGAAGACACCAGCTTATCTTTTGTCTGTGAGCTGAATTTTGGTTCAGGCACTTTGACGGACAAGACGCAGGTTAAGCCTTCGCGCATATCGTCACCGGTGACTTCAACTTTGGCTTTCTTTGCGTATTCGTGTTCGTCGATATATTTATTGATCACGCGTGTCATCGCTGCACGCAAACCGGTCAGATGCGTACCACCGTCGCGCTGCGGAATATTATTGGTGAAGCACAGCACTTGTTCGTTGTAGGCATCGTTCCATTGCATGGAAACGTCAACGGTAATGTTGGTGCCCTGATCCGACATTTTTTCGCCAGTTGCCTGGAAAATGGTCGGATGCAAAACTGATTTATTTTTGTTGATGTATTCAACGAAACCACGGGTGCCGCCTTCAAAGGCAAATAATTCTTCTTTGCCGGTGCGGTGATCATTCAGTTTGATGCGCACGCCATTGTTCAGGAATGAGAGTTCGCGGATACGTTTTGCCAGAATTTCGTAATGGAATTCAACGTGCGTGAAGATTTCTTCATCAGCCCAAAAGTGGACTTCGGTACCGCGTTTGTCCGTGTCACCGACGACTTTGATCGGGGAAGTGAGAACGCCATCAACCGTTTCAAGTTCACGGTTTTGCGGAACACCACGGACAAATTCCATGGTGTGAACTTTGCCATCGCGGCGTATCGTCAGTTTCAGTAATTTGGACAAGCCATTCACGCAGGAAACACCAACACCGTGCAAACCACCGGATACTTTGTACGAGTTCTGATCGAATTTACCACCTGCATGCAATTCGGTCATGACGATTTCGGCGGCGCTGCGTTTTGGTTCGTGCTTATCGTCCCATTTGATGCCGGTCGGAATGCCGCGACCGTTATCAGTTATGGAGATGGAATTGTCGGTATGAATCGCAACGTTGATCTCGGTACAGTGTCCTGCCAGCGATTCGTCAATCGAGTTATCTAAAACTTCAAATACCAGATGATGCAAGCCGGTGCCATCCGATGTATCGCCAATGTACATGCCGGGGCGCTTACGCACGGCTTCCAGGCCTTCCAGAATCTGGATGGAGGATGCGCCGTATTGCGCTGAACTGGCGGCTTGGGCTGGAGTATTGTCTTGGTTGTTATCGGACATGGCTACCTTCTGTTGTGTTTACTGCGTGTTCAAGGGTGTTAACTCCCTCTTGCGTAGGTGTAAGAGGGCGGGGTGACAGCAGAGTAAAACGCGGATCAGCGAGACTACGCAGGACGCGGCGTGATGACGGTGCTTTCATCCCCAACCCTTCTTCTGCGGACAGAAGAAGGGGCAGAGCAAATCAGATCCGCATTGGCATCACGACGTATTTAAAGTCGGTGTTGTCAGGAATGGTGATCAGTGCAGATGAATTTGAATCGCCCAAAGCAATGTTGACTTGCTCGCACTTCAGGTTATTCAATACATCCAGCAGATAACTGACATTGAAACCGATATCGACGTTATCACCACCGTAGTCGATTTCAATTTCTTCCATCGCTTCTTCCTGATCGGCATTGGTCGACAAGATTTGCATGCTGCCAGGTGTGATGACGCAGCGCACGCCTTTAAACTTGTCGCTGGTCATGATCGCTGCGCGTTGTAAAGAGCGCAGTAATTGTTCGCGACCCAGCGTGAAATTGTTTTTGTAACCTTTAGGAATCACGCGGTTGAAGTCTGGGAATTTGCCTTCGACCAGCTTGGAAATCAATTCGATATCAGCAAATGTCAGTTTGACCTGGTTATTCGCGATGTCGATCTGCACAGGATCATCTTTGTCTTCCAGCAAGCGCTGCAATTCAATGATGGTTTTGCGCGGAATGATGACTTCGTGGCGTGGAAATTCTTGTTCGACTTCGACCTGGCAATACGCCAGACGGTGACCATCAGTGGCAACAGCGATGACGTTCTTGCCATCAACCACCAGCAACAAGCCATTCAGGTAATAACGGATATCTTGTTGCGCCATGGAGAAATGCACCATGTTGAACAAGTGTTTCAGTGTTTTTTGTGGCAGGTTCACGCTGGCATTGAAGTGCTCAGCCTGCGCTACTGTAGGAAACTCTTCTGCCGCCAGCGTCTGCAACGAGAAACGGGATTTGCCCGATTGCACGCTCATGCGCTTGTTATCCAGTTTCAAGACAACATCATTGTCATCCGGCAGGGCGCGCAAGATGTCCAGCAATTTACGCGCAGCGACTGTGGTGGCAACGTTCTCGCCGCCAGAGCCGATTTCTGCTTTGGTCGTGATCTGCACCTCGATGTCCGTCGAGAGGAACGACACTTGTTCGCCATCTTTGCGAATGAGGATATTGGCCAAAATCGGCAATGTGTGCCGACGCTCGACAATACCACTCACAATTTGCAAAGGCCGGAGCAGGGTATCCCGGTGGGTTTTAACCAATTGCATTTGAATATCCTCACTTATGTTGTTGATAAGGGACCTGATTTGTGGGCGCCTCAGTTAAGTTCACTGGCAGTCGCATCTCGCACGTTGCTGCCTCTTGTTTTGCGATCTGCTTTCTGCCCGTGACTTTATCTGCTTCGTCTCTTATTACTTTTTATGTACTGCCTGACTACTTAAAAACTCACGCCTGACCCGAAAAGTGGGCGAGGCCTTTATACTTTGATTGCTGCTGTCACTTCTGCATCATGATGGTTCGGTTATTTTAGCCCGACCAGACTTTCAAGCTTCAGCGATCAGCCCTTGAGCGTTTGTTCCAACACATGCAGCTCATGGTTGCACTCAGGGTTTTTCGCGCGATCAGCCGTGATCTTGCGTACTGCATGCAAGACTGTGGTGTGATCGCGTCCGCCAAATAATTCACCAATTTCAGGCAAACTCTTTTGCGTCAGTTCTTTTGCCAGATACATCGCAATCTGGCGCGGTCTGGCGATATTGGCCGGACGTTTTTTAGAATACATATCAGCGACTTTGATATTGAAAAAGTCAGCCACGGTTTTCTGGATGTTTTCTACCGAGATCTGTCGGTTCTGCACCGACAATAAATCTTTCAGCGCTTCTTTCACCACATCGATCGTGATTTCTTTGCCGTGGAAGCGGGAGTAAGCAAGAATCTTGCGCAGTGCGCCTTCCAGCTCACGCACGTTTGAGCGCAGATGCTTGGCAACGAAAAACGCGACGTCGTCAGAAAAATGTACGCCTTCGGAATGCGCTTTTTTGAGCAGAATCGCCACCCGCATTTCCAGTTCCGGTGGTTCAATGGCGACCGTCAGACCAGAGTCAAAACGCGAAATCAGGCGGTCATCCATCCCCGTGATTTCTTTTGGATAAGTATCGCTGGTGATGATGATCTGTTTTTTTGCGGCGATCAGTGCTTCGAACGCATAGAAAAACTCTTCCTGCGTACGGCTTTTACCGCCAAAGAATTGAATGTCATCGATCAGCAACAGATCAAGCGAATGGTAATAACGTTTGAATTCATCAAAACCCTTGCGCTGATATGCCGTGACAACGTCGCGTACATATTGCTCAGCGTGGATGTAGCGGATTTTGGCATTCGGGTTGTCCACCAGAATCTGGTTGCCGATTGCATGAATCAAATGCGTCTTACCGAGCCCGACGCCACCATACAGAAACAGCGGGTTGTAAGATACGCCCGGATTATTCGCCACCTGTATCGCTGCGGCGCGTGCCAATTGATTCGCCTTACCTGTTACGAAGCTGTCGAAAGTCAGTTCGACATTGATGCGGCTCAGGTCGCGCCGTGGTGATGCTTCTGGCGCAGCCACAGCTTCCTGGACAATTTCGACATTAGCCGTGGAATGATCACCATCGCTGCCGTTGCCGCGAGGGGCGGGTGCAGCTGGCTTTTTGCCGCCACGCGGATCAAGTACAAACTGTACTTCGACTTCATCGTCCCAATATTGATTGGCTAATTCTGAAATGCGGTTAGCGAACTGGGCTTTCACCCAGTCGAGTTTAAAACGGTTAGGCGCAGCAATGCGCAGCTTGCCTTCTTCGAAGTCGAGCGGTACGAGAGGTTTGATCCAGGCGCTGTATTGTTGCGGTGGAAGCTCTTGCTCAAGTTGGGACGAACAGGCTTGCCAGAAATTTTCCATGTATGACTTTAATGTATTAAATGCAAATGCGCGGTGCCGAATCTATGAAGCGATTGCGAAATCAGTCTGCCATCCGGAAGCCGGAACGGCGCTTGTAGTTGAGAGAACACAGACGAATTTCGCAACAGTTTCTTATTATCCTTTTTGAACTCATTGTATCTGAGTCAGATCAAAAAAGTTGCCTTAAAGGCATAAACCGGTGCCGCGCTAATCCTCTATTTTAACCGCGACTGCAAGAGTTATCCACAGCCTTGAGATTAAATTTATTCTTCCCTATGCACGACCGTACGTAAACGGGCTTTGATTAAATTTTGTGCTAAGTGATTGACACGTAAGCTAAAAATGGTGTCTAATTCAGGGTTCCCTACCCTCTTTTATTGGATGGTGCATCGTTTTTACGACATGCAACAAGCCATGAGCAGCGGTTTTGGGGCAGTAAAGGTGAAAAGCCTGACGTCAATTAAACGCAAGCCTTTACCCGTAATTCCGATTTTTTTTATTGCTCAAATAGCGAGACCAACATGAAACGTACTTACCAACCTTCCGTCGTTCGCCGCAAGCGCACCCACGGTTTCCGCGCACGTATGGCAACCCGCGGTGGCCGCGCTGTTCTGAACGCACGCCGTGCCAAAGGCCGTAAACGCCTGGCAGCTTGATTTTAAATTGTTGGTCTGCGGCAGCTCTGGCTGAAATCGCATGATCAATCATTTAACTGACCCAGTTCAGGCAGATGCAGGCGGTGCAGATTTTGCCCGCGTTCGTCGCATCGTTAAAACGGATGAGTTTTCATCCGTTTTTCGTTTGCGCCCCGTACAAAAAACGCCGCATTTTGTGCTGTATGCCAGAACCAATGATTTGCCGCACGCTCGTCTGGGTGTTGTTGCTGCCAAGCGCTTTGCGCCAAGGGCGGTAACACGCAACACGATCAAGCGCGTTACGCGCGAGATTTTCCGGTGCTCAGCGTTGCAAAACGTGGATTGTATTGTGCGCTTATCCAGACCAGTGAACAGCAAAGACGGTCCTGCGACAACTGCCCAGCTCAAACGTGAGCTGCGGGCGGAAATCGTGCGTCTGTTCGCTGCGCCTGCTTGTAAGGCTGGCTGACATGAAAACACTGCTGCTCCTGTTGCTACGCTTTTATAAGTACGCAATCAGTCCTATGCTGGGGCAGAATTGTCGTTTTTACCCCAGTTGTTCTGAATATGCAGCAGAGGCGATTCAGCTGCATGGTGCCGTTAAGGGAAGTTATTTAGCCGGCAAACGCCTGTGCAAATGTCATCCCTGGCATCCTGGTGGCGTGGATAATGTTCCACCTGCCGGTGAAAAAAATAAGACCGTCCCCACATCCGACAAGTGTTGCCACGATCATGATGGCGACACTGGTCATTCCTCACACCTTTCCTGACATACACAAATGGATATCAAACGTACCGTCCTGTGGGTTATTTTCTCTATGTCGCTGTTGCTCCTGTGGGACAACTGGATGCGCCACAATGGCAAATCGTCCATGTTTTTTCCTTCCGCGACCACGCAGCAAAGTAAAAATACCAATGCTCCGGCTTCTGCCTCCGCTGTGGCCGCACCAACACTGGCAGTCAGTGCAAATGGCGCTCCGGTCTCTGCGAATAACCCTGCCGTTGCTCCTGTCAAGAGCGAGATCATCACGATCACGACTGACGTGATGAAAGCCGATATTGACACGCTGGGTGGTGAGGTTCGACGTCTTGAATTGTTGAAATATAAAGAAGATGCCAAACACGAGCATTTCTACACGCCGTTTCTGGAAGCCGTTGGCTTGAAAGAAAAGACAGAAAATCACAAAAATGTTGTTTTGTTTGATGCTGGCGAAAAACGGATTTATCTGGCTCAGACTGGTTTAATCAGCGGTGCGTTTCCTAACCATAAATCTGTGTTTGTTGCGAAACCAGGCAAACGTACGCTGGATGCAGATAGCAGCGTTCAATTGCTGCTGGAGTCAGAACAGAATGGCGTGAAACTGACTAAAACCTTTACCTTCAAAAAAGGTGATTACGCAGTTGGTGTTCAACATACGGTCAGCAACAACAGCACTGCGGCGATTACACCATCGCTGTACTTGCAGTTAATTCACGATGGCACAAAACCAGAGGGTGGCTCTATGTTCACCGGCCCAAGTGAATTTTATGCACCTGCAATCTATACCGATGCTGAAAAATTCCAGAAACTGGATTTTGAAAAAATTCATAAAGCCGAAAAAGAACTGGCTGGCAGCAGCAACAACAGCCATGCGAAATCAGCCGATAACGGCTGGGTTGCAGTGATACAGCATTTCTTTGTTTCCGCATTTGTACCGCAAGACAAGGGCACACGTGAGTTCCGCACGGAACAAGTGAAAGAAAATGTCTTCTCAGTCAGCACCGTATTGCCGCTGGGTAGTATCGCTCCGGGAGCAAGCAAATCCAGTGATGCCGTTTTATATTCTGGTCCGCAATCGACTGCCACATTGGAAAAAATTGCCCCAGGTTTAGAGCTGGTGAAAGACTACGGCATCCTGGCAATTATCGCTAAACCATTGTTTGGTCTGATGGAGTTGATACACGGCCTGATTGGTAACTGGGGCTGGACTATCGTTGCCTTCACTATTGCAATCAAACTGGCTTTGTTCCCGTTGTCGGCTGCCGGTTATCGCAGCATGGCTAAAATGAAAGTCGTCACACCGAAGATGCAGGCAGTGCGCGAGCGTTATAAAAACGATCCGCAAAAAATGAATCAGGCGATGATGGAGTTGTACAAAACTGAGAAGATCAATCCGCTCGGTGGCTGCTTCCCTATCCTGATCCAGATGCCGATTTTCCTGGCCTTGTACTGGGTATTGCAAGC
This sequence comes from Undibacterium sp. FT79W, assembly GCF_014284215.1. Lineage (NCBI taxonomy): Bacteria > Pseudomonadati > Pseudomonadota > Betaproteobacteria > Burkholderiales > Oxalobacteraceae > Undibacterium > Undibacterium sp. FT79W. The sequence continues at coordinate 244,319 of NZ_JACOGB010000003.1, read as the reverse complement.
CAGCGTGGAAATGCGCGGCGCACCGTGGATGGGCTGGATCACTGATCTGACCGCACCTGATCCGTTGTTCATTTTGCCGGTGATTTACGCAATCTCGATGTACATCACAACCAAGCTCAATCCGGCACCGGCAGATCCTATGCAAGCGAAGATGATGATGTTCATGCCGTTAGCGTTTTCCGTCATGTTCTTCTTCTTCCCATCTGGTCTGGTATTGTACTGGGTCGTGAATAATATTCTGTCGATAGGTCAGCAATGGGTGATCAACAATAAATTGATTCCACCTGAGCACAAGGCTTAACGTCACACCGGAAAAAGCCCGCGTTGCGCGGGCTTTTTTTATCGCTGCAACGATGTTCAGGCTGCAAGACGTACCGCCAGCCTGTCGCATTTCAGTCACAACTATTCAGACAATTCTGCACTTGATCAGTGCAAGCACAGATAAAATTTCAACATGACTTACGATCCTATTCCCATCGCCGCCATTGCCACAGCCCCCGGACGCGGAGGCATCGGCGTGGTGCGGATTTCCGGCAGAAATCTGGCTGCCGTGATGACAGCACTGTTTGGCAGCACCCAGTTAAAGCCCCGTCACGCAACCTATCTGCCTTTTACGCAAGTGGATGGCACGGTTATTGATCAGGGCATCGCGCTGTATTTCAAAGCGCCGCATTCGTATACCGGTGAAGATGTGATTGAGTTGCAAGGACATGGCGGCCCGGTCGTCATGCAAATGTTACTGAGTCGCTGTCTGGAAGCCGGTAAAGAATCTGGTCTGCGCTTGGCAGAGCCGGGTGAATTCACACAACGCGCTTTTTTGAATGACAAACTCGATCTGGCGCAGGCAGAGGCGGTTTCCGATCTGATCGAAGCATCGACCGAAGCTGCTGCGAAATCGGCTTCGCAATCCTTGTCCGGCGCATTTTCTAAAGTGATTCATGCCTTGGTGGAGAAGGTCGTGCATCTGCGTATGCTGGTGGAAGCGACACTGGATTTTCCTGAAGAAGAAATCGATTTTCTCGAAAAATCAAATGCACGAGGTCAGCTATCGGTGATACAGACCGCTTTGCAAAAAGTGTTCGAGCAGGCCGCGCAGGGCGCATTACTGCGTCAGGGTTTGAATGTGGTGCTGGCCGGGCAGCCGAATGTCGGTAAATCTTCTTTACTTAATTCGCTGGCTGGTGATGATGTGGCAATCGTCACACCGATTGCCGGCACGACCCGCGATAAAGTGACGGAAACCATCCATATCGAAGGCATACCGCTGAATATCATCGACACCGCAGGCATACGTCATGAGCACGACGATACCGAGCCGGGTGGTATCGTGAATGCCATTGATACGGTTGAGCGTATTGGCATTGAGCGCACCTGGGCCGAGGTTGAAAAGGCCGATGTGATTTTGCATCTGCTGGATGCCAGCCGTGGCCCGACCCGTGCCGACGAAGCCATTGTCGCCCGTTTTCCTGATGGTGTTCCTGTGATTCGCGTCTGGAACAAGATTGATCTCTCTGGTCATCATGCCAGCGTTGATTCTATGGATGATGCGACGCATATTTATCTGTCCGCCTCTGAGCATATCGGTATCGATCTGTTGCGCAAGGAGTTATTGCGTATTGCGGGCTGGCAGCAGACGGGTGAATCTTTATATCTGGCCCGCGAACGGCATCTGATTGCGTTGAAGCAAGCACATGAACATCTGCAAAATGCGGCTGAATATGCCGCGCAAAATGATCAGTCGCTGGATTTATTCGCCGAAGAACTGCGCCTGACACAAGATCGCCTCAACAGCATCACCGGTGAATTCACGTCGGACGATTTGCTGGGTGTGATTTTCTCGCGTTTTTGTATAGGAAAGTAGACCGACAGTTCTTGACGGCAGAATGATCTGTAATCGCCGTGTTGGGGGAATTTGCTCGGATACGACGCTAAAAAAGCTGACCAAACGGTCAGCTTTTTTTATGGCGATGAGCGGAATGATTTGCCTCACGCTGCCGCGATGTCGCCGAGCAGGGTATCAAAGTTGGTGTACAGCGCATTACTTCTGAGCAGACGGCTCCCCTGTCCATCGCTGATAATCAACGCCGGTACTCCTTGTACACCGAAACTGTGCATCATTTCCTGTGCGTTGCGGATACGCTTCCGGTGACGGTCGCGCAGGGCATCGTCGGGTGATGCCAGACTATCTGCAGCACGATTAAAATTGTTATTGCGTAAAACAGTAGTCACGACAGACCAATCGCAGGTGTCCTGTGCGTGCAGATAACGGGCTTCCTGTAACAGCCTGAGTGCGTCGAGTTCCCTTTCCGGTGCGCTCATCGCAACCGCGCTGAGCGCCATTGTTGCTGCTGCCGAATCGAACCGGCTACCCGGCTTACCCAGAATGTGCGAGCGGTATTCCGGAGTAAAGCGTTGTCCTGTGAGTTTTTCGATACGCTGATCATTTGACCATGCGTAATCAGCAAACGCCCCATCCATGACGCGTCCGCCGCTGTCCGAAAACAGGCCGGATGGTGCCAGCACCAGCGTGATATCGCTTTGTTCGCTCAGCTTTCCTATCATCGGTGCCGCACCGTAACACCAGCCACACAAGGGATCAAACAGATAGGTGATTGTTGTTTTCATGTTGCTTTCTCCTTACCACTTCATTTCGCCTTTGTTGACTTTGGCGCCGATGTCCAGCGACATACTACCAGCGCTGATCTGCGGATAGGCCTGTTTCATTGCATTGATCAGCTCTGCACTATTGCTGCTGGTCGCGAGTTTTTTCTCAAATGTTTGCAGATAATCTTTAGTGAACGTAATGTTGCTGATATCGATTTTTGTTCCTGATTGCATGTGGCTGGGCACGACGAGCTCAGGTTTCAGCGCCGCCATTTCATCCAGTTGTGCGACCCAGGCGGCGCGCTCTGCTGCGGTTTGTGTATCTGCCGTCCAGACATGCATCTGACCAAAAACACCGATGTTACCGACGATGGCTTTGATGGATGGAATCCAGGTATAAGGGCGGTGCGCCAGCACGCCCTGTGTGCCGCGGATCTCAATGGTTTGCCCTTCCAGTGTCAGGGTATTCTCTGACAATGCACGCGGTACCACTGGTTTGCGCGGCGCATTGGCACCCATTTTAGGTCCCCAGAATGCGACTTTACCTGCCAGTTTCGGCATCAGTTTTTCCAGCACAGCCGGAGTCGTTACGACGTCAGCCTGAGGAAATATTTCTTTCAGTGTTTCCACACCAAAGTAGTAATCGGGATCAGCCTGACTGACATAGATGGTCGTCAATTGTTTTCCACTGTCGAGTACATTGGCGGCAATACGCAGTGCATCTGCGCGGGTAAAGCCGGCGTCAATGACCATCGCATCTTTCTCGCCATACACCAGGGTTGAATTAACGTTAAAACTATTGCCGTCCGCGTTGTACACCTTCACTTGCAGCGGTTGCGCTGCGTGCGCAGAGGTGAAAGCGATGGCGAGAGATGCGGCGACGATGGATGTGCGGATCATGGTGAACTCCTGTTGAGTATTAAAAAAACTGTTTTGCAGTACAGGTAGCTACTATAGTTTCAGTATTTGTACAGATAAATACGCTAAAGTGTACATAACTGTTTCATAAAATGAGCGAATGATGGATAGACTGATTGCAATGCAAGTGTTTACTGAGGTGGCAAAGAGTGGCAGTTTTACGGCAACTGCTGACAAGCTCGATATGTCGCGTGCGATGGTCACGCGCTACGTCAGTGAGCTCGAACAATGGCTGGGCGCACGTCTGCTGCAACGGACGACGCGACGCGTGACGCTGACCGATGCGGGGGAAAATTGTTTGCGGCGCAGTGAGCAAATGATGGCGCTGATGGAAAACATGGAAGAAGAAACCGGTAGCCACGAAGGCGAATTGAGGGGGCAGTTGCGCATTACTTGCAGCATGTCATTTGCCTATGCGCAGATCGCGGCAGCGATTGTGGAATTTTTGAAACGCTATCCGCAGCTAAAAATTGATCTGAACATCAGTGAAGGCGCGCTGAATCTGGTCGATGCCCGCATAGATTTGGCTATTCGCATCAGCGCTGAACCTGATCCCAGTCTGATAGGGCGGGTACTGGCACCGTGCTCTTCAGTTCTGGTTGCGTCTCCCGCGTATCTTCGTGCTCATGGTATGCCACAGACACCCGCCGAACTGGCGGCACACCGTGGCCTCAGCTATGCCAATTTTGGTAAAAGTGTGTGGACTCTCAGGCGCGGGGAGGAACTGGTGTCCGTCAGAATCAGCAGCTATTTCAGCGCCAATGAAGCAACCGCATTGTTGTGCGCTGCACAGGCCGGTGGCGGCATTGCCCTGCAGCCTGTTTATCTGGCAAAGCCACATCTGGAAGACGGAAGTCTGCAAGTGGTGCTGCCCGAATGGCAATTGCCGGACATGTCTATCTATGCGCTATACCCGTCACGCAAACATTTGTCGCCAGCGGTAAGGGCTTTACTGGATTTTCTGGCAGAGCGCTTTGCCAATAGGACGTGGTAGTGATGAATACCGGTTGACTGAATATGCTCGCTGTCGATGACGACGGGCAGCATCACACCACTTTGTTTAATTCCGCCAGCACCGCATTTCTGAGTATGCGCAAATAAAAGTAGTCGCAAAAAAACAATATGATCCATGCAAATCCTACTTGGACAAATGTCTGCAGCATGAACGAACCGCCAGACGAGGTTGTCGACGGAAAAATATAAAAAATACAGACCAGGATGCCGACAAAGACGGCTCGCCAATGGCTCCATTGTGTAGAAAAGGACGTCTTTTCTGCTTCTGCCAGCAAGCGCGGATAGTGCGCAGGGGCGACCGATTTCAGCTCAGGAATGGCTGACAAAACCGCACTGATACCGAATGTATTGATCATGCTTTACCTCAGGTGTCTGTATTTCAGGATGGATAGAAACGGTAAGTTTTTTGTTCTTTATGTAGAAGTAAATACATGTTTATTTTAATCTTTTTTCTTATCATAGAGGAAACTATCTGATCAGTTGGATCACTGTTGCAGCTTCTTGCTGGGCTGTTGAAATCTACTAACACTTGTTAGCAGCAAGCTGACAATCGCAGTCTGAATATACATCGCCCGGGAGCATAAATAAGTATGCCTATGTTAAGGTGTGCGGATACCGAATTTTTCTGTTTGCATCATGTGTCAATTATTAGGAATGAACTGCAATACCCCGACCGACATCGTGTTCAGTTTCACGGGTTTTGCGACGCGCGGCGGACGTACCGACGAGCATAAAGATGGCTGGGGCATCGCTTTTTTTGAGGGCAATGGCGTACGTCATTTTGTCGATCATCAACCCGCAGTCAGCTCACCGGTGGCTGATCTGATCAAGCGTTTACCGATCCAATCAAAAAATGTGATTGCGCATATCCGTAAGGCGACACAAGGTGAAGTCATGCTGGAAAACTGCCATCCGTTTGTGCGTGAATGCTGGGGGCGTTACTGGGTATTTGCCCATAATGGCGACCTGAAAGAATTTGCGCCCGAACTCGACGGTAGTTTTTTACCGGTAGGAACGACCGATAGTGAACGTGCTTTTTGCTACATCCTGCAGCAAATGCGCCATCGGTTCGGGCGAACTTTACCGGCATTGCCCGAGCTGACTTCTTTTCTGCGCGGGATTGCCAGCGAAATCGCCGCTTACGGCACATTCAATATGATGCTCTCAAACGGTGAGGCCTTATTCACTCACTGTTCGACCAAATTACATTACATCATCCGGCAGTATCCGTTCACGACGGCGAATTTATCGGATGAGCAGGTGACGGTCGATTTTGCAGAAGTCACCACGCCAGATGACAGAGTGGCGGTGATTGTTACCGAACCGCTGACCAGCGACGAAATCTGGACTCAGTTTTCTCCCGGTGAAATGAAAGTGTTTGTCGATGGCAAAGTGCTGGCGGAGTTACCTGCATGAGCGCGCGCCCGGTTGATCAGCTCGACGCCAATTTGCTGCGGGTATTGCATACCTTGCTGAGCGAACGCAGTGTCACGCGTACCGCAATGAAACTGGGGCAATCGCAGCCCGCCATCAGCAATATGCTGAAACGCTTACGCGACATCACCGGCGATGCAATTCTGGTACGCGGTAAAAACGGCATGACGCCGACCGAACGCGGGCAGGAGTTACTGCTATTGGCGCGTCAGGGGCTGAGTCTGCTGGAAAGCATTGCCAGCCCACCACCGGCATTTGTCGCGGCGACCAGCGAGCGGGTATTTCATCTCGGCGCGCCCGATTATCTCAGCGTCTTACTGATTCCTCTGGTGATGGAAAAAGTGCGGGAACTCGCGCCCAACGCAGTTCTGGTTGTGCATGCACTGAATGCCGGTTTTGATTATGCCGCCGCGCTGGAAAGTGGAGAGCTGGATTGCGTGATCGGTAACTGGCCTGATTTACCGCCGCATTTGCATATCGCGCAGTTGTTTGAAGACGACGTCGTTTGCATGGTGAATCGTAAACATCCTGTTGTCAGCAAAGGATTGTCGCTGAAATATTATCTGGAAATGGCACATCTGGCGCCGACGCCTTACATGATGGGACACCGCAGCATTATTGATACGGCGCTGGCGGAGCAGGGTCTGAAACGTAAGATACAGATGACAATACCGTATTTTGGTATGGTGCCGTACATCTTGTCGAAGACGGATTTGGTTTTCACGACCAGCCGCAGCTTTGCCGTTCAGTGTGCGAAAGATTGGCCGATAGAAATATTAGCGATGCCGATTGCGATGCCAAAGATGCAGTTCTTCATGCTGTGGCACGAGCGGGTACATGCGGCAGCTGAAGTGCAATGGCTGCGCCGTATAGTGGCCGAGGCCGCCGGTGAAGTCTACGCCTGAGACAGGGCGCAGATAAAAAACGTCGCCGGGTGTGGCACCGGGCGACGTTTTTATTTGACTATGTGATCAGAGGCAGATCAGCCTGGTACTTTGCCATCCACGCCTTCAACATAGAACTTGATTTCGTGCAGGAACTTGTCGTCAGCAACGACATCTTTACCCAGCACTTCTTTGCCTGTGTTGTCTTTGATCGGACCTTTCCAGATTGGCGCTGTGCCATCAATCACACCCTGACGTTTTTCAGCGATGAGTTTTTTCACATCATCGGATAAATTCGCATTGAATGCTTTCAGGTCTATCATGTTTTCTTTCAGACCCCACCAGGTGGTTTCTGATTTCCATTTGCCTTCCATCGCTTCGCCAACGCGCTTGATGTAGTAGCCGCTCCAGTCGATCACCGACGCTGCAGCATGCGCTTTCGGACCGAATTTCGTCATGTCGCTATCCCAGCCGAAAGCCACCACGCCTTTTTCTTCTGCTGTCTGTACAACTGCTGCAGAATCCGTGTTTTGCATCAGTACATCAACGCCCTGACCAACCAGTGTCGTTGCTGCTTCGCGTTCTTTGCCCGGATCAAACCATTTGTTAACCCACACAACTTTGGTTGTTGCTTTAGGATTCACGCTGCGCGCACCGAGCGTAAATGCGTTGATGTTACGTAGCACTTCTGGAATTGGTACGGAAGCGACCACGCCCAATTTGCCGGATTTGCTCAATTTACCGGCAGCGATACCCGCCAGATAAGCGCCTTCATAAGTACGGACATCGTATTGCGCCAGATTGTCTGCCGTTTTGTAGCCTGTTGCGTGTTCAAATTTCACATCAGGAAAATCTTTCGCTACTTTCAGCATTGCTTCCATGTAACCGAAGGTGGTGCCGAAAATCACCTTGTTACCTTGTGTCGCCAGATCGCGAATCACGCGTTCAGCGTCAGCAGCGCTTTCCGGTACATTTTCGACAAACGTGGTTTTTACTTTGTCGCCGAATTTGGCTTCGACCTGTTTGCGCGCTGCATCGTGCGCATAAGTCCAGCCTGCGTCGCCGACTGGGCCAACATAGATGAAGCCGACTTTTAAAGGTTCAGCTGCTGCCGTTGCGGCAACCGTACTGGCTGGCGCGGCTTCAGGTTTTGCTTCTTCTTTTTTACCGCAAGCAGCAAGACCAAAGACTGCCAGTGACATTGCTGCCACCAGTGTTTTTCTACGGGAAATTTTCATAATGAGCTTCCTTCGGTGAACAAAAAATAAGGTTTTCAAAAAACAGTACAGCGTGAACCATCTGTCCGGTTCAGGGGCGGAAAGGTTTCCCCAGTGATGCTGGCATATTCAGGCGTATCCAATCCGGATTACGTGAAATCAGTACCAACACAAGTATCGTTGCTGCGTAAGGTAGCATCGATAAAATTTGTGAAGGAGCCGCAATACCGATCGCCTGAAAATGAAATTGCAGGATAGTCACGCTGCCAAACAGTAAGGAACCCAGCAAGACGCGTGCCGGACGCCAGGTGGCAAATGTGGTCAGTGCAAGGGCAATCCAGCCGCGTCCTGCGACCAGACCTTCCACCCACATTGGTGTGTAGACTACCGACAGATAGGCGCCTGCTATACCGCAGCAGGCACCGCTGAATAACAGCGCACCGTAGCGGATTTTTCTGACTGGATAACCGAGAGCATGCGCAGATTCCGGTGATTCGCCGACTGCGCGTAACACCAGTCCGGCGCGGGTGCGATATAAGAACCAGATGATGCCGATACATAACAACAGGCTGAAATACACGGCCCAGTGCTGGTCAAATAACGCCTTACCGAGAAACGGCAATTCCGATAAAAATGGAATACCATGCGCGCCTGCCGGTAAGGATTGACCGACGAAAGATTGCCCGATAAACGCCGATAGTCCGGCACCAAAAATCGATAATGCCAGACCCGTCGCTACCTGGTTGGTGGTCAGTACCAATGTCAGCCATGCAAACAGGCTGGACATCAGCATGCCCGCAAGCGCACCTGCGACAAAACCAAGTGCCGGGACATTGGTCTGATGAGCAACCGCAAAGCCGACAATCGCAGCGACCAGCATCATGCCTTCGGCACCAAGATTGAGCACACCTGCACGTTCATTGATCAGCAAACCCAAGGCAGCGATCAGCAGCGGTGTACCAGAATTGATTGACGCAGCAATCAGAGCAGCAAAATTTTCCATGCTTATTTCTTCCAGCGCAGGCGGTAATTGATTAAGGTGTCACAGGCCAGCAACATGAATAACAGCATGCCCTGAAACAGGCCGGTAATCGCTGAGGGCAGACCGAGACGCGACTGCGCCATTTCGCCACCGAGGTAAAACAGAGACAGCACCAGTCCGCCAAAAATGGTGCCGATAGGATTTAAGCGACCGATGAAGGCAACGATAATGGCCGCAAAGCCATATCCGGGCGAAATCGACGGCAGCACCTGACCGATAGGGCCAGCGACTTCAAATGCGCCAGCCATGCCCGCGAAGCCGCCAGAAATCAACAGCGAAGTCCATAAAGCCTTGCGACTGGAAAAGCCCGCATAACGGGCGGCCAGCGGTGCCAGCCCACCGACGGTTAAGCGAAAGCCAGCAAAGCTGCGATAGATAAAAATCGCCATGCCGCCGCTGGCAACCAGCATCACCAGAAAGCCTATATGTAAGCGACTGCCATTGAACAAATGCGGTAACAGAAATTCGCTGGAAAAAACTTTTGATTGCGGAAAGTTCATTCCGTTCGGATCTTTCAACGGGCCGTTGACCGCATACATCAGCAATAACTGCGCGATATAGGTCAGCATCAGCGACACCAGAATTTCATTCGCGTTAAAACGGTCGCGCAATAAGGCCGTGACAGATGCCCATGCGGCACCACCGGCAATACCCGCCAGCGTTGCCAGTAATAACACCAGACCGCCGGAAATATTCGAAATGCCAGGTGTGCCCTGGTCGAAAAACAAAATCGTGGCACCAGCGGCAAGGCCGCCAGCAATCAACTGACCTTCGGCACCGATATTCCAGATATTCGCGCGGTAACAGACTGACAGGCCCAGCGCGCACAGCACCAGTGGCGTGGTTTTCAGTAATAAATCAGCGATGGTCGAAGCGTTACGTAAAGGTTCCAGCAAAAATACCTGCAAGGCGGTCAGCGGATTTTTACCGAGCGCGAGAAACAGCAGGCCACCAAAAAAGACCGTCAACAACAGGGCGAATACCGGTGAGAAATAAGCCATCACCCGTGAAGAGGCCGGACGTAATTCCAGTTTAAACATGCTCGGCCTCTTGCTTAGCTGTCGCCTGATCTTCCCATAAACCGCTCATCCATAATCCTATCTGTTCTCTGCTGGCGTCTGCCGTAGCCACCGAGGGAGACAAGCGCCCTTTGGCAATGACATACATGCGATCACACAACTCAAATAATTCATCTAATTCTTCGGAAATCACCAGCACTGCGCAGCCTGCCTGTTTCAACTGACGTATTTCACCGTGAATCTGGGCGGCAGCGCCGACATCCACGCCCCACGTCGGTTGTGCGACGATGAACACATCGGGATGCCGCATAATTTCGCGACCGACAATAAATTTCTGCAAATTCCCACCGGATAAGCTGCGTGCGGCTGCTGCAGGTCCCGAGGCTTTCACGCGAAAACGGCCGATGATGTCGCTGGCAGCTTGTATCGTGTGTTTAAAATTGATCATGCCGTGGCGTACAAATGGTGCTTTCTGCTGTGACAACAGCATGTTATCCGTCAGGCTGAGTTCGGGTACTGCGCCACGTCCGAGACGTTCTTCCGGCACCAGACTTTGTCCCAGTTCGCGCCGTGCTTCGGGGCCGTAACGGCCGACAGCTTTGCCTTTGAGTTGTACCATCTGCGCCGCCGGACGGCGGTCTTCACCGGACAAGGCCGCCAGTAACTCCTGCTGACCATTACCGGAAACCCCGGCGATACCAACGATTTCACCGCCAAATAAGCTCAGGTCAATCTGCTCTAATGCCGTCGCAAATGCATGCGCTTTCGGCAGGCTGAGTCGCTCGATCTGCAGTCGCAATGGTCCTTTTTGTATGCTTGCATCATGCGGGTGATGCTGAACGGCGTCGCCGATCATCATGCGCGACAGGCTGGCTGCTGTTTCCTCGCGCGGATCGCAATGACCGGTGACTTTGCCCATGCGCATCACGGTCGCCGAATGGCACAGTTCACGGATTTCATCGAGCTTATGGCTGATATATAAAATGCTGCAGCCTTCTGCTGCAATTTTGCGCAGGGTGATAAATAATTTTTGTACAGCTTGCGGCGTCAGGACTGAGGTTGGTTCATCCAGAATTAATAATTGCGGATGCGTCAGCAGGGCACGCACAATTTCCACACGCTGACGCTCACCGACAGATAAGGTGTGAACATGCCGATGTGGTTCCAGCTCCAGACCATAGTTTTCACCAGTCTGGCGGATTTGTTCTGCCAGTTGCGTCATATCTGTCCCGGCATCCAGGCCGAGGGCGATATTCTCTGTCACGGTTAAAGTATCAAACAGAGAGAAATGCTGAAACACCATCGAGATGCCAAGTTTGCGCGCATCTTGTGGCGTTGCTACTTTCACTTCCTGACCATTCCACAGCACTTTGCCAGAGTCTGGCTTGACCGCGCCGAAAATAATTTTCATCAGCGTTGATTTACCCGCACCGTTCTCGCCCAGTACCGCATGGATTTCGCCGGGAGCAACGCTGAGATTGATATGATCGTTGGCGACGACGGAGGGATAGCTTTTACAGATATCAGACAGTGCTAACCTCGACGATAGCGGTGCTGCGATAGAAGTCACAATGACCTTTCTATGGAAAAAACGGCTGGAGTGCTGGTGAACATGGGCGTAGCTATTTATAAATCCTGATCAATGATGGATGACGGGACCAGCAGATGTCAGGTTGGCACGGAGTGGACGTCCGTATTTATCCACGTATTTATCCACGTATTTAACCAATATCCTGCCCGCCATCTGTTGCTCGTTATTTCATTGTTACTGCATCATTAACTACATCAGGAATGCTTAATTAACACTAGCTTTAAGCAAGAACAATGCCCTTAGATTAAGAGGCTTGTTGTGCAGGAATTATCATGAAAACCGCATGTTGAGTATTCGGCCGACATTATAAATGCGACTGCTGCATTCACAAAACCAAAATTACTCTGAAATCATTGACATTCGTGCGTGTCGGCCCGCTGACGATCAAATCTCCCAGCGCGGAAAAATAGCCATAGCCATCATTGTTCTCTAACATTTTTTTCGGCGATAAATTGAGTGTCATTGCCCGCTGCGCAGATGCGGGCTCATAGTAGGCTCCGGCATTATCTTCAGAGCCATCAATGCCATCAGTGTCACAAGCAATTGCGTAAATGCCGGGATGACCGTTGAGTGTCGCGGCCAGACTCAGTAAAAATTCTGCGTTACGGCCACCGCGACCGTTACCGCGTACGGTCACCGTGGTCTCGCCACCGGACAAAATGACGCAAGGCTTGGGGAAGGGCTGGCTTTTACGGGTGACCTGCAATGCCAGCGCGGCGTGCATGAGGCCGATATCACGCGCCTCGCCTTCGATGCCATCCGATAAGATATGCGCTGCGATGCCCATAGTTCTGGCCTGATACGCCGCCGCATCCAGCGCGTGCTGGGCAGTGGCGATGATGTGGTGTTCGTGGCGGGCGAAACGTGGGTCGCTGGATTTCGGTGTTTCTCCCTGCCCGGACTGCAGATGGGTTTCGATATTGTCAGGAATTGCAATCGCGTATTTGCGCAAAATAGCGAGCGCATCGGCACAGGTGGTGTCATCCGGCAGCGTCGGGCCACTGGCGATAATACTGGCGTCATCACCTGGCACATCTGAAATCATCAAGGTGATCACTCTTGCCGGTGCACAGGCTAATCCTAATCTGCCGCCTTTGATTGCAGACAAATGTTTGCGTACGCAATTCATTTCGCTGATGGCGGCACCGCTTTTCAACAACGCTTTGTTGATCGCTTGTTTTTGTTCCAGTGTGATGCCTTCTGCAGGCAAGGCCAGTAAAGCAGAGCCACCGCCGGAAATCAGACACAGCACCAGATCGTCTTTTGTTAAACCCTGCACCATTTGCAAAATCCGCGCGGCTGCTTGCTGCCCGGCGATATCAGGAACAGGATGTGCGGCTTCGATGACCTCAATTTTCTCGCACGGTACGCCGTGACCATAACGCGTCACGACCAGTCCCGATAATTCGCCTTTCCAGTGTTGTTCAACCGTGTGTGCCATCGCTGCCGCGCCTTTGCCTGCGCCGATCACAATGGTGCGGCCATGCCGTGGCGGCTCTGGCAGAAAGGCCGGCAGACATTTTTCTGCACTGACGGCGTCGACCGCTGCCTGATACAGGGAATTCAGAAATTCGCGTGGAGATGAGATGGGCATAGTGTTGAGTAGTAAGATGGCGGTTCGACGACAACAGCACTTCGGATTACAACTCGCAAGTGCCACTGAACAAAATACATAAAACAGAAAAATCATCATAAACGATATGGCTTACGATTTCGGTGAAGTAAATTCAACAATGCAGCAATATGTGGACCGTCAGATACTGGCGGGGGTATCAACGGCGGTGCTGGTGGGACGTGATCTGGTGCATGAACACCACGCCGGTTGGGCCGACATTGAGAACCAAATTCCCTTGCGTGGTGATCATTTGTTCCGCGTTTTTTCGAATACCAAGCTGATCACCTCGATGGCGATCATGCTGTTAATCGAGGATGGCAAAATCGCACTCGATGATCCGCTGGAAAATTACTTGCCGCAGTTAGGCAATCGTCGCGTGTTGAAGGCTGGCGCGAACAGTCTTGACGATACCGAACCGGCACGTTCATCGATCACTATCCGTCATTTGCTGAACCATACGTCCGGGTTGAGCTATGGGCTGCTGGATCACGGCAGCCTGATGTACAAAGCCTATAACGAACGCAAAGTGTTGAATGCTTTCCAGACGCTGGCGGAAATGATCGATATTCTGGAGGAATTGCCTCTGAGTTTTCATCCCGGTGAAGCCTGGCAGTACTCGATTGCCACCGACGTGTTATCACGTGTGGTCGAAGTGGTCAGTGGCAGAAATTTCGATCAGTTCCTGCGTTTGCGAATACTCAATCCGCTGGGTATGGATGAAACCAGTTTCTATGTTCCGGAAAATAAACTGCACAGACTGACCGCTTATTACGGCGGTGCTGATCCTGCAAATGTGTTGCAGCGCGGTTTGCGCCGACTGGATAAATCGCCGTATCCCGGTGCGTTTACCAAGCCGGTGCCGCGTTTGTCCGGCGGCGGTGGGCTGGTATCGAGCATGCACGATATGCTGGTGCTGATGCGTAGTTTTATGCCGGACGGTGATCATTTACTGAAACCGGAAACCATGCACCTGATGATGCAGAATCAGTTGCCAGCGGGCGCAGGCATAGGTTTTCCGGGTGTTGGTGATGTGCCGGGCAAGGGTTTTGGATTCGGCGGTGCGGTGACGTTGCGCCCCTCGTCCATCGACCCGGTCGGTTCGGAAAGTGAATTTGAATGGGGCGGTATCGCCGGTACGCACTGGTGGATCAACCCGCGCCACAATATTGCGGGAATACTGATGACGCAAAGATTAATGAGTTTCTGGCATCCGTTTTCATTCGATTTCAAGCGTCTCGCGTATGCCGCAGTGGGCGTGAAATAAATAGTTGTTGCACATAGAAAAAGCAATTCATATTGCCGACACATCCAATGATTAGCATGGCCCCAGATTAAAAATAGTGTGAGGAAAAATGACTACCTGTTCCATTCGTTCTGTATTGTCGTCTGTGTTGCTATTGCCAGTCGCAACTGTTCTGACTTTATCCGCTTGTAGTACGTCACCCCAACTGTCTGCGCAACAAGATGGCCTGCAACAAGCATGGACTGTGCTTGGTGAACAGGGGCAAGCAGTGGCACGTGTGGTGACCACGGATACGGTTTGTCCGGTGTTGACGCAAGATGGTAAAGCGCAAATGATGACCGCGCGAGCCGACTCCGCGACTATCCCGCAACGCAAGACCGCAAGTAGTGCGAACGATTCTAAACCGTCCGCATTTCCGGTACTGACTTGCGAGGCGACATTGTCACCGACGACCAGCTCCGCCAGCGTTGGTGGGAGAGCGTTGCCATTGCCTCAGGCGATCGCGAAGAAGATTGTCGTGATTGGCGATACCGGTTGCCGTCTGAAACTGGCGGATAACTATTTTCAGTCATGTAGCGACAGCGAGAAATGGGCATTCAGATCGATGGTGGAAGCTGCCGCCAAAACAAAGCCGGATCTGGTGATTCACGTCGGTGATTATCATTACCGCGAGAATGCCTGCCCGGAAGGGAATAAAGACTGCGCTGGCAGCCCCTGGGGTTATGGCTGGGATACCTGGAAAGCGGATTTTTTCGATCCGGCACAGGCTTTATTGAAAGTTGCGCCGTGGGTGATGGTGCGTGGCAACCATGAAACCTGCACCCGCGCCGGGCAAGGCTGGTGGCGCTTCCTCGACCCTCGTCCTTTGCAAAGCGGACGTGATTGTAATGCTGAACGCGACGATGCCAGTGGTGATTACAGCCCACCTTACGCGGTACCGTTAGGGCGCGTCGGGCAAGAAGCTGCGCAACTGATCGTGTTTGATTCGTCTAAAGTACCGAACAAAGCGCTAGGCAAAAATGATGTGCCGTATCAGGTTTACATGGAGCAATTCAAGACGGTGAATCAGTTGTCTGACGCAGCCGATTTCAATATTTTCATCAATCACCATCCGATTCTTGGTCTGGGTGCGGGAAGGAATAAAGAGGGTGGATTAACGATCTGGCCCGGCAACGCCGCCTTGCAGGGGGTGATGCATGAGGTTAATTCGACGCGTCTGTTTCCTTCCAAAGTACAGGCAACTCTGGCAGGGCATGTTCATTTGTTCGAGGCACTGACATTTAACACTGATCATCCGGTGCAGTTTGTTTCAGGCAATGGCGGTTCCTCGCTTGATTCGCCACTGCCAGCTGTTTTACCCGCGGGAACCACACCTTATGCCGCAGCTGAAATTGCACATTTCAGTAATTCCAATGACGTTGGTTTCATGGTGATGGAACGTGAACCGCAATCCTGGAAAATGCAGGCATGGAATAAGAACGGTAAGCTGATGACCGAATGCCGCACTCAGGGCAAGAAAACCCAGTGCCAATCTTTTCAATAACGCCACCATTCAGCGCATCGGGAAAAGACGGTATCAATAAAAACGGAATATAAAGCCGGATACCGTCATTCTGTTGTCATGTCATCTGACTGTCAGCTAAATTCATCCTGACGTCATACCGCCTGCCTAGACTTGTGAGTTTTCTACCCACCAAGTTCAATGGAAGGCAAGATGATGTCCCGGAAATCGCAACAAATTAAGCAGCAATCCCAGCAGCAATCCCGACCACAATTGACACGCAAACGGATGTCAGCCCAGGTCGTGTTCGCCATCACGCTGATGGTTGCGCACCACGCTCAGGCGCAGTCAGTGGTTAAGGCTGAAAGTACTGTTGAATCTGATTCAGCGCTGGACGCGGAAGCGATCAAATCAAGGGTTGTGATCAGTGGTTCGAGTGTCGGCAATCGTGCTCCGGTACAAAGCTCACTGAAAGCGACGCAACCGCAATCAATTATCACCGCGACTTTTATTGAACAGTCGGTGACTGATCTGGCTGATTTCAATGCCGTTGCGCGGATTGCGCCGAGTGTGGGTTCCGGCGTGTCTGCCAATGGCCCTGGTCTTGCCGAATCCAAAGTCACGTTACGTGGTTTTCAGGATGGCGAATACAACATGACGTATGACGGTATCCCTTTTGGTGATACGAATAATCCTACGCATCATTCCACGTCTTATTTCCCGGCACGCATCATCGGCGGCATGGTGATCGAGCGCGGCCCGGGCAACGCCAGCAATCTGGGGCAAGCCACTTTCGGCGGTTCTATTAATTTGTTCTCTAAAGAATTGTCGGCGGATTTTAATTTCACACCGTATTCGACATTTGGCTCTTGGAATACCCGCATGTATGGTGCGCAGATCGACAGCGGTATGTTGTCGGGTTTTGGCAATGCGCAGATGATGTTTAATGCTTCGCGCCTGACATCCGACGGTTACCTGACTTACAGCAGCGTCACCGAAGACAATTATCAGTTCAAATTCCAGCGCAATCTTGCTCAGGATACCGTGCTGACTGTGTTTTCCACTTATAACAAGATCAACAGCTATGTCCCGGATAAAGGCGGTGTGACTTTGAATCAGGTGGCCCAGTTCGGTAAAAACTACGCCCTGAACAACGATCCGACGAGCCAGAATTATTACGGCTATAACTTCAACTACAAAACGACGGATTTTGACTATATCCGTCTGCAATCGAAGTTTGCTGGCTGGAATATCGACAATACGCTCTATACCTATTCGTACAATAACGATACTTATTCTGGTCAGGATGCCAGTGGTGCAACAGCGAATGGCACCAAAGCCGGTGCTGCCGGAAATAAGAATGTTCCGGGTTACAACAAGCTCAATGCGTATCGTGTGAACGGCGATATTTTCAAAGCCACCAATCAATTTGATGCTGGTTTATTGCGCGCCGGTGTCTGGCTGGAAAGTTCAAATACCAACCGTCATACCTATGATCTGGACTGGACTCTGGGCTTGCCGAATCCTAAAGAATCAAGCGCACCGAAAAGTGTGTCTTACGAACAGCGTTCCTCCTGGAAGCAATATCAACCCTTCGTTGAATTTGAATGGAGTGCCGCACCTGATTTAACGATTACACCGGGGGTGAAATACATGCATTTCAAACGCGAACTTGATGCCTCTGTGAATCAGGGCACACGTATCGCGACGAATGCGGAACAGACCTACACATCGACGTTGCCATTCCTGACCGCGAATTACAGTGTGAATAAAGAATGGTCTGCGTATGCGCAGATTGCCAAAGGTTTTCTGGTGCCTGATCTGTCCATGTTTTATGTGAACAACCCGAATCTGAGCACGCCGAAAGCGCAGACATCAACGAATTATCAGCTTGGGACTGTGCATCAGTCGCACAATCTGACGCTGGATGCCGATATTTATTACATCGACTTTGATAATAAGATCGCCTCCACCGGCAGTGGTAACGATCTGGTGTATTACAACCAGGGCGGCGTCGTTTACAAAGGTATCGAGGCAGCAGCCACGTATTACGTCGGTAATGGCTTCTCTGTTCATGCCAATGCTTCCTTGAATAGTGCAAAAGCTAAAGACACGGGTCTGCAAGTAGCGAAAGCGCCAGAGAGCACCAGTGCATTTGGTCTTTTGTACAAAGCGAACGGTTTGTATGGTTCGCTGATTGCTAAAAATGTCGGCACGCAATATGCAAAAGACGGCGAGCCAGCTGCTTACAAAATACCGTCTTACCTGACGACCGATCTGACGATAGGTTATCGCTGGAAAGCCGTTGGCTCATTGGTCAAAAACGTCAAGGCGCAGTTAGGAATCAATAATCTGTTTGATCAACAGGATGTGACTGCTGTCTCAGCCAATAGCAAAGGCGTCGCTTTCGATCAATATACTTTCCAGCCTGCACGCAGCTGGAGCTTGTCTGTCAGCGCTGATTTCTGACCAACATTCGCTCAATGTTTTTACTTTCAAATCCGTGGCTTATTTCTCGTTTTCTGTGTAGAGAATAAGCAACGGATTTGTAAGAAATCGTGAAATGGAAATATCGCTCTAATCGGTTTTTTTGATTTTCCAGCATCCCTGTTCAAGCCATCTGAACCGTTCTTCACCATAGGGAAAAAATCTATATTTTCGATGTTTGTGATAAATCGCGGCGCTAAATTGGTGCGATTATTAGCTAATTTCTATCATTTTTGCTTCTTTGTGGAAATAATTCTGAAGGCTAGAATTATTTCATTACGAGGAGGAAACATGAAATTAAAAACTTTAACTGCCTTAGTGGCAATGTCAGTCGCAGCATCCGCTGCATGGGCTGACGACAGTTCTAATGTGACGATCAGCGGCTTTGGTACTGCGGCTCTGACACGCACTAATACATCGGATGCAGAATTTGCACGCCCGAATCAATTAGCCGGTGTGACAACAGGCGCAAAAACAGGCGTGGATTCCAATTTTGGGATTCAGGTGACTGCAAAAGCAACTGACTGGTTGTCTTTTACTGGCCAGGGGCTGGTACGTAAAAACGTCACTGATAATTTTGGCGCAGAGCTGGCATGGGCATTTGCCAAAGCCAAAGTGAACGATCAGTTAAGCGTGCGCGTTGGCCGCATGGGCTTGCCTGTGTACATGATTTCTGATTATCGCAATGTTGGTTATGCCAACACGATGTTGCGTCCACCAGTCGAGATGTACACCCAGGTTTTGCTGGAAAGCATTGATGGTGTCGATGCGACTTATCAGACTGCTGTCGGCGAAACTAACATTTCTTCGCAACTGGCCTACGGTGTGACCGAGAATGAAAGCCCGGGCTACAAAGCGAAATTTAAAAAACTCTCCAGCTTCAACGTGACATTGGAAAACGGCCCGTTCACGGTGCGTTTTGGTCGTGTTGATACCAACGTGTCTGTTGATAATTCTGTCAATCTGAACACACTGGTCAGCGGCCTGAATAAATATGGCTACACCAGTGCCGCGAATGCGATTGCGGTGCAGGACACTAAAGCGTCGTTTACTTCTCTGGGCTTAGGCGTAGATTGGAAAAACGTCGTTGTGCAGGCGGAATACGGTAAGCGTAAATCCGGTAGTCTGGCTGTTGCTGACACGACTTCGTGGTACACCATGTTTGGTTACCGTACAGGCAGTTTCCTGCCGTATTTTGTGCATGCTTCTGCAAAACAGGATAGCGCCAGAACGGTTGCCGGAACACCGACATCCGGTCCTTTGCTGGCTTACACAGCAGGTGCCAATGCACTGGCTTCAGCTTCTCCGATTCAGACCAGCAATAGCATAGGCGTACGCTGGGACTTCCATAAATCGGCTGCATTAAAAGTGCAATTTGATCGTATGTCTCCAGATAACGGCAATGGCGTATTTATCAACGCCAAACCTGGCTTTAAAGGCCCGGTAAACGTGTTTGCTGCTGCGGTTGATTTTGTATTCTGAGGAGATGGCGATGACAACATTTTTGAAAAAAGTCATGCTCGCCGCAGCGTTTTCCTCTGTTGCAGCGAGTGCGAGTGCCTCCGATATCGTCGTGATCGTGAATCCTGCGAACCCGGCGACAGCGATGACGGCAGCACAGGCATCACAGTTCTTTCTGGGAAAATCACCGATGTTTACACCGGTTGACCTGCCAGAAAATTCACCGGTACGTGCTGAATTTTATAAAAAAGTAGCCGGTAAAGATTTATCTGAAGTGAAATCGATTTGGTCCAAGCTGGTGTTTACGGGTAAGGCCGCTGCACCAAAAGAGTACCAGTCTGCGGCTGAAGTGAAAAAAGCGATTGCGGCTAATCCTACCGGAATTGGCTATATCGAAAAATCGGCGGTCGATTCCACTGTCAAGGTTATTACTACCTTGCAATAATCGTCGTCTGAACTGAAAAAGGGGAAAAGCATAGTTGCTTTTCCCCTTTTGCTTTTTTAGTCACTAACAGTTAGTCTCTTTTCTGTGTGTTGAAAAAGCGCTGGAGCGTATCGCGTTCTTTTTATTCCATCGTTATTTTTTCCAAATCTCACACAAAGTCTTTTCAATATTTGTCGCAATTGTGATGTCTGATCCTGTTCCGGAGCTTCACATGAAATTGTCCCGCAATACAAATATGTTCCACCGATGTGCCAGGCGAAAAATTGTGTTTTTCGTCTGCCGTTCATCATGCCGTTGCCGCACCTGATCTGCATTTTCCGTTGTACTGATTCATCGCAGCAGATGCATTCCGCATTTGCTGCGTGCCATATCAACATTACTTCCGGAGTAAGCTATGTCGTTTTTTTATGATCTGAAAATATCTGTCAAGCTCTTAATCAGTTCGCTCTGTTTGTTGTTGATCACAATTTTCATCGGCATTTTTTCTGTGACTGAACTTGCTCAGGTCAACACAGCAGCCAGAGATCTGGGTGAGAACTGGATGCCCAGCGTCAAAGCAGCGATGGGCATCAAGGAACGTGTTTCACGCATACGCTCGCAAGAGGCGCAAATGGTGTTTGCGGAAAGTCCCGAGGAAGTTGAAAAATACGTGACCAGAACAAAGGAAGCGATTAGCGGATTGCGCGAGATCGAAGCGGATTACAGCCGCATGATGACGAATGCGGCAGAGAAAGCGAATTACGATGAATATGCAAAGCTGATGGCGGACTATTTGCAGATCACCGATAAGATGATTACCGCCGCCAAAGCCGGTAATTCGACGGAAGCCGTCAGCCTGCTACGCACCACCTCGTCAAAAGTGAATACGCGGTTGCGCGACCATGTCGATAAGATGGTGAAAATTCAGTCTGATGGCGGGATCGCTGCCTATGAACATAGCACGCAGGTTTATGAAACGGCGCGTTCGCTGATTTTAGTGGCGCTGGCAATCTGTGTTGTGCTGGGACTGGCATTGTCTTTCTGGATTGCCCGTCTGGTATCACGGCCACTGATGAATGCGGTAAAAGTCGCGCAGACAGTAGCGTCCGGTGATCTGACCAGTCACATTGAAGCCAGCAGTAAAGACGAAACCGGCATGCTGTTGCAAGCCTTAAAAGACATGAACGATAACTTGCTGAAGGTGGTCAGCGAAGTGCGGCAGGGGACGGATCACATCACCATTGCGGCGACAGAAATCGCGCAAGGTAATCTTGATCTGTCGGGGCGCACTGAAAGTCAGGCAAGTTCGCTCGAAGAAACCGCGTCCTCGATGGAAGAAATCACTTCGACGATTCATCACAATGCAGACAATGCGCGCCAGGCGAATCAGTTATCGGATTCTGCTTCGGCAGTGGCGCAAAGAGGTGGCGACGTGGTTTCGCAAGTGGTGCAGACGATGGGCTCGATCAATGAATCTTCACGCAAGATCGTTGACATCATCGGCGTGATTGATGGTATCGCATTCCAGACGAATATTCTGGCGCTCAATGCTGCGGTGGAGGCGGCGCGCGCCGGTGAGCAGGGTCGCGGCTTTGCGGTGGTCGCGTCGGAAGTGCGCAATCTGGCGCAACGGTCTGCCAGTGCGGCGAAAGAAATCAAAGAGCTGATCAACGATTCTGTCGATAAAGTCGCACAAGGCACGCGGCTGGTGGATCAGGCGGGCGACACGATGAGCGAAGTGGTGGCCAGCGTGCGGCGCGTCAGCGACATGATCAACGAGATTACGGCCGCCGGTCAGGAGCAAAGCGCTGGTATCGCGCAGATCAATGATGCGATTACTAATATGGACACGCTGACGCAGCAAAATGCAGCTCTGGTCGAAGAAGCCGCCGCTGCCGCTGCCGGATTGCAAGGGCAGGCAGAAAAACTCAGCAGCGTCGTCAGCGTGTTCAAATTAGATCAGAGCCAGACGGCGGCGCCGAACGCATCTGCAATGCTGGTGAATCGCAATACTGCTGACGCGACAAAAAAAACGATGGCAAAGCCGGGCAAAAAGGAAACGAACAGCACGGCAATCAAATCTGCGTCATCCAGTGTCCGGCAAAGTCCGCAGCGAGCAGCGAAAGCAGTTGAAAAAGCGGGCGACACCGCAGACTGGGAAGAGTTTTGATGTTGCTTAGTCTTGTACTGGCAGGCACAGCCGTGGCGTAAAAAAAGCAGGGCGGAGCATATACTCCCCCTGCTTTTTTAGTATTCACCGCTCATGTCCTTATATTTAAAGGGCTTCAAAATATACTGGGAGGGAGTATATTTACCCCCCGAATTAAGCCCTGAAATACAGGAATCAGGATGAATGGCAATTAAGCGATGTCGCTCTGTTTGATGATGGTGCGTGAAATCAGACCATATTCCAGCGCTTCTTCTGCGCTCATCCAGTAATCGCGGTCAATATCATTCGTCACGCGCTCCAGTGTCTGACCGGATTCGCGCGCAATCAATGCCGAGATACGTTCACGCACTTTGACGATTTCGCGCGCCTGGATCGCGATATCCGTTGCCTGACCACCGCAGCCGCCGCTAGGTTGATGAATCAGGAAACGTGTGTTCGGCAAACAGACACGACGTTCTTTTGGCACCGACAGGAAAACGCTGACGGCAGCGCTGCCTACCCAACCAGTACCAACCATATTCACCGGTACATCGATGAATTTGATCATGTCATGAATCACGTCGCCGGATTCAACATGACCGCCTGGCGAAGAAACCAGCAAAGTAATTGGGTCTTTCGACTCTGCCGCCAGCGCGATCAGGCGTTTGCTGACATCGGCTGCGAGTTTATCGTTGATGGTGCCGAAAACCAGCACGGTGCGGGATTTAAATGCTTTCTCTTCGAGGAAGGGGCTGCGTTGTACGTCGTTATTGTCTTTTTCGTCTGCCATGTGAAATCGTGTCCGGTTATGAAGGTTGAAATTGTAGCTTGTCTGTTGTCTCAGATGGCTGCGTCGGTGGCTTTTTTCAAGTAAGTTTCTGCCAGCCTGACCCAGTAAGTCGCGCCGATGGGCAGCAAATCATCATTGAAGTCGTAACTGGGATTATGCAGATTACAGGGGCCCAGACCATGACCGGCATCGCGATGATCACCTTCGCCGTTGCCGATGAAGACATAGCAGCCCGGTTTCGCTTGCAGCATGAACGCGAAATCTTCCGCGCCCATGGTCGGTTCGGCCTGCGCATTCACGCGCTCGTCGCCGACCACAGAACGTAACACTTCCGCAGCAAATGCAGTTTCCACCGGATGGTTAATCAGTGGCGGATAATTGCGCCGGAATTCAAAATCAATCTCGGCATCAAACGCCGCCGCCGTGTGTGTGGCAATTGCCCGCATGCGTTGTTCAACCAGATCAATCATGTCATTGCTGAAAGCCCGCACGGTGCCGACCAGCTGCGCATCGTCGGGAATCACATTGGTGGCGCTGCCCGCGTGAATCTGCGTGACCGACAGCACCACTGATTCCAGCGGGCTGGCATTGCGGCTGACAATGGTTTGCCAGCTTTGCGCAATCTGTATCGCGATCATGATAGGGTCAATACCCTTATGTGGCTGCGCTGCATGCGCGCCTTTACCTTTGACTGTGACATAAAATTCGTTCGATGAGGCCATCATCGGCCCCGGTGTCAGCCCGAATGAGCCCGCCGGAATGCCCGGCCAGTTATGCATGCCGAACACCGCTTCCATAGGATATTTTTCAAACAGACCGTCGTTGATCATCGCCGAAGCGCCACCGCCACCTTCTTCCGCCGGTTGGAAAATCAGATATACCGTGCCGTCGAAATTGCGGTGTTGCGCCAGATAATGCGCGGCACCTAGCAGCATTGCCGTATGCCCGTCATGGCCACAGGCGTGCATTTTTCCTTCGTGCTGCGAGCGGTGCGGGAAGCTGTTGATTTCCTGCATAGGCAAGGCATCCATGTCGGCGCGCAAACCAAGCGCCCGCGTGCTGTTACCGTTCTTAATGATGCCCAGGACGCCAGTGCCGCCTAAACCCGAAACAACAGGAATGCCCCACTGTTGCAACTGGCGCGTAATGACGTCTGCGGTGCGGTGTTCTTCGTAACAAAGCTCAGGGTGAGCGTGAATATCACGGCGAATTTGTTGAATTTCTGCCTGGAATTGAACAATAGGATCTATTAGTTTCATACGAGTCTCCGGATTGCGTTGCAGATGTGCTGGCTGGTATCGGGATGGATAGTGAGCCGCAGCAGGACGCAATTTATTTTTTCGACGTGAAGTCGCTGCATCGTCTGCAGCAAGCATATCAGAGAGAACGATACCAGATTCCACAGAGGCGGGCATCAGCACCGACGCGGAATGTGAATAAAAATAAGGAAAGTGTTCCTGAGTCGTTCAGACGCCAAGGCCACTGTCTGATCTTGAGCCGCGGAAGGTCGTGTTGTGCTGATTTTTTCATTCACCCGCATGCATAGTCGGTATAAGAAAACATCTTCAACAGACATTCGCAGAGCATGGTGCGCAGATATTCTTTGCGGTGATGATTGATATATCGAAAATAAAGCAGACATGTTTGCTGCACTGCAGTAAAGTTACACCTGTCTCCTCCAACACCTCCTAAGGTTTGGATTTAACCCGCAACCGCAAGGTCGCGGGTTTTTTTTGTCCTTTTTCCGGTAAGCACTAAAAAATTCAATAGAAACGATAAAAATTTGAAATAAGATTTCTTCTAGGTAATTTGTTATCGTTTTCAGATATCTGATTTGTGAATGTTTGATATGCAAAAATAGTCGTTTGCGTATTTGTTGCGGTGCGATATAGTTACACCTGTCTCCTCCAACACCTCCTAAGGTTTGGATTTAAGCCCGCTCTTAGCGGGCTATTTTTTTGCCTGCGTTTTTGTTTGTACCTTCCATCTGATATGCGAAAAGAATAGTGCAGGGCGCTTGCGAATGTTGATTTAATGCGCGGTGTGTGAAATGTTCAGGCGAGTACCCAACTGCCATCCAGCGTGATTTCATCGCAGTTGTGACCGTGGCCGATGCGATCCATGACGATGAAGTCGCTGACTTTATGCAGGGCGATCAGCGGATGATGCCAGACGCCTTTAGCGTAATTCACGCCTTGCAAGCCTTTGCACAAAAAAGCCTGCATCTTGTTTTCATCAAATTCCCCCGCCGGTGCGACAACGACCAGATATTCGTCTTCCTCATTTTGTGTCAGCGGGACAAATGCCTGACTGCCTAGCGGATGCCTTTCCATAATGGTGATTGGCAGCGGCAGTTGGCGTGGCTGCGCGCGAAACAGGCTGAGTATAGTTTGTCCATTTTCACTGTGCGTGTCAGCGCAGGCGAGGGCATGAAAACGCTCGGTAGTACCTTGATTAATCGGGTAATGGCGCGCGCCATCCGTCATGATCACTTCGCCAAACGGCGCAAACGCCGCTCGTGTCAGAGGAGAGATAGTGAGTGTTTTCATGTCGCGGACATTGTGATTTGGTGAAGATTGTCAGGCGATTTTACTCAACAGACGCAAGCGTGAGACGCCGCCGTCCGGGAAAATATTCAGACGAATATGCGTGATAGGCCCCAGCGATTGCAGCTCTTCTGCAAAATAATGTTGATGATCCATTTGCAGCTTTTGTTGCGGTAACAGCGTAGGCCAGAACATCGATTGCGTGATCAGCGAAGTGTCCGTGCCGCCCGCCATGGATGCGGCCTGTATCGAACAGCTGTCTGGATAGTTGCCTTTGAAATGGCAGGTATCGACTTCGATTTTTTGCACGATACCGGCGTGTGCCAGTGCGATGATGCACCAGTCATTACCAGGCTCGCGGCGGCGTCGGGTTTCCCAGCCATCGCCCATATTCACGCCGCGTCCCGGCATCAGCAGATTGGATGCCAGCCCGAAATGCTGGTTGTTCGTTGCCACAATATAGCCGCCATTTTCCATCGCAATCAGATCGTGCAGCGCATGCGGATCAGCGTTGGTCCAGTCGTTTGCCGGTTGTGCATACACGCGCAAACGGGCGACGCCGCCATCCGGATAAATGTTCAGGCGCAAGTGTGTAAAAACTTGCGTACTGCTGATCTCGTGATAATGATGGCTGTTGCCTTGCAGGTTCACGGATGGCAGCACTTCTTGCCAAACGGTCTGGTCATCCGGTTCGCCGCTGGCGAGAAATGCGCCTTCAATTGCGGCGGCTGGCGGGTAATTGCCGGTGAAATGGCTGGTATCAATATCGACACCTTTAAGTATCCCGGCGCGACCAAGTTTCAACACGCACCAGTCATGGCCATTGACACGCTTGCGACGGGATTCCCAGCCATCCATCCACTTACCATTGGTATCGTACTTGCCGGGAATGAAGACAGCGGGTTCAGGATTCAACATGCGCGCCATCTTGGCAAAAAAATCGTCGCTGCAGGCCAGTGTTTTTGCGCCCAGCCGCGGGTCAGCGAGATTCGGATAGCGGCGGGTAAATTCAGGAGCATTCGGGTCGAGCGTGATGATGGCCATAGTATGTCTTTCTCGATTACTTTCTTGATTATTTTGTGCCAGCCATATTGGCCGTATCGTTTTCTACCCAGCGCGCAATGACAGCGCGTTCTTCGTCAGTGATATGCGTCAGATTCCCCAGCGGCATCAGCTTTTGTTGCACCACTTGTTGATAAATTAGTTGCGATGCCGCCTTGATCTGCTCAGGTTTATCCAGCATGAGTCCTTTGGCGGGAAATTCCATCAGCGTCGGGTGTTCCGCATGACATTGTATGCAGCGTGCCTGCACCACTTGCTGAACCTGGGCAAACTGCGCTGCCGGTGATTCCTTTGTCGCGCTGACAGACGCAGCTATGGGTGCCATCCACGCAGCCAGCGCAGCGAGGATGACGATCGCCAGCAGCGGATAAATAGGGCTGGTTTTACCTTTATGGCGCAGGATAAAAAACTGTCGTACCAGAACGCCCACGACCATGATTAATACCAGCACCAGCCAGTTCTGTGCGTGGTTATACGTCATACTGTAATGATTCGAGAGCATTGCAAACAAGACCGGCAGCGTAAAGTAAGTATTGTGCACACTGCGTTGTTTGCCGCGCTGACCGTGCACCGGGTCAACCGGGGCTCCCGCTTTCATGGCCGCCACGACTTTACGCTGTCCCGGAATAATCCAGAAAAACACGTTTGCACTCATGATGGTCGCGATCATCGCGCCAGTAATCAGAAAGGCAGCACGACCGGAAAATAAATGGCAGGCAGCCCAGGCGGCGGCGATGACGTAAGCGACAATCAATGCTGACAACAGTTTTTCATTCTTACCTAATAAGCGACACAACAAGTCATACACCAGCCAGCCGAGTGCCAGAAAACCTAAGGCCGCCGCGATTGCAATTGCAGGCGTGAGGTTGGCAACAGACGGGTCGATCAGATAAGTGCGGGCATTAAAAATATATACCAGCAAAAACAGGCTGAACCCCGATAGCCAGGTGCTGTAAGACTCCCAGTAAAACCAGTGCAGATGTTCCGGCAATTTCGGTGGGGCACCCAGATATTTTTGCGGATTGTAAAAGCCGCCGCCATGTACCGCCCATAATTCACCGCCGACGCCTTGTGCCTTGAGTTGCGGATCACTTGGCGCAGTCAGATGGTTATCCAGCCAGACGAAATAAAAAGATGAACCTATCCAGGCAATTGCGACGATGACATGCAGCCAACGCAGCAACAGATTGGCCCAGTCAAATAAATATGCTTCCATTTTTTTTCCAGATTATTTTTTCCAGATGCAGAGGCAAGGTCTGCATTGCCAGAAGTTTGTTGCGTCTTCTACCTCAACTGCCGCGATAGGTTGAATAACTCCACGGCGTTGCGACCAGTGGCACGTGATAATGCGCATTGGCATCGGCGATAGAAAACCGCAAAGTCACGATACTCAGAAATGGTGGTTGCGGCAGATCAGGTACCAAACCAGCGAAATAAGTGCCGATGTCGAAATCAAGCTCATAGGTGCCGACTTCCATCGCATCGCCATCGAGCAACGGCTGATCGCAGCGGCCGTCGGCATTGGTGACGCGCTCACACAGCAAACTGCGTTGCTGTGGGCTGACACGATATAGCGCAATGCTGATGCCTCGCCCGGGCTTGCCGTGGGCGGTGTCGAGTACATGTGTGGTAATGCGTCCCATGTGATCCTTATTTCATAGGACTTACGCAGAGCCACCCCGGCTTCGTTGCTATGTCTTGCCGGGACAAATTGCGTCAGTCTTGTTTCATTGATTTGAAAATATTGTCGACAATCTTAATTGCCATAATTTAAGCCTGTCAAATAAAAATAAATAAAATCGAATAAAAACAGCTATTTATGTAAGTGATTTCGTAAAGAATACTGCGGCATATTTAATATTGTCGACAATCGTGATTAAATATGCCTCACTATTTTTATTCTTCACTCAGCATGAATTCATCTGAAACACGCCGCACATCGACACTGGCAGAGAAGGAAGAGCACATGTATCGCGATATTTATGATGCGATCATGGATCACCGTTTACCGGCGCGGACTAAATTGACTGAGCAATCTCTGAGCCAGATTTATCAGATGGCCAGACACGGGGTACGCAAAGTATTAAGCCAACTGGCTGCTGACGGGCTGGTCGATCTGGAGCCCAACCGTGGTGCGTTTATTGCCAGCCCGGGCGAAAAAGAGGCGCACGACATGTTTGAATTGCGCCAGACGCTGGAACAGATGGCGCTGGAAAAAGTTTTGCAGCACGCTGATGCCAGCGCGATTGCTGAACTGCGGCGCATGGTCGAGCGTGAACGGGACGCCTATGAAAGTGGCGATCGGCCACAATGGATACGTCTGTCGGCCGATTTTCATATCGCACTCGCGCGTCTGAGCGGCAATGATTTACTGGTCGATATGCTGCGCCGCCTCGTTTCGCGCACAACGCTGATGATTTCGAATAAGGAAGTGGCAACGACGCGCCCCTGTTCATTTGATGAGCATTTTCAGGTGTTGGCGGCATTGGAGCGTCAGGATAAAAAAGCAGCCTTGCACGCAATGGCACAACATTTGCATCAGTGTGCCTGTCCCACGCCGAAAAATGCTGGCAAGGGTTTTGATTTAAAAGCCGTTCTCGGGCATTCACGGAGCAACTAATTTATGAGTATGACAGCAGCTTATCCACGCGACCTGATTGGCTACGGAGCGCAGGTACCGCATGCGCAATGGCCGGGTCAGGCAAGAATTGCGGTGCAATTTGTTCTGAATTACGAAGAAGGCGGTGAAAACTGCGTGCTGCATGGCGACAAGGCATCGGAACAGTTTTTATCAGAAATCGTCGGTGCGGCAGCATATGAAGCGCGGCACATGTCGATGGAGTCGATTTACGAATATGGTTCGCGCGCTGGCGTCTGGCGGATTTTGCGCGAATTTGAAAAACGCGGCTTACCGCTGACGGTGTTTGGTGTGGCGATGGCGTTGCAGCGGCATCCTGAGCTGACGCAGGCATTTGGTGCGCTCGGACATGAAATTGCCTGTCATGGTTTGCGCTGGATACATTACCAGAATCTGGATGAGGCAATCGAGCGCGAACATATGCAGCAGGCAGTGCAGATCATGCGTGATCTGACAGGCACCGCGCCGCTGGGATGGTACACCGGGCGTGATTCGCCGAATACGCGGCGCTTGCTGGTTGAGCATGGCGGCTTTACTTATGACGCCGATTACTACGGCGATGATTTGCCATTCTGGACTGAAGTCAGCACCAGCGCGGGCGAGCAGCAACCGCATCTGGTGGTGCCGTATACGCTGGACAGTAATGACATGCGTTTTGCCACGCCGCAGGGGTTCAATACTGCCGATCATTTTTATACGTATTTAAAAGATAGTTTTGATGTGCTGTATGCAGAGGGTGATCCGGATGGCGACAATGCGCCGAAAATGCTGTCGGTGGGCATGCATTGCCGCTTGCTGGGCAGACCTGGGCGGTTCCGTGCTTTGCAGCGTTTTCTGGATTACATACAGGCACACGACAAGGTCTGGATTTGCCGTCGCATCGACATCGCGCAGCACTGGATGAAGACGCATCCTTACCAGCCACAAGCTGCAGGAGCTGTAGGAACAGAGGGAGCCGCAGCATGAGCAAGACTTACAGTTTAGATGAATTGAACCTTTGTTCTGCGCAGGCGTTTGTCGATGTTCTTGGCGGTATTTTTGAACACTCGCCGTGGGTGGCTGAAGCGGTTGTCGCGCAGCGGCCATTTGCCAGCAGGGCGGCCTTACACCAGGCGATGGCGGATGCCGTCAGAACTGCGGCGGAAAGTGCGCAGCTGAAACTGATCCGCGCCCATCCTGAATTAGCGGGAAAAGCAGCGATACGTGGCGAGCTGACGGCAGAGTCCAGTCGTGAACAAAGTGGCGCAGGTCTGACCCAGTGCAGCGCGGAAGAATTTGCGCAGTTACAACGTTTAAATGCCGAATATAAGGAAAAATTCGGTTTTCCGTTCATCATCGCTGTACGCAATCATGACCGGCAAAGTATTATCCGCAACTTCACGCAACGTCTGGCTGCCAGTCGCGCCGACGAAATGCGGGAATGCATAGAACAGATTATCCGTATCGGGGAATTCCGGCTGGCTGATCTCATCAGCACCTGAATACACAGCAGACTCACTGTACAGGACGCGACGCTGATTGCCGGTAACCGCATACGAAACAATTTTTTATCACATCAATCAAGGAAAACCGATGAAATTTCAATTGAAAAGTATGGTGTTGGCAGTGTCTTGTCTGCTTGCTGGCGGTGCATCTGCACAATCACAGGTGTCCGTCGAAGGTTTGCTCGACGTGACTCTGGGGTCCGTTAAATACAGTGGCGACAGTGGTCGTCAGGCTGTCGTTAACAGCGGCGGTATGACGACATCGTGGGTCGGTTTCAAAGGCGTTGAAGATCTGGGCGGCGGTTTGAAAGCTGATTTTGCATTGACCAGTTTCTTGCAGGCAGATACCGGCGCCTCTGGCCGTTTCAGCGGCGACACCATGTTTTCGCGCGATGCGAACGTTGGTTTGTCCGGCTCTTTCGGTAAAGTGTCGCTGGGTCGCGGTCTGGCACCAAGCTTTTTACCTACCGTGATTTTCAATCCGTTCGGTGATTCTTTCAGCTTCTCTCCATTGGTATTGCACACTTGGGTTTCCAGCGGTAATTATGCTGCCCGCACCTGGGCCAATTCCGCCGCAGGTGACTCTGGCTGGAGTAACGAGATCGTTTACACGACACCGAATTTTGATGGTCTGAGTGCGAATGT
The DNA here is from genome assembly GCF_014284215.1 of Undibacterium sp. FT79W. Classification (NCBI taxonomy): domain Bacteria; kingdom Pseudomonadati; phylum Pseudomonadota; class Betaproteobacteria; order Burkholderiales; family Oxalobacteraceae; genus Undibacterium; species Undibacterium sp. FT79W. Next base: position 212,551 of record NZ_JACOGB010000003.1, on the reverse strand, counting down.
GCATTACCAGTTCGGTGAAAAAGCAGGCAGTACAGGTACTAAAAACGTCGGTATCAATGCCTTGTATTTCAATGGCCCACTTGCTCTGGGTGCTTACTATCATCAGGTGCAGGTCAGCAATCCGCTCAGTGGTGGCGCGATTGTGGATGCAACAGCAGCGCCTGTGAATTACGCTTCGATCAATAATCAGAAAACTTACTTTGTTGCCGGTAGCTATGACCTGACAGTAGCAAAACTGTTTGCGACGTATTCTTCCAGCAAAGATGACACGACCAGCCCGAAATCACTGGATGACAAAACTTACAGTCTGGGCGTGAAAGCACCGGCTGGCGGCGGCGACATTTTGCTGGCGTTTGCGAATACTAAACGTACAGGCAGCCTGGTTGGTGCGGATCTGAAGCGTGATACTTTCTCCGCAGGTTATGACTACAATTTGTCGAAACGCACTGATGTCTATGCATTAGTGATGAGCGACAAACTCAACACGGCTGACCGTGCAACCAGCGTTGCTGCCGGTATCCGTCACCGTTTCTGATGTTCAGTCGTCAGACATGAAACAAAAAAACCGCATGAATCATGCGGTTTTTTTTATGGTGACGCGATTTTGCAGCAAGCCTGCTGCGTGCCCTATTTAACCCGGGCTTTGATAGATCACTTTATCGAGTTCCGGCAAGCCGTACACATCTTCATTGCTTAAAAAATCATCAAACGGGCCGACCTTGCTGACCTGATTGCCGTGTTTGAAAACGATCTGCAGACCATCTTCCTGATTCCAGTCGCAATCACATTCAAACAACACATAAACCGCCTGATCGCCATTGCTGCGGCGGCAAACCAGCGCCTCATTGCCGAACTGAATGTGCTGCCAGATATCCGCTGGTTCGGCAATCTCTACGCAGGGCTGGCCTTCGGCTTTTGCCAGGCGTGCCCAATCGAGGTAATAGTTGAAAACCGGGGCTTCTGCAGCCTTCAGCGCGCTGCTGCTGAGTGTGATGAAATTGCTGATCGCGTCGGAAAAATCTTGCGGGTGCGGATCGGTTTCATAGCCTTCGATCAGAAATTCACATGGCGTATTGTTGAAAGCGGCGATGTTGAACGCGTCGCTGATCAGCCAGTCATTTTCTTCATCTTTGATCAACGTGCCGAGTGGGGGGATTTGCATAGGGATTCCATAAAAACAGGCGTGAGGTGCAGCGTCCACAGATGCCGTGGCGCTGTCTCAGAAAAGCATGCGGACATCGGTCCGGGCGAAGCATTTTATCAATATATCCACCCGGACGGTGAGCTAATTAGCGTGGTGTTGATGCAGGCCAGCCTTGTCGGACTGAAAGGAGAACACCGCTTTTGCTAGCTAAAATTATTTGTCCGGGCACGCAATGCGAGTTGGAAATAATGATTTGGAGGCGTTCAGGGCTCTAAATATACTCCCACCAGTATATTTAAAAGCCCTTTGTTTATAAGGAGATAGAGGCAGTTTTTGCACATACTCCCCATTTTTTACTGAATTTTGGCGTTTTCAGGCGTTGTTCAAGCATTTTCCAGATAGGTATCGAGCGCGTCATACCAGATTTGTTTCTGTGCGTCAGATACGAAGGATGCTTCAAAACTATTCCGCGCCAGTTGCACCAGTTCTTCGCGACTCAATGCCAGCGCATCGGCGGTGGCGATGAAATTCGCGTTCATATAGCCGCCGAAATAGGCCGGGTCATCCGAATTGATCGTCACACATAAGCCATCACGCAACATGCGCGCCAGATTGTGTTCGCGCAAATCCTTCACGACGCATAATTTGAGATTCGACAGCGGGCAGACCGTCAGCGGAATGCGGCTGGCTTTTAAACGCTGCATCAGCGCCGGGTCTTCTTCTGCCCGTACGCCGTGGTCGATACGTTCGACTTCCAGCACATCCAGCGCGCTGTGGATGTAAGCTGGCGGGCCTTCTTCACCGGCATGGGCGACCAGCCGGAAACCCATCGCCTGGGCGATCGTGAACACATGGGCGAATTTTTCCGGCGGATTACCGACTTCGGCCGAATCGAGACCGACACCGGTCCACACGTCGGCATAGGCTTCACGCAGAGGTAATGCGGCTTCCAGCGTCGCCAGCGCGCTTTCTTCACTCAGATGACGCAGGAAACACAGTATCATGCTGCCGGAAAAACCGTCCGCCGCTTTCGCTTCGCGCAAGGCACGGGCAATGCCGGCAAACACGGTTGCTATCGCGATGCCGCGTTCGGTGTGGGTTTGTGGGTCGAAGAATAATTCGACGTGGCAGACATGATCGGCGCGGGCGCGCTGTATGTAAGCATGGGTCAGATCGAAGAAATCCTGTTCGGTCTGCAAGACTGCGGCACCGGCGTAATACAAGTTCAGAAATGATTGCAGGTCTTCAAAGTCGTAGGCGGCACGGACTTCTTCGACGCTGGCATACGGCAGGCTGACACCGTTTTTCCGGGCAAGCTCGAACATCATTTCCGGCTCCAGCGAGCCTTCGATGTGTAAATGGAGTTCGGCTTTCGGCAAGCCGCGGATAAAGTCGTGTAAAGAGTTACTCATGCTGTTTATTCCGCTGTGTGAGTGATAGAGGCGAAGTCCGGCAGTGTAGGTGTCTTCGCCCAGAGTTGCAATAACTGTGCCGCAATGGCAATGGCGATGACGCCGGGTTCTTTGCCAGTGATGCCGTCAATACCGACCGGACAGACCATCGTCGCCAGCCGGGCGGCGCTTATCTGGCGCTCGCGCAAACGGTGTTCAAAGCGGGCGCGTTTGGTTTGCGAGCCGATCAGACCGAACCACGCGACATCATTCTTACGCAGGACATGTTCGGTCAGCAGAAGATCCAGACCGTGGTGATGGGTCATAACGAGAAAGTAAGCGCCTGCTTCGGCGTGAACCACGACAGCTTCGGGGCAGTCAGTGGCTTCCGTTTGCACCGATAGTGGTAAATGCGCTGGAAACAAATGGTCGCGCTCATCGACCCAGGTGATGCGGCAAGGGGTTTGCTGTAATACATTCACCAGCGCGCTACCGACATGACCAGCACCGAACAGGTACAGATGCGGTAATTGCGCTTGCTGTTGTTGAAATTCGGCATAGCGCGCCAGCTTTTGTTCGGTAGTCCAGCTATCGGTGCGTTCGAGCATGATGCTGACTGCGCCGCCACAACATTGACCGAGACTGGGGCCAAGCGCCAGATCGAGATGCCGGGCTGCGGCGTTATGCTCAGCGCTTTCCGCCAGCCACAGACGGGCATGCGCAATGGCTTTCCATTCGAGATGACCGCCGCCTATCGTGTCGTACTGGTGCTGCGCCGTGACCAGCATGCGCGTGCCAGTGCTACGCGGTGTCGAGCCTTTGGCAGCAGTGACCGTGATCAGGATCGCAGGCGCATTCTCTGGCAGAGCTTGCAGACTTTCCAGCCAGCTTGTATGAGAGTTAATAGGCATGACCAGGTTATTGAGTGGCGCTGAACAGCAAAAACAGCAAAACAGCAAGATAGCAGCTTGCCGTAGTATGGATATACACGGCAACTGATGCCGTGTATTGGTGGGTGGATATTACGGTGGGTCAGTGCAGCAGAACGCTTTGCCGCATATAGCCATCAAACTGACCTAGAAAATCGTCGATCTCTTCTATGCTGGGTTCGCTCGCGATCAGCTCGGTGACACCATGCCGGAAATTCAGCGCCTGCGGACCACCGATAAACCATTCACGACGTACTGCTTTGTCGGTAATTTCGTAGCCGCCAAAACGCAGAGCTTCGTGCTCCGCATCTTCACTGTATTCAACGACGCTGTAATTTTCACTGTTATAAATAAGATTCATTTTGCATCCTTTCTGGCTGGAGAAATGACTTCCTCATATAAACCGGACATGGTGCTGTTAGCAGCAAATTTCAAGTTAGGACTTGCGCAAAGTCGCCCCAGCGGTGTTATGGCTCCTAGCCGTACTATTCGTACTGCCTTCGTCGCCACGCCTTGCCGGGACAACTTTGCGCAAGTCCCACAAGTAAGCAAAAAACGTGCTGCCTGATAGAGGTTACGGTGCCGCGATGAATAGCTTTAGTTTATTTTTAGTTTATTCCGCAAATTTACAGGGAGACAGATTCGTCTGTTTTCAGCAACTGGTCGTAGGGTGCTTGTTGTAAAGTCAGCCTGAGATTGTCGAGATGTTCACTACTGGCGACGCCGAGATAAACGTGTTGTGGCCGTTGCCGGAGCGCCCGGTTGAGGCTGACCCGCATGGTCAGATTGCCGATACAGCAAAAACAGCCGGGGGCAATTCTTTGTAAATGGAGTTGTTGGGTATCGCTCAGCAGCAGATCGCCCTCAGGTAAACCTTCCAGCAGGACGGCGACGCGGCCGATGCTTTTAGCATGTTTCTGATCATGGTCGATACAGGCAGCGATCTGAGCTTCCCGCTGGCGATAGCTGCCACCGCTGACGAGGGTCAGCGGCACGGCAGTTTGCAGATTATTCGCCGCGTTTGGCGTATTTGACGGACTCGACACCGAGTTGTTTGAGTTTGCGGTAAAGGTGAGTGCGTTCAAGACCGGTTTTTTCGGCAACCCGCGTCATGCTGCCGCCTTCACGATTTAAATGATATTCAAAATAAATCCGTTCAAACGCATCTCTGGCTTCGCGTAAAGGTAAATCAAACGACAGGCTAGCGAATTGATTTGCCGGCGCACTTGCTGCGGCAGGAGCGGTATTGAACTGGCGCGATTCAAAGGTGCCGCTGCTTGCCTGCATCCCACCCTGAGTCAGGCTGGGATGGTTGTGATCGCTGCTGATGACGCGCAACGCTGGCGCTGCCGGACGTACAGGCTCAGGTGTACGGGTCAGCCCTTGTTGCACGGCTTTGAGCAGTTTTTGCAGAGCAATTGGTTTTTCCAGAAAGTTCAGCGCACCGATACGGGTTGCCTCGACAGCAGTATCAATGGTCGCGTGACCCGACATCATGATCACCGGCATGGTCAGCAAACCGTCGCGCTGCCACTCTTTAAGTAAGGTGACGCCGTCGGTATCCGGCATCCAGATATCCAACAACACCAGATCGGGTTTTGCTTCCTGTCGGGCCAGTCGTGCCTGCTGCGCGTTTTCCGCGAGTTGCACCACGTGTCCCTCATCTCCCAGAATTTCCGAGAGTAATTCCCGGATACCCATTTCATCATCTACGACCAGAATATTTGCCATAAATCTACCCTATTACTGCCCTTGTGGTTTTTTTCTTTCTTATTTCCGCATTACTCTTCCGCATTAATCTTCGTTAATGTCGAATGGAAATCAGCCTGTTCATGCTGTTTTTGAGTCCGGTGCTAACTTTAACAGCAAAATCGCTACTTTTGCACCGTTTGTGTCACTGCGATTCTGAATATCGATACGACCGCCGTGTTCGTCGATGATTTTTTTCACCATGGCAAGTCCTAATCCGGTTCCGCGTGGTTTCGATGTCGCATAAGGTTCGAATGCGCGCGCCAGAATTTTGCTGGAAAATCCGGGGCCGTTATCGATAATTGACAGCTTCACTGCGCTGCAGACATCCTGCGCTTTGCTGTTGTAATGAACGACTTCGGTGATCACATCAATGCGTGGTGGCACGTCGGACTGCGGTTGATCGGCAACGGCGTCCTGTGCATTTTGCAGCAGGTTATGGATGACTTGGCGCAGTTGCGTAGCATCGCCCATAATTTTCGGTAAATCTGGTGCCAGATGCAGGCGGATGATATCGCGGTCATCGCCCGCCAGATACAGATGCAGCACTTCATCGATCAGTTCACCGAGATCAAGCTGCGACAATACTGCGGGCGGGGTTTTTGCATAATCGCGGAAATCATCGACCATGCGCTTCATCGATGACACCTGATTCACTATCGTTGTCGTGCTCTTATTCAGAATGGCGACATCGGCTTCGTTGAGCTTGTCCTGCAATTTCATTTGCAGACGTTCTGCAGATAGTTGTATTGGCGTCAGCGGATTTTTAATTTCGTGCGCCAGCCGTCGCGCCACTTCGCCCCAGGCGATCGAACGCTGGGCGGAGATAATATTGCTGATGTCATCAAACACGATGACATAACCGTTGCCCGCGCCGACCGGCAAATGTGAGCCACGGGCGAGCAAAGTAATCGTCTGTTTATCGTCATTTGGCATTGCACCTGAAGCGGGCTCTGCTGTTTTGACTGCATCAGGACGGGGCACTTCAATTTGTTGTTGCCAGTGTTCCTGCTGCTCTTTACCACCGGCTGCTGATTGCGCATGTTGTTCTGAAAAGGCTTTGTCGATGGCATCGGCAAAATCATGCATACCATTGATATCCGCCAGTGGCTGACCAATCTCCGCTTCTAATGGCCGTTGCAGTATGCGTTCGACAGATTCGTTGCACGTCACCAGATGGCCAGTCTGATCCAATACCATCACGCCTGCCGACATATTGGCCAGCACCGATTCCAGATAGGCCTTGGCATTTTCCAGTTCACTGCGGTTTTTTTCGACGGCGGCACGGGCATCGAATAACTGGCGCGTCATGGTGTTAAACGATTTCGTCAGGCTGCCCAGTTCATCCGTACTGGTGACGATAGGGCGCGGTGAAAAATCACCTTCAGTGACTGCTTTCGTTCCTTCCGCCAGCAACAGCAAGGGACGCGCGAGCTCACCAGAAATCAGGAAGGCACTGGCAATAGCAGCAAAAATAGCCAGTAACAGGGTCAGTGTCAGCGTAAAAATATACATGGTTTTCAGGCTGCCCCGGCCCAGCGAACGCAACTGATATTCGGTCGATGCATTGCGCAGCGCTTCGGCGTGCGCTGCCAGATTTGTCGGAACCGGTTGTATCAGTTGCAGAAAATAGGTTTCCCGCTGCAAGGACAGCGCCATATCACTTGCCTGCAACTGTATGACAACACGCGAACGCAGGGTTTTATTGTTTTCTTGCGGAAGAATCGGACGTTTTGCGTCGCTCAACCCGGCATTTTTATTCACCTCGGCGGGGTCCGGCGTATTAATTTTTTCGTCGATGGCGGCAAAGATGCGCGAATTACGTGCTTGCCTCAGCATGTCGGCGGTCGGGAGTTCCGGCACCAGACGCCCAAAGTTCTGGCTGGCGGTGGCAACCAGCCTGCCGCGGCTGTTAACGATCGTAGCTTCCTGCACCAGCGCCCGTTCGCGCAGACGCGATAACTTGATGGATAAAGGCGTGTCTGACGGCGTTGATAACTCGCTCGCCATTTCACGCGCTTTTGCCTGCAGATCGGCCAGCAGAAAATCGAGCGCCGCCAGACCGAGATTCTTGCCGGAATCCAGAGCAGACTCCACTTTGACGTCAAACCAGGATTCTATCGAGCGCGACACGAAGGTGACGGACACCGCATAGATGACTGAGCCCGGCAATATGCCTACCAGCGCAAACAGTAATACCAGCCTCGTCATCAGTTTGGAACCGAATTCACGGCTGCGGAAACGACTGAATAAACGCCATACCAAAGCGGAAATCAGCAGCAATAAAGCGGAGGCGACGACGGCATTGGCACCAAGCAGCCAGCCATAGTAGGGCTCAAAATTAGCGGAATTTTCAGAAGCGGTCGTCAGTAAAAACAGCAGGATACTCATTAGAGCACCGCCGATAATCAAGGCATACCGCAAAAATCTTGTCACTTGTCTTCAGCCTTGAAGGTAAAGCGTTTCCAGTCTGAGGAGAAACGCCAGTCGCTGTTATTGAGCGAGGTAATCAGGAAAGTCTTGGGCAGATAACTCAGATCGAGTTTCAGTTTGACGGCAACGTTATAGATCGCTCCGGCAGTCAGCGTGCCTTTATCGGCGACGATCCAGCGTCGTGGCCGCAATACCAGCGCGAGTGCATCTTCGAGCGTCGCAAAATTTTGCTGTAAACCCTGATTGATGGTGGCGGTGTATTGCCGTGTCCAGGGGTTGTAGCCGATGCGGACAGTCTGTACTGCGCGTATGGTCTTTTCATCAAACCAGTACCAGCGGGGACGGGTCAGCTCGACTTCGGTGGTGAATGAGATGGGGATTTCTTTGGCGATCGCATCGGTCAGCGCATGGCTGAGTTCAAACGAAAAGCTGGCTGCCAGACGGTAGCCCTCATCGCTTGCTTCGATTCTGGCTGAGGTGACTTCAGCTTCCGCCGCATGCACAGTCGGAACGATGAGCAACGCCAATAGCGCTAACACAAGTGTCAGCGCTAAGCGGCGTAGGTGATCGTTCAGACGAAGGAGCATGCAATCAGGAAATAAAAATCGTAGCCCCAATGATAACTTGAAGCTCGTGTTTTCCGTTAGCTTTGCCCGGGTTTTTGAAACAAGGCATAGAACAAACCGTCGTGTTCGTTGTTTGCATCGGACGGATTCGCCATGGTTGGCAATAATTGACCTGGTGCATCGAGACGGATGGCACCATGCCGGGCAGCAAATGCGACAGCTTGCGCCTCCGACTCAGCAGGCCAGATAGAGCAGGTGACCATCAGCATTTTGCCGCCGGGTGCCAGCATACGCCACAGATTGTCGAGTATGCGCGATGATAAGGCAGCGAGCTGTGCGGTATCGGTTTTGCGGCGTAACCAGCGGCTATCCGGATGACGGCGTACTACGCCTGAGGCGGTGCAGGGTACATCGGCAAGTATCCGGTCAAACGCTTTGTTATCCCACCATCCAGAACGGCTGGCATCGCCTTCTTTGATGGTCGCAGATAACTTAAGTCTGCTCAGATTTTCCTGAATGCGTTTGACGCGCAAAGGATCGATATCCAGCGCCAGCAAATTGACGTCGGCCAGTTCCAGCACGTGGCAGGTTTTACCGCCCGGCGCCGCGCAGGCATCGAGCACCCGCATCCCGTCTTGTACGTCTAGCAGCGGCGCGGCGAGTTGTGCCGCCGCATCCTGTACCGATACCATGCCATCTTCGAAGCCTGGAATGCTGTTGACCGGCAAAGGCTTGGCCAGACGTACCGCAAACGGCCCGATTTGTGAGGCTTCAATTTGCTGTTCCGCCAATAGCTGCAAATACGCTGCTGTGCTGGTGAGTCGACGATTCACACGTAAGGTCAGCGGCGGTGCATGGTTGCCGGTCGTTAAAATCGCTTGCCAGTCATCCGGATAGGCTGCTTTGGTTTGGTCTACCCACCACTGCGGATAGTTCCAGACTGCCGCCGGTTGCTTCATGACGAGCTTGAGTAATTCTTCTTTTTCACGCAGATAGCGGCGCAATACAGCGTTCACCATGCCTTTGGCAAAGACCATGTGAGCGTTGGCGCTGGCGGCGGTGACGGCCTGATCAACCACGACAAAATCCTCGTAGGGCGCATCTTCGCCTTCATTTTTCACCAGCAAAGTCAGGGCGCAGCAGAGCAAGCCGTACAACAATGCTGGTTCTGGCGCTTTATTTGTCATGGCTTTCAGCAGCGCGTCAACCCGTCCGACCTGACGCATCGTCCGGTAAGAAATATCCTGTATCGCGCCCCGCGCTTGCGGCAATGCATTGGTTTGTAAAAAAACTTTTGCCAATGCTTGTGGTAACGCCATGCCTTCGAGTACATAGGCCACCGCCTGCGCTGCACCGGAAAGGCTGAAAGCCAGTGAATCCGGCTTCAGCTCCAGCAGTGGTGCTGGTGGCTGAGCTTCAGGTGCCGCAGCGACTGTACGAGCCGGTTTGATGGCAGGTTTGCCGAGGATTTTTCTTGGTTGTTCTTGCATATTAATGTTTGGTGAGTAGCAATTTGATTCCCAGACCGACAAATGCTGTTCCGACAAAGCGCTCCAGCCAGAGTTTGTAGCGGGGATTCTGACTTGCGCGGCGCGCTAGTGTACCAGCCAGAAAGGCAGTGCCGCTATTCCAGAGCGTACTCATCAGGACGAAGGTTGTGCCGAGCAGCAGAAATGCAGAGGTTTTGTGATTTGCATCGGTTGAGACAAATTGCGGGAAAAACGACAGAAAAAACAGCACTACTTTCGGGTTGAGAATATTGGTGAGTACCGCTTGCCAGAAAATTTTCTGCAGCGGGCGGCGTTCCGGTTCGGTTGAACGTGCAATCAAGACGGCCGGTTTGCTGAACAACATTCTGACACCCAGGTAAATCAGATAGGCGCCACCCGCCAGTTTAATGCTGGTGAATGCCAGCGCCGAGGTGGCAATGATTGCGGTCAGCCCGAATGCAGATGCGAATGCGTGAAACAGACAGCCAACCGAGATGCCGAGTGCGGAAATGAGACCGGCAGTGCGACCCTGAGCGATGCTGCGCCCGACGATATAGGCGGTATCAGGCCCGGGCGTTGCATTGAGCAACATCACTGCCAGACAAAATAACCCAAAATGAATGATGCCAAATTGTTCCATATTTATTTCCTGGTGATTCAGTTGGTGGCTCAGGTTCCTGTTACATGGGACGTTGCTGTGAGCGGCGTCAGATGTTGTTGTTCCAGCCATGTACGCAGATCGTCAAAGACCGGCGTTGCATCAAGCTCGTTAAAAATTTCGTGGTAAAAGCCGTCGTAATAATGCGCTGTCATCAGCGCTGGGGCGACGCCCTTTTCGAAACGGCGGCTGCCATCCGGATCAACCAGATGGTCGTCTTCGGCGACCAATAACAACACCGGAATAGCAATATTGCTGACATGCTGATGAGTAAAAGCGATTGATGCCTGCATGCTGCGCAGCAGACGGGCACTGATTTTTGGGTGTACCAGCGCATCATTCTGATATGCCTGAACCACTTCGGCATCGTGTGACAGATAGCGGGTTTTCAGTCCATTCGGCAGCCCTGTTCCGGGAAACAGGGTCAGCGCCACTTTGGCGAGTTGTTGCTCAAAACCTGACATACGTATTGCCAGAGCCGGAGATGAAAGTATCAGCGCCCTGACCGGTGCCAGATTCGCGGCGACAAAACGGGCAGCGAACAAGCCACCCATGCTGTGTCCCAGCAAAATAGGCGGTGCTGCCAGTTGCTGACTGAAATCCTGAATGATGGTTTGTGCATCTCTCAATATCGCGTCGTCGTCAGGGACATCTCCGGCATTGCCAGAGGATTTACCGTGACCACGATGGTCATAAGTGCGGACAGCAAAACCGAGGGCATTAAAAAAACGGGCAATGTGCGCATAGCGGCCGCAGTGTTCGCCCAGGCCGTGCATCAGCAGCACGCCTGGCGGCAGCTGATCGCCGTTGGGAGCGAGCGGCCAGTCGCGGATGAACAGGCGGGTGCCATCTTGCGTCGTTAAATCAAATTCCCGGGTGTTTTCGATATGAGCCGTCATGAATCAGACACCCCACACCACGTCTTTTTGCATTTTTTGTGCAGCCTGCAGCATTTCAAGCACAGGAAATGCCCGTGTGGCGAACGATACCGTTGCAGGCTTTTCATGTTCGTCGTCGTTCTCATTTTGATGCGCGTTGACATCATGCGCGACTTCAGTGGAAACGGAGTGGATTTTGCTCTCAGCAATGGCGGCTTCGATGCTGGCGATCGCTGCTGGTAATTCAGCGGTTGTGATGATGCCTTGTTCGACATCCTTGTGCAGCAGATCGAGAATACGCCGTGCATGTTCCTTATACATGACGATTTCTGCGGCCGCTTTTGATTTGAATGTGATCAGCATGGGGTCTCCTTTTTTTGGGTGTCAGGGCGGTTTTGTCGAACACGGTGTTCACGTATGGCGTGGTATTGCAGTGTAAAACAGCGCCGCAAAACAATGGCGGATGATAGGGAACGTTGCTGAAGCTATCATAATCGCAATTGCCTGATTTTTGTGGTTTGTGCTTCAGTCGGTTTTGAATGAGCTCATGTAAGTATCGATAACGTCCTGTTTCAGTTTTTTTGCCGGACCAATCGCAATCACCTGATATACCCGTGGTCCGCGTATGATGAAGCGAGCGGCCATAGTGACTACTTCGCCATCGGGCAATTTTCCTTGCATTTCAACGATACCGTCGGGGCTGCTGGCCGCTTGCGTGATCTGCCCATGTATGTTTTTCAGCATCCCATCTTTCATTGCTTCTGCCACGACACCAGCTTTGCCGGGATCATCCAGTCTGACACTGCCGACTGCAAAATTGACGCCTGCTGCATCGGCGGCGGTCATCTGCATGTTCAGCGTCAGCCCGGCGAGTTGCATGTCCCGGCTGAAACTCGCCGGTTTCGCTGGCATCAGGACACGGAAAGGTGCATCGTTGCCGCGGACTTCGCGCCAGTCAAACTGCGGGCTGCATGCCAGGAGCATCAGTATCGCGGCAGTGCTCAGGATTTTTTTAGTCAACATAGTTTCACTGGCAGATAGTAGAAATAGGGGGAGTATCACTCCTGTTTACTCTGAAACCCGCGTAAAGCAAAGGCGACACCAAGGCAAAGTAATAATACTCCCATGAGTATCTGAGGTGCAGGCAGAGTCTGACGCAGAATGAATGCGTACAACAGCGCCGCCAGAGTCTCAAACACAATCAACTGACCGCTGAGGCTGGTGGCTAATTTCTGGCTCGCCCGATTCCATAACAGCGTGCCCAGCCAGGATGCCAGTAATCCCAGTGTCAGCATACCGACGATAAATTTACCGGGGCTGCTGCCGAATGGAAAATCATAGACTGGCGCTGGCTGCATCGTCTGAACTATTCCGTAGAGCAGAAAACCACACAGGGCGAGCGGCAGGGTTGCTAATCCTTGTGCAGTTGCCCAGGTGCCGGATTGAATTTGTGGATGATTCTTCAAATACCGGCTGTTCATGATCGGATACCAGGTCCATGCAGCGACGGCAATCAATGCCAGGCCTGCACCTTTCACGTAATCGCTGATCGAGCGTTGGGCATCAAGATGACGCAATTCTTCGCTGTTGACCAGCATGATGCCGCAAAAAATCAGCAACAGCGGCAGCAGGAGTTTTTTCCAGGCGATGGATTCGGAAGGATGATGTGGAGACCAGTTTGCAAAGACCGCGATCATGACTGGCAAGGTGCTGATGAGCATGGTTGGCAGCGGCGCATCGGCAAGCTGAATCGCACTGGCCAGCGCAGCGTAATAAATGATATTGCCGACTGCCGCCAGTTTCAGCGCGCTGTACCAGTCAGTTTTGCTGAGGGCAAGAATACGCTGGCGGTCAAACCATGCCGGAATCAGTGCGATCAGGCCAAATGCCAGATAGCGGCCAAATGAAAGCACCACGCCTGGATAATCCGGCAATAACAAGGGCGTGATAAAGACCAGACCCCACAATAAACCTGCACCCAGCGCAGCGAGGACGCCGCCTACCATCTTGCCACACTCATCAAAAGATCTCGCTTATTCAATCAAGCTGACATCATAGTAGCTTTGATATTGTTAAAGGACATATCGGCAGAAACACAACAAAGTGTATGCTTTTACCATCGGATAGATCTCTATGGTTTTGTGATAACAGTGGGGTATCATAGGAAACGATAAAACTGCTTCGTCTGATGGTGATGAAGCTTACGATTTTCTCCTTCTTCATTGGTGCTGCGATGTCGCTTCGTCATTCCGTCCTGTTGGCTTTGTTTCCTTTATTTTTGTTGAGTGCATGCGAACGTCTGGGCATTGCAGATCCGGCGAAAGAAGCGGCGCAGAAGGAATCTGATGCGCGAGCTACCGGCAGCGCCTGTCGCCATGCCGGGCGCGCGATTGAAGACTGCTATGCGCTCAATCCCGATGCCGCCCGATCGTCCGTGTATGCCGGATGGAAAGAGATGAACGACTATATGCGTGAAAACAAGATAGACAACGTCAAACCAGAAATTGCGTCAAACGCGCCGCCGGTTAAAGACGATGCCAGTGCCTCAGAGTCTGCATCTGCTTCGGAATCCGCGTCTGCCAAATCAAAAAAATAGCTTGGCGTCGTATGTCATTACAAATTCGTTTGATGCGTGAGCAGGATATCGCTGCGGTATTCGGGGTACAGACGCAGGCCTATGTGAGTGCGATGGTCGAGGCCGAGAGCATTTTTCATGCGCGACTGAGAGCGGCACCGGCTACCTGCTGGGTTGCAGAGGATGCGGCAGTGGGCGTCTGTGCGTATCTGATGGCTTATCCCTCCAGCAGCGGGAAGATTTCATCTCTGGGCAGTGATTTTGACCCTGCAAGGGAAGCCGATAGTCTGTATCTGCACGATCTTGCCGTTGGTACGGCGATGCATGGATGCGGCGTAGGCGTGCGGCTGGTCGAACATGCGCAAGCATACGCTCTCAGTGCGGGTTGGACGACAATGCATCTGGTCTCAGTGCAAAGTACGAAAGCGTTCTGGCAAAAGCAGGGTTTTGTTGAAGTGACGGTTTTATCGCCAGAGCAGACATCAGCATTGATGACATACTCTGGCTTAGCTCATTACTGTGTGAAGCAGCTATAGAGGAATAGTAGGACTGACGCAAAACTGCCCCAGCGGCGTTATGGCTCCTAGCCGTACTATTTGTACTGTCTTCCGGGGCAAATTGCGTAAGTCCTAAATAGAAGAGACGGTTTATTCATCAGTTTTTTTCTTGGCTTTCTGTTTTTGGTAAATGATTTTTTTGCTCCCACCTTCACAGACACCGACGACGCGTAACTTGGTTTCTGTATCTTTTGGTACGACTTTGAGAGCGTAATCACTGACCCCTTTGCCTTCTAACTTGGCATTGATTTTGTCCATGATCGCTTCGCATGGTGTGACTGCCGCCCAGCTGGATGCGCTGCATAGCAGTAAGCCAGATACCAGACTCTTAGTAAAAATGGGATTCCTCATTTTGTCTTCTCCTTTTCCATGGATGATTTAATTAAAAGCTGGTGATAAAACCGTACCATTTCTAGGTAATTTTTAACAGAGATGCGTTCATTTGTTCCATGAAAACGTGGTAAATCCTCACTAGTTGCCCTGACTGGTGAAAATTTAAATATATTCGGACTCAGTTTTTCAAAATGACGTGAGTCGGTTGCGCCCAGCATTAAGCCTGGCGCGACGATGGTATTGGCGAAGACTTCACGTATGGTCTTGTGCAGCATCCGGTATGCGTCAGAATTTACTGGTGACACTCTGGATGGTTCAGAATTTCCGTTGAGCGAGTGGATGCGGATAGCATCATTGCCGATGGTGGTTTTGATGTGTTCCATCACGCTGGTCTGAGTATCACCCGGTAAGGTACGGAAATTCACGGTTGCCTGAATTTGTCCGGGCAGGACATTATCTTTGTTCCCGGCATGAACCATCGTCAGTGCGGTGGTCGTTCTCAGTGTTGCGTTCGTGCTGGCGCTTTTTTCAAGTTCATGTTGTACCAGCGGTGCGAATAACCACAAATTAGATAATAAGACGCGGTTCAGACCGTGCATTTCAGGCGCTATCGTTTCAAACATATCGAGTGCGATGCCACGAATATTGGCTGGCAACTGATGTTGTTCGAGTTTGCTCAGCGCGTTGCTCATCATACCTATGGCTGTTTTTTGCGGCGGCATAGATGAATGACCGGGCGTGGCATCCAGACTCAGCTGCATGCTGGCATAGCCTTTTTCGGCAACGCCTATCAGTGCAGCAGACTGGTCCAGACCTTTTAATATACCTTCGGTGACCAGCATTCCTTCATCCAGTATGAACTCGAAGCGGATGTTCCGGCTTTCTAACAATGCCGCAATTGCTTTCGCACCATGCAGACCGCCGACTTCTTCGTCATGCCCGAAGGCCAGATAAATTGTCTGGCGAGGCTGAAAGCCGGAAGCGAGCGCCGTTTCTATCGCTTCCATCATGGCGAATAAATTACCCTTATCGTCCCACGCACCGCGTCCCCAGATGAAACCATCTTTTATCTCGCCGGCAAATGGCGGCTGTTGCCACAAGTGCTCTGTGCCGGGTGCCACTGGTACGACATCCTGATGCGCCATCAGCAATATCGGTCTGGCATTGGTATCCGTGCCTTGCCAGCGATACAGCAGGCTATGTTCCGCGACAATATCGCGTTGTAATTTTGAATGAATCAAAGGAAAGGACTTTTCCAGTAAGGTATGTAACGCAGTAAACGCCGCTGATTGCGTTTGCACTTTGTCGGCATTTGCTATCGTTGGCAGACGCAAGGCGCTCGCCAGACGTTGCGCTGCCGCCTGTTCGTCAAGCTTGACTATGGCGGCTGGTTGTACTGGTATTTGTCTGGAAGACTGACGCAGCGTATTTGCGCCAATGACCAGAACTAAACTTAGCAGGGCAATGACGAGAAATAAAAAAATTCGCTTGATCATGGTACTTTCCCATTGAATAGGATAAATTGCCAATTTAGACAGCCTATCATTTTACAAATTTCAGATTCCAGGTGAGTTACGCAAGGTATGGATGAACGTTTTTGTTTTAATGCGCATTGCAGAGCTGAATTTGCCCGAGCTGAGATTCGATTTTTGAATTTCCAACATGATTAAGACTGATTTTCAACATGATACCAACGGGACTACACACCAGTCGTATTGCTAAAACATTTGCAATCAGTCTGGTGGTGGCAATTGTGCTTGCTGCCGGCGTATTTGTCTGGACGCTGCGTTTGCAAGAAATACATAAGTGGGAAAAGCAGACTGAAACCTTCAGCGTTGTGCTGGCAGAAAACACCAGTCAGCAGATGGATTTTGCTTACACTGCCCTGGGTAATATCGCTGAACGAATACAAGACCGTTGGAGTATCAGCGCAGAATACCTGTCATCCAAACTTGGCACCTACGATTTCCATCAATTTCTGAAAGAAAAGGTTGCCCTGTTTCCGGCGATTGAGGTCATTTCTATTCTCGACGTCAATGGGAATGTTATCAGTACGTCCAGAAATTTTCCGTCACCCGCCTATAACCTTGCTGATCGCGACTATTTTCAGGTGCAGCGCGATCATCCTACGCAAGGAATTTATCTCAGTAATCCGGTGCGCAGCAAAACGACTGGCGACTGGATATTTTTTCTCAGCCATCGCCTGACTGGCAGTGATGGTGAGTTTATTGGTGTTGCCATCATCGGCATCTCACCGAAGTTTTACACCAAATTTTATGAAAAACTGAACGTTGATGGTCATGTTTCCATTTCACTGCTGAGAGACGATTTTACTTACCTGGCTCGCTGGCCGGACACTGAAGCAGTCATGGGAACGAGGCACGCTGCGGCCAGCATTCACCATCGCAGTATTGATGCAGACGATAGAAAATCGCTTGTGATCACCTCCGATACTTCCGCTCTTGAATATGGGAAGCCCAGCATAACGGCTATCCAATATCTTGAGAAATATCCATTGATTGTTTATTTTTCTGTGGATGAAAATCTGTATTTATCTGACTGGCATGCGATCAGCCTGGCGGTTGCTATAGTGACCGTTGCTGCCATTGCCGCCGTGATCGCTGCATTTCGTGTATTGATACAGTTATTCATACAAAAAGAAAGTGATATGCAGGTGATGACGGAGCTGAAACGTGAGGCTGATGTCATTAACCGGAACCAGACCAGACTGTTGCAGAATCTAACGGAACAGCAGAAAGCACTAAAAGAATCATCCGACCGCTTGCAGGCGATTTTTCAGAATGCTGCTGATGGTATTGTGATGACGGATGATACCGGCATTGTCGAAGCCATTAATCCTGCTGCTGTTGCCATCTACGGGTATTCATCCGAGGAGGTGGTGGGCAAGGCAAATCATTTGTTCTCACCGGATGGCAAGCTCGATATGCTGGAAATTGCGATCAATAACGACGATTTCCAGCAAACAAGGCGTTTGCGTATAGAAACGGAACGCCTGCGCAGAGATGGCAGCTTGTTTCCGGCTGAACTGTCGATCAGTGAATATAGTCTGGCTGGAAAACGTAAGCTGATCACCATCGTGCGTGACATTTCTGAGCGTCGCAAAATAGATCGCATGAAGAATGAATTCATTTCTACGGTCAGCCATGAATTACGCACGCCTTTGACAGCGATACGCGGCGCTCTCGGATTATTGGTCGGAGGGGCGGCAGGATCAATACCAGAAAAACTGCAGCCTTTGATTTTGATGGCGCATAAAAATAGTGAAAGTCTGACGCGCCTGATCAATGATTTGCTGGACATCCAGAAAATTGAGGCCGGGAAAATGGATTTCGCATTTGAACGCCTGCATTTACTCAGCTTGCTCGAACTTGCTGTGCAACAAAATCAAAGTATTGCAGAGGGGCGCGGCGTCCGGCTGGAAATTGATGTGGATTTGCCAAGAATACGGCCCATTGAAATTAATGTTGATCAGGGACGTTTCCAGCAGGTACTCGCCAATCTGATCTCGAATGCCTGCAAATACTCACCGGAAGGTGGTGTCGTGCGTGTTATTGCGTTAGTCGTCAGCGCTTGTTCGGTACGTGTATTGGTCACCGATCAGGGCGGCGGCGTGCCGGAAAACTTCAGAGACAGAATTTTTAAGAAATTTTCTCAGGCAGATTCGTCTGATACGAGAGCCAAAGGCGGAACCGGTCTTGGATTGGCGATTTCCAAAGTGATTATTCAGCAAATGCACGGTGAAATAGGTTTTTATAATTTGCCCCCTGAGCAGGGCGGCGGTGCTCATTTTTACATTGATTTGCCGATTGTGGCGGCGTCGCAATCGCTTATATCAAACCTAAGTCCCGTCCTTTGATTCCATTGAAAACGGTGTCGAGTTGCCGGGGATTGAGTCCATATATACGACTGAACAGACCGCCAAGTACGGCACGATATTCATTTAATACCGGATAGTCGCGATTTTGAAATAATTGGCTAGGCGTCAGTGTGACCTGTTCCCCGTAAATCTGACCACCGCGTACGCTTCCACCGAGCACCCAATAAACGCTGCCATGCCCGTGGTCAGTGCCACGTTTTCCATTTTCACGGAACGTACGTCCGAATTCGCTGATCACAACGACAGTCGTGTTACGCCACTGGTCGCCCATGGCATTTTTGTAGGCGAGCAGACCGCGCCCGAGTTCCTCGAACTTATTTGCCAGCACGCCTGTTTCTGCACCCTGATTCACGTGGGTATCCCAGCCACCGACATCAATAAATCCTAGTGCATATTTTTCCCGCATCATTCTGGCAATGCGCTGCGCTTCCAGCTCAAATCCTTTGGTGCTGATCGCATTGCGGTTGGCGGCGTTCATTTCTTCCTGCATCTCTTTCACCACTTCCTGACGAACAGCGAAGCCTTCATTGACTTGCTGCGCCAGCGCGGTCTTGCGATACATTTGTTCTATCAGTTGATTCTGATGTTCGTTCAGGCCAGATTTTGCAATGCTTTTTAATGCTGTATTCCCGACTTGTACATTACCTTGCAGAATAAGTGGCAGTTGATCAGTAAATGCCATTGCCGGTGCAGATTTTCCGTCATTTTTCCCGCCATTTATTACGGCTGCCAGGCGGTTTAAAAAGCCAGAATGAAAATTCCGGGTGGTATTGAGTGCTTGCCCGAGTTCTATACTGTCCTGCGTTTCAAAATGACTGCGCGATACATCGTCGATACCAGCAAAAGGAATAAAGGCGATTTCCTTACTCTGATACATAGGGTAGAGCGTGTCGCGCAATGCCGGATGTAAGCCCCAGTCGGCATTCAATGCGATAGCAGCGCCTGGTTCGTTGCCGGGACGTCTGATTGCAATAGTCGGACGGGATTCATAATAAAAATCGCTGGCCGTCGGCACCAGAAAATTGCTGGCATCGTAAGCGCCACGTAAAAATACCAGCAACAGACGGTTTTGCGTAGCCGGTGCTGCAAGTAACTGACTACTGTAAGTGATACCCGGCAACGCAGCCATACTAACCAGGCACTGCAATAATTGGCGACGGTTCATGTTGATTTTCATCCGGTCTGCTTGTTCATCATATGGTCAGTTGTCGATCGCTGTACCCGCGTTTATTTACTAACGGCGCATCATGTCCGGCGAGGCGAGAAATAAGGTACTCCACTCCGCGGGTGTGGCTGCCTGTTGTAATGTCTGTTGTGTGTCCTTGCTGAATGTCTGCACCCAGTTTTTGACATACAGCGAGCTTGCAATGGCCGGTGTACGCGGTTTTTCTGCTGAAATCTGCTGATCTGTTTTGAAGAGTGCAGGCGTGCCATAGGCGATACTGCGGGCGACATCAAAGCGGACTGTCATTTGTCCGGGGCTCGCCCAGGCACTTTCTGTCATGGTGTATCCGTCCGGCGTCTGCCTGCCGTTGAATGGCTGCCCCATCATGTTGAGCCAGTTGATGATCGGAGCGGCATTGACGATGCAACTCCCGTCGTACGCAAGCCGCATGGAGGAAACAGCGTAGTGCACGGGATCTTTGAATTTGCGTCCTAAGGAAGCAATAAATTCCTGCGAGTCAAACATCGTACGCAAGGTGACAGGAATATCGCCATCGCTTTGCAGAAAGCTGTTAGCCATCGCTTGTATCAGATTTTCTGACGGCGTGTCAGAGACGAAATACGTCGCCAGTTTCCGGCTGATAAAGCGCGCCGTAGCTGGTTGCCTGCTCAGCAATGTCAGTGTTTCCTCAACTTCATTGATACCGCGACCTTTGATGTTGTTACCTAATATCTGCTTGTTGCCAAAATCGTGTCGCTGCGGATTGAATTCAAACAAACCCTTACGCAGATAAAATTTACTTAATTCGGCTTTAAGTCTTGGTGTGTCTGTGCCCAGATTAACACCGACGCCAGTAAGCACCCGCGCCAGTTCTTGCACGTCTTTCTGGGTATAGCTACTATTGACCCCCATCGTGTGTAACTCCATTAATTCACGGGCATAGTTTTCGTTAATGCGACCATTTGCATTATGTTCGTTATCGAGATAGCGCAACATCGCCGGGTGATACACGGTGGCTTTGAGTAATTCGCGGAAATTACCCAGAGCATGCGGGCGTATCGCGTGTTCCTCAAAATCGCCGACCATGGCCCTCAGATTATGTTTGCCCGCATGGATGTTGAAATGATTCATCCAGAACCATGTCATTTGTTCCTGCAACTGATTCGGTGAATAGATATCGCGTAAAAGCGAGCGTGTTGCAGCTTCTTTGGCCAGACGGTTCAACTCTTGCTGATACTCTTTTCGCAGACTGTCATCGGTGCCCTTTTGCTGTTCGGCGACGACGCGTTTATGCTCCAGCTCCCTGACGATATTCTCTATTGGTTGCTGAGAAATTGTCATCGCGCTGATTTGCGCCTGCACTGT
Source organism: Undibacterium sp. FT79W (assembly GCF_014284215.1). Lineage (NCBI taxonomy): Bacteria > Pseudomonadati > Pseudomonadota > Betaproteobacteria > Burkholderiales > Oxalobacteraceae > Undibacterium > Undibacterium sp. FT79W. The sequence goes on along the minus strand of NZ_JACOGB010000003.1, from coordinate 191,420 downwards.
TGGCGGCACGACGCTGGCCCGTCCACGCAGTTGCTGGTCAAGGAACTTGTCCATGCCAACCGCTTGCAATTGTTGATAAGTAGAGAAGTTACTACCCCAGGTCAGCCGATTGAGCAGCAGCTCTGGCTGGACGTTCGCTTTCGCAAAAGTATTGCTGCTGGGAGGAAGAAATCTGGATGGCCCGGCATCCGTTACCTTGTTTGGCGCGGGTGACGTCGTACATCCTGACATTGCGAAAATGAGGATGAAAACCGGGCTTAAAGTCAGCAGACGCTGTAAAGGTGAGTCGCTCAACATGGAAGTCACTTCTCCGGGCACTATCGATGGCCATCAGCATACAACGGATTGTCCGGCAATTGGATGACCTGCGAGTGACGAAATGCAACCGAGTGTGAGCGTTACCTCATTAAGAGTAACAGGTCAGATGACGTCGTCACTCTCGTCGGACAGACTTTCCAGTGGCGAGCTGTCGGTCTGATCCTGATCAAAATAGCCGGGGAGCAGGCCGCCGTCAGCATTGCTGAGATTGGCCGTTGAGGAGTTGTCTGCCATTGTCTGATGCGAATTGCCATTCATCAGATGGCTGATGCCCTGAAACAAAAAGGCACCGGCAGCGACACTCGCGGCTGTTGCGGCGACGGTCCCCAGCATGCTGCCACCCGTGTTACCGAAAAAACTGCTTGCAGGCGCTGTGGCAGCGGCGCCTGGCTGGCTGACAGGCACGGCTGCCGTCGCCGGATAGGCCGCTAAAGGTGCGCCAGTGACTGAGGTGCCGGTATTGGAGGGAATATTTAGCGGGCGACTGCTGGCACTGTTGCCCCAGTTACTTGCGGCAGGATCGAGAAATTGTGTGGGTGTCGTCGGATTTTGTGTGGCATTGAGTGCTTGTTGCTCACGCAAATCTGCCTGCAGGCTGGCAATCTGACTGTTTGCATTTGCCAGCGCCTGTTCCAGTAATAAGGCCCGTTGTACTAATAAGTAGCTTGCATCCGGCTGCTTGCTGATTGCCTCGCTGATCAGGCTTGCGGCTTGCGGGTCTTTGGCGACGCCTTGTACCTGAACCAGCTGGGCGAGAAAATTTTGCAGAACCTGCATTTCTTGTGGTGACATCGTTTTCTCCTGAAATAAGCGATATGGGCACTATCTGGTCATGGCCTCGGCTTTTTCAATGCATGTTTATAGTCAATGCTCGCGTAATGCCCGCCGGTACTGTATTGCTTCCGCGACATGGGCCGAACTGATGTGATCCGCACCGGCCAGATCGGCGATGGTACGCGCTACTTTCAATACGCGATGATAGGCGCGGGCTGACCAGTTAAATTTACTCATGGCATTTTTCAGTAACTGATCTGCACTGCTGTCCGGGCGGCAGTAAGTATCGATTTCTGTCGTGGTGAGTAAATTGTTGACCTTGCCCTGACGTCGTTGCTGGCGCTCAAATGCGGCTTCAACACGTTGCGCCACCACCGGGCTGGATTCTCCTGTCGCTTGTTTCAACAGATCCTCGTGCGGTAATGCTGCGACCTGAATCTGTAAATCAATGCGGTCCAGCAAAGGGCCGGAAATTTTATCCTGATAACGAGCAATACTGTCCGGCGTGCAACGGCATTTGCCATTACTGTGGCCGAAGTAGCCGCAGGGACAAGGATTCATGGCGGCGATCAGCTGAAAGCGGGCCGGAAAATCCGCTTGCCGGGCAGCGCGGGAAATAGTAATGTGCCCAGATTCCAGCGGTTCACGCAATACTTCCAGAACGCGCCGATCGAACTCGGGAAGTTCATCAAGAAATAAAACCCCCTGATGAGCCAGTGAAATTTCGCCGGGACGAGGCGTGCCACCTGTGATATTCTTAAATAGTTGCGACACTTTGTCTCGAATTTCAATTACTTAGGACATAATTTTGGAAATTTCTGCGACGATATTTGGTAAATTAGATGCGACTGACTCCAAAGTAGATAGAAATAGCTGCGACGAAGCGCTCCCCCGTCAGACGCGGAAGATCAAGCCAACGCGGCGCAGTGTCTCGGGTGTTCATCCTTTTCGGGGGGAGGCGTCAATTCCGTTCGAATCGACGCTCGAAAGAGACTTCTTACTGCGAGCGGAGTTCCTCACAGATGTCCTTGACGTAATCCCTCAGCCAGTTCAAGTGCCGTTTATTGGGAACAATGGACAGCGCTATATCTATACACCTGACTTTCTTGTGTACTACAAGCTTGGCAGCAAAAATTACTGCAACTATCCCAAGCCGGTGCTGGTGGAGGTGAAGCCTGAGGCTGACTGGCGCAAGCACTGGCGCGAGTGGCTGCCGAAATGGAAGGCCGCCCGCCGCTATGCACTTACCCAGGGATGGATTTTTCACGTGGCCGACGAATCGCGGATTCGCGACAAGGTCTTCGAGAACGTGAGGTTCCTGGAACGATACAAACGTATGACGTTTGCACTCGAAGATAGCGAGGCTGTTATTTCCAGCGTGCGGGACATGGGGGCGACACCCATCCACTATCTTCTCGCTAGGCACTTCATGGGTTTGTATCGTGGTGAAGGGGTCGCACACCTCTGGTCATTGATTGCCTCACGGCGCCTCGATTGCGACATCTCCCAACCGCTTAATGAAATTACTCAAGTGTGGATCCCTCATGCCTAACGACGCCGATGTTTCGATGCCCAACGAGGTCTTTGAGCCCGTCCGTGACCGTGTAGATATCGGCGTTGGCATGTTAGTTCGACGTGGGGACGATGTTTATCGCATTGCACAGGTCCTCGATTTCGAATCCGTGATCGGGGTGGATGTCTCGACCGGACGTAGCGCTTCCTTACGCTTGGGGGACTTGCGCCCGTTGGCACGCGATGGGAAAGTTCCGCAGTCGTCCAATGTGGACATGGCCGAGATTGCCGATGAAGATTGGCGAATTGCTCAAAAACGCCTTGCTGCAATTAAACCGCTGCTCGACAGAATGCATATCGGGAGGGAAGATGTTGAGCTGCGCGGCACGGAGATCGGTGTGGATCCGGCCACTCTATATCGCTGGCTTCAGCGGTACAACGCATACGGAGTCGCATCGGCACTAATTCCGCAGAAGCGCGGCTGGAAGGCTGGGAATAGTCGAATCGGAGCGGAAGCGGACGCGTTGATCGAACAGGTCATCCGGGACTTCTACCTAACGCCCCAGCGGCCCACGGCTCAAAAAACAGTAATTGAGGTTCTGCGCGCATGCCAGGCTAAAGGAATCAAGGCTCCAGGCGCTTCCACGATCAGGGCACGGATTTCCCGGATCGCGGAGAAGGAGAAACTGCGGGGGCGCGGTTACAGGGAACAAGCAAAGAATAAGTTTCTTCCAGCATCGGGAAGCTTTCCGAATGCCGACTTTCCGTTGGCCGTGATGCAGATCGATCACACTCCTGCCGACATCATTCTGGTCGATGACGTTTTTAGAAAACCGATAGGTCGGCCGTGGATTACGCTTGCCATTGACGTTCATTCCCGCATGGTAACGGGTTACTACCTATCCTTCGATCCTCCATCGGAAACATCTGTTGCGATGTGCGTAGCGCATTCCATCCTTCCGAAAGACGATTGGATGCTGCTCCATAAGGTAGATGCGGAATGGCCAGTATGGGGAATACCAAAAACCATTCACGTCGACAACGGCGCAGATTTCCGTTCGAATAATTTTCAGCAGTCGTGTCTGATGTACGGCATCAGCCTGGAGTTCCGACCAGTGAAACAACCCCGATACGGTGGCCATATCGAGCGCATGTTGGGCACGTTGTTACGCGAGATCCACGACTTGCCGGGCACAACATTCTCGTCAGTTAAGGCGCGCGACGGGTACGACTCGGAAAAACACGCGACCATGACGAAATCGGAATTCGAAGAATGGCTGGTAGCCCTCATCTGCAAGGTCTATCACCGGCGCCTTCATTCGGCAATTGGCTTGTCGCCGACACGCAAATGGGAAATCGGGATTTTCGGCAATGCTGAGATTCATGGCGTGGGTGTCCCGCCACGACCGACCAACAGCCTGACAATCTTATTAGATTTTCTGCCTTTCTTTCGACGCACGGTACAGACGTTCGGTGTGACCATTGACGGACTCTCTTACTATGCTGAGGCGTTGCGGCCGTGGATCAATGCTCAAGACCCTGAGACGAAGAAAAAAAAGGATTTGATCTTCCGACGCGATCCGCGCGATATCAGCTCCATATGGTTTTTTGATCCGCTGCTAAAGCATTACTACAAAATCCCGCTCGCTGATTTGGCGCTGCCGTCGATGAGCATCTGGGAGTATCAGCAGGCGCGGGAACAGCTTCGGAAAGAAGGGATCGCAAGTGTCGACGAGCACCAGATTCTCCGGGCGATCACGGAATTACGCAGTCGAGTAGATGACGCGATGGAAAAGACTAAGACTGCACGACGCCAAGCGCAACGCAGGAAGGAACATGCTAAGAATATTTCACCGGCTCAGCCTTTGCCTGCTTCTTCGGCGTTGCCTAAACCTTCGGCAATGCCGGTGACAGATGGTCTGCTCGATGGTGACATTCAAGATTTCGGAGATATCGCATGAACGAGTACGAACACATTCATCCCGATTTTCGCCATGTGATGGCACTGACGAATGCGGAGCGACTGAGCTTTCTGGATCAACCTCGCTGGATCGGCCACAAGGTTGCCCAACACATTTTGGATACCTTGCAGGGTCTTCTTCTCAAGCCGACCAGGCCCCGTATGCCGAATTTACTGATCGTTGGCGACTCTAACAATGGAAAGACTACAATCATCGGTCGGTTTCGGCACCTGTGCGGGCAAGGATATGTGAATGAGGAGGCTGAACCGGTGAAGCCGATCATTGTTGCCGAGGCACCGCCCAGTGCGGACGAAAAGGGTTTGTATATTTCCGTTTTGGAGCAATTCTTTGCACCTTACAGGGCGACAGATCCCACGTCAAAACTTCGGTACCAGGTTATCCATCTTTTTCGTTCATGCCACGTGCGCATGCTAATCATTGATGAATTTCATTCGCTGCTGACAGGATCTCCCGTCAAGCAACGTGAGGTGATGAATGCGATTAAACTCATGTGTAACGAACTCGCCATACCAATCGTAGGCGTAGGGACACGTGAAGCGGTACGAGTGCTGCATAGCGATCCTCAGCACGCAAGCAGGTTCGATGTTCTTAGTTTGCCCCTGTGGGAACTCAATGCTGACTTCCAGCGCCTCCTAGCGGGATTTGAAAAAGTCTTGCCCTTGCAACAGCGCTCAAATCTGCATTCGCCCGAGACAGCAAAATTGCTCCATACAATTTGTGAGGGAAATACCGGGAATCTTCATCGGCTGTTGGTAGAGTGCGCCGGCGAAGCGATCAAGTCAGGAAAAGAGCATATCGACAAGTCCATAATCGAAAGTAAAGCATGGTTGCGGCCTACACGTGGCATCCGGGAACTGGTCGGGTAGTGAGCCGATGGCCTGTTCCAGTGGCGATGGCGCCAGACGAGCTGTTGTCGACGTGGCTAGTGCGCGTTGCTTTATCGCAGGGTACAGACCCTCTGGTGCTGGCTAGTCACCTCTGGCCGCGATGGCGGGTCTGGACGATCGATTTTGACCGAGGCATAAGCGATGAACGTATTAGCCGGCTTGCTCGTGATTCCGGGATTGAGGCTGGGAAGCTTAGTATGGCCTCTCTATTGCCGATCGCATCAGCTATTGGATTGGAGAGCGGGGCCGCTAGCGCGATCTGGCACTGGATTCTTGCCCTGGGGTCCCGTAACCGGAAACGACATGGCGGATTGCAGTACTGTTCCCTTTGCTTGGCCACCGACGCTCAACCATACTTCCGCTTGCAATGGCGTCTGGCATGGCACACGTGCTGCGCTGTTCATCATGTTGGCCTACGCGATCGCTGCTGCCACTGCCAATTGCCTATCGAGCCGAATCGACTATGTGCGTTCGATACGATGAGCACTTGTTCCACTTGCAAGCGAGATCTGCGACAAGGCGTGATGCTGCCGGCCTCAAAGGCAGCGCTTGCGTTTCAGGAGCGTGCTGACCGTGTGGTGATCACCGGATCGGGTTCCTACGGGGTCCATCAACTGCAAGTGAAGGAATGGTTTCATCTTGCACGCTATTTTCTGATGCTCCTGCGCTGTGCCGCTAGGCGTCAGATATCCTGCCTCGGTAAATGCCTTGCTGGTCTGGTTCCTGGTTCGTGCTATTTGCGGCCACCCATTACCGGCCTGGGTTTTGAAATGCTACCGACATCGGAGCGCTCGAGCTTTCTCGAAAGTGTCGGTGTGCTGATGCAAGCCGGTCCTGAACAACTTCGAAGTGCTGCGGTAGCCAATTCCCTGAAAGATACGTCGCTGCGGCAGGGATGGAGATCTCTGCCGCCATGCATTGATGATATTGTGCGCGAGATGCCGCAGCTGATGCGCTCACGCAATGCAAGGAAAAATTCAGACCCAGCTCCGGTATCGAGGCAGACTGTATTGTACAAATGGGCGCGCCTACAACGAAAGATGCGACGAATTTCATGAACAACAACACATCGCTCCAGCAGCAATGCGACGAATGTGGCAGGGACATGCTGAAGGCGCATCGCATCCAATCTGGCCGACGATTTTGCGGGACATGCTACCAGCGCGTCTTTGAGTCTCGCCAATGCCCGAGGTGCACCGTTCTACGGCGGCTCCCGAAAAATGATCCGAATGCGATATGCCGCCAATGTGTGAAGGATGCACCCTGTGCACGCTGTGGAAAGACCGAATACAAGATCGGAAAGGTCACGCTATTCGGACCGGTGTGCAATAGTTGTTCAGTCTATTTTCGTCCCCCGAGTTTGCCAAGTCAGGCATTAATAGGTGCCGATGCACACCGGTCAGTGGAATCCCAGGATCAGAACGTTTCTGAACGTGGCACTTGCCAAGATTGCAGACGTCACCGTAGCCTTTTAATTTCACCGGAAGGTCGGAAACTATGCTCAGTCTGCTTGCGAGACGGCCTCGTTCCTTGCCCATGCTGTGGTACTGATATGCCAGCTGGAAGGAGAAATTCCTGTGAGGATTGCTATTGGAGGGATACCTATCTGAAGCGGCTGAGGCTTGATGAGGCGGGTTTGTCGAGTCCGCAGTTTGTTCAAAGCTTTCACCGATTTGGGCTGTGGCTCATTGAAAAAATTCCAGCGCAAAGAGCTGCTTTAACGATCCATCGCTATTTTCCATTTTTCTATGAAATGGAAAAGTGTTGGGGCAAAGTTCCCTCTTACGCGCAGCTGCTCATTCATTTTACGGCGGAGGGATTGCGGCGCGTGCGACTTCCGATGCGCTGGTTATCTGAGACTGCGCAAGTGGTCGTCGATGCCCAGGAACGGGAGGATGAATCCGATCTTCGCCGCATTGCCGTTATCGTTGCGTCTCTTCCAGAGGGAACGCCAGCTGCACAAGTTTTGATTGCCTACAATAGCGAACTACAGTTGAGGATAGCTGCCGGTAGTATCTCGATCAGAACAGCACGCTTGGCGTTGCGTCCCGCGGCATCCCTGTTGGCCACTTGCGAGAAGAGCGGATTCCAATTGCCCGGGCAGGACGCGCTGGACAGTTATTTGCTCAATTCCCCTGGCCAAAAGGCTTCAACCTTTGGCTTTGTTTCATTTATAAATAGCCGCTATGGATTAAACCTTGTCGTTAGAGTAGATAATCAGAAGACGCGGTCCATGCGCCATAAGCAGCTCGAAGCGAAAATGGTCAAGCTCCTTGAAAAAGGGCAGCGCGACGATGCATTCGAGGCGGAGTGGATCTCAATTTCGCTAGCGTATTTCCACGGCTTGCCACGACGTGTTGGCAAGAAATCGAAACGTTTTTCGTTCTCGACTGATGTCGAGGGCAATTTCTCCGTTGTCTTGAATGGGCAGACCTATTGGTTACCCCACTGGGACTATCGCTCGGGGTCAGTGCCTGATTTTACAGCGGTTTAGGCCTTGTCTTGGAGAGCTTCAAGTGATTCTTTCGAGACGAGCTGAGTATTAGCATCCAAGCCGCCACTCTTTAGCATTGGGACGCCACTACCGTTTCGCCTTCAGAATCAACCACTGATTTGCCTCGCATTCAACCACCTGTGACACTTAGCTCAACCAAGTGCGGTCAAACTCTTCAGCTACATAGTCAACCACCACCCCGTCAACATAAAGTCGGCCGCCAACACGCGCTGGTAACCAATGCCTCTAAAAGTGAACCGCCACCCAAAGTACGGGTGGCGGTCACCCCGGTATGTCGGCAATGTGACCATCGACATGGCATCGAACCGTTACTTCTTAGGCTTGGTGGTCTTCTTTATCCCATTAGGCCCGGTACCGGCACGCATGGACTCACCGGTCAGTTTAAGATTATACGAACGATGGATCACTCGATCCATCAGCGCATCAGCTACGGCCTTTACGTTGAATAGGTCATGCCGTTTTCAACTTTGCATTGGTTTGCCACTGTCTCACAATTGCAAAGCCCAACTCGGCTTCCTTGCATCGGAGAACTTTATTGCCATGAGGCTAGTGCTGGAATTACAATGGCTTGTCGTTCCCCTGTTCCGAGTCTTAATTTGGTCCGCGTTAACGTAGACCTTGCAGTGAGGTAGCCCCGACGCTATACGATGTCGAAAGTATCCTGATGTCGCCGTGATGTATAGGTGAAAGAGCGAAAAGGGGAGCGACCTCGTTTTATTCATCTTGTGTGAAGCAGAGCGCATGAGTACATTTCCACTTGGAATTTTGACCCGCAATTTTGTGGAGTCGCTGTCGGCGAACTTGTTCGGTATGCCTTATTCCGATTTGCAGAAAATCATTTACCCTTCCCCTCGTTACAAGTCCTTCATAATAAATAAACGTAATGGATCGCCGAGAGTGATTCATGAACCTCGTGCCAAGCTAAAGGCCTTGCAGGATAAGGTTTTACTATTCTTGGAAGAAAATGCTGCACCTGTAAAACCTTGTGTTCACGGCTTTATAATAGGAAGAAGTATTGTAACTAATGCAAAAAAGCATTGTTCACCACAAACCAAGTTCTTGCTCAACGTTGATCTGAAGAACTATTTCCCATCGATTAATTTTTATCGGGTGAGGGGTATCTTTATGAAGAAACCCTTTTCGTGCTCCCATGCTGTCGCTACGGTATTGGCGCAGATTTGCACTCACAATAACGAGCTCCCCCAAGGCGCGCCTACGTCGCCGTTTTTGGCAAATCTTGCTTCGCGGCGTCTCGACACTGAACTAATGGATCTGGCCAAGCGACATCGAGCGTCCTACACACGCTATGCGGACGACTTGACGTTCTCTTTTTCGGTTCGAAAAGCTTCTAGCTTGCCGGAAAATATATGCTCATACGACAGCGGTGTCTTGACCTTAGGCAAGGAACTAATTTCTACGATTGAACATAACAGTTTTAATATCAACCCTGTTAAAAGCAGGATCAGTACGCCTTTGCATCGAATGGAGGTCACAGGGTTGACCATTAACGAGTTCCCGAACGTGAAAAGGAATTTCGTGGACTGGGTTCGAGGTACGCTCCATGCTTGGGATAAGTATGGATTGGCTGCCACGCAGGTTGAGTGGGAAAGGAAGATGGAGGCGGCGAAGACGTCTCCTTACGAGAAGAAGCCTTGGCGACGCCAACGTAGGTGTAAAGGGTTTCCATCCTTTTACAAGATTTTGTGGGGAAAGTTGCTTTACTTGCGAATGGTCCGAGGCCCTAACGATGCTTTATACACTCGTTTTGCCGAGCGCTTTAATGGGCTCTATCAAAGGGATATGGGGGGGGCTGCCCTGTTGCTACCGATTGAAAATATTGTACGAAATGCCGCAGATGTTGAGCGGGCCGTATTTGTGGTTAGTTGGATGGGGGACTATCAATTGGAGGGTGGTGCCAGTGAATTCTGCGCAAGCCAAGGTACAGCATTTGCCTACATGTCCGCTAACAAATTGATTACTTGCGAGCACGTCCTGCGCTGTGAGCTTGAGGTTAATGGTCAAGTCTTGATGGTAGATTTTCAAGATGCGCAAATGAGAAATGGGGAAATGACTGCGCACAGTCCCACTCTCGGCTTTAGTGTGCCAGTTCGGGTAGTTCACCGGGATCAAGATCGAGATCTTGCTGTTCTGGAATTTGTTAATCCGCCCCCTGCCAATATTAGACATTTTGTGGGTCGGGATTCATTAATCAAGCGAAATGAGCATGGAATTCTCGTGGGCTATCCAAACTGGAATCCAGGCCGAATCGCTAATCAAGCGGCGGCTAATGTGTTGAATCGCTTTCCTCGCCGAGGACTTCAGCGGATTGAGATATCAACAAATATCCGAAGGGGCAATAGCGGCGGCCCATACGTGGACGAGTTATTCCGTGTCGCAGGAGTTGCGCAAGAGGGTGCAACGCAAGCCGATGGCAATGATGAGTGCCTGTGTGTGGAAGAGTTGGATAAGTGGCTTGATTGACGGATAGGCTATGAGTCTACTCCAGAGTAGACCAGAAAGCGACAAGAAACAAGAAATCCCACGAACCGAAATTCGTGGGATTTTTTGATAACTCTTGGTAGTCCATGCGGGTCCTGCGAGCAACGATTGAACGGATGGTGATGCCTCGAACGTCGGCCGAACTCGCAGAGCACGTAGGGTTAATCGACCTTATTTGGCTTATGTTGTTGCTTCAGTTTTAGCTGAGCCACTCTCTTTGCAAGGGTCCATTCCTTAGTTTTTTTCACGTTTTTTATATGGGACTCAATTACAAAATAATAGTTTGGTCGGAATGCCTTGTTTGGTGATTCGATTAAGAGTCGTAATATGGAACAGAGCTCAACTACCGCGATGTGCCAGCGAGTTAGTACAACAACATCTAGATTTTTTAATTGTTGGCTAACTTCGTAATTGATACCATCGCCGGAGCGATTTATTGCTACCATCCACTGTCCATGCGCGACCTTATTGCGAAGAATACTCGGGTCTGCCACATACTGTTCCAATATTTTTAATATTTGGCTTCGAATGTCTACCACTTGCTTGTCGGCACGTTTTGTAACCAAACGCTTTAGCCCGAGTTCTAAAGCTTTTTTCCATCCTTCGGCTGCACTGCCGTTCTTAATGGATTGCTTTATTTGAAGAATTTGCGATGGGGAAAATCCATACGGCGTATGGATTAGTTTCGAAAAAGCGCACTCTGTGTACGCGCAATGTAGAAGCATAAGCTGTTTCGTTGCTAGCTCAACTTCGTATTTTTGATCTTTTATTAGGCTTTTATTGATCGTGCGTACTTGGAATTTCCATGCTTTCTCCAAAACCTGGAGATTTTCAACTTGAGCCTGATATATTTTTAGAGTCTTCTCAAAGCTCACACTTGCTCCTTAATTCGTATTTGAGTCGGGGAATCGAACCCCAATCTTCTTTCCGGAGAAAGACGTTTTACCAAATTAAACTAACTCAGCAGGTGTATGGTAAACCAAGAAAGTTATACGTGACAACTATTGCTTGGCGCGGGCAAGGCTCTGGATATTAGGGGTTAGGCGAATACCGTCCGAAGCGGTCAGATAGCGACCAGAAACAAAAAAGCCCACGAACCGAAATTCGTGGGCTTCCTTGATAATTATTGGTAGGCCGTGCGGGATTCTAACCTGCGACCAACGGATTGAAAGTCCGTGTCACTGGTGGCGAAACTCAACAATCATATGCGATGCTAAAAGGTGGCGGCTTCGGTGCTATTACTCAACGGGCAGGGATAGCAAGGTCACGTGATCTACTTGATGCCTACCGAGGCATTATCAATTTATAAAGTGCATTGACAACAAATGTAAAGCTTTAGTCGCGACGACACGACTTCGACTTCTGACCAAGGTAAAACGGCTTGACTAGATAGCTTATGCATAATAATATGCATTTATGCATTATGAATTAAAGAAAATACGGCCAATCAGCGACATCGCTCGCGACCTTCGCGCTTTCTGTGAAGAACAAGGAATTACTCAAGAATTCCTTGCTAAAGCCTGTAATCTCAATCAGTCACAGGTGTCCAGATTGCTGGATGGAAAGTCGAAAAGGCTCACCAAGGGAATGCATAGTTTATGCATTTATGCATCAATTCCTATGCATTTAGATGGCAATTACGATCCAGCGTCGGATGCTAGATTGATGGGTGCACTTCGTGCTGCGGTACAAAGCAGTGTTGCACGAGCGCGGCAGATTGAACGATTGATGTTTATCTTGGCGGAGAGCTAATGGATCGAACAGAACGCGAATACGACGTGGCTTGCACCGTCATACCAGTCACAGGAATTAATACCAGTGGCCTAGTGAATCATTCCATTATCAGTGGCGTCCCAGGAAGCTCACCACTATTGCGTTGGGCTGGGAGTAAAAAGAAACTACTGCCAAAATTGTGTGCGGCCACACCAACACATTTTGAGCGGTACATTGAACCCTTCGTTGGGTCGGGAGTGTTATTCCTTCTTATCAATCCGAAGCGAGCTATTCTGTCTGACCTTAATCTGCATCTAGTTCAAACCTACAAAACCATAAAAGCTGATGCTGAGATGGTTTGGAATACGGTAATGACTTGGCCAGCAACAGAACGGTTTTATTACGAATTGCGGGAGATTAATCCGCTCGGTCTCGACTCATATGCAAGAGCAGCCAGATTTATTTATCTGAACCGGTACTGTTTTAACGGCGTGTATCGCACTAATCGCCAAGGCTTATTCAATGTTTCGCGTGGACAGGGGAATTTGGGTATTCCTGACTTGAGTATTTTCAAAGGTTTCGCTGCTAGAATACGAAAAGCACAAATAATAAATTGCGATTTCGAAAAAACGATTGATAAGGCTGAGAAAAACGATTTCTTATACCTAGACCCACCATATGCTGAGTTAGGAAAAAGGGACCGTGGTGAGTATGGTGCAGGAACGTTTAAGCGTGATGACGTAGACAGGTTGATTAAGGCAATGCACCGGGCTAATGACCGCGGTGTGAAAGTATTGTTATCCTACAGTGCAGATCAGTTGGATTTAAAACGCTTAAAGGAGTGGCACGTGCATGAACTTTCAGTGATGCGAAATGTAGCAGGCTTCACTGGGGCGCGTCGTACGGCGCGCGAAGTTTTGATTTCGAATTACGAATGGACAGACAATGTCTCAGCCTCAACGTGTAAAAATCGCAGTCGTAAGTGACCTTCATTTTTGCAATCAACGCGCAGTAGGCACTGGCTCAGAACACTCGCACATTGTTCTTCAACGTATCAAGGAAACAGGCGGCAAAAATCCTTGGGCAGATTTACAAGATCTGGTTCGCGGTGAGAATCTTCGGGCAGACCTGTTGCTCTGTCCGGGTGACATCACTACCCATGCAGCACACGGCCCATTGAAAGCAGCTTGGAGTGAGCTCATCGATCTCGGGGAAAAACTTAATGTAAAAAGCACAGCGTGCGCTACGGGAAACCATGATGTTAGCTCTCGTTACAAGGACGACAATCTAAATCCTATCCATGATTTAGATAATCCGCACGACCTGTTCGAGAATCTAAAAATGCTCAAACCAGATTATCCCCTGCACATAACTGGCGAACAAACCACGTCACCTGCCGGGCGGAATCGCCGTGTGCATTATTTTGGTGCTGATTTTGTCGTATACGAAGACGACACGGTGCGACTCGTTGTTTTCAACAGCTGTGCCAGACACATTACCGAAAATACAAGCTACGAGCGAGGCAGTATCGCACACTCCACGCTCGCCGAACTGGAAATCCAGCTAAAGGAAATGACGGCAACGAAAATCAATATTTTCCTCAGCCATCATCATCCCATTGTCCACACTCAAGACGGTGTCGGTACCTATGACTTTATTCACAACGGTGACTTGTTACTTGAACGATTGGCCGACCACGGTGATTGGATCGTCATTCACGGACACAAACATGATGGGAAAATACGTTACGCCCCTGGCTCGGCCGGCTCATCGCCTGTAATTTTTTCTGCTGCAAGCGTAGGAGCATTACTCTCCACCGAAGAGTTGAACAAATACCGCAATCAGTTCTATATGATCGATATTGAACTGCCAGCAACCGGATGTCCGCGCGGTACTGCGCAAGTATGGAACTGGCATGTTGGTCGAGGCTGGGCAAAGGCTGTCGACACTAAAACAGGTCTTTCCGACGGTGTAGGTTTTGGTGAAAGAGAACATCCCGATGTTCTAGCGGATATGATTGCTAAGGAACTGGAAGGTAATACTGGCACTTGGGCTCAACTTGTTGGTCAGCTTAATTTCCTGCAGTATCTAACCCCGGACGCCTTACGCAAAGTACTCCAAAGCTTGGAGCGTAGGCACTCTCTGGTTGTCCTGCGCGACCCAGATTCTGGGCAGATTATCGAGATTGGCTAGGAACATAGAATGAAAGACCACGAAATATCTTTTCTACGTGCTTTCAACGCGAAGGAAATGCCAGATCAAGAAGTGGCTCGCTCTTTCGTCCCGTCAACCAAGTTTTCCGAGCTTGCTGGCGACTGGAATTCACTTCTGCTCGGTCCAAGAGGAAGTGGAAAGACCACCTTGCTGAAGATGCTTAGACTATCAGCACTCCGACTTTGGGATCACGAAAAAGCCGATGCCTATCGGACCGCCATCAAATTTACAGGTATATTCGTACCAGCTGATATCACCTGGTCCGAAATGATAGAAGCCTTGGGACGGAGAAAATTGGCGGCCAAGCTGCGCGAATCGATCGTCCAAAGTGTCTTCTGCACCAATGTGCTGCTCGCCTTAGTGGAGGCGTTCGAAGCACGAATTACACCTACTCTAGGTGCCAAGGCTCAGAACTATCGCGTTGCCGAATATGATCCTCAGGCTCTGCGAGCGGCGCTATCAACCATCTGCGAGTTTTGGGGACTAAAACCAAAGCTCATTTCTCTCAGTGGGATGAAGGCGGCGTTGCAGTCTCGCCTACTGCTCATCCAGGCAGAGGTGACGAAATATATTAAAAGAGACGATGCTGATTCAGTTCAACTTGAAGACGCGTTACCGTTCCTATATTTGCATGCGATCACGGCTGTAGAAACGGCAGTCAACCAATTCGATACTGCTATCAATGACGCCGCAGGCAAGTGGGCATTGTTATTCGATGAGTTCGAAATCGCTCCAGCTGAAATGCAGGATATGGTGTTTCGCCGTTTTCGTTCTGCTGGCAACAAAATAGTTTACAAAGTTGGACTAGCTCCCTGTACCGCACACACAATGACCAGCCTGGCCAGAGTGTCGGAAGCTACTTCGACAAATGATTACGTGGAAGTTAAGCTTTGGTATCCTGAAAAAAAAGCCGCGCTGGCATTCTCGGTGAATCTATTCAGATCCATCTGTGGTCGTAGTGCACATGAGAGTGATGCTGACCCGATTGCGATCTTCGGCACAAATGCATTTGTAGTTGACGACGAGGATGATCTCGGCGCAGTCCCTCAGCCTTATGGTAAAGGGGATGAGTGGAAAGCGGTCTTCAAATCCCTACAGATAAAGGATGAGAGTTTCAGGAGTTTTCTCGAAAATAAAGGAATTGATCCAGATTGTCTGGACACATCTCCGACCAGCCTAACAGGCAACACGGTTAGGAAGATTGCACCACTTGTGGCGTTTCGTGATGCATTCCGGCGTGAGGGAGTCAATGCCACAAAACGAGGGCGTAAAAAACTCAATTTTGCTTACTCCGGTTGGGAAGCGATTTCCGCTATTTGCGAAGGTAATCCACGTTGGCTTATTGGCATCATGAACATGATGCTTTCGGCCGAATCGTTGAATACTTTTTCGGTTAAACCAAGTACTCAGGTCGACAAAATCAAGGAAGCCACGGAGTCCTTTACATCCATGCTGGCATTGGCCCCCTTGGCATCCCGAGGTATTCAGACGCAACAGCCCATCGATCAGCTGCTGCGCCATATCGGCGAGTATTTCTTTACGCGCTTGGTACAGGACGAATTTGTGGAGGAGCCTCCGTTGTCGTTCCGCATTGATGAGAAGGTCTCTATCGACGTTCAAGCGGCTATCCGTATCGCTATCAATCACGGCGCCTTGATTCACATACCGGATACGGGTGAGAAAAACGCCAGCTTTGATGACCTCATCGGGAAGCGTTTCCGGCTTGCTTATCTTCTGGCCCCGCGCTTTAAGTTACCGCTACGAGCAACAAAGTATGCCGCATTGAGCTCGATTCTGGCATACGTCAAAAACGCGAAGGCGGATAACGTCATTCCAACATCTAACCAGATGAATTTACTATGAGGTGTCAATGACGATCACCATTCGAAACCTCAGCGAGCTTACCTTAAGTGAGATCGTGGCGTCAAAAGACTACGATTTGTTCTTCGGCTTTCTCTGTCACGAGAGCCGCAGCATCCATATTCTTAAACGCACCCATGATAAATGTAGCAAGAGGGTAATGTTCATCGAGTCAAGTAACGATGCGCCCGCAACACAGACACCCCATCAAACATGGGCAAGGAAAGCCCTTACCGTAAGCCTGCCAATCAAAGATGGTGCACTGGCTGATGACAGCCTTGAGTTACATGTCCATAATCTCCTGAAAACATGCACCTCCAACGAACCCCTAAGGGTGTTGCTTGACATTTCCAGCATGCCGCGGTGCGTTATGGCGGCTCTAATCGCAGCTTTCGAGGATTTACCGTCATCGTATACTTCAATTGAAATTACTGTGGCTTACTGTTTGGCAAAGTATGTACCGCCTCCAAGCAATCATGTATCAAACAAAGTCGCCAAACCAGTGCATGCAAATTTCACGGGCTTTGCAACTGATCCTGGATTGCCGGTGGCCTCGATCGTTGGCTTGGGATATGAAAAGGGAAAAGCACTTGGTGCCGTTGAGTATCTTCAAAGCGCAGATTGGTGGGTATTTGTGCCAACCTCTGAAGAAGCAAAGTACTTGCGTAAGGTTGAAATGCACAATGCCACTATATTGAATGGCGTGAGAGACCAACAGCGGTTCGAATATTCCGTGCACTCTCCGCTCAATGTACTTACTCTCCTAGAGTCGTTAGTCGCCAGTCTGGTGAGGACGCACAAACCAGTTCTGTTACCGTTTGGTCCGAAAATATTTTTCTTCTGCGCGCTGCTAACGGCGTTAGTACATAAGCGGTGTGCAGTTTGGGATGTTTCCGGCGACAATGAACCAGTTCGTACAGATGTGACTCCGTCGCCTTATGTCATGTGCATGCAATTTGATTTCATTCGATCATAAGTTTTGTTCGAGGTTCCTCGCGCTGACTTGAGGCACATGTATTTATTAACCAGCTAACGTCTGCCAACGTTTACAATGCATTTTCTCGGCAATCTGTCCAACATTCGCCACGATCTCATTTGCTGGTCTCTGACTTGTCATTGCAACCTCATGTGCCGCCATAATGATCATTACCATCGGGGCCTCGTCCAACAGATGTAAAGCATTCGCTATCCGGTTGTTTGGCACTTGGCCAGTCAAAAGGATCATCTTCAACTCATCTTCGGTTAGCTGGCTTCGATAGCTTACATTGCTAGTGTTCGCTGCCATCCAGAGCCATTTTTTCGGATTACGTGTTTTAACCGGCTCAAGCGTATCGAATTCCAAACATAGCAGTCGATAAAGCGAGTTCGGGTCGCTCCGATCGTTTTCGACGGCAAGCCGCTGCGCTTGCTCCAAGGTCAGCCCCAGTTCGTGACAGCGCTGCTCGATCATCTGGCTAATGTCTGCGCTGACATGGCTCACTCTTTGAATGCCTTCTGTACTGGTTTCCATTTGATGAAATCAATCTCCGCATAACGCAGGCCGAGCGACCGCAACTCAGCCAAAGCCATTTCTATTTTTCTAAAAGGTTTCGGGTTCTTACACTCCGACTTCAATACGAATTCTGTACTGCCGCGCAGCACGATTGCCCAGAACGAACCAGTGACAGACTGAATCACTGCACTCGACTTGATCAGTGTTTTTGCGGCGGCGGTTTTGACATGCAATATTATGCATATTGTGAAACACAATCAATTTAAAGTGAGGTGGATTAGACATAACATCCGTTCTGTGTACCCCCTTGGGCTGCTTAAACGCACAGATAGATGGTTTGCTTTCTTCTAGAGTTACCGTATTGTCGAGATGCAAGGCAGCTGGATGTCAACTGCCCTTTACGCGAAGCCAGGCAAGCGAGCCAGTGGCTTTGCGCCCTTCTAGACGATCTATCCCCACTGGAGGGGGTGCTTTGATCACGCGAACTGCAACCCCCAGCAACCAAGGAGCCCTTTATGCTTAGATCAATGAGCGAATTGCAGTCTCTAAACGATTAATTTCGAAACTTAATTTATAGCGCGAAATATTCGGTTTTTTCGAGCGCCGAACTGGATCGATAATGATTTTATGCAAAGCAGGCGTTATCGCCCTGTTCATACAGATTTGAAACTCATACTCATCGTCAAAGATAGCCTCGATGAGTTGAGCTTCATCATTGATTAGCACAGCCCGTAGCGGACACGCCTCGATCGCGTTTAGCAAACCCTGATCAAAGGAAGTCACTGCTGGAACGAAGAACGATTCCTTCTTAAATTCACTTAGCAGAGTTTCGCACCATCTAAAAAAGAAGAAGTCCCATGCGAGAGCTCCAATCCGTTTAATCGATTTTTCTTTTGGGCTCTTCAAAGCGGGCTCGTCAAAGATTTTCAGCCGGGATTCGGGGAGCGCAAACCCTTGCGCCGCTTTCCAACCGAAATAAAGTTCTTTCAAAGGAAGCACCTTGAACGAATTCAGACAAAATTCAATTAAAACACGTAGGGTTTGCTCGACCGATGATCCAGCCCAAGATTCAAGCATCGTGCGAAGCATCACACAATACATGACATCGCGGCGGCTTAAGGCTTTCCAGGTTTCACGGTTTTGTAAGAAGACATCCCAATGTTCTTCGGCGCTATCGATCAAGCTAGCAGAATTCAATCCTGGCTCTTTAGCACAGAGTTCAATTGCTTCTTCTATCGTGGGACTTGAATCGAATAATTTGGCAGCCATGACTTTCTGGTACGGCCAAGGGTTCTCCGCGCGTACCACTTCGCGCACATTTTCTAGTGCAGCAAATGTCCAGTCGAAGCTCTTATTAAGATTCACGCTCAGACAATTCAGGGTGGCGATCATGCTTTCTCGGGTGGTGAAGTCTTCACCTCGCAAGAGCTTGGGCATATCAGTCAGAAAATTTGTATCGAGCAATACCCTGACTGGATAGGTAATTTTCGCCTGACTCGCATGCATTTGGTGTTCAATTTCGTCGGAGAACGCGAGAAAGCCACTGCCGCAAAAAATGTTGTGGACAGCGACACTCTTATCGTCCGACTTGATCAGCGATTGGAGCGGGGTTCCAGCTATGTCAGATGCGTATAGCATCCTGATACCAGAGAAAGCTTCCCGATCTTGCCCTATTATTTCGTTAAGGGGCATTTCCGGACGACTGCTGACTATTGCCATTTTTGCACGTTGCATCAATTCTATTGCTTTAAGGCGATTTCCATCCATACCTGACTCCTTGAACATGACGAGAATCTTAATTATAACTGTATATATATACAGTTATAATTAATTTTCAAGGGGTAAGTCAAGTAGCATCAAGGAAACGATCAATGGCTTAGCTTCGAGTAACGCAACAGTAGCTGTTCTTGGATCGCAATTTGGAGAGATCGTGCGTGCCGAGGCGAGATACGCGAAACACTCGATCGGCTAACAATAGCGCAACATAAAATGGCGGATTAGATGAAGTTTTAATTTTTCGAACATAGGTCACCTTCACGCAACACTGCCCCAAACTACCAAGACTGCGTTATGAATAGCATGACTTTTTTTATTTGATTCTATCGACTATAGATCCTCAAATGGTCGTCCTTCGGAATGACCGTGGAGAAAAATTTAAACCGACAAGCAAGTGCCTCAGCTTTGCCGGGATTTGTTGTATATCCGCCTTGTCGATACTCATGCCCCCAGATCAGCCGGCGATGTTCGTCCTTTTAATTTCGCTATTGCCCCGAGTACTATTGGCTCACATGGTAGGCAATCAGAAGCTAGGTTGCTTGAAAGGCGGTGCGAGAATGAGTCGGCTATACCTGGGCAGCTTCCAGTTAATCGTTTAAAGACACCATTTTCGTGACGGATTCTAGACAGGATTTCGCGTAACCAAGGAATAAGTTGATTTTCGTGAGTTAGGCGAAAAATTAATCCTTGGAAAGATTCTTCCGCATCTTTTAGCTCACCATCATCGGCCGTGATTTTTTTTGGGCGGCGCATTATCTCCATAATATATGTTGGGCCGTCAGATTGCGTGAGTCGAGCGACTAGAACGCCTCGTAGCGATGGAATTGTTGGATCCAAGTAAGGGAATCGACGCGCAGTAGCTGTAGCGTCAGCATCTTCGTCGAATGGTTCTAGTGCAATCATTCCTGGTGTTGGGTCTGAACTAAATCCATCTTTGAAAGTGAACCATGACAATGCTTGAATCAAATCAGGCCGGGTAGTTTGCAACCGCAACATGGCCTCCCACATATCTCGCACCATCCCATGTGATTCAAAGACTGGCCTAGCATGAATTGATGCGTATCCCACTCCTTTTCCGCTACTATGTGTTTCACCACCAGATACTGTGGATGGCATGGGAGTATCACTTTTCGGCCCCGCAACTGTGGTTGCTTGTTCAGCTCTTACATCAATTACTGCACGGGACTCCCCAAGGATTTCGAAGTCTGGGTCTTGGATCTCCATTGCGCCTGCCTCATGGTCTGGTTCCAAGTCTCCGGTGAGATCAACAATGTCTGGATATTTTACGAGCACACGATCAGGCACTCCAGCCCAAGCTTCAGGGCTTCCTTCGGGTGCTGGTTTCTCCGCATCACGGCTATTCTCGCGCGAACGCAAAATGAGCAAGCCTTGCGGGTCGCTCATTCCAACAACTTGCAGTGCTAAGAATGATTTCCCATTATCAAAAGGGATGCCAGCTACGCTTAGCTCCGCTGGTCCTTCAAACCAAGGAGCCACCTTAATAAATGCAGGATACTTCTGTTGGGGATCATGCATTGCCTCAATTTGGGCGTATATACCCTTTGCTTCTCTCTGCGTGTACGGGTCGTATTTTGTATGTGCGAGAAAAACCACGTCCCCCTTTACTAATCGTTTGCGCAGGCGCACTTGCCATTTTCCAGGCTCATCCGGCGTATCGAGTGGGGCATAGAGTCTTTCCATAACACTGTCGGCCTGCCCCTGCCATCTATATGTCGCCAAAATGCGTTTGACTTCGCCAGACCGTCCGTAGCATCGAGAGAAAAACTCAACGCATGGGATTAGCAGCTTCCCGCCATTTGCCAAGTCAAACTCGATAAGCCAATTTTGGTCGTTTTCATATTGAAGTTTAAAGGTCTCAGGCTCAAAAGGCGGTGCCTGACGCATTCTTCTGGCATGCTCTAAAGATGTGAAACGCCATGCGCCTGCCGTGAAGTCGACCTGGAACCGGTCTTTCGTCCATTGAGTTTCGGCTTGGCAGACGTCTCCCTTCCAGACTGAACCGATACGTACTTGACCAAGGGCGGTGAGCGGAATTCGACGTGGGATCACCTCGTCAGAGACAATGCCCGCAACCAATCTTCTGAATATCACAAGCACGTGTGGTTGCGACGAGTCCATCCTATTCTTATAGAAACCGGAATACCACCATGCAATTAAAGTATCGTTCCCGGCCAACAAGGATTCCTTTAGCCGTATTGCTTTATTAACACGTTTGAATTTCTGTTTGAATTGAATCGCCATAGGTATGCGTCATGTTGGGCTTCCTGCGAACGTACATGCAGGTTGACTTGGATGACTATAGTTTTCCATAAGGCAATTATCGCAGCTATTTCAGAAATGTCGCATTTATTTCGGAAAGTCACACCACCGCCGCCAACCAGTGCCACGGCAGAGGCTGTATGGTGAGGTGCACGAAAAGGGCGCGATTTCCATTTATCGATAGAAAAACCCGAAGTCAGGGATTGTACTGCGGCTGATTCCAGCGCTTCCTGATCCGTCATTGACGGCAGTATTCCGGGGAAGCGGGCAGCCAGCATAGATTTCCCCGTTCCTGGCGGCCCTACCATGAGCACAGAATGATTTCCTGCTGCGGCAACTTCAAGCGCACGTTTTGCCTGTAACTGACCTTTGACTTCGGAAAAATCAGGATAGGTGCGACGTTGAATTTCAGCCTGCGGGCGATGCCGTTGCAGCTTGTTTTCTTCGTCAATGGCGGCGAAGTGAGCGCAAACCTGAAGCAATGAATCTGCCGGATAAATAGCCGCTTCCGTCACCAAAGCCGCCTCATCGGCATTCGCTCTGGGTAAAATAAATGCGGGTTTTGTATGTCCGTCAGCCGTACTTTTGCAGATCGCGAAGGTCATCGCCAGTGCGCCACGGATGGGCCGTAATTCACCGGACAGTGATAATTCACCGGCGAATTCGTATTGTGCGAGTGCATCTGCGGGTATCTGTCCGGATGCGGCCAGGATACCAAGGGCGATAGGCAAATCGAAACGACCGGATTCTTTTGGCAAATCTGCCGGCGCCAGATTGACAGTGATTCTTTTTGCCGGAAATTCAAAACGGGCATTTTGTAGTGCTGCCCTGACGCGGTCTTTGGACTCTTTTACTTCTGTTTCTGGGAGACCAACGATAGTAAAAGCAGGCAAACCGTTGGCCAGATGGACTTCCACCGTCACTTGCGGAGCGTCCATCCCATTGAGTGCGCGACTTTTAAGAACCGCCAGCGACATATCCGGAACGCCCTGTTATTCCGTTATCTGCGCTTCTAAAGCCGCGACACGCGCTTCCAGTGCTTCGAGCTTACTGCGCGTCTTGGCCAGTACTTGTGCCTGTATATCAAATTCTTCCCGGGTTACCAGATCCAGTTTAGAGAAACCCTGAGTCATGATGGCTTTGACGTTTTTTTCTATGTCTTTGGCAGGAGAGTTTTCCAGCGCCTGACTGATTTTTGCCTGTACATCACTGAAGAAATTTTGCTTATCCATCATATACCTGCCTGTATTTGTAAGTGAGTTTGCGATTGCACATTACTAGTGCGAAAAAAGTGCAGCCATAAAACACATTGCGCATCCCGCGTCAAAACGGTGCGAGATGGAGCGCCAGTATTTTATTTACCACTTCGCTATTAAACAGAAATCATAGCGTAAAGCCGCGGATGTGCCCACCAGCGTATTCATTTGATTGTATTCCTATACCTGATTGTTATACCTCTATGACTGCACTACAGGCGGGCTGTATGTGAAAAAGTACAGTTGGCACGACTTCTGCTAATAGTGAAGCGTTCGTAACTTTTCGAAGTTCATTTCCTGCATGGCCACGAACGATCTTCTGGCTTTGCGTACCGGTGGTTGATGAAGTGAGTTCAGTCCAGTTTCTTATACAAATCGATGTTTACTATATATAAACAAGGGGAAGCATAATGAAAAAATCAGTACTCGCCGCTGCAGTGACCGCAACATTGTTAAGCAGTTTCGCTTACGCAGATGAGCCAAAACCAGACAATGAATTGAGTTTTAACGTTGGTGTTGCCAGTGAATATCGTTATCGTGGTATCGCGCAGACACGTCTGGATCCAGCGTTACAAGGCGGCGCTGACTACACTCACAATCCTAGCGGCTTTTACGCTGGTACATGGTTATCGACCATTAAATGGGTAAAAGATGCCGGTGGCAGCGGTGATGTTGAGTGGGACATTTACGCCGGTAAGAAAGGCGAAATCACTAAAGATGTCAGCTACGACGCCGGTGTCCTGACCTACGTTTATCTTTCTAACGGTCTGGATAAGGTTCCGGGCTTTGTTGATGCGAACACGACTGAAATCTATGGACAGATCGGCACTGGCCCTGTGTACGCGAAGTATTCTCACTCCGTTACAAATCTGTTCGGCTTTGTGAATAGCAAAAACAGCGGCTACCTTGATCTGGGGGCAAACATTGAGTTACCGGATGCCTATACCCTGAACTTGCATGTCGGTCGCCAGATGATTAAAAATAATTCGGCGTCTTCGTATAACGACTGGAAAGTGGGCGTCACGAAAGAATTCTTTGGTGTGAATTTCAGTCTGGCCGCAGTCGGTACTAATGCTGACAAAAAACTGTATGTCACCCCAGCAGGCAAATTTACCGGTAAGACTACCCTGTTGTTGACCGCTGTAAAAACTTTCTGAAATGAGAGAACAACATGAAACTGATTACTGCCATTATTAAACCGTTTAAGCTCGACGAAGTCCGCGAAGCTTTATCAGAAATGGGTGTGCAAGGAATTACTGTGACTGAGGTGAAAGGTTTCGGCCGTCAGAAAGGGCATACCGAGTTGTATCGCGGTGCCGAGTATGTCGTCGATTTTCTGCCAAAAACAAAGATTGAAGCAGCCGTGGACGATGCGATTGTGGATCGTGCAATTGAAGCGATTGAAAGCGCTGCACGCACTGGAAAAATCGGTGACGGCAAGATTTTCGTCTATGACTTGCAACAGGTTGTGCGTATTCGTACCGGTGAAACCGGCAACGACGCACTCTGATCCGCACACTAGGGAGTTCATATGAAAAAAGTACTGAAGAGCATGCTGGTTGCGGGAGCATTTCTCGCTTCCATAGGAATGACAGCGGGTGCGTGGGCTGACGATGCACCAGCCAAAGCGGATGCCATTGCCGCATCTGCGGTCGCCACCAGTGCCTCGGCAGCAGCAGTGACGGAGGCTGCGGCTGCTTCGGTGGCGGCACCAACGGCAGCACCAGCCGCGGCGGTCGCTTCTGCGGCAGATGCCGCACCGGTGGCTGCTGCACCTGTGCCAAATAAAGGCGACACCGCATGGATGCTGGTTGCTACCTTGCTGGTGATTCTGATGACCTTGCCAGGTCTGGCATTGTTCTACGGTGGTCTGGTTCGTTCTAAAAACATGTTATCGATTTTGGTGCAGGTTTTCATGATCTTTGCCGTGATCATCGTTTTATGGTGCATCTATGGTTATTCGCTGACCTTTACCGAAGGCGGTAAGTTTATCGGCTCGTTCGACCGTCTGTTCCTGAAAGGTATCTGGGATCCTGCTAAGGCGACATTCTCCACTGCCGCAACATTCAGCAAAGGTGTGGTGATCCCTGAGTTTGTGTACGTCGCGTTCCAGGCAACTTTTGCAGCTATCACTTGCGCGCTGATCATTGGTGCATTTGCTGAACGTGCAAAATTCACTGCGGTATTGTTGTTCGTGGTGTTGTGGTTCACCTTCAGTTATCTGCCTGTCGCCCACATGGTCTGGTTCTGGACTGGCCCTGATGCGATTAAAGATGCAGCAACGCTGGCAACTGAAACTGCTAAAGCAGGTTTCCTGTTCCAGAAAGGTGCACTCGATTTTGCTGGCGGCACAGTGGTTCATATTAATGCCGCAGTAGCAGGTCTGGTCGGTGCTTTCCTGATTGGCAAACGTGTTGGTTACGGTAAGGAATCGATGGCGCCGCATTCTCTGACGATGACCATGATCGGTGCGTCTTTGTTGTGGGTGGGCTGGTTTGGTTTCAATGCTGGTTCAGCATTGGAAGCTGGCGATATCGCAGCGCTGGCATTCATCAATACCTTACTGGCAACCGCAGCAGCGACAGTATCCTGGGTCTTTGGTGAATGGATGTCTAAAGGCAAGCCATCCATGCTGGGCGGCGCATCCGGTGCAGTTGCGGGTCTGGTTGCTATTACACCAGCATGTGGCTTTGTCGGACCGATGGGTGCATTAATTATTGGTTTGCTGGCAGGTATTGTCTGCTTGTGGGGCGTGAATGGCCTGAAACGTCTGATCGGTGCGGATGATTCTCTGGATGTCTTCGGTGTACACGGCGTTGGCGGTATTCTCGGTGCTCTGCTGACTGGCGTCTTTGCTTCGCCATCCTTAGGCGGTCAGGGTATTTTTGATTACGTCGCTAACAAAATGTCTGCTGATCCTTACTCCATTATCGATCAGGTAACGACACAGGCAACAGCGGTCGGCGTCACAATTCTGTGGTCGGCTGTGGTTTCCGTGATCGCGTACAAACTGGTTGATCTGGTAGTTGGTTTGCGTGTCCCTGAAGATGAAGAACGTGAAGGTCTCGATATCACCAGCCATGGTGAGTCTGCCTACCACTCTTAATACAGGAATGAAATTGTTGTAGTAAAGCTAGTATCCTCAGTGCATGAAACAGAGCGCATGCGACTGATTTACAAGCGGTTTGGCCACACAGCCAGACCGCTTTTTTTTTGCTTGCAAGAGACAGTGAATGACGAATTGGAAGCGAAAAGAAACACCGGCAAATGTGCCGGTGTTTTTGATTCGAATGAAGTCTGTATTTTATTTTGCTTCAGCAGGACGAACGTAAGTCCACAGGCGGGCAAGGTCAGCGGCGCCATCTGTACCCTGAATGGATTTGAACACTTCCAAAGCTTTATCGCGATTGCCTGATTGTAAGTAAGCCATACCGAGGTGAAGTTTTGCTTCTTCCATCGATTTCAGACCACCCTTGGCAATTCCTTGCTCCATCAGTGCAATGCCTTTTTCTGCCTGTGCATTGATGACGTAGTTGTAACCAATGTTCACCAGACCTGTGCCTGTTTTGGCATTTTTAGCAGAAGTCTCACCAGCATCCAGCGTTTTAATATCTTCCGCCGCTTGCTTGTACACGCGATCACGCAATTGCTTATGTTTAGCCGCTTCTTTTCCTGTTCCCAGCAAACCAGAGGCGTAGCCTGCGTCTATCGTCGTTTTTGCTTCTGCCGGCAAACCGGCGAGTAAGGCCAACTCGGCCATTTCTACATATTGTCCGGCATCATCGATATTTTTTGTGACCAACAGCAGGCGGTACAAGTCCAGACGCAGACGGTCAGAAAAACCGGGTTTGTGTTCAGTGCGGTAAATCAGATCACCCCAGTATTCTCTGGTCGGATAATGCTGAACCACGCGCTCTAATACCGCGGCGTAACCAGCGTTGTCTTTCAGTTGCTGATAGCTGCTGGCCAGCAAACGCAAATTTTCTTCTGAAGGAATGCGTTTCGCACTTTCATCTTCGGCCAGCATGATGTTCAGTTGCTTGATGGCGCTGTTGAAATCATTTTTCAGGTAGTAGCCGCGGGCAACCATATTTTTGACCTGAGCATTGCTGTTATCTTTTTCCAGATAGCGTTTTGCCCACAGGATGGCCTGATCATATTTTTTCTCGTTGTAATACGTACCGGCAAGGCCTTCGATCAGCCGCAGTTTTTCAGCATCTTTCAGAAATTCTGAACTGACCATGCCTTCAAATGCTGTCGCCAGCTGATCGGTATTGTTGGTACCGGAAGCAATGACTGCGTTCAGGCGATGCAGAGCAAAGGTTTCATAGGCAGTTTTGTTCTCAAAGGCATTGAGTTCATTCACTTTATCCTGTGCTTCTTTGTACTGCTTTTTCTCAAGTAATTCCTGAATTTCAGTTAATGGCCTAACCATTTCTTTACGAACAACAGACTTTTTGGCCAGTTCCGCAGCTTTGTCGGCTGCTTCATCTGCATGCGCTACGCCAGCGGTGACTGGGGCAATGCCTGTGCCGAGTGCTGCAAACATCATCGCAGCGAACAGAAAAGAGATTTTTTTCATGAAATATCCGGTAAAAAATGAACATGACCGCATGGACACGGTTATTACTTAGCATCACATTCAGCCATTCATTTTGTCTGGCTGTGTATGGGGCGAACAGCGAATTATAACTGAGCCCGTGACTGCGTTCACCACTTGCAGCCGGTATCGACAACAGTGCTGACTGCTAGTGGGATGACCGCCAGCAAACCTATACCTGAATAGGCTTTCAGACAGTCTTTACGCTCAGCTTTTTTGGTGCCATCGGCCAGTTTCTGTTCAAAACCCTCGTCACGCCGATGACTTTGCTGGATTTTTTCTATGGTTCCGGGCTGGCGCTGTTTATCGATCGCCAATGCCGATCGCTTCAAATCGTCCAGATTCAGGCGCGGCTCTTCTGGGCTGTTGACGGCTGGCGTGATGACGCTAGCATTACTCTCCGCGACAGGATTCAACGTGATCGCGTTGGCCTTTTCGGGCTTGTTATTGAGCGGTGTGGGATTGTTGCGTTTCGGTGTTGTCGGCAGATTTTTTTCTGGCGGCACTAAACTTACTTCGGGAATGCGCGGCGTTTGTATATCAATCAATTGCAGATAGCGCATTTCGTTTGCTTCGGTGCGCACTCTTATCCAGTGCTGATTCTGCCAGCCGAGCCACAAGACGCCATGTACAAATAACATCAGCACCAACGCTACTGTGCGGCGGGTGAAGCTCAGGGGTTTGTGCAGCTGAAATTGCATGGCATTTCCTGTTGCATTGAACATGGCACTCAGACCAACGGTTTTTAATAAAAGTTCAACAGCCTCATATACTGGGAGGGAGTATCTATAAAATCATCCCTGAAGTCTAATTAAAATAAGGGGAATTCACTGTTCATTGGAGATACTCCCCCATTTTTAAGATGGCCGATGTTGCACCAGTATCCAGGGTTTGACCACTACCGTCCATAATTCCAGTTCATTTTCCAGCCAGACTTTGGCCTGCTCATCGCTGACTTTATACAAGCGGCCTGTACTCAGTAATGACTGAATTTCTGCTGCATTATCGTTTGCCATGTGCAGTGCAATTTCGACCAGATCGAGATCCGGTGCAATGGCAAGCACATTACCGGAGGCAAAATGTTTGAGCAGTTCGCTCCAGGGAAAAAGCGCTGTTTCCTGATTGATTTTCGTGCGCAGAGGGTCGGTAGTAGAAGACATAAGAATGGAGAACGGTAAAAATTATTGAGAAATGCGGTCCAGAAATGCGATTCAAAAGTACGGTTCAGCTCGTCGGTCATGATACCTAAAGCATCGTTGCGCTGGCATCGTCGTCCGGCTGATCATATCAGGAGGAGATTTGAACCTGGCCTTTCAGCATTTCGGTCAGCTCATCGATAAACGAGGTAATCTGTTTTTCTTTCATGCTGAGCTGCATCTGGGTGGATTCGGTGTAGCTTACTGCTATCACTTGCGCCTGATATTTTTCAATCAAGCGCCTGACCTGAGATTCATCTGCAAATGCAATGCTGAACATGATATCCGCCATCGTTTCGACGGCGATCAACTGGGCAGTTTTAAACGCATCGGAAATGGCCTGCCCATAGGCGCGGGTCAATCCGCCTGCGCCTAATTTGGTGCCGCCCCAGTAACGGACAACCACCGCAAGAACGTTGGTCACATCTTTGTGTACCAATACGTTGTACATCGGTTTGGCGGCCGTACCCGATGGTTCGCCATCGTCATCCAGACCTGAGTCGCCTGTACAAACCAGGGCCCAGCAGACATGCACGGCACCCGGATGCTGCGCACGGATATCCGCCAGACGGGCGCGCGCCTCAGCACGGGTGTGCAGTGGATACAACTGGCCCAGAAAGCGGCTTTTTTTTATTTCTATCTCCGCGAAAGCGGGTGCTGCCAGTTGGTACATGGAATTGACGAAGAAAATGAAGACAGAAACTGCAGGCAGAAGTTACATCAGACAGCAGCTTTTGTCAGTGCTTACTATGCGTAGAAGCGCAGCAGAGATAAGCTGTTTTCGTTTATTGAATCACAAAATTAACAAAGAAAATATCTGTTACGCCATCATGTTCTTTGACGTCGAGTACACGATTAATTCTTTCTTTTATTTCATCGATCAGCTCATTTTTACCTTCAGCAGTTTGAATCTGTGTCGATTCTTTTCCACTGAGTAACATGATCAACGAATGACGCACGACTGGCATCATTAATTTAACTTTGTCAGCGATTTCAGGTTTCGCTAACTGCAGAGTAATGCCGATTTGCAGATAACGGTCAAAGCTCGACAGATTGACGATGATAGGTTCCAGTGCAGCGGTTGGGGCGCCGGCAGACGCACTGGCTTCCTTGCCGCCGGAATTGGCTATCGCATGACCGGATAACAGCGTGAAAATACAAAAAATGCTGGTGAAAATCGCTTTTGATAAAGAAATGGAGCGTCTGCTATTGGTCATAATGAAATTCCGGAAATCTTGTTTTTATAAGAGGACAGCAATGCGGTGTCTGCTGTCCTCTGGTGCTGTTACACCGTCAGTGGTTTGTAGCGAATACGCTTAGGTTTGGCACCTTCTTCACCCAGACGTTTTTTCTTGTCGGCTTCATATTCCTGGTAGTTGCCATCGAAGAACGTGACTTGCGAGTTACCTTCAAATGCCAGGATGTGTGTAGCGATACGATCGAGGAACCAGCGGTCATGCGAGATCACCATCACGCTGCCAGCAAATTCCAGCAAGGCGTCTTCTAAAGCACGCAGGGTTTC
This sequence comes from Undibacterium sp. FT79W, assembly GCF_014284215.1. Taxonomy (NCBI): domain Bacteria; kingdom Pseudomonadati; phylum Pseudomonadota; class Betaproteobacteria; order Burkholderiales; family Oxalobacteraceae; genus Undibacterium; species Undibacterium sp. FT79W. The sequence continues at coordinate 161,024 of NZ_JACOGB010000003.1, read as the reverse complement.
CACGTCCAGATCATTCGATGGTTCATCCAGCAACAAGACATTACCGCCTTGCAGCAGAGTTTTCGCCAGATGCAGACGACCACGCTCACCACCGGACAAATTACCGACGATTTTTTGCTGATCACCACCTTTAAAATTGAAACGACCAAGATACGCGCGCGATGGCATTTCAAAACGGCCAACCGTCAGAATATCGGCACCATTGGCGACGTCTTCAAACACGGTTTTGGTATTGCCGAGATCTTCGCGTGACTGATCAACCAGCGAGATTTTGGCAGTCTGACCGAGCACCACTTCGCCGCTGTCTGGTTGTTCCAGCCCTTTGATCATTTTAAACAGCGTCGATTTACCGGCGCCGTTAGGGCCGATGATACCGACGATTGCGCCAGGTGGAATTCTGAAGCTCAGATTGTCGATCAGCAGACGGTCACCGAAAGCTTTCGAGACATTCTTGAACTCGATGACTTCATTTCCCAGACGCTCAGCGACAGGGATAAATATCTCCTGGGTTTCATTGCGTTTCTGGTATTCGTGTTCGCTCATTTCGTTGAAGCGGGCCAGACGTGCCTTGCTCTTGGCCTGACGTGCTTTCGGATTCTGACGTGACCATTCCAGCTCTTTCTGCAGTGCTTTCTGGCGTGCCGATTCGGTCGCTTCTTCCTGTTTCAGACGGGCTTGCTTCTGATCCAGCCAGGAAGAGTAATTGCCTTTCCATGGAATACCGGCACCACGATCCAGCTCCAATATCCATTCCGCAGCGTTATCAAGGAAGTAGCGGTCATGCGTGATTGCCACCACGGTGCCGGGGAAGCGCAACAGGAATTGCTCCAGCCAGTCAACAGATTCTGCATCCAGATGGTTGGTTGGTTCATCAAGCAGCAACATGTCGGGTTTTGACAACAGTAAACGACATAAAGCAACGCGGCGTTTTTCACCGCCTGACAGCACGCCGATTTTGGCATCCCACGGCGGCAGACGCAGTGCATCCGCGGCCATTTCCAGTTGCAGTTCAACATTGTCGCCTGCAGAAGCCGAGATGATGGCTTCCAGGCGCGCCTGTTCTTCCGCTAAAGCATCGAAATCGGCATTTTCTTCAGCGTAAGCTGCATACACTTCTTCCAGCTTTGCTTTTGCTTCAAATACCTCGCCGAGTGCAGATTCGACCGCCTCACGTACGGTTTGCTCAGGATCGAGCTGTGGCTCCTGTGGCAAATAACCGATGTTCAGGTTAGGCATCGGTACGGCTTCGCCCTGAATGTCTTTATCAATCCCCGCCATGATTTTCAGCAGCGAGGATTTACCTGAACCATTCAGACCAAGCACGCCAATTTTGGCGCCAGGAAAGAAGGAAAGTGAAATATCTTTCAGGATTTGACGTTTCGGCGGAACGATTTTTCCGACACGATTCATGGTGTAAACGTAATTAGCCATTATTTCTTTGTTGTTAAATGTAGACAATGCCCGCAAGGATACCTCATGCGCGCCGAGACAAACGTATTTTGCCAAATTTCACATAAATTTGTGCCTCGCATCAAATTTGATTTAGCGCAAATTGCAAGGCGTATCGCAGAACTACACTTCATCCATCAACTTAGACAACCGAGGAAAACAAAATGAAAAAGATCGTTATCGCTCTCTCTTTAGCTGCAATGGGTTTAACAGCAACGCAAGCTATGGCTCAACAAAGCCCATGGCAAGTACGTGCCCGCGCAGTGAACATCAGCCCAGATAATAAATCTGATGCTATCGCTGCTTTGGGAGTTCCCGCAGATGCTATCCACGTCAGCAACAAAACTATTGCTGAAGTCGATATCACTTACTTCGTTACACCAAACTGGTCTGCAGAGCTGATCCTGACTTACCCACAAAAGCATGATGTGACATTGAATGGTACTAACATCGGTACATTTAAACATCTGCCACCAACACTGACAGCGCAATACCACTTCGCTCCTGACGCACAAGTAAGCCCATATCTGGGTGCTGGTGTGAATTACACACGTATTTCTGACGTGAATCTGTTAAAAGGTACTGCTGATCTGGACAGCAACAGCTTTGGTTTCGCGATTCAAGCTGGTGTTGATTTCAAACTGGATAAAAACTGGTCTCTGAATCTGGATGTGAAAAAAGTACAGATTCGTAGCGACGTTACTTCGGGTGGCGCAAAAATCAGTAATGTTAAGGTTGATCCATGGTTGGTAGGCGTAGGTGTAGGCTATCGCTTCTAAGCAACAGCAAGTTTATCTTGTTAAAAAAAGCCGGTCGGTCGACCGGCTTTTTTATTTGCTGACGTTTTGTTCGTAGTGTCTGGGGTTTCAGACATGCTTTGCTGGTTCGCGGACAAGCTGCTCATGCGCAGACCAGAAGTGGTGCTGACAGATCTATCGATATCTATGCATGGATTTCGCAGCAATTGTGTTGCCCGCATACGTGGAAAATCAACCCGGCCTATAATCAGCGCGCTTGATCAGCTTTGATTTTATGTGACTTTTGTCAGCCATTAACGGAGAACCCCACCATGACGATTTCTATGTATGCAGCATCAGTGCCCGTATTCACCCAAATGCTGGACAGTATCAGCGAAGTTTTAAAGAAAGCCGAAGAGCACGCGGTAGAAAAAAATATCGCGCCGGAAATTTTATTGCAAGCACGTTTATTTCCTGACATGTTCGCGCTGATACGTCAGGTGCAGATTGCTGCTGATTTTGCGAAAGGCGTTGCGGGTCGTCTGGCAGAGAGCGAATTGCCTGCGTATGAAGACAATGAGCAGACTTTCGCCGATTTGCAGACACGGATCGCGAAAACTAAAGCATTTATTAGTTCTTTAGATGCGGCGAAATTTGCCGATAGCGAAGAGCGTGAAATTATTTTGCGTCCTGGTACGCCTAAAGAAAAAAAACTGAACGGCCAAACTTATTTGCTGCAATACGGTTTGCCGCAGTTCTTTTTTCACGTCACAACGACTTATGCGATTTTGCGTCATAACGGTGTCGCGCTAGGTAAAAAGGACTTCATGGGCACTTATTAATTAAGCAGTAAGTTGAATTTCAACAACACGCAGGTCTGATGACGAGGTTAAGCGCAGACCGGTGTTGTTTTTTTCCAAAGCTGAAAGTTCATGACACCCATACGCATTGGTGGACGGCAAACATGTTGCCAACATTCTTTATGCGGTCTGGCAGAACCATGCTACGCATTTTGGATAACAATTTTTGCGCATTTCGTGGCGATGCTAGTCTTAAAATTTCCGCAGTCAGTTTTACAAATAGCTGATCTTCTGCGTTGTGCCAACTGCAAGAATAAATTTCTCTACACTGATTTTTGATAACAGAGTAAGCGCTCTATCGACACGCATGCAGTTCATAGTATGCTGCACAAATACGGTATTTTTTTAATTGCGTCTTTGGAATATAGCAGTGGCGTAGAAGAGTGAACGAGAACAGATCGCGCCACCGCACATCGCTTTTCCCTACTTTTGTTGTTTAGCCTGAATCTGATATGAGTCATTCGTCTCTGCGCCGCCAACTTGTGATTCCGATTACCTTATTGGTGATCGGTGTTTCGGCTGCGATCGGCTGGGTATCCATGAAGGCAGGTACAGATGCGGTGCATACGCTTACGCAACGTATGCTGGTTGATATGGTCAATCGCATCAACCTCTCTACTGAAAGACATATAGAGGGTGCATTGATAGCACTGGAATCGGTGGCACCCAGTGCGGATCGTATGCCGAAAGAACATGTATTTTCCACGGATATGCATACCTTGGAAGACAAGTTCTGGGCCGCCAGCGGCTTGTTTATGGATGTGAATAATTACGTCTATTTTGGTGGCAAAGACGGGCGTTTTGTCGGTGTCTATCGTATCTCCAAGCGGGATGTCCAGTTATTCTGGCGCGAACCGGAAGCCAGCCGCCGGGACGTCTATCATGTGACGGGTATCGGTGACCGTTCGGAACTGATACGCAGCGATGAATTTGATCCCCGCAAGAGACCCTGGTATCAGACGGCGATGCGTTCTGAAAAACCAGTGTGGTCCAAGATTTACAACAATTTTTCGTTTAATTTCCCGACAATAACGCTGGCGAAGGCTGTATTCCAGAAAAATCATGAGTTTGCAGGCGTGTTGGCGACTGATATGACTCTGATGGAGCTATCGAATTTTTTACGAAAGCTGGAAATCAGCAAAAACAGCGTTGCCTACATTGTTGACGCAGATGGTTATATCGTTGCGACTTCGGGCGAGGAGGTGCCACAGCGTACCGTCAATGGCGTACCCGAACGCATGCGTGCGGTCGATATGAAGACGGCGTTGATCAGAGACACTTTCTCGAATATTGGTAAGTCAAAAACGGTGGAGCCCGAGGTATTGGCTATGGACCTCAGCGGTGGCGCAGTGGATGTCGCAATATCTCCACTTGGCGTCAGACAAGGATTGAACTGGCAGACGATTGTGGCGGTGCCACGCGCCGATTTCATGCGCGAAATTAATAAAGGGTTTATGCAAAGTGTTGTGATTGCTATCGCATGTATTATTTTTGCGCTGACGATAGGGCTAACAATTGTTGAACGAGTGGTTCGAGATATACGAAAACTCACCGCAGCGGCAGAAAAATTCGGTAATGGCGAACCTATGCCTAAGCTACATATCCGTCGTCAGGATGAGATAGGGATACTGACGCAGACCTTTGTTGACATGGAAAAAAAGCTGCGATTTGACAAACTGACGCAAGTCGCCAATCGCGAATCATTATTTGCAAAAATCACTTACCTGCAAAAAAACTCGAAAGAAAACCCGGACGAGGAAAACGGCTTTACTTTACTGTTCGTTGATCTCGATCGTTTTAAACAGGTTAACGATAGCCATGGTCATGATGCTGGCGATCAGGTGCTGATGATTACCGCTGCACGACTTTTGTCCGCGATCCGCGATACCGATGATGTTGCCCGTTATGGCGGTGATGAATTTGTATTGCTGTTGAGAGACACCAAAAATTCTATTGATATTCATAACATGGTGGAGAAAATTTCTTCTCTGGTTGAAGAGCCTATCGCGTTGGATAATGCGGTCGTCGAAATTGGCGCATCAATAGGCTGGGCCTGTTTCCCCGAGGATGGTGATGAGTATGTGCAACTGATCAAGATTGCCGATAGCCGTATGTACAATTCCAAGCGCGACCGCAAGTCAGGACAGTTGATTCATATCGTCTGACGTGGTTGCTGGATCAGCAGCCGTGGCTGTAACTCGCTGGTCGGCATGGGATTGATGACGTGATAGCTTTGCTCTTGATCGCATCCCAGTTCTATATATAAGTTCGCCACTTCCACATTTTCTATGTCTTTGGCTGCAACTGCGCAGGGCTTCCGCCTAAGTTATAAGTAAGGAGCCCGCCATTTTTTCTGCTATTTGCTGGCCTGACGTGCCGTAGTCAGCAAAACCACGCTGCCGAGTATGACTGCCATCGCCAGTATGGCTTTGAAGGACAAATGTTCGCCGCCAAACAGTACGCCGAGAGCGACGGCGATGACAGGATTCACATACGCATAACTGGCAGCCAGTCCGGTGGATACTTTCGATAATAAATACATATACGCGGTGAATGCCAGTAAGGAACCTGCGATCACCAGATAGGCCCAGGCCGCCAGTGCTTCAACAGTGACTGGCCCTGTCATGCTTTCCCCTTTCAACAGACTGACGATCACCAGAAACAAACCGCCGATCAGCATTTCACTCGCAAAGCCCATACCGCCAGCCGCCATTTTGAGTTTTTTCTGCGACAGGATAGAGCCGACATCCCAGCACAATATCGCACCAAGCAGGAACAGTACACCGATAGGTTTCGCGGCGAAATCACCATCGGACGCCAGCAACATGGCGCCAATGAACCCAGCGAATATCCCTATCCATTCGCGCCGTTTCGGCCAGTCGCCGAACAGTCCAGACAAACCCGATAAAATCATCGGAGAGCAGGCGATAAATACCGCAGTCAGCCCGGAAGACACATATTGCTGCGCACAGGCGGTCAGACCTGTGCCGCCGCCCAGCATTAATATGCCGACGATGCCACCGTCACGCCACTCGCTGAGTGTCGGATTCGCTGCGCCACGCCATTTTTGCCAGGCAAATAAAATCGCGCCAGCGACCAGAAAGCGCGTGCCTATCATCATGAACGGTGGAAACGCTTGCAAGGCAACTTGGATGGCGAAATAGGTAGAGCCCCAGACAACATAGACGGTCAGCAGGGCAGTTAAAACGGAACGGGGCAGGTGGCGCATGCAAATAGACGAGAATGAGGAGAAAGAGCTGAATGTGGAATAGTGTAGGGAACTCTGCCTTGTTTTTAAATGGATAGTTCAAGGTAAATCAGGTACATTTCTTTTAAATTAATTAAAAAAAGACGATTTCACCATGAAGATTGAATTAGACATGATGGACGCCCGTATCTTAGATATTTTGCAGGCAGATGCCAGGGTGACGCTGGCCGAAATTGGCCGTCGCATACATCTGAGTCAGCCAGCAGTGGCGGAGCGCATCAAGCGCATGGAAGCCGCCAAGGTGATTACCGGCTACCACGCACACGTCAATCCGGAAGCCTTAGGTTATGGCATCACCGCATTTGTACGGATAGCAAGTCGTTCCAGTGACATGCCCGTCGTCAAAATTGCTGAGCAGGTACCAGAAGTGGTCGAATGTCACGCTATTACTGGTGAAGATTGCGTGATCGTTAAAGTAGTCGCTTCATCTGTCCGCGAATTGGAACGGGTCATTGCCAGCCTTGCCCGCTGTGGCGTGACATCGACTTCACTGATTTTGTCTTCATCAATCGAGCGGCGTGCGATCAAACCCGTGGAGTAAATATGGAACTGCGCCAGTTACGTTATTTCATCGCGATTGTGGATCATGGTTCCTTGTCACGTGCGGCGAAAGTGCTGCATATCGTACAGCCTGCATTGACACAACAATTACAACATCTCGAAGAAGAATTGGGTGCCACCTTGCTGCATCGGTCAGCGCAGGGTATGCAGGCGACCGATGCCGGCAAGCTGTTTTATGAACATGCGCAAGCCATACTGAAACAGGTTAGTGACGCCAAATCAGCTGTCACCCAATCAACCGACAAGCCCAGTGGTACTGTGGCGCTTGGCATACCGCAAAGCGTTTCCGGAGCGCTCGCTTTCCCATTGTTAACGGCGGTGCGTGCGGCGTTTCCGGATATCGTATTTCAGCTCACAGAAGAGCTGACCGGCAATCTGACCGAGCAGTTGAAATCAGGCCGCCTGAATCTCGCTATTCTGTTTAATGATGGACAACTGCAAAATCATTTCGCATGCACACCGTTGGTCGAAGAAGAAATGATGTATATCACCCGCGCCGATTCGCAGTTTGCCTGTAAACGCAAAAGCATCAGTCTGAAAAAGGCATTGCAGACGCCGTTGATCCTGCCGAGTATTCAACATGGTGTGCGGCCAGGAATAGAAAAAGTGGCACGTGAACATGGGTTGGAAATCGAGCAGGTGATTGATATCACCTCAATTGCCATTCTGAAATCAGCATTGCTGGCCGACATGGGCGCGACCATTTTGCCGGTCGCACCGATGCTGGCGGAAATCGAACGCGGAGAGTTGCTGGCGTGGCCTGTCAGCGATGTGAAGTTATCGCGTACTGTGACGCTGTGTTCGTCGAAAAATATCCCGCTGACAAATGCGGCCATGGCCGTCGAAAAGCTGGTACTCGACGTTACCCGGCAACTTTGTCAGCACCGGGTCTGGCCACATACGCGCAGTCTGATGTCGTAAGCCCCGCCGTTGGTGTTCAGATCGCCGCTAAAGCCTGCGCCAGATCCGCTTGCAAATCAGCAGGATGCTCGATACCGACCGACAGGCGCAGTAAATTTTCACCTATGCCTCTTTCAATACGCAATGCTTCCGGTATTGCTGCATGTGTCATCGACCACGGATGGTTAATCAGACTTTCTACGCCGCCAAGACTTTCCGCCAGCGTAAATAATTTCAGTGCCGCGACGAAGCGTCGCAAGCCAGCGGTATCGGTGTTGAGTCTGATGGAGATGATGCCACTTTGCCCTTTGGGTAGCAGACGTTGCGCGAGTGCGTGCTGTGGATGCGAGGCGAGGCCGGGATAAATCACATCGCTGATTCCGCTTTGCTGTTGCAACCATCTTGCCAGTGTCAGCGCATTGCTGCTGTGTCTTTGCATGCGCAAAGCTAAGGTACGTAAGCCACGCAGCGCGAGAAAGCTGTCGAACGGTGCCAATACTGCGCCAACTGCATTTTGCAACCAGCGCAGCTTATCTGCCAGCGCCTGATCTTTGACGATGACAGCACCGCCGATCACGTCAGAATGTCCATTCAGATATTTAGTGATCGAATGCAGTACGATATCGGCACCGAATTCCAGTGGTTTCAACAGGTAAGGTGTGACGAAGGTCGCATCAACAACCGTCAACGCGCCAACGCCGCGCGCGATTTCCGTGATGGCAGCGATATCCGGAAATTTCAGCAACGGATTGGTCGGCACTTCCAGCCAGACCAGTTTTGTGGCAGGTGTGATTGCTGATCGCAAAGCGGTCAGATCATCGGGCGCGACATAGCGTACTTTTAAACCAGCACTACGTGCTTTGACCTGTTCAAATAAGCGCCATGCACCGCCGTATAAATCGTCCACTGCAACGATTTCGCTGCCTGCTTCTAGTAATTCCAGTACTGTCGTCATAGCTCCCAGACCGGAAGCGAAGGCGAAACCGGCAGTGCCGCCTTCCAATTCTGCCAGCGCCCGCTCGAAAGCCTGACGACTGGGATTGCCGCTGCGCCCATATTCAAAGCCACTGTGCTCGCCCGGAGCGCGTTGCGCGTAGGTGGAGCTCAGATAAATTGGTGGCATGACCGCGCCAGTGCTATCTGGCTGGTAGCCTGCGTGTACGCTCAGGGTATCGGGGTGAGACATGTTTATTTCCTAAAAATGAATGAAGACTGTCAGATGGCGGTACGTCGCGGTGCCAGTTGGTTTTCGACGGTGGCCGGGTTAATGGCGTTGCCAGTAGTTGATCACATCGGTTTGTGTAATCAGGCCGAGAAAATTGTCGCCATCGATGACGGGTGCCACCTTGTTTTCGCGGAAGATACCGAGCAGGTTTTCCAGTGGGTCGTGCGGATGCAGCGTCACCAGATCCTTACTCATCACCTGGCGTACTGGCTGCGTAAAGTTGGCTTTATCGGTGCGCAGTGCCAGCAAAATATCCCACTCATCAATGATGCCGACCAGCTGTGCATTGCCTTCTATGACTGGCATTTGCGAAATGTCGTGACGGCGCATTTTCTGATACGCATCTGCCAGTGTGTCTTCCTGGCGTGCAAAGACAGTGGCACCACGCTGATGAGGCCGTGTAATCAGGTCAGTCAGATTGTCGTGTTGCGGTTGTTGCAGCAAACCCTGATCAACCAGCCAGTTATCGTTGAATTGCTTGGAGAGGTATTTATTGCCGCTGTCGCAGATGAAAGTCAGTACCCGTTTAGGTTCGGTTTGCGCAAGGCAGTAACGCAGCGCGGCGGCAATCAGTGTGCCGCTCGAAGAACCCGCCAGCAAACCCTCTTTTTCTAACAGGGCGCGGGCGGTGAACAGACTTTCTTCATCGCTGATCCGATACGCACTTTTCACCATAGAAAAATCCGCAAGTGGCGGGATGAAGTCTTCACCGATGCCTTCGACGCGCCAACTGCCAGCAGTGCCGTAGCTGCCGGTTTCTACATAATCAGCGAGAATCGATCCTTGCGGATCGGCGAGTACAAATTCCAGTTCTGGTGCTGTGGTCGAAAAATAGGCACTGAGTCCGGATAAGGTACCGCTGGAGCCGACACCGACCGCAATCGCATCGAGTCTGTTTTCCATCTGCTGCCATATTTCCGGTCCGGTACTGGTTTGATGTGCAAGCGGATTGGCCGGGTTATTGAACTGATCGATGTAATACGATCCCGGCGTTTCATCAGCGATGCGGCGGGCATAATCCTGATAATAAAGCGGATGGCCTTTGTTGACATCCGAACGTGTCAGCAAGACTTCCACACCCATCGCTTTGAGTTGCTGGATTTTTTCTGTGCTCATTTTATCCGGCACCACCAGCTTGATTTTGTAGCCTTTGCGGATTGCCACCAACGCCAGCCCCAGCCCGGTATTGCCTGCGGTAGCTTCAATGATCGTGCCGCCGGGTTGCAGGTCACCGCTGCGCTCGGCCGCTTCTATCATGGAAAGAGCGATCCTATCTTTAATAGAGCCGCCGGGATTCTGGTTTTCCAGTTTGACATACAGTTCGCACAGACCGGTATCCAGTGATTGGATGCGGACAACTGGCGTATTACCTATGAGTGTGAGTACAGGATCAAAAGACATATTTGGGGAATGTGCAATAAGGTAGAAGATTGCAATTTGGCAATCTGAGGCGTGAAATCTTAGCAGTGCCGCTGGAATTCAAAGAAAGAATGAATTCGTACTAACAAATGCAAAAAATGCATACCGTCGGAAGTGAGACGCTTATTTTTGAACTAATAGCAGGCGCAGAATTTAGCTATCAATTTTTATGATACCCGTATTTGAATTCCGTATTTTCTATAATCCATCGGGCGATCTACACTGTGAACACAGCAGATTTCAAAGGAAGTCGGGAAAGCGCTGCAGCGATAATTTCGAAAGCTTTCTTTGAACTCTTTCCGGATCTGGACAAAAGGCCGTACTGAAAATAACTGAGTCATCAATCGTATTCCCGGTGGCGACGTATTTAGCATTGCAATGGTAATGGCTGCTCTGACTATCGAGTTTTGTCCCGGATTCGAATAAAATGGCTGCTATCTCAGCCAACGCAATGAACCTGTACCCGATACCTCGCTACAGGTGACGAACAAATGTGTGTCTTACCGGACGCTCTGCATGTTCTTTGCGATCAAAAATCACAAATTTTGGAGCCACTATGTCAACCGACACCACGATGGGGTCTGCTGGACCTTCGTCCGCCTCAGGCGCAAGCCCGTCCACCTCAGCAGCAACAATCCCGTCTGCAACTTCAGTTAATCCTGCGACTTCACCGGTTTTGCACGATGTGCAGCTCGACGATAAATACACGTCCAACAGCGGAACGATTTTTCTCTCAGGCATACAGGCACTAGTCCGTCTGCCGATGATACAACGCCAGCGCGATCTGGCTGCGGGTCTGAATACGGCCGGTTTTATTTCCGGTTATCGCGGTTCCCCGCTCGGTGGTCTCGATGAGACTTTGTGGAAAACCAAAAAATTATTAGAACAAAATCACGTACAGTTCGTACCGGGTGTGAATGAAGATCTGGCCGCAACTGCCGTGTGGGGCACCCAGACTGTCGATCTGATCGGCCCTGCCAAATACGATGGTGTGTTTTCTATGTGGTATGGCAAAGGCCCGGGTGTAGATCGCTGCGGCGATGTGTTCAAACACATGAACCATGCCGGTACCGCCAAACATGGCGGCGTCTTGCTGGTGGCCGGTGATGACCATGGTGCCTATTCGTCAACCTTGCCGCATCAGTCTGACCATATTTTTTCTGCCTGCATGATCCCTATGCTGTATCCCTGCAATGTGCAGGAATACCTGGATCTGGGCTTACATGCCTGGGCGATGTCGCGTTTTTCCGGCTGCGCCGTAGGCTTTAAGGCACTGGCCGATACGGTGGAATCCACCGCCTCGGTCGATGCTGATCCCTTCCGTTTGCAGATCAAGATACCGGACGACTTTGTGATGCCGGAAGGCGGTCTCAATACGCGTTTATCGCTGGACACGCTGGGCATACAGGCGCGTAAGCAGGAAGCGCTGATGCAGGATTACAAAATCTATGCCGCACTGGCGTATGCGCGTGCCAATAAGCTCAATCACGTAACGATAGACAGCCCGCATGCCAGACTGGGTATTGTCGCGTCTGGTAAATCTTATCTGGATGTGCTGGAAGCACTGGAAGAACTGGGCATTGATGAACAGTTCGCCGCCGAGATCGGTATCCGCCTGTATAAAGTCGCGATGCCGTGGCCGCTGGAACCGGATGGCATACGCGAATTTGCACAAGGGCTGGATGAGATTCTGGTCGTCGAAGAAAAACGCCAGATGGTGGAATACCAGCTCAAAGAACAGTTGTATAACTGGCGCGACGATGTGCGTCCACGTGTGATTGGTAAGTTTGATGAAAAAGGTGAATGGGTACATCCGCGCGGTGAATGGCTGCTGACTTCCAAGGCTGATTTTTCTGTGGCGCAGATTGCCCGTGTGATTTCGTCACGGATTGCACGCTTCCATACTAGCGACCTGATCAAAGCGCGTCTGGCTTTTTTGGAAGCGAAAGACGTGGTGCTGACCAAGCAGGTGAATACCCCGGCGCGTCCGGCTTACTATTGCTCGGGTTGTCCGCACAATACCTCGACCAAGGTACCGGAAGGCAGCCTGGCGCTGGCTGGTATCGGTTGCCATGTGATGGCGACCGCAATTTATCCTGAACACAATAAGCTCACGACTCACATGGGCGGCGAGGGCGCACCGTGGATAGGTCAGGCGGCGTTTTCCACATTACCGCATGTGTTTCAGAATCTCGGTGACGGCACCTATTTCCATTCCGGCTATCTGGCGATCCGTGCGGCGGTGGCGGCGAAAGTGAATATCACCTACAAAATTTTGTATAACGATGCAGTCGCGATGACCGGTGGCCAGCCCGTCGACGGCACCATTACCGTGCCTATGATGGCGCAGCAAATGGCGGCCGAAGGCGTCAAGCGTATCGCCTTGGTGACAGAAGATTTGTTGCGTTACAGCGACCGCTCGCAATTACCGGAGATGGTTACGCTGCACGACCGTAAAGACATGGATGCGGTACAGCGCGAATTGCGCGAAATCGCTGGTTGCAGCGTGCTGATTTACGATCAGACCTGTGCCGCCGAAAAACGTCGTCGCCGCAAAAAAGGCGAATTCCCTGACCCGAATCAGCGTCTGTTCATTAACGACGCAGTATGCGAAGGCTGTGGCGATTGCGGCGTGCAATCCAACTGTACCTCGCTGATGCCGCTGGAAACAGAATTTGGCCGCAAACGCGTGATCGATCAGTCGTCCTGCAATAAGGATTATTCCTGCGTCAAAGGTTTTTGCCCCAGCTTTGTCACAGTAGAAGGCGGCAAACTGCGCAAATCAAAAACCGGCACCGCAAAGAATGATGATTTCGGTGCTTTGCCTGAGCCACAACTGCCGGCTTGTAGCAGCGCTTATAACATACTGCTCAATGGTATCGGTGGTACCGGTGTGATTACCGTCGGTGCCTTGCTGGGTATGGCGGCGCATCTGGAGGGCAAGGGCGCATCGGTGCTGGATATGACCGGTATGTCGCAGAAAAACGGCTCGGTGACTTCGCATATCCGCATCATCGAACAGGCTGACAAACTGCGTGCGCAACGCATCGCCACCGGTGAAGCCGATCTGATCCTGGGGTGCGACATCCTGACCGCTGGCGCGCATGATGCGATTTCCAAAATGCGTGCAGGCCGTACCCGTGCGGTGGTGAATACTCATGAGCAGCCTACCGGCGCGTTTGCTAAAAATGCAGACTGGCAGTTCCCGCTGGAGTCGGTTGAACATCTGATCGATGAATCGGTAGCTGGCAAGGTTGATTTCATCAATGCGACCCGCCTGGCCACCGCGCTGATGGGGGACTCGATTGCGACCAATCTGTTCATGCTGGGTTTCGCTTATCAGAAAGGCGCAATTCCGGTATCGGAAGCCGCGCTGATGCGAGCCATAGAACTCAATGGCGTAGCGATAGACTCCAATAAAAAGGCTTTCCTGTGGGGCCGTCGCGCTGCCGTCGATCTGCCGAAAGTCGAAAAAATTGCGATTCCTGCTCAGAGCGTCGTTGTGAGCATGCCGCAAAGTCTGGACAAGCTGATCCAGCGCCGCGTTGACTATCTGACGGCTTATCAGAATGCCGCCTATGCCGCGCAATACAGCGATCTGGTCAGCCGTGTGCGCAGTGCGGAAAGCGCCTTGGGTCAGGGTAATCGTCTGAGTACGGCGGTGGCGAAATACTATTTCAAACTGATGGCGTACAAAGATGAATACGAAGTCGCGCGTCTGTACACCAATGGTGAATTTACTGACAAACTCAAACAACAGTTTGAAGGCGATTTCAGTCTCAAATTCAATCTGGCGCCTCCCATTTTCTCGAAGAAGGATGGGCAAGGTCATCTGGTCAAAGCGCAATACGGCTCATGGGTCTGGCAGGCATTTAAACTGCTGGCGAAATGCAAAAGTGTGCGCGGCACGGCGCTGGATATCTTTGGATATACCGCGGAACGTCAATCCGAACGCGCCCTGATTACCGATTACCGTGATCTGATCCTGAACCTGACGTCAGGTCTGAATCAGGACAATCTGGAACAGGCGGTGGCGCTGGCCAATCTGCCGGAACATATCCGTGGTTTCGGTCACGTGAAGGAAAAGTCGCTACAAACCTACTATGCTGAAAAAGCCGCCTTGCTCGATCAGCAAAAAACGACGGTAACCGAACTTTCCCGCGTCGCCTGATGCTGGCGAGCGTGCTCCTGCCGCTGCTTTTTGATGGCAGGGGCTCGCTTGTGATCAGGAAGTAATGACCGGAAGCGTGAATATTTTTCAGGTACTCAATCTGCATGGGCATGCTGAGCCATTTTTGGCCTGTAAGCCGCGTCAGTATTGAGTGTCGCGTTTTTTACCTGCTTACATATACTCATTGACGTTTACGTTAACGTCATATAACTTAGCTGCATAATTAATCAGCAAAGGAAATCCGCCGCCCAGAGCGCAAACCTTTGCCATACCTTGTTGAGGAAGACATGACTGACCTGTCCGTAGCCCAGAATCTGACCGAATATAAACCTGCGAATAAAGTGCGCTTTGTTACTGCCGCATCCCTGTTCGACGGCCATGATGCCTCGATCAACATCATGCGCCGCATCCTGATGGCGAATGGTGCCGAAGTAATTCATCTGGGCCATAACCGCTCGGTCGAAGAAATCGTCACCGCTGCCTTGCAGGAAGATGCACAAGGCATTGCGATTTCCAGCTATCAGGGCGGTCACGTTGAATATTTCAAATACATGATAGACCTGCTGAAACAACGTGGCGGCGCGCATATCAAAGTGTTCGGCGGTGGCGGTGGTGTCATCGTGCCGGAAGAAATTGCCGATCTGCATGCTTACGGTGTGACGCGTATTTTCAGCCCGGAAGATGGTCAGCGTATGGGGCTGGTCGGCATGATTCTGTCGATGATACAGGCGTGCGACATCGACTTATCCAGCTACGCACCGACCTCGCTCGATGTGCTGACGGAAGGCGACATCACGACCAAGCACCGCCCGCTGGCGCAGTTGATTACCGCGCTGGAAAACGACAGCGTCAAACCAGAATTGCGCGCCGAATTATTGAAAGCCGCAGAGCAAATCACTGTGCCAGCATTCGGCATTACCGGCACTGGTGGCGCAGGTAAATCCTCGCTGACCGATGAGCTGATCCGCCGTATCCGCCTCGATCAGGACGATCAACTGAATATCGCGTTGATCTCGATAGACCCTTCGCGTCGCAAATCGGGCGGTGCCTTGCTCGGTGACCGCATCCGCATGAATGCGATTAACCCTTGGGCCGGGCAGGTGCGCGTGTTCATGCGCTCGCTCGCTACGCGCGAAGCCGGTTCAGAAATTTCTCAGGCCTTACCCGACGTGATCGCGGCTTGCAAAGTGGCTGGCTTCGATCTGGTGATCGTGGAAACCTCCGGCATCGGTCAGGGCGATGCGGCGATCGTGCCGCATGTCGATGTATCGATGTATGTGATGACACCGGAATTCGGCGCTGCTTCGCAACTCGAAAAAATCGATATGCTGGATTTCGCCGATTTCGTGGCGATCAATAAATTCGACCGCAAAGGCGCGCAGGATGCCTTGCGCGACGTCGCTAAACAATATCAGCGCAACCGCGAACTGTGGAGCAAAAAGCCTGACGAGATGCCAGTCTATGGCACGCAGGCTTCGCGCTTTAATGATGATGGCGTCACGGCGCTGTATCAGGGCTTGCTGCCAGCGCTGACCGCGCGTGGCCTGAAAGCTATTCCAGGCAAACTGGCACCGGTGACAGTGAAATTTTCCAGCGCTAAAAACGTGATCGTGCCGCCAGCCCGTAGCCGTTATCTGGCGGAAATCGCCGACACCGTGCGTGGCTATCATAAGCATACCGCCAAGCAAGTGGTGCTGGCACGCGAACGCCAGCAACTGCACGAATCGGCGCGCATGCTGCATGAGCATCTGCATGCAAGCGGCCGCGCTCCGGTGCTCGTTCGCCCGCAGGCAGCGCAGGCCGGGGAATTGCAATCCCGCCTGCGCGAAAACGATATTTCGTTTGAACTGAATCAGCTTGCCAGCGATAAAGACGCCCAGCTCGATGTCGAATCCAAAAAACTGATCAGCATGTGGCCTGATATGCAGCAGGCGTATTCCGGTGATGAATATGTCGTCAAAATCCGCGACAAGGAAATTCGTACCCGCCTGACTTACAAATCCTTGTCTGGCACGACGATACGCAAAGTGTCTTTGCCACGCTTTGTCGATCACGGAGAAATCCTGCGCTGGCTGATGCTGGAAAATGTGCCCGGCTCTTTCCCCTATACCGCCGGTGTGTTTGCGTTTAAACGCGAAGGCGAAGACCCGACCCGTATGTTCGCCGGTGAAGGCGATCCTTACCGTACTAACCGCCGCTTTAAACTGGTGTCGCAAGGCATGGATGCCAAGCGTCTGTCGACCGCGTTTGACTCGGTCACGCTGTATGGCGCTGACCCAGCGATTCGCCCTGATATCTACGGCAAAATCGGTAACTCAGGCGTGTCGGTGGCGACGCTGGATGATATGAAAGTGCTGTACGACGGTTTCGATCTGTGCGATCCGGCGACCTCAGTGTCGATGACGATTAATGGCCCGGCACCGACGATACTGGCCTTCTTCATGAACACCGCGATTGATCAGCAAATGGATAAATTCCGCGTTGATAACAAGCGCGAACCGACTGCCGACGAAGCCGCCAAAATCCGCGCATGGGTGCTGATGAATGTACGCGGTACGGTACAGGCCGATATTCTGAAAGAAGATCAGGGGCAGAACACTTGCATCTTCTCGACTGAATTTTCGCTCAAGGTGATGGGTGATATTCAGGAATATTTTGTGCATCATCAGGTACGTAATTTCTACTCGGTGTCGATCTCCGGTTACCACATCGCTGAAGCCGGTGCGAATCCGATTTCGCAGCTCGCATTCACGCTGTCGAACGGTTTCACGTTTGTCGAAGCCTATCTCGCCCGTGGCATGCACATCGATGATTTCGCCGCGAATCTGTCCTTTTTCTTCAGCAATGGTATGGACCCCGAATACACCGTGCTGGGTAGGGTGGCGCGCCGTATCTGGGCAGTCGCGATGCGTGACAAATACGCCGCGAATGATCGGAGTCAGAAACTGAAATATCACATTCAGACTTCGGGCCGCAGTCTGCATGCGCAAGAAATCGACTTTAACGATATCCGCACCACGCTACAAGCGCTGATCGCGATTTACGACAACTGCAACAGCTTGCATACCAATGCTTATGACGAAGCGATCACCACACCGACTGATGAATCAGTCCGTCGCGCACTGGCGATACAGTTGATCATCAACCGTGAATGGGGTCTGGCGAAAAACGAAAACCCGATTCAGGGCAGCTTCATCATCGAAGAACTCACCGACCTGGTGGAAGAAGCGGTGCTGCAAGAGTTTGAACGTATCGCCGAACGCGGCGGCGTGCTGGGTGCGATGGAAACCGGCTACCAACGCGGCAAGATACAGGAAGAGTCCATGCATTATGAACACCTGAAGCATGACGGCACCCTGCCTATCATAGGCGTGAACACCTTCCGTAATCCTAAGGCAAACGACGTACCGCAAAAGATAGAACTGGCACGTTCAACCGAAGAGGAAAAACAGTCGCAACTGACGCGCCTGGCGGATTTCCATCAACGCCATGCCGACGTGGCACCGCAAGCACTGGCAGCGTTGCAGCAAGCCGCGATCAACAATGAAAACGTGTTTGCAAAACTGATGGACGCAGCACGGGTCTGTTCGCTCGGCCAGATCACCACCGCCTTGTTTGAAGTGGGCGGGCAGTACCGCCGCAATATGTAGTTGACCCGCTCATCAATCCAATGCGCTGTCGCATAGATGTGTGCACCGTCAACAGCAACTGCACATAAAAAATCCCGGACGAGTTCCGGGATTTTTTTATGCAAACGCTCACGGATCTGATCGATTAATCGAGGCGGCGATGAGACGCTTTTAGTTGTTTGGCGATGGAGTGTCTTAAATCCGTGTATCCAAATATAGTCAGACTGGATAGGAAGAGCAAGGCATAACAAGCGGATGGTTAAATTTTTAACACGGAGTTAAGATACAATCTTGCAAAAGTAAATTACGTTTGGCTTTTGGTTGTGGTCCACTGACCAATTCGTTAGGGCTTTCAGTCCATCTTAGTTACATTCAAATAGAATCGAAATGACAAGCCAGAATAACAACATAAACAGCCCATCAACAAGCTTATCTGGGCTTGAGGGGCGTGACTGCGTTCCATTTTTCAAATCGGACAAATCACAAATTGTTTTTGAATTTTGGTACCTTGTCGCCTTATTCGTTCTTGCATGTACCACCTTAATATTGCTTCAATTGTTTAGCGACTGCTTAGGCCTTCGCCATTCTGACAAACTGGTGCTATTCGCCGCACTTGGGGGATTCTTAGGTGGTTGGGTCTACGACGCAAAATGGTTTTACCGCGTCACCGCCAGGGGAAAAAATAACCAATACGACTTTCCATGGCAACCACACAAATTTTATTGGCGAATTCTTACACCATTCCTATCAGGCATCGTTGCTCTCGCCACATTTCTGCTTGGCACAACAGATTTTTTACCCATCGCGATCAAAAACAAAGAATCAGCCCGCGCGGCATTTGCGATATGTTTCTTGCTCGGTTACTTCTCCGATTTGGTTCTTAGTCGGCTGGCTGCTTGGGCAGAAAAAATAATTCCAAAGACAAAAAATGACAACAAAGATTGACTGCAATATTTGCAACGAGCTCGCTGGCACCGGTGCGGATGAGTGCGGGCGCGATTATCAAGAACTTATTCTGCGAGGAAAAAATATACTACTCTCCAGTGGTAATTTCGCAATAATTCCAAGCGTTGGCCCATTGAGTAAAACGCATGCCATGCTCGTACCATTTATACATGTAAATAGTTTTGCAGAATTGCCGTCGAGCTCCCTCAATGAAGCAGCTAGCTTGCTGGACAAGATGCAAGAACATAGCGTTAAGAAGCTTGGAAAAAAGCTCTTCTTTTTTGAGAGTGGTGCAGGTCAACTAACCAGTCACTCAGGGGGGTGCATAACACATGCTCACATACATTGCATCGCCGAGTCACCAGAGTTTTTTAATCGCCTTTCAGCCGAAGTATCTCTCTCGCCTGCGGGGAAAATGGATTTCTCCAACGCAGACACAGGGCACGGATATATATGGTTTAGAGATAGTAATGGAAACTGCTATATTTGCAATAAGCCGCTACTTCCATCGCAGTTTTTAAGGTATATGTACGCTCAATGTACGAATAGTCCGAGTGTTTGGAACTGGCGGCGCCATACAAACTTCACAGAAGTGCAAGAGGTTGTTTCTGCGTATGCGGGCATAAGGTAGCTTTGTGAAAAAATACGTGCCTAGCTTTAAGTTAAAAATGAAAATTCTCTATAAGTAACTCAAATTCAGCAGCATCTGTCACTCGCCTAACTACTTGGGCAAGCCGACACTAGCAAGCTTCGCTGATTGATTCTCTCCGTGCTACTTACTGATACGTTCGAGGTCTCCAAGTGTGCTCTCACGGTCAACTGTCGTTAGAGTTCTCTGGCTCTTTGCTGCAATCTCGCTCAAGCAGGTGATAGTGCCGTCTGGCGTGGTCAATCAGGAAAATATCGTGTCGAGTTCATCGACCAGCTGGTGCTTCTCGATACTAAGATCGATATCTATGAGTGCGACGGAAACGACCTAGGCTACACGAGAAGCAAGCCAACCGATCAGCATCAATCCTAACGAGTGCTGAGCCGTGCAGTCCTCTAACCTAAACGGCAAGGGAACCATTCTTCACCAGGCTCCTGACATCGTAGGTTAGTAAGCGCACCGTGTATGGCTTGATCCCGCTGATAAAAGATGGCACTGTGGCAAAGGCCAGGGGGAAATAATGCTGGCAGTGTCTGGATATTCAACAGGATGAAAGTCATGGAAAAACAATCTGCTTCTCGCGCTGGCGCTGCTATCGGTGCCATGATTTTTTCGGTCTTCGGCTCAGGCTGGTTGTTTTTCTGGGCTGCCAGAAGTTTTGCACAGGCTGCTGTGTTGTGGGTGTTGATTGGTGGCTTGGGGCTGGCTTTGTTTTTTGCGGCTTTCTGGCAGTACCGGCGCAATCGTGAGGCGCATGCGGCCGCTGCTGAGTCGCCTGAAAATAAAAAAGAGCAGCGCATTTTTAACATCGTCAATATTGTTCAGGGCGTTGCCATTTTTTTGGCGGCGAATATTGCGAAGAATATCGGGCACCCTGAATGGTTTGTGCCTGCCTTCATCTTTATTGTCGGGGCGCATTTCATCCCACTGGCCAAAGTGTTTCACAGCAGGCGACATACTGTGATTGGTGTTGCGATGATGGCTTGGGCATTGGCGTATCCGCAGCTTACCCGGGCGGGTGCTGCTGATCCGGTCGGTTGTCTGGGCGCGGGTTTGATTCTTTGGGCTAGCGCTCTTTCTGCATTGTTATTCCATTCTGCCACGCAAGCTGATCCAACGGCGGCACATTAACGGCGCGATAGCAGGCTGGCTGCTTGTCGTGAATAGATTCCGGGAGTCTCTCAGATGGCGGATAAAAAAATGACCGATGACGGACGCTGGCCTTTATCGAAATTTCTGATTGTTGGCATTCTCATTGCAGTGGCGGGCTATCTGCCGCTGCAGTTGTATATTATTTTCGGGCCGGCTGATGGCAATCCTATTGGTCTGGGGCTGCTAATGGTGATGGGAATCATGCTGGGGATGGGCGTAGTCGCAATAGGTGTGATCAAGCGCCTGATCCGCTATTTTGTGGAATGACGGATGCGCTGAAAAGTTCAGGTTGCGATTGCCCGCTCATTTGCCTTGCATCAGAATTTTGCCGCAAAAGAATGTAGATTTTTCTGTGTCCTCATTCACCTAAAATCGCTAAGGTTTCATTCCACTGTGCTATCCATGGTATTAAGAAATCGTGCTCTGCAAATGTGCGTTTCAGGCGCGGCATAGGAACGCGATAGACATCATTCAAACCCAATGCCAGAGTGACTGGATTCCAGCGCCATTTGTTTTTAGCACCTTTGGCGCTGCTTTTGACGCGCGCACCCTCATCACCAAAAATCGCTTCGCCGCTGAGCAGGGCTTTTTCCATATTGATTTTGACCAGATGACCAAAAGCCAGCAAGACCTGCGCTTTATCTATGCCTGATTGTGATTCAAACGCCATTACTTTTTCTTCTTTGACAGGCAAGGCAGCGGTTTTTAATTGTGCCACCAGACGACTTAAGTCTTTACGCAAAAAACGCAAGTCGTGCAGTGGTGCGCGTATGCCCGGTGGTGGTAATTGAATCGCAATCTTGTCGGCGTCTTTGGTCATGGTGATCAGCACATCGGCACTGCCCGCCGCCAGGCGTTGGGTATCGTCCTGGAAAAATATCGGCGCGGCATAACCACCTGTGGCGTCGCCAAATAGTTCAGGATATTGATCTGAGTAATCAAGCCAGACATAAGGCGTGACGCCGTGGGTGATTAAGGCTGGCAAATTCCATGCGTTGCCAGTTTGCTGTTGCAACCAGTCGCAGGCTTCGGCAAGTGTCGCTCGATAGGCTAATTCGGTATTACTCATAAAATCATCTTTGTGGGGTGTAGAAATGTCAGGGCGGGCGTCAGCATGAACGGAGGCCGATTATAGCCACGTACGGCACAGCGCATTGCAGCAGACGCATACATTCAACGACGCATATCATCGGGAAACGTCTTAAAAATGCTGTTGGCGTTACCGGGGAATATTGATTTACCATAGACGCTGTACCTGCTTATACGTAAAAGAAATAGCGCCGGAAATACCACCAGAAATATACATACTCCCCCCACTTTTAACATAAAAGGCGCTGATGTCATTGAATTTAAAGGGCTTTAAAATATACACGGGGGAGTATGTATTAAGCTTGGGTCAGCTAATCTGACCACCGTAACTATCGTAACCGCCTTAATCGCCTTAATCCGCAAGCTCTGAAAGGATGACTCCATGTTAAAAGGTAACTGTCATTGTGGTGCTGTCAGTTGGGAATTTCGCGGTATGCCGGAAGGGGCGACCACATGCAATTGCACTGTATGCCGGCGGTATGGTGCTTTGTGGGCATATGATTTTATTGATGAGGGCATACGTGTTCACGGACCAACCACCGCATATATCCGCGGGCGGGCGATTGAATTTCACTTTTGCGCTCATTGTGGCTGCGTCGCATACTGGCTGGCGCGTATTCCTGAAGAAGATGGCCGCCGCCGTGTCGCTGTCAATTTACGTCTGACTGAACCAGTACCGATCGCTAACATTCCGATTGATCACTTTGATGGCCTGGATACTTTCGATGATTTGCCGCGAGACGGACGCTGCGTCGGCGACTACTGGTTTTGATTGCAACAACGAATTTAATAAAAGGAAAATATGGACGCAAAAATGATTACCTCGACGCTGGAATTGCCCGGTTATGAGATTAAGGAAAACGTAGGCATCGTGCGTGGCATCGTCGTGCGTTCACGCTCTATCGTCGGCTCTTTCTTCGGCGGTTTGCAGACGATCGTCGGTGGCAACATCACGATTTATACGAATATGTGCGAGCAGGCGCGCAAAGACGCTTACCGGATTATGTGTACGCAGGCGGAAAAAAATGGTGCCAACGCCATTGTTGGTATGAAATATGACGCCACCGAAGTGATGCGCGGTGTGACCGAGGTTTTGTGCTACGGTACAGCGGTGATTGTGGAGCGCAAGCAAAAATGAAAAGACTTATTCTGGCCGGTATGGTGCTGTTTATTGCTGGTGTTTTTCTCGCTTTGCTGCAAATGTGGTTTGCACCCTGGAGCCATGAATTGTTCCTGAAATTTGAAATTACCCTGTTGGCGGTATTTGTCGTGCTGTTTGCGATCTGGTTTACGCGCAAAGAATATAAGGATTACAAACGCCAGCTCAGTGGTGATCGTCTCGACGATTGAGATGACAGCGTGAGTTTGCGGTGCTGACTCATTATTCGCTCGCATATCAATCAGGTAGTATGTTTGTTTTTTTATTTCAAGCTTGTCTGACATGAAAATTTCCCGCATTGATCATATCGTTTTGACGGTTGCTGACATTGATGTCACGTGTCAGTTTTATTCGCAGGTGCTTGGTATGGACGTGGTGACGTTTGGCGAAGGCCGGAAAGCGCTCACGTTTGGTCAGCAAAAATTGAATCTGCATCAGGCCGGGAAAGAATTTGAGCCGAAAGCATCGAGGCCGACACCGGGTTCCGTCGATCTTTGTCTGATCAGTGAAACGCCGGTCAATCAAGTTGTCAGCGAACTTGAGGCTGCCGGAGTAAAAGTGACCGAGGGGCCGATACAAAGAACCGGTGCAACGGGGTCTATCGTTTCTGTGTATTTCCGTGACCCGGATCAAAATCTGATCGAAGTCTCGAACTATTTTTGAGAACTGCCATCTGAACTGATATTGGAATGGATGTTTTCGTTTATCAGACATACACAGCGCAAGAAGTGTGCTTGTGTTTGGCATGATTGCTGATGACGCACCGTTCTGTTAGCTTGTTCGCTTGAATTTCGATAGAAGCAGGAGAGTTCAATGAGTACATTATCCCGCCGGGAGCTGGCGCTGCAGATACTGAGTAAAACGGGGATGCAGGTGTCGAATTACTCGCCTCCGGCAGTCCGGCTCCTGTGGCGCATGGGTATTGATTGTTCGCCGCCACATTTTGCGCGATTCTGGCCAGTATTTTTTATTTCCGGAGTCTATTTTGGTGTGATGCTGGGGCTGTTTATGTGGCTAGCAACGTTATATCGACCGCTCTTTTTATTATCGTCTGTTCCGTTTGGTGCAGTAATTGCCGGGTGTTGCTTTGGTTTTTTATGGCAAGCTATTACGCAATCGGGCGCCGTAAATACCAACTGCCAAGATGGGAAGAAATTGGTGTCACCTCAGGAAACTGATCAGCACACACCAGCACACGTCAGATCGTTTTTTCAATCTCAGGAGTCGTTATGAAATTCATTACTGTTGCCGCTTTTGCTGTCGGCATGTTGTCCTTGTCGTCGGTGTATGCGCAGAAGACCGATAGCGTTGCTCTGGCTCAGACAGCAGCAACGCAGTGGCTTGAGGTGGTCGATGCCGGTGATTACGCCGCGAGTTGGGATCAGGCCGGCAGCGTGTTTAAGGGAATGGTCGAGAAATCGAAGTGGCTTGATGCGATACAAGGTCTCCGCAGCCCTTTGGGTGCGGCGAAATTTCGCAAAGTCAAATCGGCTGATTATAAAAAAAATATTCAAGGTGCACCTGAGGGTGAGTATGTGACCGTGCAATTTGAAACCACATTCGAGAATAAGAATGGGGCCATTGAGGTCGTGACGCCGATGAAAGACAAAGATGGCACCTGGCGCGTCACAGGCTATTTCGTTCATTAAGCTTCATTGATAACACGACAGTCGTGAACCAGTTGGGCGCTGTCTGACGTATTCATTTTCCGTGTACGGCAAAAGAGTGATTGTGCCGTAAAAAATTGTTTGCTGTTTGTCGGCATTTACCTGAAAGTCTGCCGCTGTGTCTGAAACCACGCCACACTACATCGTCATCACTGTGGGCACCAACGGTGATCTGCATCCGATGATGCGCATTGCGCAAACCTTGCAATCGCTTGGGCGGCAGGTGACGTTCGTCAGCCATTCTTATTATGAGAACATGGTGCGGGATGCGGGGCTGGCGTTTATCGGCGTTGGCACAGACGAGGAATTTCTGCGTATTCTCCGCAATCCGGATATCTGGAATCCGCGCAAAGGTCTTGCGGCATTGATGGCGAATTATGGTGAAGGTCTGCAGCAGACTATCGCCAGCATACGATCGATTTCCACCACCGCACCGAAAATGGTGATCGCTCATCCATTCGCAGTTCCCGGCGCCATCATCGCTCGCGAGTTGGGTTTGGTGACGTCTGTGGCTGCTGCTTATCTGGCACCGTCGAATTTGCGGACTTGCCACGACCCACTGCATATCGGTGACGTCTCTGTGCCACGCTGGGTACCGATGAGCTGGCGACGTGCGCTCTGGCATCTGGTAGAAAAGAAATGGGTAGACCCGGTTGCATTGGGTCACATCAATGCGGTGCGCCTGCCTTTGGGTTTACCAGCAGTTGATTCTTTTCTGACGCATATCAGCCAGACGCCGGATCTGGCGGTAACGCTTTTTCCGTCGTGGTTTGCGCCAACGATGCCTGATTGGCCGCGTCCCTTGCTTGAAGGCGATTTCCAATTATTTGAAAGCAGCAAACAAGATGCTTTGTCGTCGGATTTATCGGCCTTTCTTGCCGCAGGTGAAAAACCGGTAGTGTTTACACCGGGCACGGGCAATCTCCATGCGGTGGATTTTTTCAGGTATGCACTGGCGGCGACACAAAGCGCTGGTTGGCGTGCGATTTTTCTGACGCGCGAGCAGGCACAAATACCATCGAAGCTGCCTGCCTCTGTCATCTGGCAGCCGTATGTGCCGCTGAAGGCGTTGTTGCCGCATGTCGCCGCACTTGTACATCATGGAGGCATTGGCACTACCGCTGAAGCGCTGCGCGCAGGTATCCCGCAACTCATTGTTCCGTTTGCCTGGGATCAGTTTGATAACGGTGCCCGCATTGCCGCGATCGGCGTTGGCCAGGTGATTCCTGCGAAACGCTTACGACCTCGCAAATTGGCCCGCAGCCTGCACCATCTATGCACCTCTGACACCGTGCGGACGCAGTGCGCCACCGTTGCCTCACGTTTTACCCCCGCATTTGATGCCTTCGCTTTTTGCAAAGAAATTGAACGCCAGTTACTTGCTATCGGTAATGGTGGTCGTTCTCTGAAAAAGAATGACTGACATTTTTCGTCGTGAATTAAAAAAAGTAGCCTGTAGCTTAAAAAAATGTAATATTAATTTTTTTATATTTTCAGTGAGGCAATTTTTGAAGCTGTTCGATCCCATCGTCGGCGTGACGCCTATTTTTGTATGCGACGAAATTTCATTTTTTTTCTTTTAAAATCCTTACTCAGAATTAACTGGGAATGCATTCTTTGTAAATGATCTGAATCGACAAGATCATGGTGGACATGGGGAAATGATAAAGAGTTGTCTTGAGTAATTGACTTTTTACTGTGTCCGACAAACGATATTTTAGTCATTGGAAGAATCACATGAGCAGACATTTTCATACAGGGTTACTGCCGTTAGTATTTGTCGCAGTGACTAATTTGACCGCTTGCGTTTCTGCTCCACTTTCTTTTATCCAGGGAACGCCGCAAACTCTGACAGATTTTACGCTTTACCCCGTGCGCATCGTTTCAGTGGACGGGAGCATTCAGTTCGCCCGCCCCAGCAAGCCGATTCAGATATCTCCGGGATCACGCTCTATCGTGTTCGAGGCTGCGCCAGGTTCCGGTGCGAGAAACGGTGTACAGAAGTCGTTTGCATTGAAGGTTGAGCCATGTACTCGCTACTTCCTCGCGGCCAGACGACAATTAGCTATGGATGCTGATTGGTCGCTCGTCGTGGATAAGACTGAGGCAGTACCAGGCTGCAATATCGAGGACGAGTTACAAAAAGCGGCAGTTGCTGCGAACAGCCAGAACAATTGAGCGGCTTGAGTTTTTACATATGTAAAACAAGGAAGGAAGCAGATATGGAAAACATCATGATGTTGGCGACAGCGCTGGGTATCGTTGGTGGTGGCTTGTGTGCTTATATGGCCTGCAAGTCACTCGTTCTTGTTTGGCCTCAGTTATTCACTCCACCCCATTTTGTAATGGCGGGGGCAGTCATCGGAGCATTGATAATTTTATTACCATCAGCTTTTTTTGCATTGGTGGTCGGCGGCAATCTTGGCGGTGCCTTGGGCGATATCGCGGGATCGGCTGTGGGATGGGGGGAAGGTATTGTTCCGGTTGGCTTAGCGCTTGGGATTGCCGCAGCCTTCAGTGGCAGTTTGATTGCCGGAAGTCTGATCGGAGGCCTTTTGGGTAAGGCGTTCGCTTCCGTGCTTTCTTATTCAATGTTACGCTGAGCATCGATATACCGATGCATTTTACTGCTGCATAGGTTGTAGTAAATGCATGAAAAAATACCATGCGCTCATATTTTCATTCTGATAATAGTTATAATTTAATACTTTAGACTAATCAGAGTTCATATGAGCCACAATTCCAGACACGCAATCTTTGCGCTGTTGCCTATGCTACTGGCATCTTCTCTTGGATTGGCGCAGGAAGTGAAACCTCAATACTCCATTAAAGATGAGGTGCGTACAGGCTCTAATATCCGGCGTGACCAGGTCACTGGTTTTAAGGTCGCGATGAATTTGCCGTTTGAGAAGCTACCCGCAGCCGACAGAGCACAACTGAATTCTTTGTATGAGCACATTGCAGAGGGTGATGAACCTCCGTTCCCGCTGAAAGGCCTGCAGATGATCTATGAACCCTTGCGGGAAGCAAATAATAAGTTGTATGACCGCGGACAGCTCAGCATGTTGGCGACCGTGGATGCCGAGGGAGCGGTTCAAGAAGTTAAGCTTTTGCAGTCGCCTAGCCCGGAAATGACCAGATTCGCGGCAAATCTCTTGTACCTGATACGTTTTAAACCAGCAAAATGCGGAGGGAAAGCCTGTGTCATGGATTTTCCTGTCCGGTTGTCGTTTGAGTGATGTGCTCTCGATTGCTATCAGCTCAGAAACAATAAGCAAGCAACCATGCAGGTGGAAAACATAAAATCTGTCTATCCAACATCAGTCACGCCGCCGGAACCATCCGGTCAGCGACATGCGGTTGCGGGTGGTGGGCAACACTTCGTGCAGTATTTCTGCGGATAGAAAAACGACCATGCGGCAAGCGATGGGCGAGATATCTTGTGTCGGTAAATTTTGCGGATGCAGGCGCAACGCGCCGCCATGTTCTGCTTGCCAGTCTTGATTGAGATAAATGACCACGGAAATAGTACGTGCGTCGTCGTCATGAAAGCGGTCCAAGTGTTTGCTGTACGAAGCGCCGGGCTGATAAAAAGAAAAATGGCTTTCGTATTCTTCCAGCCCTAAATACAGTTTCTGATTCAGCGACATGCGCAGTTGTTCCATCAGCAGCAGATAGGCATCGCAGGCGACGGATTGTCCGGCTTGCAGCCACGCGATCTGATCACTGCGTATCGTCGTTTGCAGTGTCGGCGTGTCACCACGCCCCACCCGCGCAGAATGCAAATGATCGTTGTGTCGTAATGCCACACATTCTGTTGCCAGTGTCAGCGCCAGCGCTGGCGTTAAAAAGAGATTGTGCTGTGACCAGCCGTGTTGCGCCAGATTGTCACAGAGGCTGGCATGAACAGTATCGTTGAGCTGGTCTGGCGTTGAAGAGGATGTGTACGGTGCAAGGGCAATCACAGATGTCTTTCGGGGTGAATACTGCGTGGCAAGGCATTAACCCGGGACCGACAGGGAATGTGGCTGGAATTTTGCGTGATTCAATTGCGTGACTCAATGTACGCTATAAACGTGCAGCCTGACCAGAATTGATTACATTACGCGGCTCGTCAGACAAACGCGGGCTGATCCCGGCTCTTTGCTGTGAGGTCGCACTTTGGTGTTTTTTGCCGTGATCAATTTTGTTACTCAGGCCCACAGTGGGCTGCAGCATGAGGCCAGCCAGCCTGGTCAGGCATGTTTTTGACCCAAAAAATACTGGGGGGAGTATTTTTTAACAGCCTTTGTTTATAAGGACATCAGGCACAAAAATACACATACTCCCCCAATTCATTGAAATTTCTGGGTAATTTCTGATTTCGGCGCGTATCTGAGACAGTTTGACTGCGCTGGATGTGGTGCCAGATGTCTGTTGCACCGTCGCTGTTACAAGCGGAATTCAACCGGACTGTCTTCATCCACTTCTCCCTTCGTGCTAGTATCAAGTGCCGGTGTCGGTTTCGGTGGCGAGGCTGTTACTGACCATTTTTATATGCAATGGTCTGCCTTCGTTGTGGATTAATTTTTTCGTGAGAAATTGTATGAGCGCATCTCTGTTTATCAGCTCGACGCCGTTTGACCTGGCGTTACACAGAAATAAAATAGCTGACGCGTTGTCACAGGCGAAATCAGGTTCGCCTGCGTTGAGAGTTGTGCTGGCAGCGCCGGAAACCGGTCTTGCTGAGCGGCTGCGCTTGGTGCGTCAGGCATCCGCGTATGTGGGCGTGTTCGGCATGGTGTATGGCAACGTGGATGCGACCACCGGCAAGTCGCTGGTGCAGCTTGAATACGAAGCGGCGCTGGCTGCGGGCTTGCCGATACTGATTTACATCATGGATGAAGATGAGCATCTGGTATTGCCTAAACATGTGGATACCAGAACACCGGCGCTGTCTCTGAGTGAATTAAAGTCACACCTGAGTCAGACGCAGGATGTGCGTTTTTATGAGTCTGCAGACGATCTGGTCGCCAAATTAGAAAACGATTTATTACGTGTCTTTGCACCTGCACCTGCACCAGTGCCCGCGCCAGTCGCTCCTGCGGCGGTTGCTGAGAGCACGAAAGCAGATGCAGTAGTAGAGCCGGTCGTTGAAGCAAATGAAATGCCCTCAGGTCTGACCGGTACGGCGGCATCGAAACGTTATGCGCTGACGCCGCCGCGATTTGCCTTCTTTAAAGAGAAAGTCGCGCACCTGTTTCAGCGTGAAATGCCGGACGCGGTGTTGCAGGATGTGATTGAATATCTGCTGGCGGGAAATACGATGTCGGCCGCCTCGGCACTACGTCGTGGCGCCGGAATTTCACTCGAAGACGCAATTGAAGAAGTCAGGAAAACTGAACTCGTGATTGTCGATACGGTACAGCGCCATCAGGCGCAGACAGGTGCCGTTAAATAACTTGATGGCTGGATATGGGTGTTACGCTGATATCCTCCGCTGTTGATTGCAAGGCAGGCCGCATAGTATGCTGCCTGCCTTTATTCTTTCTTTTTCTGCCATGACTATCCAGATTGCTAAAGAATCGCGCAAAGAAGCGATTGCCTCAATAGAGCGCTATTGCCGCGAAAATTTCCCCGAACCTGTCAGCGGTCTGGAAGCGGATGGTTTGCTGAGTTTTTTTCTCGAAGAAATCGGCCCTCTGGTGTATAACAAAGCAGTCGCTGATGTGCAGGAACGTTTGCAGGCGCGGGTGATGGAAGTCGATATCGAGGTTCATGAAGAAGCGTTTCAATACTGGCCAAAACAAGGCAGACGCCGCTGATATATTCTGTCGCCGTACCGGCATCATCGTCACAAGGAAAAGACATGTCTCTGCTTCATCCGCTTCAACATCATCATCGCCGCCGCTCTCTTTCTTTATTACTGGCGGCGACATTTGCTTTGCCGTTTGCGATTCAGGCCGAAGATAAAAAGCCGGATGGCGCGCAGGTTCCCTCGATTGCTGAATTGTTTGATGACGACCATGTGTTGATGTTTTACCCGTCGGCACCGGGTGCACAATTCCGGCTCGGTAAACGGAATCCTAACAGCACGCGTGGTTTCGTTATTGAGAAAAAAACCAAAGCGACCGCAGGCAAGGATGGTGCGCTCGAATTCTGGAATCTGCCGTCGCACCCGCTCAGTTACGCCAGCGGCGGAGAAGGCTGGAGCAGCCGTTTGCATATCTACGCCAGCGGCGGCCAGCAAAAATTTAACTGGAAAAACCAGCGCGGTTTTCTGAGCCATCCGGCCGAGTTGAAAAATCAGGAAATGACGATCTTTATGCGGGTGCATCAGATCCTTGATCCGGCACGCGCGCAGATTTCGCTGAAAATCAGAGGCGGCGCACATAGCGATAAAAATCCGGATGCGGCTTCCTGTGTCATGCTGACTTTATCACCTGAGGGACACGGCAGCGTAACGCGTTTCGGTAAAGAGCTGCGGCATCCGCGCTACGATTACGTGACACTCAAACCCGAGTTTACCGCTGCCTTGCAGGAGAATGTCTGGATAGGCATGAAGCTGATCAGCTGGAATGACCCGCACGATACTCAGCGCGTGATTCATCGCTTGTATCTTGATACCGACCCTTTCGATCTCAGCACCGGCCTGCCAAAAAACAATTGGCGCTTATTCAGCGAATACATTGATGTAGAAGGAAAACGCACGGGTCAGTACGGCAAACTGGTGAACTGGGGCGGCTGGGAAACGACGTTCCGTACCGATGGTTTTCATGATGTGGACTTCGCTTATCCTTCGGTACGGGAGATTGTTGTACCTCAATAACGCCGATTTTACGGGGTTGATCGGATATAATACGGACACTTATCCGCAATTGTTGAAAGAAATTATGTCCAGCTTACCTGCCTGCCCACAATGTGGCATGGAAAATACTTACCCTGACGGCGAAAACTATGTGTGTGCCGATTGTGGTCACGAATGGCCTATGGTCGCCGCAGCCAGCGCCGATGATAATGATGAACGTATCGTCAAAGATTCAAACGGTAATGTCTTGTCTGATGGCGATGCCGTGGTGGTGATCAAGGATTTGAAAGTGAAAGGTTCTTCCACAACACTGAAAATGGGAACCAAAATCAAGAGCATACGCATCGTTGGTGGCGACCATGAAGTCGATTGCAAAACCGATAGCGGCAGCTATATGCTGAAAGCTTGTTACCTGAAAAAAGTCTGATTTTTTCAGACCACAAACAAAACCCGGCGTTGACGCAGATCACGCCGGGTTTTGTTTTTGTAAGCTGTTGAGCGCGGTAACAACTTCAGCAATCACAGACGCCCAGTCATGCATCGCTGGCTGGCGGAATAAGCGCATCACTTCCGGATACCACGGGCTGTCAGTGCGCTTGCTGAGCCAGCGCCAGTCTGGCTGATAATGCGGCAGCAGCACCCAGCATGGTTTCGCCATTGCGGCTGTCAGATGGGCCACCGCAGTATCGACGCTGATGACCAGATCAAGCTGCTGTATCAGCGCCGCCGTATCAGCAAAGTCATGTAGCAAAGGTGCCGCGTCAACGACGGGCAGTTGCGCCTGCAGCGCGCGCAGTTGTTCGTCCGTCGCTCCTTTTTGCAGGCTGATGAATTGCACATTGCTGATAGCTGACAGTGGGTGCAATATTTCCGGCGTGACGATGGAGCGCGCCGCATCGTTATCGAATAAATGATTTCCCTGCCACACCAGGCCGACACGCAAACGAGCATCAGGTGCAAGCCCGGGTAATGACACTGAGCGTGTCGGATCGGCATAAAGATACGGCAGACTGGCGGGAATATTATGCAAACGGGTCTGACACAAAAATGGCAGACTCATGGGCAGCACCCAATAATCCCAGCCGCTGTGAGGCACGTCATCCTCATAAGAATAAATTTCATCGATATCGTGCAGACTGCGCATCAAGCGCGTCAGCGGTGGGTGGCAAACCAGACTGACACTGGTCGCACCGGCTGCTTTGAGCAGACTGGCATAGCGGCAGAATTGCATCATGTCGCCAAAGCCGCCTTCATAGGCAATCAGTATGCGCTTGCCACTGAGCGCTTCACCCTGCCAGCGCGGAAAGTGAAAATACGTATTCAGCACCGCATCCTGCGCACGCGCTTCCAGCCTTTGCCAGCCTTCTTCATAACGCCCTTGTTTCAGCAGGATATAACTCAGATTGAAACTGGCTTTTTGATACGCCGGATCGCATAGCAATGCGTTGCGATAACATTCTTCGGCCTCAGCTTCACGCTGCGTGCTCGCCAGCAGCACGCCGAGATTTGACCAAGCCGCCGCTGATGCCGGTGCGATCTGTAAGGCTTGCCGGTAGTGTTTTTCGGCTTTATCAAAGCGATACTGCAACATCAGCAAAGCGCCATAGTTCAGATGGATCTGTACATTATCAGGCAATAAACTGAGTGCCTGTCGGTAGTATTGGTCAGCGAGATCGTATTGTCTGAGCTGCGTTTTCAGATAAGCGAGGTTCGCCATCGCTTCGGCGCAGGCAGGATCAGCTTGCAGCGCTTCTTGAAATAAATGCTCTGCCTGTGATAGCTCACCGGCCGCCATCGCCTGATTTGCTGCCACGAAATACTGTTCGGCGGAAAGATAGTCAGCAGACATAAGTGCAAAGTAATGAGCGTCGATAACCGACATCATAGCGCCGTGCATCGTCCGCAGCGGATTAATTCAGCCTGTCTGTTTGCTGGTATCGCCCGTTTTCAACGAATGCGGGATCATGCGCATGTTAAAATTTCGCCGCTTTAGTGCGTCCCTGGCGCGGTTTCTTCATTCACCTTTTTTTCAAACACGCTTACTTATGAACGTCGTTATTCTCGCTGCCGGTATGGGCAAACGCATGCAATCGTCCTTGCCTAAAGTATTGCACTCTGTGGCCGGAAAGCCTTTGCTGAAGCATGTGATCGATACTGCGCGCAGCCTGAATGCGGGAGCTATCTGCGTTATATACGGTCACGGCGGTGATCAGGTGTTGACAGCGGTCGCAGCAGATGATTTGCGTTTTGCCAGACAAGAGCCGCAACTCGGCACCGGTCATGCGGTGGCACAGGCTATTCCTGTACTTGATGATAGTCAGCCTACGCTGGTGCTGTATGGAGATGTGCCACTGACGACGGCAGCTACCCTGCAACGTCTGATCAGCGTTGCTGGCAACGACAAACTGGCGATACTGACCGCGGAAATGAGCGATCCGACCGGGCTGGGGCGTATCGTCCGTGAAAACGGTGAGATCCGTCGTATCGTCGAACAAAAAGATGCGACCGAAGCCGAGCGTCAGATCACTGAAATTAATACCGGCATCATGATCGTTCCGACCGTGAAGCTGAAGGAATGGCTGGCAACTCTGTCGAATAACAATGCGCAGGGCGAATACTATCTGACCGATATCGTTGCCCGTGCAGTGGCGGATGGTGTGGCGGTGGTATCAGCGCAGCCTGATGCGATCTGGGAAACCCTGGGCGTGAACAGCAAAGTGCAACTGGCTGAACTCGAACGT
This sequence comes from Undibacterium sp. FT79W, assembly GCF_014284215.1. Lineage (NCBI taxonomy): Bacteria > Pseudomonadati > Pseudomonadota > Betaproteobacteria > Burkholderiales > Oxalobacteraceae > Undibacterium > Undibacterium sp. FT79W. The sequence continues at coordinate 126,616 of NZ_JACOGB010000003.1, read as the reverse complement.
GTACATCAGGCGAATATCGCAAGGCAGTTGTTGGAACAAGGAGTAACCCTGCTTGATCCGGCGCGTATCGATGTGCGTGGCAAGCTGGTCTGCGGGCGCGACGTCAGCATTGATGTCGGTTGTGTGTTTGAGGGCAATGTCACACTCGAAGATGGCGTCGCGATTGCTGCGAATTGCGTGATCAAAGACGCGCATATTGGCGCCGGCGCAACGATTAAGGCGTTTTGCCACATCGAAGAGGCCAAAGTGGGCGCGCAATCGCAGATCGGTCCTTACGCGCGCTTGCGTCCCGGAACTGAGCTGGCTGAAGACGTGCACGTGGGGAATTTTGTTGAAATCAAAAACAGCCAGATCGCGGCGCATAGCAAAGCCAATCATCTGGCGTATGTTGGTGATGCGACCGTTGGCAGCCGCGTGAATATCGGTGCGGGTACGATTACTTGTAATTACGATGGCGCGAATAAATTCCGCACGATTATCGAAGACGATGCCTTCATCGGCAGCGACACCCAACTGGTGGCGCCGGTGCGCGTAGGCAAAGGCGCAACGCTGGGTGCTGGTACCACGCTGACGAAAGATGCGCCGGAAGGAAAGCTGACCGTCTCAAGAGCGAAACAAATCACGATAGAAAACTGGCAGCGGCCAGTGAAGCAAAAGAAATAAGCTGCACCTGCGTCGCAAGGGTCGCAAGAGTTGAATATGCAGCCAGCCTGAAGCCAGTCTGATACCAGGCTGGCTTTTTTTATTCCTTAGAATTTCTGCCTGCATTGATGTCGCGCGCATTTGACCTTATTTCACCGTATGCCAAACCGGAAGCTTGCACTCACCATGTATACTTCGCGGCAAAGGAGTAAGCATGACGATGCCTGATATGCAGTTTGATTTACCCGATATACGCGACCAGAAGCGCCGCAGCCTGATGCGCGGTGCGCGTGACACGATACCGATGCTGATCGGTGCCGCGCCGTTTGGCATGATCTTTGGCGCGCTGATTTCCACCAGCCCTATGCTGCCGTGGCATGGGCAATTGATGTCGATGTCGGTGTTTGCCGGATCAAGTCAGTTCATTGCAACCGGCCTGGTGGCTAGTCATACAGGTATGTTGGTGATCTGGTTGACGACATTCATCGTCAATCTGCGCCACATGCTGTATGCCGCAACGTTGCTGCCGCATGTTGCTCATTTATCTGCCCGCTGGCGCTGGTGTCTGGGCTTTTTGCTGACGGACGAAACATTCGCCGTCGTTGCTGGTTACCATCAGCAAGCATTGAGCAGCGAAGAACGCCGCTATTCGCACTGGTATTTTCTCGGTTCCGGTCTGGCGATGTATGCGAACTGGCAGTTGTGGACGCTGGTCGGTTTACTGTTCGGCACCTTGTTTCCTGCTTTGCAAACCCTGGGTCTGGACTATGCGATGGTGGCAACCTTTATTGCGATTATCGTGCCGCAGCTGAACCGGTTTCCACAATTTTCCGCCGCACTGGCCGCCGGTAGTTGTGCTTATCTGTTGCAGGGATTGCCGTATAAGCTAGGCTTGCTGAGTGCTGTAATGATTGGTGTCGCGGTCGGCATGGCCTTGACACGCATCGCTGCCAGAACGAAGGTGGCAGTATGAATTACGTGCTGATGATAGGCGGTATGGCGGTGGTGACGGTGCTGATTAAAGCCCTGTTTTTTATTCTTGGTGACAGACTGGTTTTTCCACCATGGCTGAATCTGGCACTGAGCTTTGTACCGGTAACCGTGCTGATAGCAATTATCACGCCGATGATACTGGCACCGCATGGCAACGGACTGGAGCTGCATTGGCGGAATCCGCAATTACTGGCATCGCTGATTGCCGTTATTGTTTGCGTGCTGAGCCGCAGACAATTACTGACGATCGTCGTTGGGCTTCTGAGTTTTTTCTTTTTTCAGTGGCAGTTTTCTATGTAATCTGTGCTGGCTGACAGACGTAGAAAACAGATGCGGAAATTAGTTTCAGAATAAAAAAGTGCCGGAATATTGTCCGGCATTTTTTATGGTGTCGCGAGACGGTTGAAAGCTATTTTATTGCGGCGGACGTACTTCTTTTTTCAGTGCCGCCATGGCCAGCTTTTCCACCAGACCGGGAGCGATCAGTTTGAGCCAGCGGCCGAGTTTCCCTTTACCTGTCATGACGACTTCGCGCTTGCCATGTTCCATGCCCTGAATGATCAGGTGTGCGCATTCTTCAATCGACATCGCATCGTCTTCTTTCAGACCGCTGCTGCCTGCTACATTTCCGTCCGCGTTATAGCCGTGATAGCGGATGCGGGTGGCCACTACACCGGGATAGGCGAGCGTAATTTTGATGCCCGCTTCTTTGACTTCGCTGCGCAAACTTTCAAAAAAGCCGTTCATCGCGAATTTACTGGCGCTGTAGGCGGTACGACCCGGAACGCCGATGAGTCCGGCAAGCGAGGACACCGCAACGATATGCCCGCGAGTTTGCTTCAGGTAAGGCAGTGCAGCATGCGTGCACCAGACGCTGCCCCAGAAATTAATCCGCATTAATTCCTGATACCAGGCAAGATCAGCGACTTCGCTGAATAAGGCTTGCGCGGATTTACCTGCATTGTTGATGAGTGCATCAATATGACCAAAGGTTTCTGCTGTTTTCGTGATCAGTTGGCGACACTCACTTTCGACGCCGACATCGGTTTTGACGACCAGACACACGCTGCCATAGGTCTGGCACTCTGCGGCTACTTTTTTCAATGCTTCTTCATTACGCGCAGCCAGTACCAGCGAGGTTTGGCTGCCGCCGGATTTCGCCAGTTGCCTCGCAATTTCTGCACCGATGCCGTCAGACGCACCGGTAATGACGATGACTTTATTTTGTCCGCTCATGACTGATAACTTTCATCCATGCGGTTGAGCTTGCGTATCAGTGATGGCCAGACGAATGCGCCGCCAAGACCACCGGTCTGCACCCGCATCGATTCCGCAACACCTTGCACGATCTGCGGGTTGACATGAATCAGTTCGCCGCCAGCCTGCGCCGCCAGTTGTATCTGGCAAGTGGCTTCAAACGTGTACATCGATAAAAATGCGTCGGCAATACTTTTACCCACAGTGAGCAGACCATGATTGCGCAGCACCAGAAAATTCGCATTTCCCATGTCCGCTTGCAGACGTGGTTTTTCATCGTCGCGGAAAGCCACGCCTTCGTAATCGTGATACGCGAGCGAAGCGAGTACAAATGTCGATTGCTGAGAAAGCGGCAAAATGCCGCAGCGCTGGGCGCTGACCGCAACCCCTGCTTTGGTATGGGTATGCAGTACGCACTGTACGTCTTCGCGCGCGGCATGTACCGCGCTGTGAATCACAAAACCGGCTGGATTCACAGGGAAAGGTGAGTCGATCACCTTATTGCATTGCTGATCGACTTTCACCAGCGAGGATGCGGTGATTTCATCGAACATCAGCCCATAAGGGTTGATCAGAAAATGATGCTCCGGCCCAGGTATACGCGCGCTGATGTGAGTGAACACCAGATCGCTCCAGCCGTAAGCGGCGACGAGGCGATAGCAGGCGGCCAGATCGACCCGTAACTGCCATTCTTCGGGGCTGACTTTATCTTTGAGGGAAGGTATTTGCATGGTGTCTCCTGTTCATTTTTATTGGTGTTTAGGTGTAACTGCGGCTTTGTAAATCGTATTTTTGGGCTGTGCCAGCAAGCGCTTCAGCATGGGTTCAAATTCAATCATCGGAAAAGTTTCTGCGTGCGGATCGAACGACGGGTTGTCATACAGCGCGCAGAATTCCGCGGTGCGTTCAAAGTGTGGGTGGTCGCGGAATTGTTCACGCATATCCCTGTCCATACCCAGATGGTGAAAGAAATAATGCCCCTGAAAGATGCCGTGATGTTGCACCATCCATAGGTTTTCTTCGCTGACAAACGGCTTCAGGATTGCCGCAGCGATATCCGGGTGATTAAAACTACCAAGCGTGTCGCCGATGTCATGCAACAAAGCACAACAGATATATTCCTCATCACGGCCATCGCGCATCGCGCGGGTGGCGGTTTGTAATGAGTGGGTGTAACGATCAATCGGGAAGCCGCCGTAATCACCTTCGAGTAACTGCAGATGCTGGATGACGCGATCAGGTAATTTTTGCGCGAATTGCATAAATTCGCCGGCTATCAGTTGCCAGTCTTGTTGCGTACTGTCTTCCATACGCTGGAAATGAGCGCGATGAGGCATTTTTGTCTCCTGTTTAATTTTTGTACTCTCACCATACAGGCGCACCCGGCAGCAAACTGTCAAATATTTTACAATTACCCGTATCGATCCAGCGCCCACTATCCACGAATCCAGCTTATGCCACCATCTTCTGTACTCAGTTCACTTGTCGGTGATGACTGGTTTGCGGCATTACCCGCAGCGACCCGCAAGGAAATGCTGGATTGCAGCGAAAAACATTATCTGCAACCTGGTGAAATGTTGTTCCGTCAGGGCGATGCGCCAGCCGGTTTTTATGCTTTGCTGGGCGGCAAGCTGAAAATGTCGACCTTGAGTGAAGATGGGCGCGAGGCGATACTGACCATTCTTGAGCCTGGCACGTGGTTCGGTGAAATTTCCCTGATTGATGGCAAACCGAGAACGCATGATGCAACGGCGATTGGGCGTGCTGAAGTGTTGATGATGACTCCGGCCTGTTTTGATCATCTGATGCAAGGCGCAGACTTTGCCCTGGCCGTTGCGCAGATGCTGGCGAAACGTATTCGTTTGTTGTACGGCATCGTTGAAGATGCGCATTTACGTTCAGCCAGAGCGCGGGTCGCGAGACGCCTGGTATTGCTGGCGAATAGCGAGAAAGAACAAGGCGAGTCAGAAAAAATGGATATTCCGGTATCGCAGGAATCGCTGGCAATGATGCTGGGAATGAGTCGCCAGAGCCTTTCCAAGGAATTGAAATTTTTTGAGCAAGCAGGATTGATCCGGCTCGGGTATCGCTCTATCCGGATTTCATCGCTGGATAAACTGAGCACGCTGTGTGAAAAAGATTAAAGCCGGAGATAAGTGAAAGATAATGTAATTAAGGCTATATTAATCAATTGATACAATATTTTTTGGTTTTGTTTTCCTTGTTATTCTTTGCAAAATCCAGCACTATAGTTTTCATTTCACGTCACAAAAAATAGCTTCGTATTTGGATATTTATCCCGCTTTTCCACAGGCTCTTCTATGCGAATTCTGCACAAGACAGTGTGTTTTTGTTTAACGATTATTTTTGCCGGCACTTCTGCAGCATATGGCAATTGTTCTCGCACTATGAAGGTTCCCCTGGCTGCGACAGGTTTAAGTGTTATCGTCAGCGGAGAAAATATTTCTGGGGTGTATCCTGAAATACTGAGTGATTTATCTGCAAAAGAAAAATGTAATTTTGAACTTTCAATTGTGCCGCGTGCCCGGCTTGAAATGATGTTTGAAAATGGTTATGCGGATATTCTTATACCGGCAACGCGTACGGCCAGGCGCGATAAGCTGGGGTTTTTTATCCCACTCATTTCTAATCGGGCGATGCTGATTTCTGTTCAGGAGCAAAGTATTCCTGTAAAAAATTTCAAGGAACTACTGGAGCAGAAAGCGGCAAAAATAGCGGTAGTACGCGGTTTTGATTACGGAGAAAAGTATCAGGCGTTTCTTAAGGAATTACAGAAGCGGAACCGGCTCCGCTTCGAAGCTGATCCGGTCTCGGTTGCCCGTCTGTTGAAGTCCGGTGCGGCCGATTACACGCTGATGGCGCCGTCGATTTTCGCCGGTTCAGTACAGATTGATGAACGCGTTACTGATCTCGAAGATAAATTGCAATATCAGCCGCTGCAAGAATTGAACTGGGGTGAAAGCGGCGTCTATTTTTCTAAAAAATCATTAAGCACTGCGGATGTGCAGGCACTACAGGAAATTTTTGAACGTGCTGCAAGTGATGGTTTGATCTGGAAAGGCTTTCAGCGTTATTACAAAAAAGAATTTCTGAAAGATAGTGTCCGTCCGCGCGATACTTTACGCTCATCAGGTCAGATTCCTGACTAGATTGCAATTCTGGTTTCAAATTTACTGCGCAGAATTGAAAAGAAACTTCTGACGTTTCTGATATTGCTCTGGGTCGCAAACAACTGATGCGCCAGCGCATGATATGCGGTCATGTCAGCGACTTGAATGATAAGAATAAAATCCGGCCCCGGTGACACCCGGTAGCATTGTTGGACGGCAGGCTCGAGAGCGACTCTCTGTTCAAACTCGATCAGTTTTTCTGTTGCCTGATGATCCAGCGTTATTTCGACAACCGCAGTTAATCCCGCGCCTACTTTTTCCGGTGTCAGAATCGCCACCTGACGCGCAATCACACCTTCCTCAATCAGGCGTTTCACCCGTCGCATGCAGGTCGGTGCCGATGCGTGCACGCGCTGCGCCAGTTCGTGATTGGTCAGTGATGCATCTTGCTGCAATTGCTGCAGGATGCGTTTATCAAGCTCATCTAACATCGTCATGATTGAAATAAATTATTAATTTTTATTTAGTTGTGAAATAAAAAATCAAATTGAAATTTGTCATTCGACAAATTTCATAATAACTCAAATTTTGAAATAAATAATCAATCAAACTACATTAGCATAGATACATTCTATTTTCACATTCACGAGGTCATTATGTGCGGTATCGTCGGTGCAGTTGCTCAGCGTAACATCACGCCTATCCTGCTTGAAGGGCTCAAGCGTCTCGAATACCGTGGTTATGACTCCTGCGGTATTGCCTTGCATGTCAATGGTCAGTTGCAGCGCTCACGCAGCACATCCCGTGTTGCCGAATTACAGGCGCAGGTGGAGCAGAGTGGCTTATCCGGCTTTACCGGCATCGCGCATACGCGCTGGGCGACCCACGGAGTGCCTTCTTCCGCCAATGCCCACCCACATTTTTCACGCGATCGGATTGCGCTCGTGCATAACGGCATCATCGAAAATCATGAAGAATTACGCACCGAATTAAAAGCGCTCGGCTATGTTTTTGAAAGCCAGACCGATACCGAAGTCATTGCCCATCTGGTTGATCATTTATATCAGGGCGATTTATTTGAGACAGTGCAGCAAGCAGTGAAACGCTTGACGGGTGCTTACGCGATTGCGGTATTTTGCCGGGACGAGCCGCATCGCGTGATCGGTGCACGTCAGGGTTCGCCGTTAATCGTTGGCGTCGGCAAAGGTGAGAATTTTCTCGCCTCAGATGCAATGGCGCTGGCAGGAACAACCGACCAGATCATTTATCTGGAAGAGGGCGACGTCGTTGATCTGCAATTGCAGCGCTGCTGGATTGTCGATGTGCATGGCAAAGCGGCGGAACGCGAAGTGCGTACCGTTCATGCGCACAGCGGTGCGGCTGAACTCGGCCCGTATCGTCATTACATGCAAAAAGAAATATTCGAACAGCCACGTGCTATCGGTGACACACTCGAAGGCGTCACCAGCATCATGCCTGAGTTATTTGGCGATAAAGCCTACGGCGTTTTCAAGCAAATTGATTCGGTACTGATACTCGCTTGCGGCACCAGCTATTACGCTGGGCTTACCGCAAAATACTGGCTGGAGTCGATTGCAAAAATTCCGGTCAATGTAGAAATCGCCAGCGAATACCGTTACCGCGACAGCGTGCCGAATCCCAATTCGCTGGTCGTCACTATCTCGCAGAGTGGTGAAACGGCAGATACATTGGCTGCCTTAAAACATGCCCGTTCGCTGGGGATGCAGCACACGCTGACGATCTGCAATGTCTCCACCAGCGCGATGGTCAGAGAGTGTGTTTTGTCGTATATCACACGCGCCGGTATTGAAGTTGGCGTCGCATCGACTAAAGCATTTACTACGCAACTGGTAGCGCTGTTTTTACTGACGCTGACACTCGCACAAAGCAAAGGCCGGCTTAGTGATGCGGACGAGGCCGAACATATTAAAGCGCTGCGCCACTTGCCATTGGCTGTCAGCGCCGTACTTGCACTGGAGCCGCAAATCATTGCTTGGTCTGAAGAATTCGCCAGAAAAGAAAACGCCCTTTTCCTCGGTCGCGGCTTGCATTACCCAATCGCGCTTGAAGGCGCACTCAAGCTCAAGGAAATTTCTTATATTCATGCAGAAGCGTATCCCGCAGGTGAGTTGAAACACGGCCCGCTGGCGCTGGTGACTAAAGAAATGCCAGTGGTAACAGTGGCACCGAATGACGCACTGATTGAAAAACTCAAATCCAATCTGCAGGAAGTTCGCGCCCGTGGCGGCGAGCTGTTTGTATTCGCCGATGCCGATTCGCACATCACCTCCAGCGAAGGTGTGCATGTGATTCGCCTGCCTGAACATTACGGACAACTATCCGCTATCCTGCACGTCGTGCCACTACAATTACTCGCCTATCACACCGCCCTTGCTCGCGGCACCGACGTTGATAAGCCAAGAAATTTAGCAAAAAGTGTCACAGTCGAATAGGGAAAAATCGGGAATTTTGACTTGTTGTCCGAGCTTAAAAGATAGGTTAGCGCGCTGTCGAATCGATAGGTTATTTGCCGGGGGGCTTACTTCCCGCAAAGCCTAATAAGACTTGCTCGCTATCCGTGAGCGCCGGGTTGGATTGTCGGTGTATCTGGATGATCCTGATGTCGCAATCGACACCAACCATCTTGAGCGAGCCCTACGTGCTATTCCCATGGGAAGAAAGAATTGGATTTTTTGTTGGACAGAGCTTGGTGCCAAGCAAGTTGGGATCGTCCAAAGCCTGATCACGACTTGCCGTATGCATGATATCAATTCGTACGACTACTTTGTCGATGTGCTCCAGCGTATCAGTCAACATCCTGCGTCGTTGGTGCATCGGCTGACGCCACGCGTCTGGAAACAGATGTTTGCCAACAATTCTCTGCGCTCAGACTTGTATGACGCGGATCGGCGGGGTAATATCGGGCGGAAATAACTGCTTACGTACGCCCGACAGTACCTCGGTGCCTTCGCATACCGCTTCAACTCGCGCTTCAACCTCGCGGAACTTCTGCGTAACCTGCTCAGTCACGCTGCACTTACTGCGCCAAAGCGTGAGCGGCAGATTCGCAAGGGGGCTGAGAGTCGTGACTAATCAGGTAGTATTAAATTGCACTAGAGATTCAAGGAAAGGTGGTACCGCAATGAAATTTGTAATGCGCTTGTTGGGTAGTTTGCTGTTTTGTCTCCCATCGCACGCCCAAGTAAGTCAGGGGCATGAGCTTGCACCGGATGCACTCGAAAGATGTTTCCAATTGCAGAACGCTACCGCTGTTAATGCGCCTATTGGAACGATCGCACGGACACGTTCACTAAACCTAAGTGCGCAGAAGCCACGCGACGACATTTACGAAGTGCGGATGATTTCTAGTCTTTCGAATGGACAATTGATATTTTTAGGCGGGCCACACGTTACATCGCCGGATCGCAGTCTTTTCAACTTAATCGAAAGCACCTTCGATAAAGAAAAGCCCAGCGAGTCATACATAGAGGTAAATGACGTGTCCTACTTGCGCAAGTTGCCGGAAGAAAAGGAGTCCGTCATAGCAACTCGCGGCGAGCCGAGCTACCTCGGATTTATAGCGAGGGAGCGCAGGGTTACCGTACTTCCTTTGGAACCTCGCGATATTGATCTTTATGTAAATCTACGCAAGTACTTTTCCGCGGATCAGATCATACTCACATTGGTTCTACGCGAGGCTCAGCTCGTAAGAGATCGACACAGGGCCTCAGGCGAGAGACTCGAGGATGCGACGTTCGAAAAGCTTAGGATGTGGAATCAAATCGCCAGGGAATTGGACGATGTTGTCTCAATTAAAAACATTTTCGACCTAACTGTCGCAGTTAGAAAGATTTGGCCTGACTTCGATTGGCGTCAAACGCCCGCGACTTGGTTTAATCCCTTGCTATCATCGGAAGACACTGGCGGTCGATTTACGAACGAAATCATAAGACGTGAGAAGACATTCAGAGATTTTCACTATGCGCAACTACTTTTGTCAAAAGTATCTGAAGGGAGTGCAGTGATAGCACTTGCTGGCCGCAACCATGCTTATTCAATCGCTTCGGGATATAAATGTCTACTTAATTCTGACAAGTAGTTGTGTTTTCAAGGGTTAGGCTGTTGATTTGCATTTAAAACTGACCCAGCTTTGCATTGAATTTTGACCCACCCTTTTCGTTACTATTTTACGTCTGGGATGTGGATAACTTGGATGTTTTTCTCTCCTTTTTTGTTTGCTGGGCACTCTCTTTAAAACGGTAGCTGTCGTTGCCGGTTTCCACGATATCGCAATGATGCGTGATTCGAGCTATAGGGCTGCGCGGAGTTTCAGTCCAGAGTAAGGTGACGAATCACGTGCGAACAGCAAGCGCATACCTGGGACGACGTTACCGAATCAATTGAAGTCGATCTTTCTCTCGTTCGCATGGTGCACTACGTGAGGATCCGCATTTATGACTTCGATGTTATCCAGATTCAGGGCCTGATCCGGATCGTCAGCTTTCCTTATCTTTTGATGAGCCAGGGCATTCGGTTCGAGCGGTTCGCCAGTCCGTTCGCAAGCCGTGATGTTGCCTTATCCGGCACGAAATTTCAGCCACATCGTATTTTTTTAAGATCGCATCATTGAATGGTTGAATATATGACGATCATAATATATTATGATCGTCATATATTTGCTGGCGACCCGGATTTTTGAACATCTGATTAGGAGGTTCCAACATGGCTGATTTTTATGGCAACACACATATCGGCCCCATTCTAACGAGCCAGGCCTCTGGGCTAGTTGGATATTCCTGTAATAAGCGTCTGGAAATCTATCAGGTGCCTCACATGAGAGCCACAATAAATGTCAGAGAAAATTTAACCAGGAGAGTCATCTCATGCACTATGTAATGAAGTTAAAAAAAGCGCTTTTACACGCGTCCATCGTTGTTGGAACATTGGTGACACCATTTGCTGTGATGGCAGACAACCCTGCACCAGTTATCGATGCCTCCAATGCCTCATTCGCCTGGGCTAAGACTCCGACGCAAACGATATCTGCTGCCGGAATCAAGTTTGCCTATCGTGAGTTAGGAAAGCAACATGGTGGTACACCAGTGGTGCTACTCAACCATCTAGCTGCCGTACTCGATAACTGGGACCCGCGCGTTGTGGATGGCATCGCGGCAAAACATCACGTTATCGTATTTAACAACCGTGGTATCGGCGCGTCCAGCGGTGCGACGCCTGAGACGATTGAGGAAATGGCTGACGATACAGTCGCTTTCATCAAAGCTATGGGCTTTGAGCAGGTTGACCTGTTCGGCTTTTCAATGGGGGGAATGGTCTCTCAGGAAATCGTACTAAAGCATCCACAGCTAGTCCGCAAGCTGATCCTTGCAGGAACCGGGCCGGCTGGCGGTGAAGGGATCAGTTCAGTAGCGGGTGTTGCTAACTTGGATATCTTGCGTGGATTGATCACGTTCCAGGACCCAAAGCAGTTCTTATTCTTCACCCGCACCCCCGATGGCATCGCGGCAGGGAAGGCATTCCTTGCACGATTGAAAGAGCGCTCGCAAGACCGCGATAAGGACATCGCCGTCTCCGCATATCTGGCACAACTTGCGGCATTGAAAGCATGGGGTAACAAACTTCCGGCAGACTTGTCGGTAATCACACAGCCGGTTCTTGTGGTGAATGGGGATCAGGATCGTATGGTACCGACTTCCAACTCACGCGACCTCGCACAACGACTACCGAATAGCACCCTCGTCATTTATCCAGATGCGGGGCACGGGGGCATATTTCAGTATCACGCCGAATTTGTGCCATCCGTCCTGGACTTCCTGGCACGCTAAATCACTAACCGGCACAGCGCCCGATCTAACGCAATGACGATCTCAAGGCGAACGCCACTCAACAGACGATAAATGATGACTGATACCCATAACACCGCGCCCACACGTTACGTAAACATTGCTAACACGCAGTTTGCGTACCGGCGCTGGGGAAATACAGACTCCGATCTGCCGCCCATCCTGATGCTTCAGCATTTTCGGGGTGGCATGGATCATTGGGATCCCTTGCTTACGGATGGTCTTGCCGAAGGGCGTGAGGTCATTCTATTTAACGGCCGGGGTGTCGCTTCTTCAGGCGGTAAGCCGCGCACACGTATCGAAGACATGGCGGATGACGCGGCAGAATTTGTACAGGCGTTGAATCTGTCGCAGATTGACCTGCTTGGTTTTTCACTGGGAGGTTTTCAAGCACTGGATCTATGTTGGCGTCATCCACATCTTGTGCGCAAGCTCATGCTGCTTGGCACTGGACCGCGTGGTGGAGATCCAGAGATGGAGGCGCAGGTACTGACTACCGCCGTACACGAAGTGCCCACACTGGAAGACTTCCAGTATCTGTTCTTTGGACGCTCACCGCGCGCGCTTCAGGCCTCGCGTGAATTCTGGCAGCGTCGCCACCTGCGCGCTGATCAGGATCCTCCGTCGTCGCTTGAGGCTGCCAACGCACAGATCGAAGCCAATATGCACTATTTGCCGCGACTGTCCGAGGAGGACCCGTTTGCTTATCTGCGTACTATCAATCAGCCTACGTTCATACTCAATGGTGTGCATGACGTGATGATTCCGACAGTGAATTCATTTTATATGGCCCGCAACATACCTGATGCGCAGCTTTTTATTTATCCAGAGGCAGGGCACGGAGCCCAGTTCCAGTACCCAGAACGCTTTCTGTATCACGCAGTGCACTTCCTTGCGGAGTGACGGTAACACTATTCAATCTCTTCAATTGACGTATCAAATATCTAAAGGCCGCCATGCTGAAATTCAAATTATTGTTATGGTTTTTCAACCAATTGCTAAGACGACAGATCAATAATAATCCTCTTTGTGGACGCTACGTTCAGGGAAAAGTGCTGGTGTTCCAGATCTGCACCGCTTCAGGCGTTGGTCGCTATTATGAGATCCGATCCGGAACCATCCGTTCCTTTTCTGGACTTGCTCCGCACCCACAATTCACTTTCACATTCTCAGATGCGGTGAAAGGCTTCGAGATCCTTTCGGCCAAGGATAGTCAAGCGGCTTTCATCCGAGGAGTGGGCAGCAAGGATCTTGTCGTTAGCGGAGATTTTCGCGAGGTTATGTGGTTTCAGGGGCTAAGTGCCTTTTTGCAGCCGCCTAAGGTTTTCTCACCCTATGATCGCACCGTCTTTTGAGCAGCATATGCTTGCTGCCTCATAACTTGCCAGGTCATAGAACCACGCAGACTGCGAAAATGCGCACGCTCAACGGTACGCTAATGAGTGGCGAGGACTTGCGGCAGTTTCTGTACCTTAAATGCCTCGACAACAAAATCGATAAAAGCGCGCGTCTTCGCTGGCAACAGTTTCTGACTAGTGAAATACAGCGAGATCGCACCCACATCGCCGTACCAATTTGGCAGTAACCGCACCAGCGAACCATTTTCCAGATGTGAAGTGGCGTGTGACACGGGTATTAAGCCGATGCCCAGGCCCAGCACCACGGCGCGGCAGAGTGCATCCGGATCGTTGACAAGCATGACCGCTTGCTGCTTTGCCGTGACTTCGAGGCCTGATTTATTACGCATAACCTGCGTGCGCACGCGGCCAGTCAATGGCGAGCGCAACACAACACTGGGGAATTCAGCAAGTCCGGTTGGATCTTTGGGATGACGCTTACCCCGTAATAGGGCTGGCGAAGCCACCGCAATCAAATGGATTTGTGCCAGTTCACGCGCTACCATACCCGGTGGCAGATCAAAGCCAGCGCCTATCGCTGCATCAAAGCCGCCCGCGATCAGATCCAGCGGACGGCTATCAAAAACCCAATCAGGAATTACGCCGGGATAACGTTCGAGAAATGCAGGCATCAGAGGCAACAGAAAATCCATACCAAATCCAGGTGCAGCACTTAGTTTCAAGACACCGGCCGGTTCCCCTGCATTCATCTTAATATCAGCGATGGCTTCCTGAATGCTGTCGAGACCACTCTGTACCGATAGTCGAAAACGTTCGCCCGCTTCAGTCAATGTCAGACCGCGCGTGCTGCGTGCGAAGAGTCGAACGCCAAGATTGCGCTCAAGAAACGCAACGTTCCGGCTCACTGCTGCCGGTGTCAAACCGAGACGACGTGCCGCAGCAGAAAAGCTACCGCTCTCGGCACTGCGTACGAAGGATTCCAGATTGGCGAGAGTCTCCATGGCTTTATTTTAAAGTAATAATTGAAACTGATTATAGTTGAATGCTACTAACAATATAAATAGCAAGACCCTAAAATTCAACTCAGCAAACAGTTTATTCACTTGATTTAAAGGAAATAGTATGACTATCGGTATCATTGGCTGGGGCGCGCTCGGCTCCAACTTCGCCCGCATTCTCGCCAACACAGGAATCTCGGCCACCATTTCTAATAGCCGTGGACCTGCTTCGCTGGCAGAGCTGGTCAAAGAGTTGGGGCCATCTATCAAGGCAGGTACAGTGGAAGAGGCAGCAAGCGCAGACATAGTGCTGGTCGCGGTTCGCTGGGTTGATGCAGAAAAAGTACTGGGTAGCCTGCCAGCGTGGAATGATCGCATTGTGATCGACGGTACTAACCCCGTAGAGTTCTTCGACCCCGCAACCTCGCCAGATGCGAACGATCCGAGCAATCCCCTCGCGGCTTACGGGATCAAGGCGGTCGATCTCGGCGGAAAGCACTCGAGTCAGATCATCCAGCAATTCGTTCCTGGCGCACGCGTCGTCAAAGCGTTCAACCACAACGACGTCAATGTGCTGAAAGAACCAAAAACAGCAGGTGGCAAACGCGTATTGTTTTACTCGGGTGACGACGCTGCCGCAAAAGCTGAGGTGCGTGACATCATGGAAATAGCCGGATTCTTCCCGATCGACCTCGGCCCGCTCGATGTTGGTGGGCCACTTGCCTCGCTGCCATTTGGCCCGCTGTCAACGCACAATTTCGTCAGCATCTGATTGAAACAGGGGCTCCCCCGGCAGAAAATGCCGGCAACTGCTGGGAGAGCGAAGTACGTTTCGCGAGATAATTGTTGCTGCAAGTAGCTCGGAAAAACGTGCAGCGATCTATCTCGTCTTTAGTGAGGATGATTTGTACTGATCGTTTTCTATGGTGAGTGCAAGTGTTGCTGCAGATCGAACTCAGAATTATCTCTGCTCTAATTCCACAACCACTTTACCTTTTGATCGTCCCTGTTCAAGATACGCCAAGGCTTGTTTCGCTTGAAAAAAAGGAAATACTTTGTCTACTACCGGACGTATCGTGCCGGCTTCAATGAGCTTACTGATTTTACCGAGCTGCTCGCCGTCCGGACGAACAAACAGGAAGGAGTAGTTGCTATCTTGCCGTTTAGCAAGGCGGATAATTTTACGGCTTAGCAAGCCGAAGATCAACGTCATCAGGAAATTCATTCCGCGCGCCTTGGCGAATGGAACATCTGGTGGACCGATCAGCGAAACAACGTTGCTCCCTGGCTTCAGGATACGTAGTGCTTTTTCGATGCCATCTCCCCGGACGGTTCCCAGCACCACATCATAACCGCTCAGCACGTTCTCAAATTCCTGCTTCTTGTAGTCGATCACATCGTCGGCTCCCAAACTACGAACTAAATCGACGTTTGCGGTACTGGTCGTTGTACCAACGTGTGCGCCGAGGTATTTGGCTAACTGGATAGCAAACGTTCCGATACCACCAGAGCCTGCTGGTATGAATACCTTTTGCCCGGGAGTGACTTTGATACGCTCATTGAGAGCTTGCCAGCAAGTTAATGCCACCATGGGTATAGAGGCTGCCTGAACAAAGTTCAGGTTAGCAGGTTTGAGCGCAGCCACGTGTTCCGGTACGGCGGCGAATTCGGCAAGCGAGCCATTGCCAAGGTCGAACAGGCTGGCGAAAACAGCATCACCTGCTTTAAACCGCGTGACCTGACTTCCTACTTCGACGACAGTACCAGCCAGATCACTGCCCAGGGTTGCGGGCAAATCAAATTTCAGCATGGGCTTGAACGCGCCCTTGGGGATCATGTAATCGATTGGATTCAGGCCGACTGCATGAATGCGAACTAGTATTTCGTTGGGTTTGATCAAGGGATTTGGTACATCGGCAAACTCAATTTGGTCAGCTTTGCCATACCGCTTCAGGACAAGTGCTTTCATTTTTTACTTTCTTTATATTTGAATGATGATCGCCCATCTTCTTTCGCTGATAGTTGGTCAGATGCTGAACGCAGGCGCTGAAACTGACTTAATTTATCGCATACTGTTGTATAGACAGCTTAGCGATATTTTTCCTGACCGACCAGAAAAAGCCA
Source organism: Undibacterium sp. FT79W (assembly GCF_014284215.1). Taxonomy (NCBI): domain Bacteria; kingdom Pseudomonadati; phylum Pseudomonadota; class Betaproteobacteria; order Burkholderiales; family Oxalobacteraceae; genus Undibacterium; species Undibacterium sp. FT79W. The sequence goes on along the minus strand of NZ_JACOGB010000003.1, from coordinate 110,231 downwards.
GCGTGTACGAAACCTCTGCTGCTACCGCTATGGAGGTCACTCCGAAAGCAACATAAAGCGCAATGGGGTGACGGCTGCCATAACCAGCTTCCGGTATATGTTGAACTACTAATTTGACGGTAAAAAATTAGTAGCGAGCAAAAATCAAGAGCACACAGAAGCTGAATTTCGATGGACTATCCTTTCAGTGGGTAGTCAGTATAGCCTCGTGGTCCTGGCGTATAGAAAGTGCTGGGATCAGGTTTATTCAATTCTTGATCCTGCTGTAAACGTGCAACCAGGTCGGGATTTGCTAAAAATGGTCGCCCCATTGCAATGAGATCAGCTTGTCCACTAGTAAGAGCCTGCTCAGCGCTCATTTTGTCAAATCCACCGGCAAGGATGAAAGGACCGTTGAATGCGGCACGCAGAGCCGTTTTTAACTCGGAAGGAACTGCTGGTGCCCCCATTGCTGCATGATCCAGAACGTGAATGTACATCAGTCCAAGCCCGGACAACTCTTTGACCAGTGGAATGTACTGATCGTCGATGCCATCATAGATGCCAGTTGAATTGACTACACCGTATGGTGATAAGCGTACGCCAACCCGGTTCGCACCGATTTCTTTTATTGTGGCACGAGTGACTTCAAGTAAAAAGCGGTTGCGTCGTTCGGCCGACCCGCCGTAGGCGTCGTCACGACGATTAACGTTTGCGTTAAGGAACTGTTCAATAAGGTAGCCATTAGCAGCATGAAGTTCAACGCCATCAAACCCTGCTTTCATTGCTAACACTGCGGCAGCAGCATATTCGGCGACGGCCGCGTCGATGTCCGCTGTATTCATCGCGCGCGGAAGTGTGTAGGGAAGATTGCCCATGGAGTCTGTCCAGATTTCACCTGGACAGACTTCTGCATAAGAGCTCAGTACTTCAGCACCTTCTGGCAGATTTTCTTGATGGCTTACGCGTCCAGTATGCATTAACTGCACAACGATTTTGCCGCCTTTAGCATGGACAGCATCGGTGACCAATTTCCAGCCTTTAACATGGTCTTCCTCAAATAACGCTGGGATGCGCGCATAGCCCAAACCGTTAGGCGACGGCGATGTACCTTCAGTGATAATCAGCCCGGCGGTCGCACGCTGAGCGTAATACTCTGCCATTAAACTGTTGGCGGTATTGTTTTCTGTAGCACGGCTGCGGGTAAGAGGTGCCATAACTGTCCGGTTGCTGAGATCAACGTCGCGGAGCTTGAAAGTTTCAAATAACATTTTTGTGCCTTTATTAAAAATCTTATTGATAAAATTATTGCGAAATTAAACGTGGAGCGACCTGGCTGGTTTGCGCAGCCGCGAAGACGGCTACTCTTGCTTCCTCCAAACGTGAAATCATTCCCTCATCAGCCACCGATGGATAAGTGACAACCTCGCCGTTGTCCAATGCTTGTAACGCTGCGTCCACCATATTTTCTGTCTGCATAACAGCAGCGGGGTCAAGTGCTGACAATGGCACACCCGAGTTATCCCATACTTCGGTAGCAGTCGCTGCTGGGAGCACCACTTGTATCTTGACATCTGTTTCAGAGAGTTCTTGCTGCAATACTTGACTAAAGGACAGTACGAATGCTTTGGTTCCGCTATAAACCGCACCCATAGGCAAGGTGCTGAATGCCATCACCGAGGCTATATTGATAATGGTTCCTGAATTTCGTTGTTTCATTCCGGGGAGGATGGCTTGGGTGAGCCGGGTTAACGCTGTGATGTTCAGGGCAATTTGTGAGAGCGAATCACTTAACGGACCATGTGCAAGCGGAGCCAGTCTGGCGATACCTGCGTTATTAACGAGCAGGTCGAACGATTTTTCTTTGAGCAATTGCTCAGTAGTGGACAAGCCGTCTTCGGTACTTAAATCAGCGCACAAGATGTCAACTTGCACACTATATTTTGATTTAATTGCGGCTGCGACGGACTGAAGCCGATCTTCGCGACGTGCAACCAGGACCAAGTTGTAGCCGCGCTGAGCAAGCCGGTCTGCGTACACTGCACCGATGCCTGACGACGCTCCTGTTACAACAGCAGTTTTTTGTGATGAATTAGTCATTTGAAATCCTTCTTTGAAAGTGCCGCGCCATCGGCACGAGCTATTAGTAAATAATATATGACGATCATCATATATTTTGTTAAAAAAAACTGCCGGTAATTCAATCGGCAGTAGTTGCGAATTGTTTCATTGTTGCAGCACAGAGTGCCGCGGACAACTTTGGATCATCCACAGCACGTGCGAGCATGGTTGTTCCGATCAAAGCAGACAGCAGAGCCATTGCACGTTCGTGCGCATCTGGTTGTCCCCAATCCGGCATCTGTCTGGCAAACAAATCAATCATCTCCTTAATATGCATAGTCGCTACGTGCCTTACTTCTGGCGCTTGCCGAGGCATTTCAGAAGCCAAGGCCGAAACAGGGCAGCCTGTCTCGATACCCGCTATATGCTCAGGCGCCAGGTATGCTTGCATCATCGCCTGTACCGCCAAACCAGGTGGGGCACTCGCAGCAATGCGCGCTGCGAGTGCCACTGAATCGCTACCCGCTTTGCCAGCTGCTTCAGCCAATAAAGCATCCCGGGATTCAAAGTGTGCATAAAATCCGCCGTGCGTAAGGCCAGCTTCTTTCATAATATCTGCCACGCCAGTGCCGCTGTAGCCACTACGACGAATCGCGCGAGACGCTACATCTACGATGCGGCCATGAGTGAGTTCTTTACGACCAGGTGTCAGGGATTGATTTGTTTTTTTCTGCATGATTACCATCATATATTAATTTTAAAATCCGTGCTTGAGACAAAGTATTTTTTTTCGACAGTTTGGAAAGAACAGTGCTGAAAGATCAACCTGCAGTGAAGAAAGTACTTTGAAGCCAAATGTCTTATTCCCGATAATGGGTATTTCCCCATTACTGAGCAAAGCAAAAAGTAGAGGATAAGTCGGTTGGGCGAATTCCTGCTTCGGAGTGGCACTCCAGAGCGCGCGCCTCTCGGCTTGTTTCAAAATACTGATGATCTGGCTGTCGCTAAAGCGTGACGTCTTCGCGTAAAACTTCCTCAAAATCTCATGTAAGAAAATTCTACTTTTAACGTTGTCTTTTGGGGGGAGGATTGCCTTGCGTGAACTTAAACAATAAGCGCCTTTTCGGTGACAAATAGCACAATTAATTGTGGTCAGAAAAAGTTATTTTCTTAACTTCAACGATTCCAGCATTACGTACAACACTTCGTTGGAACTCCCGGTCTGTTCACAAACCATCTCGAACAATCTGCTCTCAAATGCTTGGGGCATCTCGATTAACTTATCGCGCGAGATAGGAAGATATTTTGCCGAGAGAGAATAGGGCATTTCTTATGTAATTTTTGCATTTGGATCATCCATATTGCTCTCTCGATTTCGTATTTTCACACTGATTAAAACTCTTCCCAATCAGTGCCGGAGTCGTTGGTCGACGCGGATGTTTTCAATGCAGGGCGAGCGGCAATGGCGACTGGCTTGGCAGATGCTTTTGCTACCGGTTTCGGTGCGGGTGCTGTCGTTTGTGTTGTCCTTGAAACTGAGCGTTTAGACGCGCCACCCATTTCTCTGAGCTTGAAAAAAGAAACCAGTTCTGTCAGTTTTTCAGCCTGATCCTGCAACGCAGAAGCAGCTGCAGCGGCCTCTTCGACCAGCGCTGCATTTTGTTGCGTGGTCTCATCCATATGAACAACCGCCTGGTTAATCTGCTCTATGCCCGCACTCTGTTCACTGCTGGCACTACTGATCTCACTCACCACATCACTGACTTTATGGATTCCCGTTACAATTTCGGACATCGTATTACCCGCCTTATCTACCAGGCGGCTACCGGCATCGACTTTTTCTACCGAGTTATCAATCAGCGCTTTAATTTCCTTCGCAGCCGAAGCGGAACGCTGCGCCAGATTCCGCACCTCTGACGCCACCACCGCAAAGCCTCGTCCCTGTTCGCCGGCACGTGCAGCTTCGACAGCCGCATTCAACGCAAGAATATTCGTCTGAAAAGCAATTCCATCGATCACACTGATAATGTCCACGATCTTTCTCGCGGACTCATTGATTTCACCCATGGTATGCACCACCTGGCCGACCACATTACCACCTTCCACTGCCAGTGTTGTTGCGGTGCTTGCAAGGACATTCGCCTGACGTGCATTGTCTGAGTTCTGTTTCACGGTCGAGGTCAGCTCTTCCATTGACGACGCGGTTTCTTCCAGCGCACCAGCTTGCTGTTCAGTACGTGACGACAAATCCATATTACCGGAAGCTATTTCTCCAGAAGCAGTCGCAATCGAATCAGTGCTATGGCGAATCTCTGTGCAAATATGCTCAAGACTGGAGGACATGTTTTTCAGGGAAATCATCAATTTTGCGACTTCATCCGTGCCTTTGACTTCGATCACCTGAGTCAAATCACCGGCCGCCACACGTTCTGCGATATCAATTGCCGAATTGAGAGAAGACGAAATGTTACGCGCTAAACGGATCCCCATCAGTCCAATCGCTGCCAGTGCGATTGCACCAATGGCGAGTGACATCCAGATAGCGGAATTTTGCACTTTTTTGGCTTCTTCAGCGCTGTTTATACCTATCTGTACATTGTAATCAATATGATCATCGACTAGCTTTGCTACCTTGTTTGCATCGGTCTGCTGAGAAAACAGATAAGCCCGGGCTTCTTCAGCACCGGCACCGTTACCGATCTCGATCGCCTTATTCCGGATCTGCCGGTATACCTCAAAAGCTTTTCTGTCATCTGACAACATCGAGCGATCTTTATCGTTACTAATGTCATCTTTCTCGTATTTATCAAAGGCTTTGAGTACTCCGGACTCTGCTTCGTCAATTTTCTTTTGTAGTTCAGCTTTTTTTGCAGGATCGGATGCAGCCAGCCACTGCCAGCTCAAGATACGATTCTGCGCAGTTCCAGACTTAATCAGATTCAGATCGATCAAACTAGGAACAACATTGACGTTCACATAATTCGTCGTTTCAAACACTTTATTGATCTGAGAAATCCCAATGCCAATCAGCGTTACGATACCAATCAAAACTGCAGCCATTAATATATAGAGACGTTTGGCGATGGTCATTTTTACTCCGGCTAGTAATCTTCGTAGGGAAATCTGACTATGCGCTAGCTACTTAGTAAAGGTAACTGTGCTCCTTATAATCGTGCATACGGTATGAGTCAGAACGACAAATAAAAACAGCAGCTATTGCAGAAAAATATAACTACTAGCCTTCACTTTAGTTAGAAATTGCTCTGAGGAAAAGGAGTGCGAAGCTCATTTAACTATATTTAATTCTCTGTCGCGTTTTTGCTTAAATCAGGCAACGATTAAGTTGATTAAATATGCTCAAACCTTCGGATATCTGTGCTCTGCGCGAACTCGGCGCTAATGATGAATATGTTAAGCCTGAGGCCTCAACATACGTTTGTGTAGTGGTTCGTACTATGTGATTAACAGTAGTGTGATATTGCTCGCACTGTTTCCCGCATCAAGTCAGTGGGCTGAGTCGGGATGCATCACCTTACCTTCTTCAAGAAAGCTCGCCCTGTGCGTTGGCGAGTTTGAATTTGGTGATTTTTTACACCAGAAATTTTTGCTCTTGCTGAGCAGCATTTTCTTTTCCACTTACCGCTATTTATCAAGATGGGATGGTCAAACAATCGCAATATCAGCTCATCCTGATATGGCGTGAATTACGGAAGAGTCCGTGTCGCGTAGTAGCGTCTTCTGATTTCTGATTTCTGACTTACGATTTCTTCTGCTTCAAACTTACCCCTGATCGTAGCTAATCACCACCAACGCTGATGCCTGTTGCTTACCGGCAGATCGCAAGCAATGCGGTAGCAGTGCGTTGAAATAAATCGCATCGCCTTTCTTAAGTTGCTCGCGATGGTCGGGGAATTGAATTTCTATGCTCCCCGTTAATACGTATAAGAACTCTTCACCCGCGTGTCCAGCAGCATGCGGGCCGTCGGACAGCTCACTGGGCGGGTACACAATGAAAGGCTGCATGCGCTTGTTGTTGATTTCTGCTGCCAAGGCTTCCATGCTGCTGCCCTCACCAGCCGCTCTGACGATGCACAGGCGCTCATTGTGTCGCACGACAGAAAGCATTTCGCTGCTGCTTGTGGGACTGAATAACTGGCCGACATCGATTTTCAGTGCTGTGGAAATTTTAATCGCGGCGGCAATCGAAGGTACACAGATTCCGCGTTCGACCTTTGATAAGTAACTCTTGGTCAGACCGCTGGCATCTGCCATATCTTGCAGACTCATGCCCATTTGCTGGCGCAGCATTTTAATTTTTTGCGACATTTTTGTTTTCCGTTTCTTATTTTTTGCCTGATCTGATGAATCTTACTGAAATTCCAGGAATGGAAAATTAAATGACAATTAGTGTAATATATGACACATCGTGTCATTTTGATTTATGAAATTTATTCTATTTTGCCAGTTGGAGGTTGAAGATGAAAACGGCGTTAATCATCCATCATGTCGCTTTTGAAGATGCGGGTAGTTTTCTTGTTTTGCTGAAGGAGATGAATTTTTCTATTCAGGAAGTCAATGCCTGCAACAACAACTGGGCTGAACTCAACCCGCTTGATGCCGATGTTTGTATCGTGCTGGGCGGGCCTATCGGTGCCTACGAAGATCACCATTTCCCATTTTTGCTGCAAGAAGTACATTTTTTACAGCAGCGTCTGCATGCAGACTTGCCGACACTGGGGATATGCCTCGGCGCGCAATTGATGGCGCGGGCACTCGGTGCAAGTGTGTATCCGGCAACAACCAAAGAGCTAGGCTGGTATCCGCTAAGGATCACGCAGGAAGGTAAGCATACGCCGGTGCGATATTTTGACGAAAGAGATTGCACGATGTTCCACTGGCACGGCGATACCTTCGATTTACCTTTTGGCGCACAATTGCTGGCGTCAAGTGACGCCTGTCAAAATCAGGTATATAGCTGGGGAAAAAACGCACTGGCGTTTCAATGTCACCCAGAAGTTACTGCCACCGGCCTGGAGGCTTGGTATGTCGGGCATGCCCATGAAATACAGCATGAAAAACATTCGCCGTCACTGATGCGTCAACAGACCGCTATCCATGGCCCGAAACTGACACAACAGGCGCGTTTGTTTTTCGCTGAATGGCTTAACGTGTGCGGGCGATGATGCGAACTATTCAAAGCACCATTGATGCAATCTTTATCGGGCAAGCGCGTGCTTTCGGGCCAAATGGTGAAGTCAGCGCTATACAAAAACAGCAGGTCTGGGATGCAGTATCAGTTACTACGTCCGGCTTGCAGGGAGACGAACAGGGTGACAAGTTGTATCACGGCGGGCCGGATAAGGCCGTACACCACTATCCGTCTGAACATTATGTTATCTGGCGCGTGCAATTCGGGGACGATGCAGCGTCACGCTTTTGTCCGGGCGGCTTTGGTGAAAATATTTCTACCTCTGGCTGGACTGAGCATCAGGTTTGCATCGGCGATGTCTTTATGCTGGGTACTGCAATACTGCAAGTGACACAAGCGCGGCAGCCGTGCTGGAAACTGAATCTCCGTTTTGAAAACCATCATATGGCCAGCATCGTGCAAAACAGTTTGCGTACAGGTTGGTATTACCGTGTCCTGCAAGCAGGTTCCGTTGCACCGGGCGATAGCTTGCGTTTGCTTGATCGTACACAACCGGATTGGTCGCTGGCACGTTTGCTACATCACCTGTATATCGACACCATGAATGCACAAGCAATGCAAGCCATGAGTGAACTTGAGGAGCTGACACCCTCGTGGAGAAAAATCGCGCAAGACCGATTAAGAAACGGCAGTGTTGAAGATTGGCAGCGCCGCTTGCAAACACCTGCGATCTTTTGACGTATCAATCACAGCTGGCGGAATTCATCGAAAAGTCGCATACGCTCCATTTTTGAGGGGGCGTATTTTTGCAACTGGCTGAATGTCTGGACTATATGTCTAAACTCTTCCCGTGGGCGGATTCAGATAATGCTATTTCTTCGGGGCGCAGCGTTAAAACCTGTACCCCGTTACGTGTTACCGCTACCGTATGCTCGAACTGCGCGGATAATTTCCCATCAGTCGTAACGACTGCCCAGCCATTTTCCTCCGTCTTAACGGTATGACGACCTTGATTAATCATTGGTTCGATGGTGAACACCATTCCTTCCTGCATTATCAGTCCGGTGTGCGGTCTTCCCCAATGCAGTACTTGAGGTGGCTCGTGCATTTCACGGCCAATCCCGTGACCGCAATACTCTCTCACGACAGAATAGCCGTTTTTCCTGGCGTGACGCTCGATAGCATGACCGATATCGCCGAGCCGGGCACCCGGACGGACAACGTTGATTCCCTTCCACATGGCTTCATAGCAGACTTTTACCAGCCGTCTGGCAGCATTCGATACATCGCCGACGAGATAGGTTTTGCTGGAATCAGCGATAAAGTTGTTTTTCTCTAACGTAATATCAAAATTGACGATATCTCCGTTCAACAAGATATCCGAGGTGGAAGGAACACCATGGCAGACGACGTTGTTGCGTGAAGAATTCAGCGCGTAAGCGTAGTCGTATTGACCTTTGCTTGCCGGACGTGCCTTAAGCTCATTCACAATATATCTATCGACCAAGTCATTTACCTGCATGGTCGACATGCCGATCAAGCTCAATTTATCCAGATGGCTAAATACCTGCGCCAGTAGTCTGCCCGACTCCGCCATTAAGGCGATTTCTTCCGGTCGCTTTGTCATATGAATGCTCCGACTATCGCTCTGGCATGAGCATTCCTTTGCTCCCGGGTAAAGGTTTCAGTGACAGTCTGCGGTGGCCTGACATCAATCAAGCTACCAATCTTTATTCCAGCAGATTTTCTATTCATGGTTGCGGTCATCATCGTGTTTGCTGTGTACATCTGGTTGTGCAGATCATTGAAGGTATTCAAAATTTCCAACCTTATAGGGATGTATGTAATGTATATGTATTGTATATATTTCGTATATTATCAGCAAGCGATATTTTTTGCGCCGATAGACTGATGGGATGTTTGTCTGCACGAATTTTTATGGTCTTTTTTTATCGTTTCGAGTTCGTTTCAATATAATTTCAACGTACGTTTGTGATTCATGCGTAGAAAAACATGAGAGAGTATTGATGGAATTCCACGGAGCTCTTTTTATGCTGACGTGGTAACGTTAGGCTCATTCAGGAGTGTCCGACATGCTTACTGCAGTGAGGTCTGCCTGGTGTGTAATCAACTTACTTGATCGGTTGGTTTAGAGCAGGTGCTATTACCAAATTTGGGATGGAGAATTTATGCGTATCGTCAGTGCTGAGCACTTTACCGCTGGATGCCGTGCTGATTCAGTCTCGTCGTATTATTGTGAATCCGTTTTGTGAACAAGCTTGAATACGACGAATTCAGGATAGATTACCTCTGCAATACATGACGACATCCGGCCTTATATTGACTTTGATGTTTCAAGCTGATGTTTGAGTATCGTTCTGTCACAGGCACCTTCCCAGAGTGCAACGACGATACACACCACAACATTGCTGATCGTGCTGGTGACAGCGCGGGCTTCTGACATGAATCTGTCTATGCCAAGCAATAAAACAGCTCCTGCCAACGGCAGATCCGGAATGACAGTAAGCGTTGCCAACAGTGTGACGAAGCCACTGCCACTGACACCGGCGGCACCTTTTGATGTCAGCAACATAGTGGCGATCAGGCTCAGGATCTGACCATTGCTGAGTTGTATGTCGCAGGCCTGGGCAATAAACATTGAGGCGAGCGTCAGGTAAATTGCGGTGCCATCGAGGTTAAACGAATACGCCATCGGTAACACCAATCCTGCAACATCTTTTTTGCAACCGAGCGTTTGTAGTTTTTTCATGAGCGGCGGCAGCACCGGCTCTGATGAGGATGTACCCAATACAACGAGCAACTCTTCCCGGATATAACTCATCAGTTTCCACAGACTGAAACCATGCAGCTTCGCAAGACTTCCAAGAATGACGATGACAAAAAACGCGCAAGCGATGTAGAAATTCAGAATCAGATAACTGAACGCAGCCACAGACTTTATGCCAAAACGTCCAACCGTATAGGCGATAGAGGCGAATGCCGCCAATGGTGCCAGTTTCATGACGTAATCAAAAATGTTAAAACACAGGCGGCTTAACTCATCAATTGTTGTCAGCATACGGTCACCGGGGCGTCGGCTACGGGCGACCGCAAAACCGGTCAGTACCGCAAGCAACAAGACTGGTAAGACCTCGGCCTGGGTAAAAGCACCGACATAGGAATGCGGGATGATGTGGAGAATGAAATCGGCGAAACCCTGATATTCGGCATGGCCTAACATTGGCGACAGAGTATTTTTGTCGGTGGCGGTCGGGTGAAAATGCCAGCCTGCCCCTGGACGCATGAGGGACGCTGCCAGCCATCCGGTTAACAACGCCAGTAAAGTCAGCAAATAAAAAATCAGCATCGCTTTGACAAGCGTGCTGGTAACTCCTCGACGCTCATTCAGGCTTGCGATACCGCCAGCGATCGTAAAGAACACGAGCGGAGCCAGCATCATTTTGACCAGTTTGATGAATGCGTCTCCCAGCGGTTTTAATTCTGTTCCCAGTGCTGGCCAGAAATGACCAAATCCTATGCCGAGAAACACGGCAAGCAAAACTTGCAGATACAAACGTTTGCTCAGAAATGAGAAGGGCAAGGTCATTTCGGCAGCACTGATTTATTCGTTTTACTACTTTGCACCAACATGTCGAATAAGGTTCTGGCTGCTGGTGGCATGATGCGCCCGCGTTTTGAGATCAAGCCTAAGGTTCTGTGGATGGAAGGATTGACTAAGGGAATGCCGACCAGCGTTGCATCCATATATTTGGGCAGCGATAAGCGAGGAACGGCGGCGACTCCCATGCCTGCTTCAACCAGTGCCAGAATGCCAGAGACATGGTTCACTTCATAAAAAATGACGGGGTGTTTTTCTACGCCGGCCAACGCATTGTCGATCAAGCTGCGGTTACCGCTGGACTTGGAGACCGAGATATAGCGCTCGCTGGCAGTTTCTTTCCAGGATAATTTTTTGCGTTTTGCCAGTGCGTGATCATGGCGCATCGCCAGCACATAACTCTCCTTGTAAATTGGGTGAAAATCAATTTCCGGGTCTTCAGCACCGGCAAAGTTAATACCAAAATCCGCCTCGCCAGCCAATATCAGATTCAGCACGTCTTGTGCGCTCTCATCAAATATGCGCACGCGTATTTTGGGGAAGCGCTCGGTAAAGCCTTTCAATACGTCGGGCAAAAAATAATGCACTGCCGATGGAACGCATGCCAGGGTCACGATGCCGGTGCGGTGCGCAGCCAGATCTGACATGTTCAGTATCGCGCCTTCCAGTTCATCGAGTGCGGTACGGACGTTGCTCAGAAATACTCTGCCGATATTAGTCAATTGCACGCGCCGCGTGGTCCGTTCAAATAATTTGACGCCCAGCATATCTTCCAGCTTTTCGATGCGGCGACTCAATGCCGGTTGCGATAAAAACAGATCTTCCGCCGCCTGTTTAAAACTGCTGCGTTCTGCGACGGCGACAAAGGCCTGCAGTTCTTGTAAATCGAAATTGATGCGTCCCATGCATTAATCTTAATAAATATTGCAATTCACAAATTATGCCATGTGGCGGATGATGCAGACCAAATAAAAAGTCGGCGGTACGTGAATATTGACCGGCTCAAACCAAGCATTACAGACATTTCAAGGCCTCATTAAGAAGGCAATACCTCGGAGACCACATGAAACCCTCTTATCTCGTCGTCTTGCTGGGCATCAGCAGCGGTGCCTTTGCACAATCTACTGTCACACCGTATGGCATCGCGGATCTTGGCGTCCATTACAGTAACGGCATCAATGCCAGCAATGCGCCTGTCGTATCCGGTTCCACCGGCTCCGTCAGCAGCGGCGTCAATAATACCAGCCGCTGGGGTTTCAAAGGACAAGAGTCTCTTGGTGCTGATATGACTGTCCTGTTTCAGCTTGAAGGCGGCTTAAACATCGATACCGGCGCATCTGCAAAATCAGACAAGCTATTTGATCGCCTCGCCTTCGTTGGCATTAAAACCGGTTATGGCAGCCTGACCGCCGGCCGCCAGGCAACGATACTGTCGGATGCGATTTCGACGGTTGATCCGCTGGGGATGCGGTATGCAAGCCTCAACCCGAATATTAATGTCACGGCACTGAGCAATACCGCGTTTGGTACTCATGCGTTTGGCGTCCAGTATGGTACCAGCGGCTACAACGACAATTACTATCGTCTGGACAACATGCTGAAATACACCGGTGACTTTGGTCCGCTGGTGGCGCGGGCGTCATATTCATTTGGTGAAGTGGCGGGCAATAGCAGCGCCTTGTCGACCATGGGTGTCGGCCTCGCGTATCAACAAGACGGATTGAATATCTCTGGCGCCTGGATGAAATTCAAGAACAGCGCTGACTTTGATTTACAGGCCTATACCCTGGGTGCTGCCTATCAATTGGGTAGCGTGCAACTGAAGGTCAATTTTGGTCAGAACCGCGCCGATACCAGCACAACAAAACAAACCCGCCAACACATCGCCTCTGGCGGTGCTGCACTGGCATTAACCGCAGATCTGACGCTGACATCGGCGTACTACCGCGTTCGTCGTGAAGCCACCGGCTTTGCCGATGATGGCTTTGATCGCAGCTTTATTTATCTGGAAAAATCCCTGTCAAGACGTAGCACTGCGTATATCGAAACTGATTACACAAACTGGAAAGCTAATGCTGCCGGTGTTAGCGGTAACAAAACGAACAGCAGTAACGGTTATGGCCTGACGATAGGTCTGATGCACAAGTTCTGAGCAATGAAAGGAATCACTATGTCGAAGTTAAAACTTCGTTTCAATATGACGGCACTCACGCTGGCGGCCAGCAGCTTATTTGTTACCAGCCTGGCAGCAGCGGAGGACATTCGCGTCATCAGTTCGGGCGGCTTTGCGCAAGCATACAAAAATCTCGCTTCTGCATATGAAAAGAGTAGTAGCGATAAGCTGATATCTGGCTGGGGGCCATCGATGGGAACAACCGCAAATGCGATCCCGGTGCGTATGGCTCGTGGTGAGAATATTGATGTCGTCATCATGGTAGGTGATTCTCTGGACACCTTGATGAAGGAAGGAAAACTGGTTGCCGGTAGCAAAGTGGTGCTGGCAAATTCACTGATCGCCTGCGCGGTAAAAACGGGAAATACTAAGCCCGATATCAGCACCGTTGAAGGTCTGAAACAAGCGTTTTTGCAAGCGCGAACAGTCGCTTATTCCGACAGTGCCAGCGGTGAATACATCAAGCACCAATTGATGAAAAAGCTGGGTATTGCAGAGCAGATGCAGGGCAAGGCAGCACAAATTCCTGCCACACCTGTCGGTGAAATCATCGCTCACGGTGAGGCCGATTTCGGGTGCCAGCAACGTAGCGAATTATTGCCGGTCGCAGGAATTGATATTGTTGGCTTGCTGCCGCAGGAAGTACAACTGAGCACGCCTTTCTCTGCAGCCATAGTCAGCGGCAGTAAGGTACAGAAAAACGCACAGGCTTTGCTTGACTTCCTGTCGTCGGAAAAAAATTCCGGTGTGATTGCAGAGACTGGCCTGGAGCCGGTTGCTGCTAAAAAGTAAGACGCTGATTCAGCGTTAATCTTTGTTCGTTTTTTTTATCTTGTTTTGACGGGTTGGCTGTGCAACTGCACGGTCGCCGATTAAAAAGGTCGATAGTATGTCCAGCACAACTTCTAACGCAGTAAGCAACGTCCATCAGGATGGTCATGTTGCGGCAAAACGCCACTCGAAATTTTCTACCGTCATCCGCGTGACGAGTGGAAATTTCATTGAAATGTATGACTTCTTCCTGTTTGGATTTTACGCAACCTATATTGCTAAAGCTTTTTTTCCTGCCAGCAGTGAATACGCGGCGCTGATGATGACATTTGCGACTTTCGGTGCGGGCTTTTTCATGCGGCCGCTGGGCGCGATTATTCTGGGTAGCTATATTGACCGCATCGGTCGCCGCAAAGGCTTGGTGCTGACGCTGGGCATTATGGCTTCGGGTACCGCCATGATCGCTTTTATCCCCGGTTATGCCACCATCGGTTTGCTGGCACCTTTGCTGGTCCTGATTGGTCGTTTGCTACAGGGCTTCTCTGCCGGGGTTGAACTGGGCGGCGTGTCTGTGTATTTATCCGAAATGGCAACACCGGGCCACAAAGGTTTTTACGTCAGTTGGCAATCGGCCAGTCAACAAGTGGCCATCATTTTCTCCGCAGCGTTGGGATATTTTCTCAATGAAACCTTGAGTAAGGAATTCATTGCGGACTGGGGCTGGCGCATACCTTTCTTCATTGGTTGCTCCATTATTCCGGTAGTTTTCTTCATTCGCCGTTCTTTGCAAGAGACAGAAGAATATCTGGCACAAAAAACGCATCCTACGTTCAGAGAAATGCTGAAAACTATTTCTCTGAACTGGCCACTGGTTGTGACCGGCACCATGCTCATCGTGATGACCACGGTTTCGTTTTACCTGATCACCGTTTATACGCCAACTTTTGGTAAATCCGTACTGAAGCTGACAACGGTCGAGAGTCTGGTGGTGACGCTGTGTGTGGGGGTATCCAACTTTATCTGGTTGCCAGTTATGGGAGCCTTGTCTGACCGTATCGGCAGATGGCCCATCATGGCACTGTTTTCCGGCTTGACTGCTGTGACGGCTTATCCGCTGTTGTCATGGCTGATCGCCAATCCGAGTTTTGAGCATATGCTGCTGGCAGAATTATGGCTGTCGTTCCTGTACGGAAGTTATAACGGTGCGACGATTGTTGCTCTGACCGAAATCATTCCTGTCCGTATCCGTACCACAGGTTTCTCACTGGCATATAGCCTGGCAACAGCCTTGTTTGGCGGTCTGACACCGCTGGTTTCCACCTGGTTGATAGAAACTACGGGCGATAAAGCATCGCCGGGATATTGGATGGCAATGGCCGGCAGTGTTGGCTTGCTGGCGACTTTCCTGATTTATCGCGGTGTAGTCAAGGAACGTTAATTGCCCTGGCCGGCAATTAAAGCCAGTTTTTCAAAGTAAAAAGCATGGCAGATAGTGAGTGAATCACTACTGCCTGCTTTTTTATTATTTGTAAGAGGTTTAAGAAAGCGCATGACTGTCAATTTACCGATATGTGTCTCTGGCTGACAACATTTCTGGAAAAAGGAATTCTGAGTCGCTTCTTATTGTTTGCCATCATCGCTTTTCGTGTGAATGATAGGAGCAGATCTGCCTGTCGCAACGCTGGTGATTACCATTCTGTCGATTCTTTTTTCTGAGCAACGTCAGGACGGCCAGTCATTGGATTCTGTGCAGAATCAAATTCTGGTCCTCCTTCGTGCAAAGAGCATTTGAAAATGAATCCATTACTTCGTCGCGGGAAACGTCGTTGTTAATAGCTTTAAAGGAGCTGATATGAGCTGGTTTCTGAATCTGAAGATTGCGTATAAATTACTGCTTTCTTTTTTTATTGCCCTGAGTCTGACCCTGGCTACAGGCATTTTTGGCATCGTTCAGACCGCGCGCCTGAATGCTGCGTCAACGACGGTACTCAATGATACGTTGCCGGGAGTGCGTTATGCGCTGCTGATGAAGGCAACGCTGAACCGCATGCGTGTATCGGAATTGCAGCATATTCTTTCCAGCGAAGAGTCGGATTTCAGCTATTACGAAAAGAGTATTGAATCCCGTACTTCAGAATTTACGGGGTATGAAACGAAATATCGATCTCTGGTCAACTCGGCAGAAGAGAAAAAAATATTCGATACCTTAGATCAGTCGTTTATATCGTATCGCAATGCTGGCAAAAAAGTGCTTGAGCTATCCCGTGCCGGAAATCAGGATGAGGCGCGGAAAGCGATCCGTGGTGATTCCGTAAAATTATTTCGATCTGTGAACGATCTCGTCGATAAACTGGTGGAGATGAGTCAGGCTGAAAGCGAGCGTGCACTGGTCACCAACGATGATTTGTTTTCGTCTTCACGCTCGTGGATTATTGGAATTATGAGTGCGGCAATGGTGCTCAGCGTGATTCTGGCTTTATGGATTGCACGCCTGATCAGCCGACCACTGCGTGCGGCAGTCAGTATGGCGGAAAGTGCTGCCAGCGGTGATCTGACGGTATCGATTGAGGCTGAATCAGACGATGAGATCGGCCAGTTACTGCGCGCGATGAAAACGATGAATGCGAGCCTGCAAAGACTGGTGGGACAGGTTCGCGAAGGTACGGATGCAATCAATACCGCTTCTCAGGAGATCGCGACCGGCAACCTTGATTTGTCTGCGCGTACTGAACAACAGGCGGGATCTCTTGAAGAAACTGCATCGGCGATGGAAGAGTTAACGTCGACGGTAAAGCAGAATGCAGACAATGCGCGACACGCCAATAGTCTGGCCGGGTCTGCCACAACGGTCGCTGGAAAAGGTGGAGAAGTCGTTGGCGAAGTGATTGCGACCATGAGTTCCATCAACGAGTCTTCCCGCAAAATTGTGGACATTATCAGCGTGATTGATGGTATTGCGTTCCAGACGAATATTCTGGCACTGAATGCTGCAGTAGAGGCAGCTCGTGCCGGAGAACAGGGACGTGGTTTTGCCGTGGTGGCGAGCGAAGTCCGGAATCTGGCTCAGCGTAGTGCCGCAGCAGCTAAAGAAATTAAGGATTTGATTAACGATTCAGTAGAAAAAGTGGCGGCTGGTAGCAAGCTGGTGAATCAGGCAGGAAGCACCATGGATGAAGTGGTTGATAGTGTGCGTAAAGTCAGCGATATCGTCAATGAAATCAGTGCGGCGACACAAGAGCAAAGCATAGGAATTGAGGAAGTGAATAACGCCATCATCAAGATGGATGAAGTGACTCAGCAAAATGCTGCATTGGTGGAAGAGGCCGCAGCGGCAGCACAATCCATGCAGGATCAGGCCGTGCATTTGACGAATGCCGTCAGTGTCTTCCGTTTGGATACGACTTCAGTCACCCGTGTTACCCGCAGACTGGGATAGTAATTGCCTGACTCTGCAGCGCGGCTGAATCTGTTTCAGCCGCGCGCTATGACAGATGATCCGTTGCAGAGACGTTCTTCAGAATTTATGCATCAGACCCAGGGTGACACCATACCCGTTGGATTTATTCGCCTGCGTTCCGGTTGTGCCAGCTGCATTACCGTTCCATTTGGTTGAATCAAGCTCAACATATAAGGTGCTGCGCTTTGACATTTCCTGTTCGAGATAGGCAACGACACGATCAAACCCATCCGAGGTAAAGCCGGTGCTGTCGCGTCGTACACGATAATACGCGGCGGTCAGCGACAGGTCGGGGCGAATCACGATGTTGCCGCCGCCTGAATAGATATTTTCTTTTGTTTCCTTATTGATTGCCGTTTCTGCTTTGTTATTGCCATAATTGGCTTTGAGTGTGAATTCACCAAAGTTATAGGCAGCGCCCAGCGTATAGGCATCAAGGCTGAAACTGGCACTGTTTTTCAATTTCATATACGCGCCAGAAACAGCCAGGCCATCTTGCTGGTAGCTCAGCCCCGCGCCCACCGTCGACAACGCGCTGGTGTTTCCCGCCACTTCACCAAATGAATAGGAGACGCGAGTTGTCACCGGACCAAAGTCACTGGTGAATTTCAGCATATTGTCCAGACGATAGTAATTGTCGTTGTAGCCGCTGGTGCCGTATTGCATTCCAAAGGCATGAGTGCCAAAAGTCGTATTACTTAATGCGGTCACATTGATGTTAGGGTTGAAACTGGCAAAGCGCATTCCTAAAGGATCGACCGGCGATATCGCATCCGACAATATCGTCGCCTGACGCCCGGCCGTCAGTACGCCGGCGCTGGTCTTTAAGCCAACAAATGCGATACGGTCAAACAACTTATCCGATTTGGCAGAACCACCCGTATCAATATTCAGGCCGCCTTCAAGCTGGAAAAGTGCTGACATATCATTTCCCAGCGTCTCCTGACCTTTGATGCCCCAGCGACTGGTATTGTTGATGCCGCTGCTCAGAGCCGTGGTGGAATTCGATGCTGTGGGAGCATTGCTGGCGTTTAATCCATTACTGTAATGAATGCCAAGGTCTGCGATGCCATACAGCACGACATTCGATTGTGCTGAAACAGTTGGTGAAAAGGCAGACATTCCTGCCAGACTTATTCCGGATAAAAATAAACGCGTTTTCATGGTGTCCTCTTCGTATATTGTTGAGTTCAGGCCTGCGATTACTATCGACGTTTCTTTTCTTCTGACACACGGGGTGAAACACACTACGGATGAATCTGCTGCATAAAATCACTTTTTTATCTGACTGTAATTCAGTTACAGTTTTTCACAGGAAGTGTCGCTGTTGCGTTGTCGTTTTTCATTTGCTCAGATTCTGCAGTCGTTGCCAGTCGCTGCAATTCTCCAGTTGCCGCGAGCTGACTGATCGTTGTGGCCAGACTCGCTGCCAACGCTTTGTGTTTGATATTCAGATAGTGGTGAGCGGGTTGTACCAGTAAGACGATTTTTTCCGAAACAATGTCATTGATCATTGCTTTTTTCATTGCCCGGTCCGCGCTATATCTGGAGTCCACCGCGACATCAATACGACCAGCGGTCAACATTTTGAAGAGACTTTCTGACGTATCAGCAAACGTAATGTCGTTGAGCCCTTCGGTCGCATTTTGCGCATTTATAATTCCGCGGACGACACCAACTCTGAGTGGCTTTAAATCGCTTTTTTTCTGAATAGTCAGATTGCGGGTTTTTAATGTGTACGCCAGAGTTTCAACGACGATATAAGGCGGATCAATACGTATTAACTCTGGATGTGACGCTGCGTAATTGGGTGGCCGCAATACTTCGCCGTCTATGTTTCCAGCCTTAGCTTCTTTGGTTGCGCGCAGTGGCGGCAGGTTGATAATACAAAATTCCAGCTTCGTCTGTTTGTATACTTCGCGAAGTATGGATGCTGCAATCATGCCAGTGGCAGAGTCGACGTTGACAGAAATATGTAAATTTCCAGGTGTTTCAGCCGCAACACTTGTTGAAATTAACGCCGTCATTATCTGCATCAACAAGTTCATCGTTTGTCTCATACCTGAACGCGTTATGTTTAGAATAGTAAGCAATCCCGGATACGTGTCAGCAATTGCAGAGCATTGTAGTGTTGACGCAGTCGATTGTCGTCTCGTAATCCGACTTGCCCTTTATGGCTATAAATGTTGCCACATTCCTTCGTGTATGGCTGTGGCGTCAGTACAAATATTTCTGTATCTGTTTATATAGTTACCGCAGGCAAGATTTGCACACGCCAGCTTCCCGCTGTTTTTCTTTATGCCTGCGTTGATCTGTCCGCAGGCTTAGATGTCTGCGGACAGAAGTCATTTTTTTGATCTTGAAAGACTGATAGAAAGTGCTCATTACAGTGGCGACAGGCCGATCAGCACAGCAAGCGTAATATCGTGGCGCTGCGAGTTTTTTCGTATCAATCAGTTGATCTATGAGTTTTTTGACCCGGATCAATGATTTTAAAAAAGCATCAGTCTTCGTTTGACTATACTATATTTAGTGATTATTCTAAATTCAACTACTAAATATTGTGTATTTGGATGACGATAATGACTGAGCAATTTTGTGAATCGCAGACACAGGTAATCAAGCGGGATGGCAGCATCAGCGCATTTGATGCAAAGAAAATTGAATTTGCCCTGCAGCGCGCAGGTCAGGCGAGTGGTGAATTCGATTTACGCGTGGCGAGTGATTTGTGTGCACAGGTAATGCAAAGTAATGCGATGGTAAACGCTACGTCGCTACTGCATATCGAGCAGATTCAGGACGTAGTCGAATCAGTCATATTTGAGTCCGGTTATCGCCAGACCTTGCGCGCCTATATTGTGTATCGCGAACAGCACCAACGTTTGCGGCATGACCAACACACCCTCGTTGATGTCGAATCATCCATCAATGAATACCTGCAGCGTCAGGACTGGCGTGTCAATGCGAATGCCAATCAGGGGTACTCGCTCGGCGGTCTGATTCTGAATGTCTCCGGCAAAGTCATTGCGAATTACTGGCTGAGTCATGTGTATCCGCCAGAAGTCGGTATGGCACACCGGGAAGCGGATCTGCATATTCATGATTTGGATATGCTGGCTGGCTACTGCGCCGGATGGTCTTTACGTACCTTGTTGAACGAAGGCTTGAACGGCGTGCCGGGTAAGGTCGAATCTGCGCCGCCAAAACATTTATCGAGCGCGGTCGGCCAGATCGTGAATTTTCTCGGGACATTGCAAAATGAATGGGCGGGCGCTCAGGCATTCAGTTCTTTCGATACCTATCTGGCGCCTTTCGTGCGCAAGGATGCATTGAGTTACACCAGTGTTAAACAGTGTATGCAGGAGCTGATTTACAACCTGAATGTGCCGTCACGCTGGGGCACTCAGACGCCTTTTACGAATCTGACTTTCGACTGGGTGTGCCCGGCTGATTTACGTGATCAGATACCTGTGATCGCTGGCATCGAAATGCCATTTTCCTACGGTGAATTACAGGCCGAAATGGACATGATTAACCGTGCATACATCGAAGTGATGATGGCCGGTGATGCAAAAGGGCGCGCGTTCACCTTTCCTATTCCTACCTATAACATGACCGAGGATTTTGACTGGTACAGCCCGAACGCCGAACGTCTGTTTGAAATGACGGCACGTTATGGCTTACCGTATTTTCAGAATTTCATTAACTCTGAGCTCAAGCCGAACATGATACGTTCTATGTGTTGTCGCTTGCAGCTGGATCTGCGTGAATTGCTGAAGCGCGGTAACGGTTTGTTTGGCTCTGCTGAACAGACCGGCTCGCTCGGTGTGGTCACGATTAACTGCGCCCGTCTCGGTTATCGTTATCGAGGTAATGAGTCTGCCTTGCTGACAGCACTGGATCATTTGCTGGAACTCGGAAAAACCAGCCTGGAAATAAAGCGCAAAGTGATACAGCGCCACATGGATAACGGCCTGTTCCCTTATACCAAGCGCTATCTGGGAACCTTGCGTAATCACTTTTCGACGCTGGGTGTGAACGGTATCAACGAGATGATACGTAACTTCACTGCCGGTGAAGACGATATCAGCAGCGCTGCTGGCCATGCGATGGCGATTCGTTTGCTGGATCATATCCGCGCCAGAATGCTGGAATTTCAGGACGAGACCGGCCATATGTACAATCTGGAAGCGACACCTGCGGAAGGAACAACCTACCGTTTTGCGAAAGAAGACCGCAAGCGCTTTCCGGATATTCTGCAGGCCGGTACGGCCGAGATGCCTTACTACACTAACTCATCACAATTACCGGTCGGCTTTACCGAAGATCCATTTGAAGCGCTGGAGCTGCAAGACGATTTGCAGCGTAAATATACTGGCGGCACCGTGCTGCATCTGTACATGACCGAAGCCTTATCCAGCGCCGATGCATGCCGGCAATTGGTGCAGCGCTCGCTTAGCCGTTTCAGGTTGCCGTACATCACAGTGACGCCGACTTTTTCCATTTGTCCTAAGCATGGATATCTGCCGGGAAGCCATCCATTCTGTCCGAAATGTGATGACGAGATCATTGCCCGCAAACGCATGACAGCCATGCAAACTACCACCAACTAACCAGAGGTCATTCACCATGTCATTACTTCATACCGCTCAGACTATAGAAAAACATAGCGTTGTACTCAATGACGAAGAACGTCAGCCATGTGAAATATGGACACGGGTGATGGGTTACCATCGCCCGGTCAGTTCTTTCAACACCGGGAAAAAAGGGGAGTTCTGCGAGCGTACCTATTTCACCGAAAATGCCGCTCAGCTGCGATAACCGTAGCATGCGGAACAGCCTGAGAATTGGCGGGTTTACCCCATTCAGCGCAACAGATTATCCGGGGAAACTCGCTGCTGTGGTGTTTGTACAAGGATGTCCCTGGCGTTGTTCCTATTGTCATAACCCACATTTACAGGAACGCGGAACCGCAACGGATCAGACCTGGGACGCTATCCGTAGTTTTTTGTCACGCCGAACCGGATTGATTGATGCGGTCGTTTTCAGCGGCGGCGAAGCGACGATGGATCCCGCTTTAGCATTGGCAATGAAAGAGGTTCGCGAACTCGGTTTTCAGGTGGGTTTGCACACTGCCTGCATTTATCCCAAACAGTTAGAGCGTGTGTTGCCGTTGCTGAACTGGGTTGGCTTCGACGTCAAGGCACCGTTGGCGGACTACGCAGCTATTACCGGTGTGCAGGGCAGCGACCGTGCAGTTCACCAATGCGCAGAAATGATACTTTCCAGCGGCGTTGATTACGAATGCCGAACCACCATACATCCGACCTTACTCAGTGAACAGAAAATAATGGCGCTGGCGCTGGAACTGTCGGCAATCGGTGTGCAACATTACGTACTGCAGAAATTCCGTACACAGGGATGCCAGACAAAGGCGTTGAACCAGGCGCTGATCGCCGATTATCCTTCACTGCCATTGCAGGAAAAAATACGTGCGCTTTTCCCCACATTGCTGATACGTGCGTAAACGGGCATGCAGGCCTCACTCAGGCTGGCAATGCTCATGGTTCAGGTGTTTGCATGGCAGCACACGCATTTCCTGGAGCCAGACAGCGGTCTATCGTTAACAGCAGGGTATTAATTTCCAGCGGCTTGGTGAGGTAAGAATGGAAACCGGCGTTGAGCCCCTTTTCAATATCCTGATTCATTGCATTCGCTGTCAATGCAATAAATGTCGTGCAACGCAGATGGGTATCGGCTTTCATCTGACGCAATACCGCGTAGCCATCCATCCCTGGCATGTTAATGTCGAGCAGCACAATATCCGGCTGATGCTGGTGCGCCAGCTCAATACCAGCTTGCGGTGTTTGTGCTGTCAGTAATTGCATGCCAGATCGTAAGCCGAGGATTTGTCTCACGAGTTTCAGATTGACCGGACTATCGTCGATATACAGGATGACCGCATTATTTCCCCAGGCGCAGACTGGTTCGTCAGACAGTTGCGGTACAACATGCATAGGCGCGGCAGGCATAGGCGCTGCAGGAATGGCGTCACCTGGAAGCTCAATCCAGAAGCAACTGCCGTGATTTAATTTACTCACTACGCCGATTTTTCCATGCATCAGTTCGGTCAGTTTTTGCGTGATCGTCAGACCAATACCTGTGCCCTCGGTATTTCCCAGTTCGACGCCAAGCCGGTTGAATGCCTGAAACAGTTCACCCATCTTATCCGGATGAATGCCGATGCCGGTATCGGTCACAGACAGCCGCATATTTCCGGAAGATTGTATTGCGGCATCGACCTGCACGTTACCACCGGTGTAGTTATATTTGATGGCGTTGGAAAGCAGATTCAATACAACCTGTTTTAAGCGAACACGATCGGCACGCACGGCGACGGGCGAGGTAATCAGCGATTGCATCGATATTTTTCTTTCTGCCGCTAACGGGCGGATCAGATCGAAGCATTCTGTAATCAGGTCTTCAAGATTGACAGGTTCCAGCGACAGGCGCACATGGCCACCTTCTATTTTGGCCAGTTCCAGCACTTCATTGACGAGCTCCAGCAGATGTCGCCCCCCTTTCAGAATTTCCTGTACATGATCCTGTTGGGCGGGAGTCAGTGGAGCTTCATAGCCCAGCATCTGGGCGAAGCCGAGAATAGCGTTCAAGGGTGTGCGCAATTCATGGCTCATGCTGGATAAAAATTCTGACTTTGCCTGATTTGCTTTATCAGCCGCTTCTCGCGCCAGGGCGAGTTCGTTTCTGCGGGAGATTTCCTGACTGAAATCAGTCCAGATATTAAAGATGTATTGAATTTCATCAAGATCATTTTTGATAAAACCGATGTTGCTCATGGTGATGAAAACGGAACCATCTTTGCGCCGGTGCGGCAATTCCCCTACCCAGTTTTTACCGCTTCGGATACAACTGCCCACTTCCTGCGTAATGTCTTTTGCCTGTGCTTCTGCTAAAGCAAAACTGAAATGCTGGCCGATTATTTCCGCGTCGGTATACCCCAGCATTTTTTCCAGAGCATGATTCTGATAAAGCAGATAGCCTTTGCCATCGCAGATGCCGACACACTGATTACTGGCATGAAAAACCCGACGGAATAATTCCAGACGGTCTTCTATCGCCTTGCGTTCAGTGATGTCGGTGATAAAGGCAGTGAAATAAAAATGTCGTCCTAATTTGTGATGAGTGAAGGTCAGCTCAACTGGAAATTCTGTGCCGTTTTTATGCAATGCGCTTGTTTCTATGCGTTTATTTAATATCAGTCCCTCACCTAACGCCAGAAAGCGTTTCATTCCGTACTGAAAATACTCGCGGTTTTTGGGGGACGTAATAGTGTCATTTAATACCAGCCCCAGCGCTTCGGCCCTTGTCCAGCCCAGCATGTGTTCTGCCCGTGGATTCCAGTCGGATACTCTGCCCCGGGAGTCGATGGTGATAATCGCGTCCTGCGATGAATTTAAAATTCCCCGCAGCTGAAACTGCGTCTCGTAGATAGTGCGTGCAGACTGATTTGAGTAGTAGCCAACGGCGATAAATGCCATGCTACTGGCCAGCAAGATCAGAATCAGCATGAGTTCCTTGCTGTCACCGGACAGCCATATCGCAACAACAGGAGGCAGCAGATTGGCGACGATAAATCCGCGCATGGCATGAAACTGTTTTGCTACTGTACTGACCGAAACGGCACTGACGCACAATAGGGTGCCGATAAAAAAGGCTGGCAGAACGCCGCTGCTGTGAGGGAGTAATAAGACAGGTCCCAGAGACCACGCTGCACCATGCGTCGTTGCCTGTACAAAAAATATTTTTTGCCATTTTTTGATGGTGGAACCGGACGGTGCTGCCTTTTTAAAGAACTGATATTGCACATGTCCGAGTGCTGCGCTTCCTAATACAGCGGCGATCCAGAGTGACAATTGCGGGACGGGAACGATGCCCCAAACGATAGCGCCACCAAAGACCGCAGTAATCACAGCCATCGTCTGATTCAGTGGCTCCTGGCTGTATGTTGCATACAGCAGGTGCGCCTCGACATCACATTCCTGATCGTCAGCGGGGCGCAAAGTATTGATTAAAAGATTCTGCATGCCTGTTCTTTATATTTTCGGATCGCATGTTTATTGATCAGGTTTTCATGGGCTTTGGTGTGTATGTGCCACACATCATTCCATTGTAATTCTTTAAAATAATTGCCAATGTGAAATTTGGTCAAAAAAGCAGTAATCTGAAACGCGATGCCGTCATATGTCGGTATGATCAAGTGACAATATCGGCAGATGTTCAGCTCAGGGTAAACCGTTGTCCACAAGTGGAGCCGAGGGACGTCTTTTTTGAATTAGGCTGATCTGTCTTTTTAAAAATGTTATAAATGCAAAGCGGAATGACGACAGCGTGCTGTGAAGACATTGCTTGCGTCGGAAAATAGAATAAATCGAATAGATCGGAGACCTATACATCCTGTATCTGTGGATGGCAGCAGGGTTCAGCGCTTGCCATGAATAAATGAGGGTGGGAAATTTCCCCAAATACAACAGATACACTGCGTGACCTCCATTTGTTATTTCTTCCGATATTTTGCATTTGTTTTAGTAATCAACAGTCAGTGTCGTAGCAGTATCTGGTTTCAGGCATTTGCTGTCAGGCGTACAACTGGTATGTGCGCAGACAGCCGGTAATTTTTCTCAGATTGATGGTCGGAGTTTTTTGCATGTCTGTTATGAAGACACTCATCAGGTACAGCCTTGATCTGGTACTCGGATCTGGAAAGGCGATGCGCATCCGTACCAGCCAGTTTGTACTCGCCGCATTGCTGATGCTGGCGAGTATTGGTGTCTTATTTTTCATGAAATCGGTGGGTATTGGAGGGATGGGCGACGTGCGATTGTGGGCCGCCTGTTCAACCGCTGGTCTGATGATTGTGTATGCGCTGATACGCAGTGGCTATTCCTTGCGCTGGTCTGACCCTTCGTTGGCATTTGTGCAGATGCTGTTTGCGATTGCCTGCAATGCTGCGGCGTTCGCGCTGGCCGGTGATGGCCGGGGCGTGACCTTACCGTTGCTGGCCGTGATTCTGATGTTCGGCATGTTTGGTTTATCCATACAGCAGGTGATTACCGTTGCGGTGTACGGCCTGATGCTGTTTGCTGAAGCGATTCTTTTTTCTCTGCTGCGAGAGACAGAAAGAACGACCTACTATTTGTATGGTGCCTACTATTTCATGGTGGTGATTGTGCTTGCCAGTTCCACTTTTTTGACCTGGCGACTGTGCGAAATGCGTGAGCACATGCGGCATCAGAAGCTGCAACTGACACAGGCGCTGGAAAAAATTCAGCAAACCGCTAACTATGATGAACTTACCGGTGCAGCAAACCGGCGGCATATGCTGCAACTGATACAGTACGAAAGCCAGCGTTCCGATCGTTCTGCGAACCCGTTGCTGGTAGCGATGCTGGACATCGATTATTTCAAACGCATCAATGATACTTATGGTCATCAGGCCGGCGATGTCGCATTACAGAAATTTACTAAAACCGTGCAGGAAAAAATCCGCGTTACCGATACTCTGGCGCGCTGGGGCGGTGAGGAATTTCTGATTTTACTGACAGAGACTGAACTCGACGTCGGACTGATTTGCCTGGAACGTGTGCGTGCCGCAGTCGCAGCCGATGTTGTCAAATTCGCCGGTTCATGGATCAGCCTGACCGTCTCTATCGGTGTGACCAGATACCAGCCAGGAGAGGCGTTCGAGAAAACTCTCACACGTGCCGACGAGGCATTGTATGCAGCAAAAGCACAGGGCAGAAATCAGATCGTTTGTTTACAGCAATCGACAGACACGGTTGACTCTATGCCTGACATAAGTAAAGTGAAGGCTGGGTGAATATTCACTGGTAAGTCGAGCCACCACTAGTAGTAGCTTGTTATCTCCTATGCTGTTCAACCGGTATAACAAAAGCTGCTACTGTCTTCCCCGTCTATCCGATAGCTACATTTACTCGCGGTAATGATGCCTTTTCCAATACGGAAAGCGGCTTATTTCACGGCGATCACTGCTAGGCCCTCTCCTTTGCGCTGATAGTTCACTTTCAATTTTCCTGTTCTGATTTAGGCATCTCAACGTAGTCCGTACCGCGTCTGCACGAGTTCTCTTCCAACACAAATTTTTACAGTTTGTTTACAGCTTCACCCAGAGTTTTAACAAAATTCTTAGACCCTTTTGTCTATTCTCCACAGTGTGGAAAAACCGGAAGAGGTATGTGATGGAATTGTTGACGGACATTCTTTATGCAGGCGGGATAGTCATCTGTTTTTTGATGATCTGGATCCTGATGTTGGTATGTGAAAAATTAGGAGCGAAGTCATGAATATGTTTTATATCGGCGGAGCGTTAATTGCCGCAGGTTTGTTGGTGTATCTGGTGATCGCGTTATTGAACGCAGAGGAACTGTGATGACGACACAAGCGCTTATTCTATTAATCGTATTTTTAGCGGTATTACTGGTGTTGTCGTATCCATTAGGGATACTGATTGCAAAAATTGCTGATGGCAAAGCGTCAGTGCCCGGAATGCGATGGCTGGCCTGGTCAGAGCGAGGCATGTATAAAATTGCCGGAGTCAAAGCAGACGAAGGTATGACCTGGAAAGGGTATACCTTAGCCTTACTGGTATTTAATGTACTCGGTACCTTGTTTGTTTATGCGATACAGCGATTGCAATTATGGTTGCCGCTGAATCCGCAATCGATGCCGAATGTCAGTGCGGACTCGTCCTTTAACACAGCGGTCAGCTTTGTCAGTAATACGAACTGGCAGGGATACGTCGGTGAAGGAACGATGAGTTACCTGACGCAGATGCTGGCGTTGGCCGGGCAGAATTTTTTCTCAGCCGCGACTGGCATTGCCGTGGTCTTCGCTCTGATCCGTGGCTTCTCCGCACACTCATCCAAATCTATAGGTAATTTCTGGGTCGATCTCACGCGTTCGACCTTATATCTGTTGCTGCCTTTGTCTGTGATCTTCGCTGTTTTCCTGATGGGACAAGGCGTAGTGCAAAATTTCTCGGCATACAAAGACGTGCAGTTATCCGATGCTGTGACCTATAGCATGCCTAAGACTGGCGCGGATGGTCAGCCCTTAAAAGACAGCAAAGGCGCACCTGTAACGGAAGAGATGACAACCCGCACACAGACACTGGCGATGGGGCCAGTTGCCTCGCAAGAAGCGATCAAGCTGTTGGGGACCAACGGTGGCGGCTTCTTTAATGTGAACTCTGCTCATCCTTATGAAAATCCTACGCCTTTGAGCAATTTCTTTCAGATGATCGCAATTTTTCTGATACCGGCAGCCTTGTGTTTTGCATTTGGCCGCATGGTCGGCGATCAGAGACAAGGCTGGGCGGTATTGGCGACGATGACATTACTGTTTGTTGTGATGACGGTCGGTGTAATGGTGGCCGAGCAGCAGACACATCCTGCACTGGCAGCGATGAATGTTGATCAGGGCAGCAGCGCCCTGCAGTCAGGTGGCAACATGGAAGGCAAGGAAACTCGCTTTGGTATCAGTGCATCTTCACTGTTTGTCGCTGTGACTACTGCTGCTTCTTGTGGCGCGGTGAATGCGATGCATGATTCCCTAATGCCACTCGGTGGTCTGGTTCCTGTCGCCCTGATGCAATTCGGTGAAGTTGTATTCGGCGGTGTTGGCTCGGGTTTGTATGGGATGCTGATTTTTGCCATCCTCGCGGTATTTATTGCCGGCCTGATGATAGGTCGTACGCCTGAATATCTGGGTAAAAAAATCCAGTCGTATGAAATGAAAATGACCTCGGTCGCTATATTGGTCACGCCTGTACTGGTGTTAGCAGGTACCGCGATTGCAGTCATGACAGAGGCTGGTCGTGCCGGCATTCTGAATCCAGGAGCGCATGGTTTTTCTGAAGTGCTGTATGCATTTACTTCCGCCGCCAACAATAACGGCAGCGCATTCGCCGGTATCAGTGCCAACACACCTTACTACAACATCATGCTGGCGATGGCGATGTGGTTCGGGCGCTTCGCCATGATTGTGCCTGTATTGGCAATTGCCGGTTCGCTGGCGGCCAAAAAACGTCTGGAAGTGAATGCCGGCACGATGCCTACGCATGGTTTGATGTTTATTGCCTTGCTGGCAGGCACCGTGGTTCTGATCAGCGTACTGAACTATGTGCCAGCGCTGGCTTTAGGGCCGGTCGCCGAACATCTGCAACTGCACCACGCTAAGAATTGAGGGGAAATCTGATGTCCAGTACCAATGTCCAAAAAAGTTCCGATAACAAAGCCGGTTCCGCGGATCACAGCAACGATCGCACCAGCATAGGGGCTGACTATGCAGTACAAACCGGCGGCAGGCCTCGTCTTCCGCTCTTTGATGCGAGTCTGATAGGCCCGGCAATTGCCGACTCTTTCAGAAAACTCAGCCCACGTACACAGTTGCGCAGCCCGGTCATGTTTGTCGTCTATGTGGGCAGTGTGATGACAAGTCTGTTATTTTTGCAATCCCTGTTTGGTCAGGGGGAAGCCAGCTCCGGATTCATTCTGGCCATTTCCGTATGGCTATGGTTCACCGTCCTGTTCGCCAATTTTGCTGAGTCGCTGGCAGAGGGGCGCAGCAAAGCACAGGCAGCATCATTACGGGCGCTGAAACAAACGGTGATGGCCAAAAAGCTGGCGATTCCTCAACATGGCACCACCTGGCTGCCAGCGGCGGTGGAAGATCTGCGTAAAGACAATGTCTTTTTAGTCGAAGCCAACGATGTTATTCCTGTGGATGGCGAAGTGATTGAGGGCGTTGCCACCGTCGACGAGAGCGCAATCACAGGCGAGTCTGCCCCTGTGATACGTGAATCTGGTGGCGATTTTTCTGCCGTGACGGGCGGTACCCGGGTGTTGTCTGACTGGCTGGTGGTGCGTGTGACGTCGAATCCGGGCGAGGGTTTTATCGATCGTATGATTGCCATGGTCGAAGGCGCCAAACGTCAGAAAACACCAAACGAGGTTGCCCTGACTATTTTACTGATCGCCTTAACCATTATTTTCCTGGTGGTGACGGTAAGCCTGCTGCCGTTCTCATTGTTCAGTGTAGATGCGGCCAAAGCGCTAGGAATGACTTCGCAGCCCATTTCTATCACGGTACTCATTGCGCTGTTAGTGTGTCTGATCCCAACAACCATCGGCGGCTTGTTGTCAGCCATAGGCGTGGCGGGCATGAGTCGCATGATGCAGGCAAATGTGATCGCTACGTCAGGTCGTGCGGTTGAAGCTGCCGGGGACGTGGATATCCTGTTACTCGACAAAACCGGCACGATTACTTTAGGCAATCGTCAGGCGTCTGAGTTTTTCCCTGCACCCGGCGTGACACCTTCTGAACTTGCAGATACAGCGCAACTCGCATCGCTGGCGGACGAAACACCGGAAGGACGCAGTATCGTGGTGTTGGCAAAACAACGCTTTAATTTACGGGAGAGGGAAATGTCCTCACTCCACGCACAGTTTGTCCAGTTCACTGCACAAAGCCGCATGAGTGGCGTTGATATCGGCGAACGCGTTATACGCAAAGGCGCTGCTGACGCAGTCAGAAAATTTGTCGAGGCGATGGGGCGTTCGTTTCCGCTGGAAGTCGCGAAAACTGTCGATGACATTTCCCGCCGTGGCAGTACGCCACTGGTCGTAGTGGACGATGGCCGGGTGATGGGAACGATAGAGCTGAAAGACATCGTCAAGGGTGGCATCAAGGAACGTTTTGCCGAGTTGCGTCGTATGGGAATTAAAACCATCATGATTACCGGCGACAATAAGCTGACCGCAGCAGCAATTGCGGCAGAGGCGGGTGTCGATGATTTTCTGGCAGAAGCAACGCCGGAAGATAAGCTCAAGCTGATACGCAGTTATCAGTCCGACGGTCGCCTCGTGGCCATGACTGGTGATGGGACTAATGATGCGCCTGCATTAGCACAGGCGGATGTGGCGGTGGCAATGAATTCCGGTACGCAGGCCGCCAAAGAGGCGGGAAACATGGTGGATCTGGATTCGAATCCGACCAAGTTGCTGGAGATCGTCGAAATCGGTAAACAGATGCTGATGACGCGTGGCTCTCTGACGACTTTTTCTATCGCCAACGATATCGCTAAATATTTTGCAATTATTCCGGCCGCATTTGTGGCGACATATCCGGAATTAAAAGCGCTGGACGTCATGCATCTGACCAGCCCGTCATCTGCGATCATGTCTGCGGTGATATTTAATGCGCTGATCATCGTGTTTCTGATTCCGCTGGCGCTCAAA
Source organism: Undibacterium sp. FT79W (assembly GCF_014284215.1). NCBI lineage: Bacteria > Pseudomonadati > Pseudomonadota > Betaproteobacteria > Burkholderiales > Oxalobacteraceae > Undibacterium > Undibacterium sp. FT79W. The sequence continues at coordinate 78,686 of NZ_JACOGB010000003.1, read as the reverse complement.
GGCGTGAAATACCGTGCGATCGGTGCATCGCTGTTATTGCGTCGTAATCTGTTGATTTATGGCCTTGGCGGCATTCTCTTGCCATTTGCCGGTATCAAAATGATCGATGTGATTCTGACCGCATTGCAATTGGCTTAACGTAGAAATCGAGGATATTCATGAACTCTGTCACTCACTCTTTCACTCACACACTGCGTCCTGCATTCATGCTGTTTTGCAGCCTGTCAATTCTGGTTGGCGTGCTCTATCCTGTCGCGCTGACCGGCGTCGGTAAGATCGCTTTTGCAGATAAAGCGGAAGGTAGTCTGATCCGGAAAGACGGGAAAATTGTTGGTTCCTCCCTGATAGGACAAGCTTTCAGCTCGCCACAGTATTTTTGGGGGCGTCCTTCCGCTACAGGCCCTATGCCAAACAACCCGCTTGCTTCCAGCGGCAGCAATTTTGGTCCTAGCAATCAGGCTCAGACGGATGTCGTCAAAGCCCGTATCGATGCCCTGAAAGCAGCAGATCCTGCAAACACTGCCAAAATACCGGTCGATCTGGTGACGGCCTCTGCCAGCGGGCTGGATCCTGACATCAGCCTTGCTGCAGCGTATTATCAGGCGTCTCGTGTGGCGCATGCTCGTCAGATAGGAACAGACCAGGTGCGTAAGCTGATTGACGAACTTGCCGAACATCCGGTGATCGGTTTGTTTAGCGAAGCACGGGTCAATGTTCTGGCGTTAAACCTGGCGCTGGATCAGAAGAAAAAATAAGTAGTGCAACATGTTGCAGAAATTTGATGTGATATGGACGTGCGCGAATGCTGCGCTTCCGGCAATTCTGTCACTCAGCTGCTTTGACTGATTTTCAAGAGAAATACAATAACGATGGCCATCAATAGCGATCAGCGCCCCAACCCCGATATGTTGCTGGCACATGTGCAGGCGCAGGAACGCCGCGCTGCGCGTGGTAAGTTGCGCATCTACTTCGGCGCGTCTGCCGGTGTTGGTAAAACCTATGCAATGCTGACCGCCGCGCGGAAAATGATAGCGGATGGTCGTCAGGTATTAGTCGGCGTGATAGAAACCCACGGCAGGGAAGAAACCGCTGCATTGCTTCATGGTCTGGATGTCTTACCACTCAGGAATATTCCTTATCGCGACAAAGTGTTGTCCGAGTTTGATATTGATGCAGCACTGGAGCGGCGTCCGCCACTGATACTGATGGATGAGCTGGCACACTCGAACGCATCCGGTTCCCGCCATCCTAAACGTTGGCAAGATGTCGAAGAATTACTGGATGCCGGCATCGACGTTTACACGACCGTGAATGTCCAGCATTTAGAAAGTCTGAATGATGTGGTTGGCAGTATTACCGGTATACGCGTGGCAGAAACCGTGCCGGACACCGTGTTTGATGACGCCGATGAAGTGGTGCTGGTCGATATTCCGGCCGATGAGCTGTTAGCCAGGCTGAAATCCGGGCGGGTATATCAGATACCGCAGGCAGAACGCGCTGCGAAGAATTTTTTTCGCAAAGGAAATCTGATTGCGTTGCGTGAGCTGGCCTTGCGTCGCACTGCTGACAGGGTAGAGGACGATGTCCGTGCCTATAAAATTGAAAAATCGATCAATACCGTCTGGAAAACGGATGCCGCATTGCTTGCTTGTGTTGGACCCGGGCGTGGTGCGGATCATCTGATCCGCAGTGTCGCCAGACTGGCGGGGCAGATGAATGCAGTCTGGCACGCCGTTTATATCGAAACACCTGCATTGCAAAAGTTACCGGCAGCGCAGCGTGAACGCATTTTAAAAAGTCTGAAGCTGGCGCAGGATCTCGGTGCCAACACTGCGGTGTTATTCAGTAACGACATTGCGCAGGCAATTGTTGATTATGCGAACGGACAGAATTTTTCACGCGTCGTGATGGGGCGGCAGTCACGCCTGTCACGTCGGTTACCGTGGACGACGTCGTATGCGAGGACAGTCGCTGCATTAGCGCCGCATATTGATCTGATAGAAATTGGTCGCGCCGCATCTGATCATGAGGATTCGCTGTCAGAGATGGCGGCGGAATCTGTTGCGATTCACGCGCTGGATAAACGCATTCCGGCTGCCAATCGATACAACCGAAACCAGATACGGAGTTATCTGCTGGCCGCACTGGCAAGTATGGCGACAGCGCTGGTGGCGACTCCCTTGCTCGACGTTTTTAATCTGGTCAATATTGCGATGTTGTTTTTATTGACAGTCGTGTTGGTTGCTGTGCGTTTTGGCCGGGGGCCGTCCGTACTGGCAACGGTGGTGGGCGTATTGGCATTCGATTTCTTTTTTGTGCCACCGCGTTTTTCGTTTGCCGTCAGTGATCTGCAATTCGCCATGACGTTTGTCGTGATGTTAGTGGTGGGGCTGATTACCGGACATCTCACGGCGGGTTTGCGGTATCAGGCGAAAGTCGCTTCACGCAGAGAATCCCGCTCCCGCGCCTTATACGAATTTGCCCGTGATTTATCCGGTGTTTTACAGGGCGAACAGATCTCTGATAAAACCCAGGCCATCATACAGCGTGCATTCCGGGCGAACGCGACACTCTTGTTGCCTGACGATGAAGGCCGCTTACAGCCGCCGTCACCTGAAGTTCCCGGTCTGGATATGGGGATAGCGCAATGGGCTTTTGATAAAGCCGAAACCGCAGGTATCGGTACCGACACCCTGCCCGCCAGCAATTTCTTTTATCTGCCGCTGGTAGCGCCTATGCGTACACGTGGATTGCTGGCGATACAACCTGATAATCGTCGCTGGATACTCATACCGGAACAAAGGCAGCAGTTGGATACATTTGCTGCACTGGCAGCGATTGCGCTGGAGCGTCTGCATTACATTGAGGTAGCGCAGAATGCGCTGGTGCACATGGAGTCCGAGCGTTTACGTAATTCCTTGCTGGCCGCGCTGTCACATGATTTACGTACACCGCTGACCTCGCTGGTGGGGATCTCCGAATCGCTCACGATGTCGACACCGCCGCTCAGTGATCGCCAGAAGGAAATGGCACATGCCTTACATGATGAAACCTTGCGTATGAGTGCGCTGGTCTCCAATCTGTTAGATATGGCGCGCATACAGAGTGGTGAAATCAAACTCGATCTGCAATGGCAGCCGCTGGAAGAAGTGATTGGCAGTTCTATCCGTATCTGCGCACCACAACTGAAAGAACATCAGGTACAGACTATCATGGCAGAGGATTTACCGTTAATTCATTTTGATGCCGTGCTGATAGAACGTGTGCTTTGTAATCTGCTGGAAAATGCGGCGAAATATACACCGGCAGGTTCCCGTATTACCCTCAGTGCCGAAACCAGCGGAGCCGACATCGATATCAAGGTATTTGATAATGGACCGGGTCTGCCGCAGGGCAGAGAAGAGGCCGTGTTTGAAAAATTCACCCGTGGCGAGAGAGAGTCCTCCAAACCGGGTGTGGGGCTTGGGCTGGCCATCTGTCGCGCTATCGTTGAAGCCCATAAAGGGCATATCCACGCCGGTGTGTCGCCCGATGGCGGTGCCTGTATTATCATTTCTCTGCCATTAGGAAATCCGCCAGATATGCCGGACATGGAAATCATGAGCCTCATGAACCACGAAGCACACACCATCGGCAGCAACCATCCGATACGACCATTATCCGTATGAACACATCAGCATCGACGCCGCCTATGTCAGAACACAATGCCACTCTGCCCACCGCTTTGCTGGTGGAAGATGAACCGCAAATCCGCCGCTTTGTCCGCAGCTCTTTAGAAGAAGGTGGCTGGCAGGTGTTTGAGTCCGGCACTTTACAACGCGGACTGGTCGACGCCGGCACCCGCCAGCCTGATCTGATTATTCTTGATCTTGGTCTGCCTGATGGCGACGGTATCGACTTCATTAAAGACGTGCGCAGATGGTCAGGTGTTCCCATTATCGTGTTGTCTGCCAGAGTGAGCGAAGCGGAAAAAATTAAAGCGCTGGATGCTGGTGCCGACGACTATCTGACGAAGCCATTTGGTGTCGGTGAATTGCAGGCGAGGGTGCGGGCAACTTTGCGGCGTCAGCGTCAACCCGGTAGTACACCAGATGGCGTCGTTCAGTTTGGCGACGTTAAAGTCGATGTGCAGGCGCGTATGGTCACGAAAGCGGGCGTCATCGTCAAACTCACCCCGACTGAATTTCGTTTGTTGAGCGCACTGATCAATAGTGCTGGCCGGGTCGTGACTAACCCGCAATTATTACGCGAAGTATGGGGGCCATCGCATGCAGAAAGTGGCCATTATCTACGCATTTACATGCGCTATCTGCGGCATAAATTAGAAGATGATCCTACCCAGCCACGTTATCTTCTGACCGAAACAGCGGTCGGCTACCGATTGTTATTACCTAGCTGATTTTTCATTTTTTCTCTGAGTATCCGGCGCCAGAATCTGCTCGCCGGAGGGGCGTCTGCACGCCTGCAATTTAAATTTTTATATGTTTTTCGTCACTCAGCGAATTGATATTTGCGGCGGACGATGAACATCAACCAGAACGACATTGTCGTTATCATGAAAGGAAGTGCTATGAAAAAAATACTTGTTGCAGCAATTTTCCCGACCTTATTTTCTGTGGCTTATGTCCAGGCGCAGGAAGTCAAACCTGAAATGAAACCGGACAACGAAGTCAGTTTTAATGCTGCCCTGACTTCCGACTACCGTTATCGCGGTATTTCGCAAACACGCCTGCAAGCAGCTTTGCAAGGCGGCGCTGATTACGTTCATAATCCTAGCGGATTGTATGCGGGCGCATGGTTTTCCAGAATTAAGTGGACGAAAGATGCGGGCGGCGGCGGTAATCTTGAAGCGGATCTGTATGCTGGTCGCCGTGGTGAAATAAACAAAGACATCAGCTACGACATTGGTGTTCTGACTTATGTTTATCCTTCCAATCGATTGGCCACGGATGCGAATACCACCGAGATTTACGGGCAACTGACCTATGGCCCTGCGTACGTGAAGTATTCACATGCGGTCACCAATTTATTCGGTATTGCTGACAGTAAAAACAGCGGCTATCTTGATCTGGGTGCCAACATCGACGTCGCCACAGGGCTGACGTTGAACATCCATGCGGGGCGTCAACAGGTGAAAAATAACAGTGCCAGCAGCTATACGGATTGGAAAATCGGCATCACCAAAGATTTCGGTGTCTTGACAGGCGCTGTGGCGGTGGTTGGCACGAATGCCAGTGAGACAAGCTATACGTCGCCTGCAAACGGGAAGTTTCTTGGTAAGACTGCCCTGGTCGTCAACATCAGCAAAACGTTTTAATGCTGGGGCAGGGCGCGAGGCTGATGCGGGAAGCCGCTTACCGCTAATCTTATTTCAGTAAGCTATGCAAGCCCTCATAAGCCAGATAGAAGCCGACCAGTAAAATCAGAGCGCCGGATAAATACGGCGCTCTGCGGGCAAAAGCGCCGAAACCGCTCCAGCGTTTCGAGATGTGTTTGATGCTCAGTGCGGCCAATACGCCAGACATGACCATGGTCAGCGCCAGGCCAATGCTGAAACTCAGCACCAGTGTTGCACCCAGCGCGACCTTTTTCAGTTGCAGGCAGAGCAGCAAGACCGTGATAGATGCCGGGCAGGGAATGAGGCCGCCGGTTAAACCGAACATGACAATTTGTCCGGTCGTTACTTCTCGGTTGGTGAAGCGACGGCGTATGTCGTTCGCATGGGCAAGTTCATGCGCATCCTGATACTCGTCACCGGCCACGTCAAGGCTGTCCGACTCCGTATGATGATGTTCATGTTCTGTGAAATGCACGACATATTCATGCGCGTGGTTGCCGTGACCTAAGTGCAAATGGGCAGAGAATTCATGCGGCTCAGGAATCGTCTGTTCTGATTCTATGAAGCCTTCCCGTTGCACAAACCTGAAAGTCTGGCGGTCTTTCTCGTTACGCACGGTTTCCAACGTCAGTTGTTCCGCCGTCCAGACGTGATTGCGCTGCTTGTCCTGATTGTTTTGATAGAGCCGGAACCGTGGTGGTACACCGTCTTCAAATATCTCCAGTCGCACAATGCCATGCCCCGTATCGATCTCTTGCATATCATCGTGGTGGTGATGGTGGTGAGCATGATGCTGCTCGCGCCAGGTACGCCACATCATCCAGACGGCGATGCTGATAATCAGGATCGCGGACACGACCTGTAAATAAGGTTCAGTGGCTTCGGCATTCCATTGCTGGCCGAAATACATACCGGCCAGTGCGATGATCCAGACGATCACGGTATGCGACAGGGTTGCCGACAAACCGAGCAAAACGGCCTGTGTCAGCGTACCGCGCACGGCGATGATAAATGCCGCCATCATGGTTTTTGAATGGCCGGGTTCCAGTCCGTGTAAAGCGCCAAGCAGGATGGCGCTGGGAATAAACAGCCACGCATTCGTTGCGCCTTGTTGCAGCAGCGTTGAGAATTCAATCATATTGAGCGCTTTATTTTAAGTAGCTTTTCACCACATCAATCAGCTGTTCGCGTGCATCGGTGTGGTCTTCATTGTGGTCAGTGTTGTCATGCGGTGCATCGATCAGATGCGTGCGTATGTGGTCTTCCAGTACCGTGGCGAGCAGGCCATTCATCGCGCCGCGGCAGCTGGTGATCTGATGCAGAATTTCCATGCAGCCTTTTTCCTCCTCCAGTGCCCGCTCTATGCTATCGAGCTGCCCACGGATACGGCGTACCCGGTTCAGTAGCTTTTGCTTATCTTTAATCGTGTGGCTCATATTAAATAAAATAGGGTAGGGGGGTATACTATATCTCATTCACTAAATACTTAAAAAAATAAGTCTTACGCCTGAATCGGTGAGTTATTTTTCGTCGTAGTCTGCATTGAATGAACGGTGTCACAGGGATGACATACGCCGCCCTTATAGTGAGCGCCCGTATTCGACTTGTTCTATTCGTTGATTCGTCCTACCCATTCATCTCACTGTGTATAGAAAATGATAAAAACCTCATTTCCGCTACGTACGATTTCCGCCGTTCTGATTTCTGGCTTCATGTTTGTCGCTTGTGGTGGATCTTCCGATTCAGTCGTGGCGACGGCGCCGTTAGTTATTCCGGAGGCACCTAAAGGTTCTGGTGTTACCGATAGCGCGCCGGTTGCTGACGAAAGTAAAGTGTTTCCTTATGTTGACTTTGCTTATACCAATCAACGCGGCGATGCACGCTATGCGACCTTGCAAACCAACGCCGGTGTGCGCGTCGTTGCGGGTTTTCTGCAACTCTGGCAACCGCGCAGTCTGTTGGTGGATGCGGGCTCTCCGGCAGCGGCGAATGGCAGCTTTCCGGCAGTGACAGCATCGGATTGGACCGGGGTTCCCGGTGATGCGACCGATGGCAAAGTGCTCAACACGACGATACACAACGCCAATATTCAGTATGTAGTCGACGCAACTAAAGTGCGTACGCCTGAGCAGGAACTCGCCGCCTATCTGGATGATCGCCGCAACAAGGGATACAGCATCAGCGATGGCATGGGCCCGTTGACGCAGGCATGGCGTAGCAGTGCGCAACAAACCACGACCATCACCGACATCGCGGCGGATGCGACATCCGTGCGCTATGACGATAAAGGCAATGATATCGGCGTCGGCAGCAGCACCAATACCAGTTTTGGTCTGGCGGTCGATTTTGTTAATAACATCGGAGAAAATGGTTCTACCGAACCTGCTAAACGCTTCTTCAAATACGCCCGTCCTTGGCGCTGGAACAGCAGTGTCAAGGTCGTCGCGGCGCTGGAACCAGCGAAAAGCACCACCCCGGCAACCGATGGCGGTTATATCAGCGGTCACTCTGCGGAAGCGGTGCGCAAGGCGATTGCGATGGCGTATCTGGTGCCACAACGCTATCAGGAAATGCTGGCGCGGGGTCTGGAACTTGGTGAAAACCGTATCCTCGCTGGCATGCACTCTCCGCTCGACGTGATCAGTGGCCGCGTGCAGGCGCAGGCCGTGGCGACAGCGAGTATTGCCACCGGTGCGAATGCTAAGAATGATCTGAAAACGCAGGCATATCAACAGGCACAATCCGGTTTGCAAAATGCCCTGAAACTGAGTGATGCTAATGCTTTACAGACCTATGCCCATAGCGGCACGGCGGCGAGTGACCGGTTTGCTGACTACCAGATCAATAAGGCAAATTATCTGCGTCGTCTGACTTTTGGCTTGCCAGCGATTGGCGACACCAGCAAACCAGCCGTCGTACCAAAAGGGGCGGAAATATTACTGGAAACGCGTTTGCCGTATCTCGATGCAAATCAGCGTCGCGTTGTGCTGAAAACCACCGCATTGCCATCCGGCTATCCGATTCTGGATGATGAAGAAGGCTGGGGTCGTTTGAATCTGTTCGCGGCGGCGGATGCTTACGCTGCATTCAACGGCGATGTCAGCGTCACGATGGATGCAACGAAAGGTGGATTTTTTGCGCAGGATAGCTGGAGAAATGACATCAGCGGCATTGGTCGCTTGACCAAACTTGGCACAGGTATCCTGCGTCTCAGCGGTAATAACAGCTACAGCGGCGGCACGATTATCAGCGCAGGTACGCTGGCAGCAGACAGCAATCTGGCGTTTGGTAAAGGCGATGTTTATCTGAATGGTGGCAAGCTGGTGCATAACAGCAAATTGCCTTTGCAACTGCTGGCAAACTACACGCAACTCACTGGCAGCGCGCTGGAAATCGTCGCCAACGGCAGCAACCTCGGAAAAATTCAGATCGCAGGTGCGGTCGCGATTGATGGTGCGGCCAGCCTGAATCTGAAATTTGCTGCCGATTACAAACCCGCGGCAGGAACCGTACTGACAATACTGAGCGCAAAATCGGTTGGCGGCAAATTCGCTACCGTGACAGTCGATGGCTTTCCTAAAGCGACGGTCACTTACAACGCCGATTCTGTCACTATCCGTTTAGATGCCTGAGTGATTGGTCGTAACTTATTAGTAGTCACTTATTGATAGTAACAACAAAAAAACACTGGCTTGCAAGCCAGTGTTTTTTTATGCGTCGTCAGAAAAAAAGGTTTGCCGGAATTGTCTTACGGATTAAGTCTCTTGCAGCTTGCGGTACAGCGTTTGCCGGCTGATGCCTAATTCGCGTGCCGCTGCCGAGACATTGCCATTCGCATTGGCAAGCGCCTGTCGGATCGCTTTCATCGAACGTGCATGTAAGCTGAGTTCTTGTGGCTCACCAGCGTTGTCGCTGACGATTGTCGCAGCGGCTTTCTGAGCAGTCGGCACCTGTAACTCTGCGACTAAATCGTCTGCCAGATGTTCCCAACTGATGCAGCGCTGATCATCGTCTCGTAAAGCGACCGCAGCGCGTAGCGCGTGGCTGAGTTGACGCAGATTGCCGGGCCAGTGAAAGGTTTTCATCGCGCTCAGCAGATCAGGTGCAATGTGTAGATCGCTGTCCGGTGCAAATTCTTGCAATAGTCTTCCGCATAAAAACTCAAAATCCGTCCGCGCCCGTAACGCAGGCAGACAGACCGTTAAACCATTGATGCGATAAAACAGATCTTCGCGGAAACGGCCAGCAGCGATGCTGTTTTTTAAATTCTGATGCGTGGCGCAAATTAAATTGAAATCCACCGCCACCGGCGTGCTGCTGCCCAGCGGTGTAACCTGACGTTCCTGTAACACCCGCAGCAATCGTGTTTGTAAGCCTAAAGGCATATCGCCGATTTCATCCAGAAATAAAGTGCCGCCCTGAGCTTCGCGCAAACGTCCTTGTGCACCTTGTTTTGTCGCGCCGGTAAATGCGCCTGCGACGTAACCGAATAATTCGGCTTCGATCAGATGTTCTGGAATCGCTGCACAATTCACCGCGACAAACGGCTTATTCCGGCGCAGTGATGCCCGGTGTGTTGCTTGTGCAAACAATTCTTTGCCGACCCCGGATTCGCCCGTCACCAGTAAAGGAATCGCCTTGTCGATGACCTTGCGTGCTCTCTCGCTTGCGGCCAGCCACTGGGCATCTTCATTCGTCGTCGGGGATATGGGTGTTGCCGGAGCGGCTTTTGTATTGGTGCTTAGTGCTTGCCGCGCCAGGCTGTGACTATGTACCTGCGCAAACAACATGCCGCCATCTTTGGTTCGCAGCGTTTCAGGCCGTATCACTGCGCGCTGGTGAAATGACAGTATCTGTTGAAATTCTGTCTCGAATAAATCCGACCAGCAGGTTGCCGCGATGTCTTTGTACTGCAATTTTAGTAATGCCAGCCCTTTACGATTCGCGCCAGTCAGCCAGCCATCTTCTGAAAATGCCAGCACACTTTGTGCTACCGAGCCCAAACCTTCGGCGCGCGGATGCAATTGCACGATAATCTGATGCTGACAAGCGCTCAGTACCATGCTGTTTTCTATCATTTGTGCCGCTGTGGAGACCAGACCCAGCGTATGCGGATGGCGGCTGCGATGGTCGCCGGAGATGTCCAGTATCCCCATCAGCTTACCTTGTGCGGACAAGATGGGTGCCGCAGCGCAGGTCAGAAATTCATTATGCTCAAGATAATGTTCCGCGCCGTGAATCTCGATTTCATTGGCCTCCGCCACTGCCGTGCCGATCGCATTGGTGCCGCGCTGATTTTCCGCCCAGGTGGCACCGCATTTCAATGCCACACGGTCAGCCTTATTCAGAAAATCCAGATCGCCCATCGTATGCATCAGTACACCTTGCGCATCGGCCAGTATCACCATGCTATGGCTGTGCCGCACCTGTTCAAACAGATATTCGATCACCGGTTCTGAATGGCTGATCAGCTCATGATTGAAATGACGTGCATGTTGTAAATTGCTGCTGCTTAAATTGTCGTCACATTCGACCCGTCCTACCGGGAAAAGCCCTGCCGACAAGCTGCGCTGCCAGGATTGTGCAATGCGATCATCAATACCCGGGGCCGGAGCTATGCCATATTCGACCAGTTGCAAACGGGCCTGCTTCAGATGGGATGAGGGCAGAATGGCGTGGTTGCGCATGAACTTGTCTCCTGCGGCATCGGTAGTTGCCGCTGTGTTTAGTGCTGTGTTTGCCGCTGTGTTTACTGCTGCGTTTACTGCTTTTTTTGCCACTGTTATACCTGTCTCATTTTGTGTCAGGTGTCACAGACATCAGCGGACAGTTGACAACTATCTTAGCAGGAATCCGTCGGCAAAAGTGCATGTGTCGCCTTCGCCATCGCTCTCGTACAGGCGACGCCAGAGGGGAAAGCAGGCTGATTATCTTGTTATCCGCGGTTGGCATGGCTTTTGCGAATAGTGGCGCTGACCAGCGCAAAAAAACTTTGTGACTGTCAATAACAACTAACTGAAGGAGACAACCTTGATCTATGAAGCCCCAGGTGCTGCAGGCGCCAAAATCCAATATAAATCCCGTTACGACAACTTCATCGGCGGCAAATGGACTGCGCCTGTGAAAGGCGAGTATTTTGATGTCATCACACCGATCACTGGCAAGGTGTACACACAGGCAGCACGCTCGACCGCCGAAGATATCGAGCTTGCGCTGGATGCTGCTCATGCTGCCGCCGATGCCTGGGGTAAGACAGATGCTGCGACGCGTTCGAATATCCTGCTGAAAATTGCTGACCGTGTTGAGGCCAATCTGGAATTGCTGGCCTATGCCGAAACCGTGGATAACGGTAAAGCGATCCGTGAGACGCTGAATGCAGATATTCCGCTGACCGCTGATCATTTCCGCTATTTTGCCGGTTGTGTGCGGGCGCAGGAAGGTGCTTTGTCGAACATCGACGAGAATACTGTTGCTTACCATATTCAGGAACCACTCGGCGTTGTCGGACAAATCATTCCATGGAATTTCCCGATTCTGATGGCCGCATGGAAACTGGCTCCGGCGCTGGGTGCAGGTAACTGTGTTGTGCTGAAACCAGCCGAATCCACACCGATTTCTATTCTGATTCTGGTCGATCTGATTGCTGATCTGCTGCCGCCCGGCGTGCTCAATATCGTCAATGGTTTCGGCCGCGAAGCCGGTATGCCACTGGCGACCAGCAAACGTATCGCCAAGATTGCATTCACCGGTTCCACCAGCACTGGGCGTGTGATTGCGCAGGCTGCTGCAAACAACCTGATTCCAGCGACGCTGGAACTGGGCGGCAAATCGCCGAACGTCTTTTTTGCCGACATCATGGATAAAGACGACGAATTTCTCGATAAAGCCATCGAAGGTCTGGTCTTGTTTGCCTTCAATCAGGGTGAAGTCTGCACCTGCCCATCACGTGCGCTGATACAGGAATCGATTTACGACAAATTCATGGAACGCGTATTGAAACGCGTTGCCGCGATTCAGCATAAAAATCCGCTGGATACCGACAGCATGATGGGTGCGCAGGCTTCCAAAGAACAACTGACAAAAATCCTCTCGTATCTGGATCTTGGCAAACAAGAAGGTGCCGAAGTGCTGGCGGGTGGTAGTCAGGCGCATCTGGGTGGCGATCTGGAAGGCGGCTACTATGTGCAGCCTACGCTGTTCAAAGGTCACAACAAAATGCGCATCTTCCAGGAAGAAATTTTTGGCCCTGTGCTGGCAGTGACCACCTTCAAAGACGAAGCTGAAGCCTTGGCGCTGGCCAACGACACCTTGTATGGTCTGGGTGCCGGTGTATGGAGCCGTAATGGTAATGTCGCGTATCGCATGGGTCGTGCTATCAAAGCGGGTCGCGTCTGGACTAATTGCTACCACGCTTACCCAGCGCACGCGGCATTCGGTGGCTATAAAGAATCCGGTATCGGACGTGAAACTCACAAAATGATGCTCGATCATTACCAGCAAACCAAGAATCTGCTGGTCAGCTACAGTGAGAATAAACTCGGCTTCTTTTAATTTCCATGGGGAGTTAAGTCTCTGATTTGGACAGGTGACTCGTCACCTGTCCATGGTGCCCCTTGTAGTGTTGATTGAATATTTGCAGGACTTACGCAAAATCTCCACGGCTGCGTTATGACTCCTTTCCGTACTGTCTTCGTCGCCATACCTTGCCGCGACAATTTTACGTAAGTTCTTATTTAAAAAAATTAAGGAAATCGTTATGGGCGTTTCACAATTTTTTATGCCAGGTAAAAACATTCTTGGTTTGGGTGCTTTAGATGAGGGAATTAATCAAATAGGACAAATGGGCTATAAAAAAGCCTTAATCGTCACGGACGGTGCTTTATCAAAAATGGGTTTAGCAAAAATGGTTGCCGATAAGCTAGCCGCCCAAGGTATTTCGGCAGAGGTATTCGATGGCGTGCAACCCAATCCAACCGTTGGTAACGTCAATTCCGGTTTGGAAAAACTCAAAACCGCGCAAGCCGATTTCATCATCTCTTTGGGTGGTGGTTCATCGCATGACTGCGCCAAAGGCATTGCGCTGGTTGCAAGCAATGGCGGGAAAATTGAGGATTACGAGGGCTTAGATAAATCCAAAGTGCCACAAATGAGGCTCATCGCCGTGAATACAACGGCTGGAACCGCGTCTGAAATGACGCGCTTTACCATTATCACGGATGAAACCCGGCACGTTAAAATGGCGATAGTCGACAGCCACGTGACACCATTTTTATCCATCAACGATTCAGGTTTGATGGAGGCGATGCCCGCTGGCTTGACTGCGGCCACGGGGATGGATGCACTGACACATGCGGTTGAAGCTTATGTTTCAACGATTGCCACTCCCCTGACTGATGCTTGTGCAGTCAAGGCCATAGAGTTAATCGGACGCTATTTGCCGACTGCGGTCAAAGAACCTAAAAATCAGGAAGCACGCGAGCAAATGGCCTATGCGCAGTTTTTAGCGGGTATGGCATTTAACAATGCGTCGTTAGGTTACGTTCACGCGATGGCGCACCAATTGGGCGGCTTTTATAATCTACCGCACGGTGTGTGCAATGCACTCCTTTTGCCACATGTGGAAACGTTTAACTTGCGTGCTGCACAAGAGCGCTTAAATCAAATTGGCGGCATTTTGAATGCCAGCAATCCAGATTTGGCAGGTTTGGGCGTCATTGAAGCGATTAAAAAATTAGCAGATATCGTGGGCATTCCAAAATCGCTCGAAGAATTGGGTGTGAAGCAAGAGGATTTTGCTGTCTTGGCACAAAACGCGCTCAGAGATGTGTGCGGTTTGACCAATCCGATTCAAGCATCGCATGCTGAGATTGTGGGTATATTTGCATCGGCTTACGGCAAACGCTCATGAAATTTGATTGGAACAAGGGTGGCGGACAAAACCGCCATGCCCAATTCATCACAAACCACCGCCTATCTCTAAAAAATAGAGATGGATGGTTTTGGAGGGGCGATTATGGTTGAGCGAGTCACCGCCACACCCGCAGCGCTGGAACTGATACAGCAATTGCAGGCCGAACATGGCAGCATCCTGTTTCACCAGTCCGGCGGCTGCTGTGATAACAGCGCCGCCAATTGCTATCTGCCTACCGACCTGACCATAGGCCCGTACGATATCAAACTGGGCGAGGTCGGCGGCGTGCCGTTTTACATAGGCAAGCTGCAATACGATTACTGGAAACACACCCAGCTGATTCTGGATGTGATTGACGGTCACGGCGGCACCTTTTCACTGGAAGGCGCAAGCGGCAAGGCGTTTCACACCCGTTCGCGCCTGTTCACCGATGACGAATGGGCGCAGATCGCAGACCAGGTGGCGCACGATCTGGCCTGATTTCTGTCTGTTTTAATTTCGTTATGGTTATCAGCCTGTCGGATATTTTAAGATGTGAAGCAGACCAGTTGTGGCTTCATTTTTTTGTCTTCAGCATTTTGATGAATGCCGTTAATGCTGACGATGCTTGCCCCCGCCAGACCAGATGCGTTTTGTTCGACGACACCTGTTTTGGTAATGCATGCTGATTGACTTTGTCATTCGCCTGCAAAGCGCTCAAGACCGATACCGGCACGATGGCAAATCCGGTTCCGGCGGCAACGCAGGCGATCATTCCCTGATAGGAAGCAAATTCCAGCACACGTTGCGGAATCACATTGTGATTGCTTAACCAGTTTTCCAGACATTGGCGATACGAACAGCCCTGCGCAAATGCAATCATGGTGCTGCTGCCCAGATCACTGGGGCTGTGCAAGCGGCTGATTTTGTTTGAAGTGATCAACACCAGTTTTTCCTGAAAGATGGGAATCGATTCCAGTTCCGGCGCTGTGTATGGTTCAGAAACAAATGCCGCTTCGATCTCAAACTGCGTGACGCGCTTGATGAGCGCGGCGGTGGTTCCAGTCATCAATTCGACAATTACATCCGGATGTTGCTCGTGATAGTGCGACAGTATCGGCGCTAAACGGCTGCCCGCGGTGCTTTCCAGAGAGCCCAGGCGGAACGTACCGTGCGGCTTTCCGGTCTGCATTTCGTTTACCGCTTCGTCTGCCAGACGCAGCAATCGGTGCGCGTAGTTCAGCAGTGTGTGTCCTTCCGTCGTCAACGCCAGCGTACGGCCTTCGCGTCGGAAGAGTTGAACGGCCAGGTATTCTTCCAGTTGCCGTATGCGTGTAGTGACATTCGAAGGCACGCGATGCAACTTGCTTGCTGCGCGCACGACACCGCCTTCTTCGACCACGGTTCGGAATATCAGCAGTGACTCTAAATCTATTGTTCTCATAAAGAGAATATTAATCCAGAATAATTCATTTGTCAGTGAAGCAGATTTCCATTTTAATGAACGGATGAATACACCCGCATTGCATCCGGCAACACGTCCGCAACACCTCGCCATCCTCATCGCTACCGCCGCTATGTTGTCCTTAGCGCTGGCGATGGGCATCGGTCGTTTTGCGTTCACGCCCCTGTTTCCATTGATGCTGCGGGATGGTGTGTTGCGCAGCGATGCAGGTGCGTGGCTGGCCGCCAGTAATTATCTGGGCTATCTGATTGGCGCGCTGTGTGCCAGCCGGGTGCGTTTGCCGCCCGCCAGATTGCTGACGCTCAGCCTGATTTGCATTGTAATCGTCACCGCTGCGATAGGCATCACATCGTCTGAGTGGGCCTGGGCTGTGTTGCGTTTTCTGGCCGGTGTCTTCAGTGCATGGGCCTTGATTGCCACCAGCGCGTGGGGTCTGGGCTGGATGGCGAATCTGGCCAGGCCCCGTCTGACGGGTCTTATCTATGCTGGCGTTGGGCTGGGTATCGTCGCGGCGGGTGTGTTCTGTTTGTGGGCGGCAGAAAAAATGCCCGCCAGAGCGATGTGGATAGTCTTAGCTTGTCTGGCGTCACTGGTCGCCCTATTGCCACTGATCGTCAGCTTTTATTTTCCCTTACCGCCAGTTGCAAACAGCGTCGCTACACCTGTGAATGCCGCGCAAGTGTCAGCATCAGCATCAACTTCAGCATCCGGTGTGGCGGGGCTGATCATCTGTTACGGCATGTTTGGTTTCGGCTACATCCTGCCGGCGACGTATCTGCCAGCACAGGCAAGACAATTGCTGGATGACCCGCAGATATTCGGCTGGGCATGGCCCGTATTCGGCATGGCGGCTGCCGCATCGACCCTGATCGTTGCAGGCGTGCTCGGCAAGTGCAATCGCCTGCATGTATGGGCAACGTCCCATGTACTGATGGCAGTCGGCGTGATATTGCCCTGCATCTGGCTTTCGATGACCAGCATCGTGCTGGCCGCCTTGTTCGTCGGTGGAAATTTCATGGTCATCACCATGCTGGGAATGCAGGAAGCCCGTGCCCGCGTCGCCGCCAACCCGACCGCCGTTCTGGCACGCATGACCGCCAGCTTCGCGTTTGGACAATTGCTTGGCCCCGTCGTCGTGGCCTTGATGAATACATTTGCGGCCGATCACGCAAGCGCACTCCGCTACGCATTGCAACTCGCAACCGCCTGCCTGGTGGCAAGCGCCATTTACTTATGGCGCAGAGCTGAATCGGCACAACGTCTTTGACGGTAATACGGTTCGATAACACTGGAAAATTGCCTGACCCCGCGAAATACCTGACGACTTGCAGGTGAAAGTTAAAATGAAAGCGAATAAACTGCGAACTGCATTCGCGCGGCACTTATTCGCATTTACTGATGCAGATGGTGCTGCGCATCGCATCTCTGAAGACATCACCGCAACGAGAAAAAAATGGTCATTTTAAGAAAACCAGAATTCAGTGATATTGCTGAAGTCAAAAAATTATACGAACAAAGCACTTCTTTTCATCAGCCGTGGACTTATGCGCCGCGCGATTACGAGGTCTATATCAGCCAGGAAAACCGGTATTTTGTTTGTTCCGCAACGAACGGCAATATTCTCGGCACCTTCCATATCTCCGGCATCGTGCGCGGCTATTTTCAATCGGCGTATTTAGGCTACGAAGTTTTTCACCCTCATCAGGGGAAAGGCTACATGCGCAAGGGCATGACACTGCTCCTGAAAGAAGCGTTCGAAGAATTGCATCTGCATCGGCTCGAAGCCAACATACAACCGGAAAATCTGGCATCCATCCGCCTCGTGTCAAACGCCGGTTTTGTGAAAGAAGGATTTTCTAAAAACTATTTGAGAATCGGCGGGCTGGAGTGGAAAGAC
The DNA here is from genome assembly GCF_014284215.1 of Undibacterium sp. FT79W. NCBI lineage: Bacteria > Pseudomonadati > Pseudomonadota > Betaproteobacteria > Burkholderiales > Oxalobacteraceae > Undibacterium > Undibacterium sp. FT79W. Next base: position 61,096 of record NZ_JACOGB010000003.1, on the reverse strand, counting down.
CATGAACGCTGGGCGATCATCAACGCCATGTGGACAGAGCAACATACCTGACTGGCCGGGTTCACACAAATCACACCTGCTGCCAGGTGCGCTCAGAGCACACCAGTTTGCTCACTTTCAGCCCGTGGAAGGGCTGAATATACTAGGGGGTGTATATTTAAAGCCCCTTGTTTTATGCTGAGAATAAGGTGTTTTTGGCACATACTCCCCGATTTTTATCAAAATGAGGATTTTTAAGCGGTAATTTTTGGTTGTTGCAGTTTGTTTCAATGGCATGTTGAAAATTGTCTTTTTTGACACTTCGAGTTAATCTTCGTTTTTGTCAAATTAAATCAAGTCAGGCTTCTGAACAGAGGGGTTATCGATGGACGAATTAGATGTTGAATATGCTGGATTTTGGGTACGCGTAGGTGCTACCGTTATCGATACTTTGCTGTTAATGGTTATTTCATATCCAATTCTTATTTCAATATACGGTTGGGAATATCTCGGTTTTGAGAAGATTGTGGCGGGGCCAGTAGACCTCTTGATCACGTGGATTTTTCCGGTTGTTGCAGCCATTTGGTTTTGGTCGCAAAAGCAAGCCACTCCGGGTAAGTCAGCATTATCTTTACGCATTTTGGACGCGGACTCCGGCAAGAGCCTCTCAATTGCTCAAAGCCTGGGACGATATTTAGCCTATTTTATTTCGATAATTCCAATGGGCCTTGGTTTGATCTGGGTCGGTTTGGACAGAAAAAAACAAGGATGGCACGATAAGCTGGCACGCACCGTTGTTGTCAGAGAAAAAAAACGCAGCCCGGAACCGGTTCGGTTTCCCAAAGCCTGATCCATCATTGCACCAGACCTGCTGTGGCTTCGGGCATCTGATGTCGAAGCGACGGTGTTTCGTATCGTCATGAAGGATCACGATGCGGTGCATGTTTTCTCATTTGTGCGCGTTCAGAAGAGCCGCCCGGATGCTACACTGCAGTAAGCAACGCACTTACAAGGAGGCACTATGTCCGTCGAAAAAATATACTGGTTTCCGGCAAAACGTTACGGCTGGGGCTGGGGTATTCCCAACGTGTGGCAAGGTTGGCTGGTGTTGTTTGTGTTCCTTTTGCTGGTAGTGGCCGGTGCTGTCGTCTTGCTGCCAACGCAGGGGCAATTGATATTTAATCTCTACCTCGGAATCATCTGCGCCGCGCTGATCGCAGTTTGTCTGCTCAAAGGTGAGCCACCACGTTGGCGCTGGGGCTCGCGCTAAGCCTGGTTCTGGTGCCGTTCGAGGCAAGCAAAGCGCATGTCGCAGAATGCGCAACCGGCCGATGATTAACGTTCACTATTCCGCAGACCTGTATCGTGATTGAGGCTCGCACTGCCTGCAGGACATCATCAGTGATAATCTAAAAATTCGTGGCACCTTGATCGTGTATTCAGTGTCGCGGCACACTCCTCATTTCATCAGAATTTTTTATGAAGCAATTTTTAAGCGTAAGCGAATACATCGATTTTGACCATCCCGCCATCCGGCAAAAAGCGCAGGAACTCGCGGCATCCGCTGGCGCGACCAACACGCATGAACTGATACGGCACATCTTTCATTTTGTGCGCGATCAGATCAAACACAGCTCCGATTACAAGCTCAACCCTGTGACCTGCAAAGCGTCTGACGTGCTGCTGCACGGCACCGGTTACTGCTACGCCAAAAGCCACTTGCTCGCCGCGCTGCTGCGCGCGAACGGCATTCCGACCGGGCTGTGTTATCAACGCTTGTCCGTCGCTGGCGACGGCGCGCCGTATTGCCTGCACGGCCTCAACGCCGTTTATCTGCCGGAACACGGCTGGTACCGGATCGATGCGCGCGGCAACAAACCCGGCGTGGCAGCAGAGTTTCACCCGCCGCAGGAAGCGCTCGCATTTCCCATCCTCGCACCGCAGGAACGCGATCTGCCCGAAGTCTGGAGTGAGCCTTTACCCGTCGTCGTCACCGCGCTGCGCAGCTACGATACTTACGACCAGGTGCTGGCAAATCTGCCCGATGTCGAGCTGTTCGCCTGAACTACAAAAAGCGCAGGGCGCTGATAGCGTGAGCCGCGCCAACTGCGTCGTTTACTCCAAATTTTGTCTGTCGAAGGGCTAAATATACTGGGGGGAGTATTTTTAAATGCCCTTGTTTTATGCTGAGAATAAGGTGTTTTTGGCACATACTCCCCGATTTTTACAAAAATGATCGTTTCAAAACGGCGATTTATGTGCTGTTGTCAGCGCAGCAGGAAATGCAAATCCGCCGCGCCATCCCAACCCTCGCTCCCACCATTCAAGCCTTTCCTATTTACGGTAGTCGACGCAGGCCAGAACAAAGCGGACCAATCCAGCCTCAATGTCGTTACCGTTTTTCAGTGGCGAGTACGTCATACTGGCACTGCAATCTATGCCGAATTTAATCGAGAACTTGGGGAGGGATGCGTGTTCATGGCAGGCATACTGTGTACTTCATCGGTATAACGAAAAGCCTATACCAGATAAGGACATGCGACGCATTGGAACTCGTTGCTTATTTTTTATTCATCTGATATTTTGCCAATTTGCACTTTAAAACAAGTTAGACCTCCACGCATGTTCGACCTAGCAACACTACGCCTCCTTGCCGAATGGGAGCCCATCGGCCCGCATGATGAAGCGCTGGCGCTCTCTTCCGCGAATACCTTTGCCGCAGCGCTCAACCGGCATTCCGATCTCAAAGCCGAGATCGGAGATCACACGTATAACAACTACATCCCTGTTTATGTGTACATGCCAGCTGAAGTTGTGCGGTATGCCGAGCCAAACGGCTACATGCGTGCCAACTATCAGTGCGTACTGCTTTACTTCCACCACCTCGCCGCTGTGGCTGCAATGGGCTTTTCATCATGGGGCGAAACGCTGCGGGCCGACGGAACATGGAGCTCTCGTGGCTACGGGGCGCTCGATTTGCCGGAGCTAATCAGCCCTTCACAAATACCGTCTGACATGCTTCGGGCACGTATCAGCGAAGCGCTACAGGGCTGCGGCTATCTCGTGGCATCTCCGGACTATTTGCGGCAGGATGCACCGCAAGGATTTGAACCTCTGCAGCGTAGCGAGGGCATGCCGCCATGGAACAAGCTATTCCACCTGCTCTTTCAGTTCAATGACTGACCTATCACCTATCCACAAGCCTAACTGGGCGGTCAAGCGGACCCCAACACCGGCCATGGCTTCGCCATTTTCATGGCCAGTGTTGGTGCCCTCTGCCCTATCGGGCTACGGTGCCGCTTACCTTTGGCGTTAGGCCGCAGCAGTATGAAACTCCTAGTTTTGTCCGTCCTTAGCGTCCTCGTTGCGTTCCCATGTTCCGCAAGTGAGCTCTTAGCGCAGTCGCGTGACCGTAAGGTCAGAGTGGAACGAATGCCCGAAGTTGTTGAGAAGGAGTTCGAAGGTTGCGGCTGCAGTTTTAGTAGCAGTCGCAGTAAGTTCTCGACGGTTATGGCCTGGATCTATGGAGGAAAAGACCCAGCCGAAGCCGCAATTCAGATAAACGGAAAGACAGAGCGTCAAACACTTGTGGGAGAGAAGAGCCGGAGGAAGGGCGGCCCTGACTCTGAGCCCCAGGTCGGCGATAGCACTGAGTACAAATTCTCGTCACCTACCAGCGCAACTGTCCTGAGCTGCAAGGTGTCTCAGACCTGTTGGGGAACGTCTGGCTGTGAGTACATTGGGTATTCTTGCGTTGCGAAAGTAAGTTCGGCCGGCAGTCAGGTCACGCTTTCCGTATCTGGGGGCTGCGGGTGCTAAATCAGCGGCCTAACCAGTCGTATATGGACTCCCCCCGAAGTACAAGAAATTAATCAATAGTTCTGGCGCGAGGAATAAGCCTGCAGTCGTATATCTCAACGTCGAAATTCACACCCAAAAGTGACATACCCATCTGAACAGGAGGGTGTTGACGCTCACTATCCAACACCCCATTTCTCACAATGACCAGACAGATTTATTCTGGAAAGCGGACGAGTTTTTTACTCTCTTTGGGCACTTGATATTGTGCGACATTGAGCTGCATCGCCAGCAAAGAATAATAGGCATTGATGCCAGTTAAATCGACGACGCCTTTTTTACCAAAACGTTTTTCGGCGCGCGCGAATGTGGCGTCTGATACGCGTTTGTTTTTATGCAGCTCGGTTGAAAAATCATACACAATTTCTTCATCTGCAGTCATGCCGACAGGGCGAGTGCCGTCGGCGATGGCGTTGGCGATTTCTGGTTTGATGCCCATTTTGAGCGCGATCGGGTAATGCACGTACCATTCAAAATCCTGCGTCCATTCGCGTGCCGTGATTAAAATTGCCAGCTCGCTTAAGGTATTGCCTATTGCCGAGTTGTAGCGCAAATAATCGCCCATGGCTCTGGCCTGCGACATGACTTGCGGGCTGTGCATCAAGGGTTCAAACGGGCCAAATACGGGAACCTTACGAGTCGCCAAAAACTCTTCAGCGGCCTTTTTTTGTTCTGTTGTGTATTGATCGGGCGGTATGGTCGGAAGCCGTTCAGCGGCGTAAGCGGAAGTCGAAATCAAACCGGCAGCGATACTGGAACAAAGTTTATTTTTCATGGAGTCTCCTCAGGGGTGAACGTAAAATTGGGTCAGATAAACAGGCTCAACATCAGTCAACAAGCAAGCGCTCTGCGCCAGAAATCGGCGGTCTATTTTTACAGCGGACAACGACGCTGTGGCAACATCCGCTGCGTTTGCAAACACACTCGACTGAATGATGAGTTGAAGTCGATGACTCATTATCCTTCAGCATCAGAATGCCTGCAGGGAGATCGAAAATGCCGATACCACCGCGCGAAATCTATGCCGTTGCTGGTGATGTTTTCGTTAGCTATCACATTCCCGCAAGTGCTGATTTGGTAAATGCTGGCTTTGCATAGCGCCGCACGTAAATGCGCAGCGCCATCCAAACCGCTTGCTCCTGCCATTCAAGCCACCCCGTATTTCCGATAGACGACGCAGACCAGAACAAAGCAATCCAGCCTCAATGCAGCACCACTTTTCAGTGGCGAGGACGTCATCCTGGCACTGCACCGATACCAGATAAGGACTTGCGACGCATTGGAGCTCGTTGCTTATTTTTTATCGATCTGATATTTTGCCATTTTGTACTTTAAAACAAGTTAGCAAGCCACATGAGCGCAACTTTATCTAACAGTGTTTTCTCGGTAAATGAAGACCCATTTTGTATCTGGGATGTTTCATTGAACGAACGGAATTTGGACTTTTTAGAGCAATTTGATGCTGGATATTTTGAATATCTTGCAACCACGGCACTGAGAGATATTGAAGACGCAGAACATAAAAAACACGCGGCGCTATTAATGCGCCAAGGCTTGTACCACGGGTTGGAAACTCTATTTTCAATGCTGGGTGCGTTGATTCAAGCACCTGATTGTGTCTATGGTTGGGTTCTTAAATGCAATCCGGGTGATGTCCGGAAAATTGTTGAGCGCATTAACTGCGAAGATGATTCACTACCTCGGAAACTGGTATTGGATAAGGTCTCTTGGAAAGAATTGTGCAGCATGATTTTCTCATACTCGAATTCAGAGCCAAGTGAAGCCAAAAAGAATGCCGATAACTTTTCTATCCTTTGGCAAAGGTTAGCAGCCCACTACCTGAAGGATGAAAACGTACTGGAGTACAACGGAATTAAGCATGGTTTCAGAATCAGGCAGGGAGGTTTCGGGTTACAAGTTGGAATTGAACACGAATATGGTGTTTCCCCACCACAGGAAGAAATGAAAACCATTGGTTACAGTGAGTTCGGTTCATCGTTCCTCACGCTTGAAAAAGTACCGACGGATGAAAAGGCAAACCGTAGTTATCGGTCGAAGAAGAAATCATTGAACTGGAGTGCTGAGCAAGTGGCGCAACTACTACAGCTTGTATCGATGTCTTTGAGCAATGTAATTGCCGCCCTGAAAATTTCGAACGGTATGCAACCATCTCAAGTCCAATTCGTCCGCCCTACCGAGGCGGATGCATTTGAAAGACCTTGGCAGGTATCTACGGGTGTTACAAGTATCACAATGGATTATTCAATAGACGCATCGTGCTTTGAGATAACCACGAAACAACAGCTTGCTGAGATAGTGCGCATAACAACTGAAGCTTGCAAACATGATGTATCTCGCTAACCCATCATTCAACCTGGACTAGCGCGATACAGCTGCGCCAGCCGGTTGATTCCACGTTAGACACCCCAAATGGACGCATAGCTACACGAGGTTTAGAAAGAGCAATATGATGAAGAGCCTGGCTACCTGGCCTATGTTTAGCGGGGGCAGATCAGGAAGGTTTTCGAGTGCTATCAGATCGTAATTTAATGAGGTAAAAAATCATGACAAAAAGTGCGGTGTATCGGCCAGTAGCGACAATCAATTTGCTGTGGGTGCGTAAAGACGGAAGTGAGGTGTCGGTGGTCGGGCAGATCGGTGAACCTTATAAGCTCGATGAGTTGTCATGGGCTTGTCCGGCGGAACTAAAGGGTGTTGATCCTCAATACCCTGATATTCAGGGCGGTAGTGCGATGCAGGCGATTTGTCTCGCTATCCGTTTGATAAAAACAAGGTTGGGGCATTTGCTGGATGACGATGAGTGCATCTATGAGATTGAAAATCTGACTGAAAAATTAGATAAGGCATATTTGGATATTGTGTTCGCAAGTTAAATGACGATTTGGTTATTGGTGGGACTTACGCCAAATCACCTAGTATCGTTGTTGTTGCTTCACCTTAATTAACTTCATACCTGCATTTCAAAGTAGATATCCAACACACAGATCGCGTCAGGGACGTGCGGGCATCCGCTCACCAAACGCTTACTCTTGACATCTCTGTTTCCTGCCGCTTTTCACTTCACTATTTCTCTGATCTGCTCCGCTGAATTTCCATCTGATATGGTTTTTCATCCATTTCTGCCACTGTTTTTTGCTTCTGCTCCGTAGCACACTGGCGTCGTCAATACCAGTGGTGATGGTTCATGGTGGGTGATGCGGTGGTGGGTGTTCTGCATCGGTTTTATCTGAACTGTCTCTTTTTATATCCACAGGACTGACGCAAAACCGCCACGGTGGCGTGATGGCTCTCGGTGATACTGCTTTTGCAGATGTGCATTGCTTGTATCGCTGGCGCTGATGGTGATGTTCTGTAAATCCATGTGAGGCCATGCCTTGCCGGAACAAGTTTGCGTTATTCCTCATCCGTTGTCGTGTGCACTATGCGGTGGCGGGGATTAATTTCTGTTTTTCTATTGAGTGAAATGATGAGTCAGGCAGACGCACGCGTATCCGTAGTGAGTATTTACAGGAAGTTTGATGACATTTATGTCAGGCAGTCGAAGGGGCGGTATACCAACTGGCGCTGGTTTTTTGTCTGGCTCACGCAATGCGTGTTTTATTGTTCGCCCTGGATGAGCTGGAATGGGCGGCAGGCAGTGTTGTTTGATCTTGCTGCGCGTAAGTTTTATTTATTTGGTTTGGTGTTGTTTCCGCAGGATTTCATTTTTCTGGCGGTGCTGCTGATCATCTGCGCTTATTCCTTATTTCTGTTCACGGCGGTGACGGGGCGGGTCTGGTGTGGTTTTTCTTGTCCGCAAACGGTGTACACCGAGATTTTCATGTGGATAGAAAATAAGATCGAGGGGCCGCGCAGTGCGCGTATGCGGCTGGCGAAGCAGTCGATGAATCTGGAAAAATTCACTAAAAAATTCAGCAAGCATACGGTGTGGGGATTGGTCGGTATCTGGACCGGGTTTACCTTCGTCGGTTATTTCATTCCTGTGCATTTGCTGGGTAGCGAAGTGCTGAGTTTTTCTTTGGGGCGGTGGGAAGCATTCTGGATCTTGTTTTATGGTTTCGCGACTTACGGCAATGCTGGTTTCATGCGTGAGCAGATGTGCCGTTACCTGTGTCCGTATGCGCGCTTTCAGGGTTCGATGTTTGATAAAGACACGTTGGTTGTCAGTTACGATAAAGCACGCGGCGAGCCACGGAATGTGTTGAATAAATCTGATCCTGCGATGATCGCGAAAGGCGGTTGTATCGATTGCTCTATGTGCGTGCAGGTATGCCCGACGGGTATCGATATCCGTAATGGCTTGCAGCATGATTGCATCGGTTGCGCTGCCTGCGTCGATGCCTGCGATAGTGTGATGGACAAAATAGGCTCACCCCGCGGCCTGATCCGCTTCACGACAGAAAATGCAGTGCAGAACGGGCTGACAACGAAGCAGATCATGCGCAATATTCTGCGTCCACGGGTGCTTATTTATAGTCTGATTCTGATGTCGATGGTAGGTGCATTTGCTTATACACTGACGACGCATGTGCCGTTAAAAATGAATGTGATTCGCGATCGCGGTAATATGGGGCGGATAGTGAATGATGGCGCGGTAGAAAATGTGTATCGCCTGCATATCATGAATTCGGATGAGCAGGCGCATCGTTATCAGATTCGTGTCAGCGGCATTCCGAATATCATGCTGGAAACGGCCAATGAAGTGACGCTGAGCCCGACAGAATCCAGAATTGTACCGGTGACGGTGCGGGTGCCGGGCGGTGACGGTGTGCAAGGTGCAAATCCTATTCATATCGAATTGCAGGCGCTGGATAATGAGCAGGTGAAAATTTCTGAAAAAGCGACGTTCTTCGTTCCACGCCAGTAGTCTGCTTAGTGTGCTTATAGCGGCCGTGCTGATAAACCTACGCAATAATGCGCTGGTCAGCACCGCTGCAATTCAGGTATAACTGTGTTGAAAAGATGGCTGCGCAGATAGAAAAAATATGAAATTGTATGAGACCCTGGCGGAAGATATCGCCCAATCCATCCGCACCGGAGTCATGAAACTCGGGGACAAATTGCCATCGGTACGTGAGACCAGTATCAGTCGCAGTGTCAGTCCGTCTACTGTTTTTGAAGCTTATTATTTACTGGAAGCGCGTGGTCTGATACGGTCCAAAGAGCGCAGTGGCTATTACGTGATTGCGGGCGCAAAAAAGCTGCCGCCGGAACCGGAGCGCGTTTCCAGCCCAGCCAGCAGTTCGACCGAAGTGGACGTCAGTCGGCTGGTATTTGATATTCTGGAAGCGTCCAAAATGCGCGATGTTGCGCCTTTTGGTTCGGCGTTTCCGAGCCCCTTATTGTTTCCGTTTGATAAGCTCGCCAGTTCAATGAATGCCAGCATGCGGGTGATGGACCCGTGGAGCACGGTCGATGATCTGACCCCCGGCAGCATTCATCTGCGGCGACAGATTGCCTTGCGTTATCTGGTCAGCGGTATGCATGTGCATACCGACGACATCATCATCACCAGCGGCGCACTGGATGCGCTGAATTTATGTCTGCTGGCCGTGACCAGACCGGGCGATGCGGTGATTATTGAGTCCCCTAGTTTTTACGGTGCCTTGCAGGCACTCGAACGTCTGGGTCTGAAGGCGATTGAGGTGCCGACGCATCCGCGTGAAGGCGTCGATCTGAATGCGCTGGCGCAGGCGATAGAGCAGCATCAGCCGAAAGCATGCTGGCTGATGACGAATTTCCAGAATCCTCTTGGCAGCCAGATGTCGGATGAAAAAAAGCGCGCGCTGGTGGAACTGATCACCCGTTACGAATTGCCGCTGATTGAAGACGATGTGTATGCCGAGTTGTATTTCGGCGAGCGCCGCCCGTTGCCGGCAAAAGCCTTTGATAGCAAAGGGCTGGTCATGCATTGTTCTTCGTTTTCTAAATCATTGGCACCGGGCTTTCGTGTCGGTTGGGCGATACCGGGGCGTTTTACCAGTGCGGTCGCCAGACATAAATTGACGACGACCTTATCGGCTTCTGTTCCGGCGCAAGAGGCGCTGGCGGATTATCTGGCGAAGGGGCAGTTTGATCGCCATTTGCGGCAGTTGCGGCATGTTTTATCGGTGCAGCAAAGCGCGGTGATCGAGGCGATAGCCCGTTATTTTCCTGCTGAAACTAAAGCGACGCGGCCGGGGGGCGGCTATTTTTCATGGGTAGAATTGCCAGCGCATGTGGATGCCTTAGAGGTACATCGGCGGGCATTATCATTGGGCATCAGTGTTGCGCCGGGGCCGATGTTTTCAGCGCAACGGCATTTCAAAAACTGTTTGCGTATCAATTATGGACATCGCTTTGATGCACGTATGGATGCGGCCTTGCAGACATTAGGAAAATTGGTGATCAGCCTGATGTGATTGTCGTGGCTGGTGTTGTGATGAATGGCTAATGCTAGATCAAGACGAATTCGACGCAAATTTCGCACAAGATAAGCGAACGTTAGCGCTCAAACTTCAATAGAATACAGTGGCTGTATTTTCTGGTTATGCGAGTAAAGGCTCATCGGATAACCGCCTGATCAATCATCATCACACTTAATTTTTTCCATGAAGCTGTATACCTATTTTCGCAGCTCGGCTGCTTATCGTGTCCGCATTGCGCTGAATCTGAAACAACTGCCGTATGACGCCGTGGCTGTGCATTTGCTGCGCGATGGTGGTCAGCAGAAGCAGGCGGAATACAAACAGAAAAGCCCGCTAGGCATCGTCCCTGCGCTGGAGACTGAACATGCGGTGTTCACGCAGTCGCTGGCGATCATCGAATGGTTAGATGAAACTTATCCGCAAGTCGCTTTGTTGCCCGACGATGCCGACGGACGCGCTCGCGTCAGAGCGATTGCGCAGACCATCGCCTGTGATATCCACCCTCTGAATAATTTGCGGGTACTGTCTTATCTGACAAAAAACATGGGCATGACCGAAGAGCAGAAAAACGACTGGTACCGGCATTGGGTGAATGAAGGGCTGGCAGCGGTCGAGCAATTGCTCGCCAACGACCCGCGCACCGGCATTTTCTGCCATGGCGATACGCCGGGATTGGCGGATTGCTGCCTGATCCCGCAAGTATTCAATGCGCGCCGTTTTCAATGTCCGCTGGACGATTTGCCCGTGATCAGCCGCATCGTTGCTGCGTGTGAATTGCTGGAAGCATTTCAACTGGCGGCACCAGCACAGCAATTTGATGCGGAATAGTTTGCACGTCGTCGCTCGGGGCTAGAAAAGGCGCTGGCTGGCAACGCTTGCCTAGCTTTATGGTAATATATGAATTGTTTATGTTTCATATATAAGAAAAGCCATGGGCATCGTAAAAATTTCCGAACAAATGCATGAGAATCTGCGTGTTGCCAGCAATGCGCTCTCTCGTTCTATCAACGCGCAGGCTGAACACTGGATGCGTATCGGCATGTTGGCCGAAATCTACCCTGATCTGGATCACCGCGATATCTGTCAGTTGCTGATTCGTGCCGAACAGGCCGGTGGTTTCGATCTGGCGACTTTATCGTCTATCCGTACCGCCGGACCAGGCACAGGTGCCGCCGTCGGAGGTGTGCAATGAGAGGCGCTAAAGTAAAAATCAATACGCCGGACGAAATCGCCATGTCACGTGCCGCCGGCAAATTGGCGGCAGCGGTGCTGGATATGATTACGCCGCATGTCAAACCGGGCGTCAGTACCGAAGAGTTGGATAAGCTGTGCCATGATTACATCGTGGATGAACTCAAGGCGATTCCTGCCAATATCGGCTATCACGGTTTCCCAAAAACGATTTGTGCTTCGGTGAATCACGTGGTTTGTCATGGTATTCCGTCACCGACAAAAATTCTGAAAAAAGGCGACATCGTTAACATCGACGTGGCTGTGATCAAAGATGGTTGGTTTGGTGATACCAGCCGCATGTATTTTGCCGGAGAGCCCAGCCCACAGGCACGCCGACTGGTGAATACGACTTATGAGGCAATGCGGGCGGGCATCATGCAGGTGCGCCCGGGGGCGACGCTGGGCGATGTCGGCCATGCTATCCTGAGCATTGCACATCGCGATGGTTTCAGCGTGGTACGTGAATACTGCGGCCACGGTATCGGTAAAATTTATCATGATGAACCGCAGGTGCTGCATTACGGCAAACGTGGTGAAGGTTTGCGCCTCGAAGAAGGCATGATTTTCACGATAGAACCGATGATCAATGCGGGCAAACGCGGCGTCAAAGAATTGCAGGATGGCTGGACTGTCGTGACGCAGGATCATTCTTTATCGGCACAATGGGAGCACATGGTGGTGGTGACAGCCAACGGTTTTGAAGTGCTGACACCATGGCCAGACGGCACTGGTACATATCCTGCAATTGCCTGAGTTATTTAGTCAGCCCTTTCCTGATGATAGAAAGTGGCTGACTGCAACGCCATTCAGTGGGCACCGGTCGCGGAACTACCTGGTGCGAAGCGATTCAGAACATGGCTGGTCATGCCCTTGGCTAATTCTTCTTCACCAAAGAATACGGAACCGATACCCTCGTTGTGTAACAGGACGGATTCTTCTTCGTTATGGGTACGCAGAATGATTTCGATAGCCGGGTTGAGCGTGCGTGCCGTTTCAGCCATCTGGCGGACGTTGATCGTATCCGGCGTCGCCACCACCAGCATCGCTGCGTTGGCGATATGTGCCTGAATCAGCACAGCCGGATCGCCTGCATTACCTGACACGGCGGCACGACCGTTTTTACGTAAATCTTCTACCACTTCACGGTTTTGTTCTGCCACAACGTAAGGAATACCGCGTTCATCCAGCGCTTTCGCAATACGTCTGCCGACACGACCGTAGCCGACCAGCACCACTTGTCCCTCCAGATATTTGCGCTCGGTACTCATAGGCAGTTCGGCGTAAGGGTCGAGATTAACTTCCAGGCGACGTGCCAATGCCGAACGATCCAGTATCCAGCGGCGGAACGGTGATATCGCGGTAAAGACGAAGGAATTCAGTGCGATAGAAATCAGTGCGCCCGCCAGAATCAGATTGACACCTTCGGCCGGTAACAAACCGATGGATTTTCCGAGCCCGGCCAGAATGAACGAGAATTCGCCGATCTGGGCGAGGCTGGCGGCAATTGTCAGCGCCGTATTCAGCGGATATTTAAAGGCCAGTACCAGCGTGGCCGCCGGGATGGAGTTACCCAGCAGGATAATCGCAACCACGCCCAATACATGCAGCGGCCGGTCAACCAGCACCGACGGATCAAACAGCATACCGACCGAGACGAAAAACAGTACCGAGAATGCGTCGCGTAAAGGCAGCGATTCTTCTGCGGCACGATGACTGAATTCGGATTCGCGCATGACTGAACCCGCAAAAAATGCACCGAGCGCGAATGACACTTTGAATAATTCGGCCGCACCATAGGCAATACCAATCGCTGTTGCGATCACGGATAATGTGAATAATTCACGCGAACCAGTGCGCGCAACCTGCCACAGCATCCACGGCAGCAGGCGTCGTCCAACGACCAGCATCAGTACAATAAATGCAGTGACTTGCAGCAGTGTCTGACCTATTGTTGACCACAAAGAACTGCTGTTGGCCACGGCAGTATGACTGCCGAGTATGCCAGCCAATGCAGGCAGCAACACCAATACCATGACCGTCACCAGATCCTGTACCACCAGCCAGCCTACGGCAATTTTGCCATTCATGGTATCGAGCAGATTGCGTGCTTCTAATGACTTCAGCAACACTACCGTGCTGGCACATGATAAGGACAAGCCGAATACCAGCGCCGCACCAAATGACCAGCCCCACCATGAGGCAAGCCCGATACCGAGTAAAGCGGCACATCCCATCTGCACGATAGCTCCCGGCACGGCGAGACGTTTGACTGCAAGCAGGTCGGCAGGCGAAAAATGCAGGCCTACGCCAAACATCAGCAACATGATGCCGATTTCAGAAAGCTGCGAAGCGATATTGACGTCGGCTACAAAGCCTGGCGACGCCGGTCCGATAATGATGCCCGCTACAAGATAACCAACTAAGGCGGGTACTTTAATCCGTTCAGCGATGAAGCCAAGAATGAGTGCGACGCCAAAAGCGGCCGCGACAGTGGTGATCAGAGATACGCCGTGATCCATTCAATCCCTTTCTTCAGACAGCCCGGTGAGCATGACTGACAATGTTACTGAGGTGATACCAGTGCGGGCACTGGCGCAGAAGCTTTCCTAGTCTCTGCCGTGGATGGCAAGACGATACGCAGCATGTGCGTGGAAAGGTAGTGTATCGCAGAGCGTGTGGTGACCATTCGATCAAACTCAATGGTGGTGCCTGCGTATGAATTTTTTCTATAATACTTTGCTATAGCAAGGTCAGACAAGCAATCTGTGTTTGTTCAGAAAGATGACGCGATTGAAGCGACTGCGTTCGCGGTCGCCGCATACAAACTGCGTGAGTTGAAATGCGGTTGGAAGTGAGGAAAGGTAGTGGCCTGATTACTGCAGTTCGCCCATCTGCAAACGCTCAGGCCAATAATTCAATTTTATCAGGGCTTGCTGACCTGTTCTGTATGATCCCGGTCCGGGCGTTTCCAGGGATCGATGTGCGTCATCAGGTTCAGTACGCGGTGGCGTAACATCACGCGTTGTCGGGCTTCAACAGCGATGTCGTGTCCGGCCTCTACCGTTATCGTTGCATCGACTTCTATGTGTGCATCGACGACGATCATGTCGCCCATCTTGCGGGTATGCACATCATGCACGTCAATCACACCCGGGGTTTCGAGCAGCGTCTGACGTATTGCCTGTACTTCCTGATCATCGGCAGCGCGATCCATCAGGTCATGCAGCGCTTCCCAACTGAACTCCCAGCCCATCTTCGCCACCATAAAGCCGACGATCAGTGCCGCAATCGGGTCAAGAATCGGGTAACCAGCCAGATTGCCGATAATACCCAAAGCGACCACCAGCGACGAGGCTGCATCTGAGCGGGCGTGCCAGGCATTGGCAACGAGCATGCTAGATTTTACTTTTTGTGCAATGGTCAGCATGTAACGGAATAACAGCTCTTTGGAAATCAACGCGCTGCCAGCGACCCACAAAGCAATGCTGTGCACCTGAGGCACGCTTTCCGGTGATTCCAGCTTTCTGAATGCTGACCATAACATGCCGATACCAACGGCTAACAATAACATGCCGAGTATCAGCGAGGCTGCTGTTTCAAAACGCTGATGTCCATAAGGATGATCTTCATCCGCATCTTTTTTACTGTGATGGCTGGCAAATAGAACGACAAAGTCTGCCACTAAGTCGGATAGCGAGTGTATGCCGTCGGCGATCAGTGCCTGTGATTTTCCGAATATACCGACGCTGATCTGCAGCGTGGTCAGCGCAAGATTGACGACAACGCTGGTCCAGGTGCTGCGTGCGGCAGCGGCGTTGCGTTCTGCCGCAGTTTTATAGTCATCTTCTGTGTCGTCATGCGTATCGTTGTGCATATCGTTGTGCATCACCATAAATTTGATTCGACATTTCCTGAGCTGATCAGCGTCGCGCGGATGAAACTCTCAATGAAATGATGTTCTGTGAAAAAATTATTTTTAATAGAATAAACGATCTGTCTTCCGGGTAAAAAGTCAGCCGCGTGGGTCTCTCGCTGTATCTGGCTTCCGATCAGAGATGATCCGGCAAAGGTAATGCAAAATTTTCCTCTCTGAACATCCGGGCACAAACGGCAACATATTCAGCATCTAACTGCTTACCTGCAAGCAGTTCAATTTCATGCAGTGCTTTTTCTATACCTAAAGCCGGTCGATAAGGTCGATACGAGGCCATTGCTTCGACGATATCAGCGATCGCCAGTACGCGTGCTTCCGGCAGAATTTCATTTCCCTGCAATCCACGCGGATAGCCGGAACCGTCTATTTTTTCGTGATGCTGATAAACAATTTCTGCAACAGGCCACGGGAAAGGTATATCTTTCAGTATCGTGTAACCGGTGTACGGATGTTCACTCATCAATAGAAACTCAGCATCACTCAGGCGCTTCGGCTTGGTCAGAATTTCAATCGGAATCGCAATTTTTCCTATGTCATGCACGACTGCTGCCATTTGCAGTGCTTGCAAGCGATCGCTACTCCAACCCAGCCGCTGCGCAATGCCACAGGCAATCACAGACACTCTGTCCTGATGACCTGAAGTATAAGGGTCACGATTTTCCATTGTTTTTGCCATCGCACGGATTGCAGCGCCCAGGGCATTGGATAAATTCAACTGTGCTGCTTCACGCTGCTGCCGTTCGCTGTCGATAACGGCATTCTGAGCAAATTTATTCAGCCCGTGCGCAATTTCTCCCGCCAGATGCTCGAATAATTCCAGCATAGTTTTGCCGAAAGTCTCAGGCTCAGACGAGTAAACCGTTAAGGCGCCATGTTGATCGTGTTGATATTTGAATGGAACGGCAACGCTGGCACGAATATTTTCCTGCTTTGCTTTTTCACTCCATGGCGTAAAGCCAGGATTGGTTTCAGCGTCTTTCATCATCTGGGTGAGGCCGCTGCGTATTGCCAGCCCGGTCGAGCCTTGTCCCCAGGGACTGTCTTCTGCCCAACTGACAGACAAATCCGTCAGATAGTTTTTGCTGCAACCGGATCCGGCGGCAATACGTACACGTTTGTCTGCGGTGTTTTCGGCGATACCAACCCAGGCAAGAACGTAGCGATGTTCGTGCGTTAAGGCGTCACATACCAACTGCATTAACTCTTCTGCTGAACTTGCCTGTGACAGTGCCAGTGCGGCACTGGCATACGCTGATAATTCCCATTTCTTCGCCGCCAGTTCATATTCAGTGTCTGCGATGGTTTGCAGATTTCTGAAACTGCCTATCAGCTGGTAACTACCCTGATTTTCAAACATCGTTGCCAGTGAGACTTCCACCGGGATCAGTTGCATCGCTTTTGTCTGTATATACAGATCTTTGAGAACGGCAGGTGTCGATACGGTGAGCAGAGTCGTGTGCAGGGAGCTGCGCTCGTTTTCTGGAAACAATAATTGATATGACATGCCTATCAATTCTGCCCGATCATATCCAGTCAGCAATTCACTTGCGCGGTTCACGTCAAGCAACTGACCAGAAGCCATATCTATTGCAAACAGGGGAAACATTGAGTGATTCCAGGCCATCGTATGTAAGTCTTCATTACTTGCCGCATTTTTTACATCGGCCAAAGAGATGTCCATATTTGAATAATCACTAATTTTATTGAGTAACATGCATAGCTTTGTGACCGATATCCGTTATCTGATCCCGAAAGGAGATGGATATAACGAGTCACACAGGAGTGTCCGCATTGTAATAGATATGGCTGTAATTATCTTGATTCGCCGGATGACAATTATTGTTAACTGCGATTCTGCGGCAGGTGGTGTTGAGCGGGAACAGTGACGGCAGTGGTTGCCGTCAATCAGAAAAAAATGAGCGGATACAAATAAAAAAAGCCCGCAGTCAAAAGAGTGCGGGCTGTTCTTATTAATGCTGAGTTCTTCGTATTGAATCTAAATGCCTCGGCAACAGATTCGGATCTTCATAGACCAGATTTCGTGGCCTGTCGCTCATCGTATCTTTACGGACAATTTCTTTGACCGGCTGCATCGTTGGCAATACTGCACCGGAATTTACGCCTTGATAGTTACGAGCAAATGGGAATACCAGGTTATCCCAGTCGTTGTAATCTTTGAGCACCCTCAGGCTTGTCGTCGTATCCGGATTGTGGATGTTGAACGCAAATGTGCCGCTCGTCTGGCTATTGCTGTTGTCCCAATCCGCGTAAGCGCCAGCAACTGCACCACGGCCGATATTCAGCGATTCGTTCAGGTTATTTTCATCCAGATCGATACTGCTGCCGTTCGAATAATCCATGATAAAGCTGTTGCCGCAAGGCGAATTATCGATATTGCAGATGTTGAGACCAGTAGCCTTGGCGTAGGTTTTGTTGGTCAGATAAAAACGGTTGGCTGCCTGAGTACTACTTGGATTTGCGCTTAAGCCTGGGAAACTATACATGTAGTTCATGATGCTGTAATAGTTGGGCTTGTAATTATTGCTTTCATTACCGCCATGTGAAAGGCCCAGGTTATGACCAAACTCATGCATCAGCGTTGCAGCTTGGGCATTAATCAGATAGGTGACTTGTGTGCCGGCAGTAGTTTTGAAGCCGCAATTCCCTAATGTGATAATAAAATCATTGCCATTGACCTCACCGAGGCCGCTGGAACCACAACTGCCATCCACTTGCTGAGACTGCCCCATAATGACGTAATGGAAAATCAGCTTACGGCGTACATCGAGGTTAGTCCGTTTTACATCGTACAGATTGGTACAGCCGGACGTCGTGACCTTGTCATATTCCATTACCAGACACGGTGTGTAAGGGACGGATTTACCGCCACCAAGGTTGAACGTTCCCGGATTGATTGTCGGCGAGAATAAATTACCTGCATCAATATGTAATGCGATTTTTTTCTTGCCGGCACTGTAGACTTTATTGGCAAAAGTATCGACCAATTTTTGTGCAGCTTCCGGACGCAAAATGATGCCGGGATCATTGCTGTTCATACTGTCAATTTGCATGAACACATCACGTTGACCAGGGCGGGCACCCATAGCATAGAGATCCAGCCCGGCAAAAGTTTTACCATTGATTTTTGCGCTGTCAGGGATGCCGTCGCCATCAGAGTCAACCACGCCGACACCGACATCATTCGGGCCTGCTGGCGTAGCAAAGTTCACTGAAGACCAGTCCGAGCCTGTATTGGTATCCGTCATTCCTGATGCAGCCAGGCGGACGATAGAGTAGCCATACTGGTTCTTATCAAAAGGAAGCGCCGGTGCATTGGCTCCGGTCCACGCGCTGGCAGTTGTCGGACTAGCATTGTTGTTACCAAAACGAACGACATCAGCGGTCTGACCACCTTTGATCAGCTCCAGGAAGCCAGAAGATGTCCAGAAAGGTTTTTGTGCGCTGTTGCCAACATAGACAATCTGTTTGCTATCGACAGGGTTATCCACGGTTCTGCTTGAGACTACCAGATACGATTTTGGCGGAATAGTAACTGACGGCATTGGGAAAGTCGTCGGCGTTGAATAAATCGACCCCTGATCCAGATAAGTGCTACGCAATGTATAGTCGGCCAGATTGATGCTGGTAGTTGCATTCGGGTTATAGACTTCGAACCATGTGGACCCGTTACTGTAATAGTCTGAAGAGACTTCAGAAATCAGCAAATTTTTTGCTGTTTCCACTGCGACAGGCTCTGTATTAAAGACAAAACGCTGCACATTGATTTTATTGCCGTTTGTGAGTGTCATGACACCAGTGGTATTGCTGGTCATCTCGAAGCTGACCACACCCGGGCCGCTTGGCGAAAGGGACGCTGCTTTATAGCCGCCAAACATCGATTGACCGTTAGAGTAGGATTCCAGGTTGCCACTGATCAGATTCGGCGCCAGTAATTTTGCGCTGCTGACATACCATGTCGGCAAACCATTGTCCTGATACATGAAGCTGCCGATGAAGGCTTGCGCTCCTTGGGCTTCGATAAAGAAACCGCGTCCGCCTTCGTCCGGATTCCACCACCAGCCACTTTGGAACTGGTCAGTAGAAGGCTGGAACGCGGTTGGGGTTGAAATCGGAAAAGCCTGAAGCGCGATCACCGTTGTCGCATTGCTGCCTGAGCTGGTGACACTTAACTGGCCGGTTGTGCTGCTGTCGAAAGAGGCGGTTGCCGTCGCGTAGGTCGTTGGTTGCGCTTGTTTATAGGTGCCCAGCAGCGACTGACCGCCGGTATAGCGCAGGAAATCGCCACGGTAACTACCATCAGGTTGTTGATTCATGGTGCTGACATACCAGGTTGATTCACCCGTTGTTTCATACATGAATCCGGCAACGAACAACTGGCTGCCCTGACGTTCAATCGCAAAACCCCGACCACCTTCCGCCGGATTCCAGAACCATCCGGTTCTCGGTTGAACATAGTTTGCAGCCATTGCTTGCACGGAATTTCCGGCCGCGTTGTTGCTGTTGGTTGAACTTGTGTCCGGCGTACTGCCGCCACAAGCAGCCAGCGTGGTGATCAGCACGCTGCAGACGAAAGACTTAAGTAAATGACTGAGCATAATTTGTCTGGTTTGATTTAAGAATAAGCTAAGTTCCGGCAGATAATGTGATTGCACACTCTGATCCACGTTCGAAGCTTAGTTTTTACAAAAGAGATG
Source organism: Undibacterium sp. FT79W (assembly GCF_014284215.1). Lineage (NCBI taxonomy): Bacteria > Pseudomonadati > Pseudomonadota > Betaproteobacteria > Burkholderiales > Oxalobacteraceae > Undibacterium > Undibacterium sp. FT79W. Next base: position 40,949 of record NZ_JACOGB010000003.1, on the reverse strand, counting down.
TTACGGGTAGAAACAGAGGAAGTATTGTTCAACATCTGTCTTTATTCAATCCCGAATTCAGTTGATACAAGGTAAGAATCTTACAGAAGTATGAATCTTTGCATGACCTTGACTCAGATGAAGGAATCTTTACATATTCTACATTGTTAAGAGTAGAAAAGTTGCATATTGATAATGGCTACAGATTTTTCAGAAGCCTTGAACATTATTGTGTTTTTTTATACACAAATGTGGCATTCCCTGCCTGATAGTCGAAACGAAAGAACAGACAAATTCAACGACGATCTGGCACTCAACTCAGGCATTTCATGAACGATCTTGCGTCATGGCATAAAATCATGCCTTCAGCTCAGGAAAGTTTATGAAACGAACTCTGCATCTCCTCCTCATTGACCCGCAAAATGATTTTTGTGATGTTCCCGCCGATTATCTGATGACCGACCCTGTCAGCCGACAAATCGTCACTCCCGCTTTACCTGTGGCGGGGGCACATGCCGATATGTTGCGAATTGCAGAACTCATAGAACGTGCTGGTACAGGCTTGTCCGACATCAGTATCACGCTGGATTCTCATCACCGGTATGACATCGCCCATCCGCCTTTCTGGATGGATGCCAGCGGAAAGGCGATCGCACCGTTCACCGTGATTTCGGCGCAGGATGTCAGGGAAGGGCGCTATCTGCCACGTCAGTCGCAATCACTCGCCCGCACACTCGCGTATATGGATAGTCTGGAAACGAATGGACGGTATCAACTGATGGTGTGGCCGGTGCATTGCGAAATCGGTAGCTGGGGACATAATGTTCATGCGGATGTGCGGGCGGCTTATGGTCACTGGGAGGAAGCTGGCAGCAGCGTCGCGATGAAACTGATCAAAGGCAGCAATCCCTGGACTGAACATTATTCTGCGGTGATGGCAGAAGTACCGGATCCGCAAGACCCTGCAACGCAGCTGAACCGCAGCTTTATCGACAGCTTGGCCGGAGCCGATCAGATCTACATTGCGGGCGAGGCTGGTAGCCACTGCGTCAAAGCGACAACAGAACACATCGTTGAACACTTTGACCCGGCGCAGTTGTCAAAGCTGGTATTGCTGAGTGACGGCATCAGCCCGGTAGCAGGGTTTGAGGCGCAATATGCCAGTTTCCTTCACGATATGCAGCAACGCGGTGTGCAGATTGCCACCGCAGCCGATGTGTTGCCCGACTTAGTAGCGAATCAGGCGCGCTGAATTTCATACGCCAGCCATCATGCTGGTGTCTATCAATTACCGTAAAGAATTTCAAATGAAGCCAGTTGTACAAAGCTTGCTGGAAACCGATTTATATAAATTTACAATGTGGCAGGCGCTGCTGCACAGCCATCCGAATACGCAGACCGAATACGCGTTTGTGTGCAGAAACACGCCAGTCTATCCGTTGGCGGAATTGAAAGACGATGTTGAGCGTGAGCTTGATCATTTGTGTTCATTAAAGTTTACTGAAGATGAACTCGACTATTTGCGTTCCTTACGCTTCATCAAAAGTGACTTCACCGATTTTCTGGCGCTATTTCATTTCCAGCGCAAGTTCATCAAAGTCAGTACGAATGGCGAGCAACTGGAGATCGTTGCTACAGGTCCGCAAGTGCATGTTTCGGCGTTTGAAATTTTTGTACTGCATATCGTCAATGAATTGTATTTCCGCCGTTTGCAGACCGATGCCACCTTACCGGAAGCACGGCGGCGACTGGCTGCAAAGCTTTCACAGTTACAGGCGTTTGCGCAGGAACCAAAAAAAATTCATCCTTTTGAGTTTTCTGATTTTGGCGTGCGCCGCCGTTTTTCCGGAGCCTGGCATGACGAAGTCATCACTACGCTGGCACGCGAAGTACCGGAATTTTTCAAAGGTACATCGAACGTCTATCTCGCTAAGAAACATCACCTCGTACCGATGGGAACGATGGCGCATGAATACTTGCAGTCCTATCAGTCTTTTGGCGTGCGTTTGCGCGATTTTCAGAAGGCGGCGCTGGAAGACTGGGTGCAGGAATATCGCGGTGATCTCGGCATTGCTTTAACCGATGTCGTTGGTATGGATGCTTTCCTCGCTGACTTTGATCTGTATTTTGCCAAGTTGTTTGATGGTTTGCGGCACGATTCCGGCGACCCTATCGTCTGGGGCGAAAAGGCGCTGGCGCATTACGCAAAACTCAGAATAGATGGTAAAACCAAGCGTCTGGTGTTTTCAGATGCACTCGATTTTGATACTGCGTTCAGAATTTACCGTCACTTTGCGGATCGTACAATGCCGGCATTTGGCATCGGTACCAACCTGACTAATGACACTGGAATCCCACCGTTGAATATCGTCATGAAGCTCATGTCATGCAATGGTCAGCCCGTTGCTAAGTTATCGGATTCCGCTGGCAAAACGCTCTGCACCGATGAAACCTTTCTGGCGTACTTGCGTCAGGTATTTCATCATCCTGCCATATGAGTATGCAACGATGAATCATATTGACGCTGCAGTTCTGATTGGACGTTTTCAGCCATTTCATCACGGGCATGCCGGCTTATTAGCGCTTGCTCTGTCGACGTCGGAAAAAGTGCTGGTGGTGCTGGGTTCGGCATTTTGTGCCAGAAGTGTCAGGAATCCGTTCACCTGGCGCGAACGGGCGGCGATGATCAGTGAGAGTTTGTCTGAAGCTGACCGGACGCGTGTCAGTTTTATTCCGGTGCGCGATTCTTACGATGATCTGCGCTGGTCCAATGCGGTGCAGATTAAAGTCACGCAAGCCATTGCCGGGCAGTGTGGCGAATCTTTGCATATCGCACTGATCGGTTATGTGAAAGATGCATCCAGCTATTATCTGCAGCACTTCCCGCAATGGCAATGGATAGAGGCAGAGCGGGTTGTCACAACGGATGCAACACAGATACGGCAACAGCTGTTTGCAGCAAAAAATATGCAGGCAACATTGGATATGGTCGCAGCGTTTCTGCCATTGTCTGTGCTGCGTTTTATCAGTGAGTGGGTATTAACGCCTGATTATGCCGGGCTGGTGCAAGAGCATGTGCAACTGCAGAAATACAAAGACGCCTGGAAAGCAGCACCGTATCCGCCGGTATTTTGTACCGTGGATGCTGTGGTGAAAGTTGCCGGACATGTTTTGTTGGTTCAACGCCGAGGATACCCGGGCAAAGGTTCGTGGGCCTTACCGGGTGGTTTCCTTGATCAGCAGGAACTTTTACTGCAAGGCGCAATCCGAGAATTAATCGAAGAGACGAATCTTGCGGTGTCCAAACCGGAACTCGAAGAGGCGCTGGTTGATGTCCGGGTATTTGATCACCCGGCTCGCAGTCAGCGTGGACGCACGATTACGCATGCCCATTTCTTTGATCTGCCGTTGGCAACGCTGCCTGAGATTGTTGCTGCCGATGATGCAGCGCGGGCAGCATGGTTTCCGGTAACCGAATTGTGTGCGATGGAAGGGCAGTTTTTTGATGATCATTTCCATATTCTTGATCAGTTTTTGCAACTGATCGTGGAAGGAAATTAATTGATGCGGGGCAGCTTGCCCCTTTTTTTAAGGTGAAATGTGATTAAGATTTTTTCTCAACAACGCTTTATCCAAGCGGTTTGTGCGGCATTGGTCATCGGTGTTGCAGGCTGCGCGCAACCAGTCAAGCAAACGACGGTTTCTGCTGCGACTGAGCAGTCAGCACGAGCACCAGTGATTCTGGTATCGATCGATGGTTTCAAACCTGACTACCTGCAACGCGGCGTGACGCCGAATCTGAATGCCCTGATTGCTGACGGTGTGCGTGCAGAAAAAATGCTTCCCTCATTTCCCTCGATCACGTTCCCTAACCACTACACGCTGGTGACCGGCTTAAGGCCTGATCATCACGGCATCGTCGGAAATACGATGATAGATCCGGCGATTCCCGGTGTCCGTTTCAGTCTGGGTAACCGCGATGCCGTCATCGACCGTCGCTGGTGGGATCAGGCCGAGCCAGTCTGGGTGACCGCAGAAAAAAATGGTGTCCGTACCGCCACTATGTTCTGGCCAGGTTCAGAAGCGGATATTCATGGTGTACGTCCGACAGAGTGGCGCGTATTCGATGGTAAATTGCCGCCAGAAAAACGCGTTGATACGCTGCTGGGCTGGATCGATCAGCCTGTCGAGAAAAGAGTGGGCTTTCTGACCTTGTATTTTGATGATGTCGATCACGCTGGCCATGAATTCGGGCCGGACGATCAGCACACAACAGACGCTGTTGCCAGCGTTGATGCGGCGATTGGCCGTCTGATTGCCGGCCTGCGCTCGCGTCAGGTCAACGCCAACATTGTGGTGGTGTCGGATCACGGGATGGCGGCCACCAGCGCGGAACGGGTTGTGTATCTGAATAAAATCCTGCCGCCAGACAGTTTTAAGGTGGTGACAGCGGGAACCTACACCGGTATCGAAGTGGCTCCCGGGCAAGATGCCGTTGTGAAGCAACAGCTGTTGAAAAAACACGAGCACATGGAATGCTGGAAGAAAGCCGATATTCCGGTGCGCTACCACTTCGGTAGCAATGTCCGCGTGCCATCCGTCGTTTGTCTGGCCGATGTCGGCTGGCTGATTTTTGGTGAGGAAAATATCAAAAACCGTACTAACGGCGGCGCGCATGGTTACGACAATACGGCACCAGAAATGGCGGCGACCTTTATTGCCAATGGGCCTGCATTCAAAAAGAATGTGGTGATCCCCGCGTTTGACAACGTTGACGTGTATCCTTTGCTGATGAAGCTGATAGGCGTTCCCGCCTTGCTTTCGGATGGCAGTGAAAAACCAACGGCTGCAGCGTTGAATTAATATTTTCGCCAACAGCTTTCCGGAGCACAGCCAGTCTGGCTGTGCTCCGTTTCCCGCTTTCCCCGTCTTTTTAGCTAACTTCTGCCTGAACTTTGATGCCTGCGACACTGATGGCTTTCATCCTGCTCAGATACTTGAGCAAAATTCTGTAAGTATCACGATCAAAACGCGGTTTGCCGCGTGTCAGCAAATCCTGAATATCCGCTTCACTCTTCGCCTTGCCCAGATAGCACCATGCCTCAATCACGTGATGGACATTGCCTTCTTTGAGTGCAGCGGGGCCAGAGAATGGCCATGCCTTTAATTTCATTGCACCGAGTGCCTCTGCCAGCCGCAGATTATGCTGCAACGGTGATTCCGCGCCGACGCATGCTCCCTTGCATTGCTTCAGTTGGCGCGCAAAACAAGGCTTACCCGCACCACCTTTTTCCAACCCCAGCGTGGCAGCACATAGTTGAAATTGCTTCACTGCCTGCAATAAAAACTCGCGTGCGCTGGCGCCGCTTTTAAACAGGCCGTATAACTGTTCTTGTCTGCCGAGATCCAGATCACGGGCATACACGAGTTGTGGTTGCAACAAGCCGCTGCCCATATCCTTCAGACGCCACGAGCAGAATTCTGTGTTGCGGCGTAACTGACGATTCAGCGTTGGTTGCATTTCTTTGATCAGTCTGGCTTCGGTAATCAGTGCGTCAATTTCACCTTCACACTCTATCCACTCGATATCGCGCACCTGTTGTGAGATGCTCATTTCTTTGGCAATCGCATGATCCGAAGAAAAATGCGATAACACCCGTTGGCGCAGCGTATTACTTTTGCCGACATAAATCGGCAATCTGTTTTCTGCAAAAAACAGATAAACGCCATAGCCTTTTGGCAGTTGCTCCACAATATCCGCATCCAGATGCGGCGGCAAACTGGGGCGCGCTGTTTGTTCTTGTACCGCTACCTGTAAGGTTTCCGCGGGCAAAGTCGCCTGCAGATCGCACCAGAACTGGTAAATCGCATCGGCATCGGTCAAGGCGCGGTGCCGATCGCCTACGCTGATCTGATGGCGCTCGATCAGACAGTCCAGATTGTGTTTGGCAAACTGAGGGAACAACTGACGCGACAGCTTCAGCGTGCACAGCACCGTTGCTCTGAAAGTGAGGCCGAGGCGCTTGAATTCATTTTTCAAAAATCCATAATCAAAGCGTGCATTATGCGCAACAAAGATATGTCCTTGCAGGCGTTGCAGGACTTCCTTTGCAATATCAGCAAACACAGGCTGATCAGCGACCATTGCATTGCTGATGCCAGTCAGTTGCTCAACAAAGGGCGGGATAGCTGCTTCGGGGTTTAATAGTTGTGACCAGCGTTCTGTACGTTCGCCATCAAAAGTCACGATAGCTATTTCAGTGATGCGGTCGCGGGTTGCGATGGTGCCTGTGGTTTCCAGGTCGACGAAGGCAAGAGGGCTTGCAAGTAGGCTCAAAATCTGACTCAGTTGGTGCGTATATAGCCCGTCATTGTATAGGGGATCAGCGCTTTCTGATGTGTCCTCATCTTTGTTGCACGCGTCTTTCGCATCCTCGTCACTTCTCACGCAGGTAAGTGTTGGCTTAATTGAACCTTATGCAACAGATCGTCTGATTTTGATGTTCCGCAGCGCTGGATTATCGGACAATGGGTGGAATATCTTTTCATAAAAACATCATGCCAACTACTTCTCAGTCAGCTGATTTGCCGACGGCGCCAGATGCGCTGGTCGATGCGTTTGGTCAGGTTCGCACCGGAAAATTTGCCGGTGCCGTCTCGGTGATTGACTGGTCTGCGCTTGCGGCTCCTTTCCGGCGCGGTGTCTTATGGCAGCGCTTTCATCACAAGCACTGGCAGTATGCTGCGCTGGTGACGGATCAGATATTTTGCGGCATCGCGATTGTGGATGTTGGCTGGTCCAATACTGCATTTGCCTACGTGTTTGACCGTCAGCAAAAAAAGCTGCTGGCAGAATTTTCGCAAGATGGCATACCCGGGCTGACGGCGTATCTTAATGCCCACCCTGCCACCGGCGCTGAAAGCTGGTTTCGCTTTCCCGGACAGCGGCTACATTTTCATCATCAGCCTGCCAACAATACTTACCGTATTCAGGTGTCGTTTCGCGATTGCCAGATCAACGCGGAATTACACATGACGGGGGCAGCACCGGAATTACTGGCGGTTGGCAACGTTAATGGTGGCGGCGTGCATGCAACGGTGAAATCTGGCGGGATGTGCTTGAGCGGAGAAGTGAAAGTCGGGCAACGTTGTTTCAGTCTTGCCGGTGGCTGCGGCAGTGTTGATCATAGCAACGGCTTTCTGGCGCGGGAAACACGCTGGCTCTGGGCGTCGGCACATAGTCTGGATATGGGATTTAATCTGCAATCCGGCTATTTCGGCGATCAGGAAAATGCTTTGTGGCTGGATGGGCAACTGATTTCCCTGAGCAGCGCGCACTTTGAATATGACCCGGCCAACGTGCTGGCACCCTGGCATATCCACACCAGTGATGGTTTACTGGATTTGCATTTTCAGCCGGAAGGCGTGCGCAGTGAAAACAAGAATTTGTTGATCGCTGCGAGTCGTTATCAACAACCGGTGGGCAGCTTCAGCGGCTGGGTAAAGGCGCATGCAGATGCCAGCCCACGGCCTGTCAGCAAGCTGGCCGGGGTGACGGAGGATCATTTTGCGCGTTGGTAAGTTGTCTTGATCTCAGTCAATAAAGATCGGCGGTGTGTCTTTATTTGTCATATTGGTGCCGCATTGATGCACCTGGCTGACTGTTTTCTGCTGAAAGTTTGATCTGTCCGGTATGACGGTTAAGTTCTTCATGCTACAAGACAGTTTTACTTTTTGCCAATTTCTGCCATGTTGACCCTGACGCTCAGTGAATTCTCTCTCGATGATTTTTTAGCTAATTACTGGCAACAAAAACCGGTACTGATACGTCAAGGCTTTCCGGCATTCAGTGATCTGATTTCGCCGAATGAGCTGGCAGGTCTGGCATGTGAATCGCAGATAGATTCTCGTCTGATTTATAAACAATCAGGAAAATGGCAAGCCGAAAATGGTCCGTTTGAAAGTTACGAACATCTTGGTGAGCGCGACTGGACATTGGTGGTACAGGCCGTTGATCACTGGTCGCCGGAAGTCGCCAGTCTGGTGCGGGCATTTTCTTTCATTCCGAAATGGCGGCTCGATGACGTGATGATCAGCTTTGCCGCGCCGGGCGGCGGTGTCGGACCGCACATCGATTTGTATGACGTGTTTATCTGTCAGGGCTCAGGCAGCCGTCGCTGGCGCGTTGGTGATCGGGGTAACCATCGTCAATTCGCTGCTCACGCCGCCTTATTGCATACCGATCCTTTCGAGCCCATTATCGACGAGGTGCTGACGGCGGGTGATATTCTCTATATTCCACCCGGCTTTCCGCATGAAGGTGTCTCACTTGAGAGCTCTATGAGTTTTTCAGTGGGCTTTCGCAGTAAATCAGCCAGCGATATGCTGAGTGGATTGGCGGACTACCTGATAGATAATGAACTCGGTGGCACCCTGATCAGTGATCCGCAACGTCGTATGCATCAGCATCAGGGGCATATTAATGCCGGTGATTTTGCGCTGATCAAACAGCAAATGCAGACGATACTGAATGATGACGAAATCATGATGAATTTTGTCGGCTGCCATTTATCAAAAACCAAATGTGAACTCGATTTACAGGCGCTGGATTTTCCTATCAATGAAACCGAGTTACGCAAGAATTTGCAGCAAACCGATCTGATTCGCACCGGTGGCTTGCGTTGCTTCTATCTTGACGACAGCATTAGTCAGGGTATTTGCTATGTCAACGGCGAGCGGTATGAATTCGGTGCAGACTGCAGTGCGACTGTGCTGGCGCTGTGCGATGAAGACAATCTCAGTCTGGCGGCATTGGAACAAGGTTTGCAGCACGCTGCTTTCGTCAAAGCGCTGACGCAATGGGTGAATGACGGTTATTGGTATTTCTGAATGGCGCGTTGATCCACAAATCAGGAAATAGCTTGATTTTCAAAATTAAATCTCAGTATTGATGCGGACATCAGCCATATTCGGGCCTGTAAGCGGCATCAATACTGAGACAATCAGCGTAGTCTGCCGATGTAGGTCTGATCGACGATGGAGTTCTGGTCGAGTGCCGGTAATTTTGTCGGGTCAGCAGATGTGACTGCGGCGGCGACCAGATTTGCCGATACGGCAGGTGTTGCTGCCACTGGCGTTTTGGGGCGTATTTTTAAACCTTCGAGTTTCTTGATCAGCGGTGTCGGTTCGGTAGCGACAAACAGACCATGTTCGCCAAAATAAATTTCTTCCAGCTTGAGGCAGATGTCATGCAGGTCGGTGTTTGGTAATTCCAAAGCCAGATCGAGAATATAGCGGCAATAAACAGGGTCGATGCGCATGTATTCGATATCGATCACCCTCTCATTCTGGCGCCGCAAAATGACATGCATACGCGCCATCAGAGAGAATGCGAGGTTGTCAGACATAACTGCACTCATAATACATGCTCCCCATGTAGTTCCAGATCGAGACCTTCTCTTTCCTGTTCCGGTGTCACACGCAAGCCAGTGAGCAGACGCACAATACCAAGAATCACCGCTGTCATGGCACCCGAATAAATGATCGTGACTGCTACCCCAAATGCCTGATTGCTCAGACTGCCTTCGACACCGCCAATACTTTTGAGTGCAAACACGCCCGTGAGCAGCGCACCAACAATGCCGCCTATCGCATGCACGCCGAACACATCCAGAGAGTCATCGTAGCGACCCATTGCTTTGAGCGACGTTGCACCCCAATAGCAAGCAACACCGGCCACCGCGCCGATCACGAATGCCCCGGTCACATCGACAAAACCTGAGGCAGGAGTAATCGCGACCAGGCCAGCAACAGCGCCGGAAACAATGCCAAGGACAGATGGCTTACCACGGCGCAGCCATTCTACGCACATCCAGGCCATGGCAGACACTGCGGCTGCCAATTGCGTCACCAGCATCGCGTAACCTGCACGTCCATCTGCTGCGCCAGCAGAGCCGGCATTAAAGCCGAACCAGCCTACCCATAACAACGCTGCGCCGATGACTGTCAGTACCAGATTATGAGGTGGCATCGGTTCTTTACCGAAACCACTGCGCGGGCCGATGATCAGCGCTGCGACCAGTCCTGATACACCGGCATTAATATGGACAACCGTACCACCGGCAAAATCGAGCACGCCACGCGCTGCCAGCCAGCCCGTCGGTTCCCACACCCAGTGAGCTACAGGAACATAGACGATCAGTGACCAGAGCGTGATGAACAACAGAAAAGCAGAAAATTTCATTCTTTCAGCAAAGGCACCGGTAATCAGGGCTGGCGTGATGATCGCAAAGGTCATCTGAAACATCATGAACACACTTTCCGGTATCGTCGTGGCGATATGGTGCACTGTCAGCTGACCAGCATCTTTCAGAAATACCATGCCGTGCAACAGCAGCCGGTCAAGGCTACCCAGATACGGCGTGGCTGGCGTGAATACCAGGCTGTAACCGAGAACGACCCAGATAATCGTGACGATACAGGTGGTGGTGACGCTATGAGCGACGGTTGCCAGCGCATTTTTTTTGCGGACCATGCCGGCATAAAACAAAGCCAGACCTGGAATGGTCATCAGCAGTACCAGCGCCGTTGACGTCAGCATCCAGGCGGTATCCCCTGCGCTGATGGTCGTTGCATTGACGAGCGTCGGCATTGTCATCGGTGCCGGTGGTAAGGATGCTGTTACTGCCGTCGTTGGCTTTACCAATGGTACTGAGGGGATGGTGATTTCAGTGCTGCTGCCAGATGCAGGGGCCGGATCGTCGGTCTGTCCGGAGGCTGGTGCTGAGCCCAGACAAAACAGCAACCCGAACAGTATGAAAGGTGTTGACAGAGAACGTATTTTCATCAGAGATCCTTAGTCTAAAATCATCGTGAATTGCCATTACCGTGTGTGCAGTGCAGCATAATTCATGCCATATAGCTATTGTTGCGGCTGCGCAGGAGGATAGACTTGGATCGGTGTGAGGAGGGGCGGTGATTGGGCTTAGCTAGTCGATACGGATTTTTGTTGGCGTGTTTTTGCACCAAATCAAGACAAGTTGGGAATAAAACGGCGCATCTTCATATTGGCTGGATAGTACTTATAAAAAACGCCAGTGCTCTTCTGACTATGACGTCAGGAGAGCACTGGCGTTTAGCGTTGAATCAGGCTTACTTATTCAGGCTGTGCGTCAGGTAAGGTGATCTTGTTATCGGTACTGAACTGGTAATCACGGAACACATGTTCGGCACTGAGGATCTGGTAAGTACCATCCGGCAATTTGCGCGTGGTGTCTTTGAGGCGATACGTGGTCTGACCGCAAGTCCAGCAATTGAAGTTACGCATGTGGGTGCACAGGCAGGTCTTGTCCATAACCGAGATTTTTTTTGCATCAGGGTGTAGCGCCACTTCGCGGTTGTACGAAGTGATGTAAGCACAATTTCCGTTCGCATCCAGCAGATAGCCGTAGGACTCACAACCTGGACGAATGCCATCGCCAATCGCTGGCGTATTTTTCAGCATGCGCATAGGGTAGCCGGTCGGCGAAATATGATTGACTTCAATATCATCTTCGCTGGCTTTGAAGTATTCCTGTTTGACACTATCCGGCAAACCGCATTCTTTCGTCACTGTGAAACGGGTTGCCACCTGTACGCCGGAGGCACCGTTTTCGAGGAAAGAAACCGCATCGCTGCCAGTGAAAATGCCGCCCGCCGCAATGATAGGAATATCCAGTTGTTCTGCTTTCAGATACTCAGACACCTCGGTCACAATCGTCTGTAAATCGAATGTGGCCCAGTCATCACCGAAACCCAGATGACCACCCGCCAACGGGCCTTCGACGATCACGTAGTCAGGCAGACGGTTTAATTTTGCATTCTTACGCAGAAATAATTGCAGCGCGCGGACTGACGAGACGATGATGCCAAGCTTGGCTTCACGGAAACGCGGGTGATCCGCCATCAGACCGAAGGAACTCAGATGCAGACCAGCGCTCAGCGTGATGCCATCAATGCCGCCATCCAGTGCTGCTTCCAGACGCACTTTCAGCGTTTCACGCGGGCCGTTCATGGTCAGTTTTTCCATGCAGTTCACAAAGATCATGCCCGAGCCTTGCTTGGCTTCCATGGTGCGACCAATGTGCAGACGTGTCGCTGCGGCCAGATCCTCAAGATTGAATTTGATGTCCGTCTTGTCGGAATTGTTGATGTTGTATTTGTAGAATTTGGTTTTTTCCTTGATGTAGCTGGTACCAAAGCGGCGATCCGACACATCATGAACCAGTGCGTCAGAAATATGGCCGATACCACCCAGACGGGCTGCAACCAATGCCAGTTCCGCAGTGGAAATATCGACACCCATCCCGCCTATCATGATGGGAACCAGTTCATCTTTGCCTAACTTCAGGCGGAAATCATCTACTCGTTTCATTGCAATCCTTGACACATTGAGCTGTAAGTCGCACCCGATGGCGAAATCTCGTTACTGAGTGAGGCCGTTATTCAACATAAGTTTGTCAAATATTTTCACAAAGCTATTTTATAAAATAACAGCGCCCCAGATTGTAAGCCAGGCTAGCTATGCGCTGTGAATAATTTCGTCTCGCAAGTATTCACATTTATGCCTAAAAAAACAGCAAATTTAAGTGTAAAAAAATTGTCATTAGCATCATTTTTATGATTTTGCAGACAGCTAGACGACAAAGGGAGGGAAATAATCCTAATTAAGCTATTTTTTCTTTTACACAGATATTGGTAAAAACATCATTTTTCTCTTTTCTGCTCCCGGAAAATAATTGCAATCAGCGCTATTTTTTTGCAGCTTGTTGATATCCCTCAAATTCGTACTGGCGTGAAGTGGTTTTATTGACGTCTCAATTTGCCTGATGACTGTTTCAGGGACATGACAAGGACAGCTCGGGTGCGTAATTGTCGCATTAGCTGGCACTTTTTGCTGAGCACAGGCAACGCTGGCAAGCATAGTGTTGCCGTAAACAAGTGTCGGAATTGAATGACGTCTTCTTTTAAATTGCTCATCATTCGTACGATGCGCTTGATATCTGCTTTACATAAGGCTCTCTCAGAAAAAAACAATGTCTTCCTGAGCTTTATTTCTGATCGCCTCCGTCAGTCTCTGTTGCCGTGCTGATGGTAATGAGTACCGCGTTGCAGACTCTCGCCTGGCGTTCACCAGCGCAATTTTTTCCAGGCTGCTTGTTGAGATGGTGTCAAAAAAGTCCATGCGAGAAAACGGCTTTGTTTATTGCCCTGGCTCATGGCAATTTCTTTGATTTCCAGCGCTTTGACGCGTTTCAGTGCTGCTTTGAGTGCGGGCAAATTATCTGATTTTGATACCAGCGTGCTGAACCAGAAGCATCGTCCCGGTATGCTGGCGCTTTCAGTGATCATGCGTTCGATAAAAGCAAGCTCACCGCCAGGGCACCACAGTTCAGCATCGCGACCACCGAAATTCAGCATGGGTTCAGCTGCACCTGCCAGCTTGTCTTTACCGAGCTTATTCCATTTACGTTGCGAGCCAGCCTGCGCTTCCGCAATCGAAGTGTGAAAGGGCGGATTACACATACTGAGATCAAACCAGTCATCATCGCCGACGATGCTGTTAAAAATGGCGTTCGCCGAAGGTTGTAGACGGAGACTAATCTTGTCAGCAAGCGCGGGGTTCGCGTCGAGTATACGTTGTACATTGGCCAGCGATTTTGCATTAATATCAGTCGCGGTAAATTGCCAGCCGTATTCACTGGTGCCGATCAAGGGGTAAATGCCATTGGCTCCCGTGCCGATATCGAGCACGCTCAGCAAATTTTTTTTCGGGCGAATACCTTTATTTGTCGATGTCAGTAAGTCCGCCAGATGGTGCAGGTAATCAGCCCGTCCCGGAACCGGCGGACAAAGCTGCTGCTCCGGAATATCCCATTCAAGTATCCCGTACTCACTTTTCAGTAAGGCACGATTCAGCGCTTTCACTGCTGCCGGATCAGCAAAATCGATGCTGGATTCACCGTACTCGTTGTTCATCACAAACGCCGCCAGTGCTTTGTCGGCCGCCACTAGTCTGGCGAAGTCATAGCGCCCCTGATGGCGATTGCGTGGATGGAGTTTGCTGGACTTTTGTATGGCGGAGTCGGAAGGCGGGCGTGACATGCGTCGATGAACTGGTCTGGTAGAGAGGGCATTGTTGCATAAACTGCGGCGAAATTACGACAGTGGTATTTTTTTGAAAAAATTACCACGGTCATTTGCAATTCTTGAATCTATACTTCGCATGTTTTTTCAATAACGAGATAAAGACATCATGAAAAATATTCCTGCTATTGCATCCATCATTATTGTGCTTCTGCTGTTGTTCGTTCTCAATCCCTTTGCCACGATACAAGCTGGACATCGCGGTGTGTTAACGACGTTTGGTAAGCCGTCTGATGAAGTGTATAGCGAAGGTATCCACTTTGTCTGGCCGATTGCACAGCACTTGCATAAAGTGTCGGTCGCGATACAAAAAGGTGAGGGCGATGGTGACGCCGCATCGAAAGATCTGCAAACCGTCCATACAAAAATTGCGATCAATTACCACGTCAGACCAGATGCGGTAGTCTCCGTCTTCCGTGATCTCGGCAATGAGCCAGGCGAGCGCATCATTATTCCTAGTGTGCAGGAAGCGGTGAAAGCCGTAACTGCGCGATTCACCGCTGAAGAGCTGATTTCAAAACGCTCGCAAGTCCGCGATGAAATTGTCATCGCGCTCAAAGAACGCATGGCCAGACACGGTTTAGTTGTGGATGAATTCTCTATCGTCAACTTCAATTTCAGCCGCACGTTCAATGAAGCGATTGAAGCAAAAACGACCGCAGATCAGTTAAAAATGAAAGCGGAACGTGATTTGCAACGTATCGAAGTCGAAGCGAAACAAAAAGTGTCGCGCGCGCGCGCTGAAGCGGAAGCACTGGCGTTACAACGTCAGCAGGTGACACCGGAGTTGCTGCGTCTGCGTGAAACAGAAAATCAGGCGAAAGCGATAGAGAAATGGGATGGTCGTCTGCCTACGACAACTGGCGGCGCGATTCCGTTTTTGAATATCAACAGTAACGGCAACAATAAATAAGCAAAAAAAAGCCGTTGTCTGGCAAACGTGTCAGACAACGGCGTTCATGCATCATACTGTCGTGAATACAGGTGCCGCAGAACCGGCACCTGATTTTCTGGTAAATATTATTGCGAGTTGTTACGAGATGCTGACCGCACTGGTGCCGCTGTTGACGGTGGCAGTGGTAATGCGGGCGATCACATCTGTTGGCGCTGTCATCGTACCGTTATTGACCAGCTTATTCACTTGCTTGAACTGAGCGACCAGTTTGCCCGGCGTCAATGTCACCACCGTATATCCCTGTGCATCGGAATTGATGTACTTCATCCACTGATTATTTCCGAGCGCTGCCAATTGCTGCGCCAGACCCAACAGGCTGGTATTGAAGTCGCTATTCGTTTTCAGGCTGGACAAAATTGCCTGCACGGTGCCAGTCAGTGTTGCGCCTTCAGGCACACCTTTGGCAGTCAGTGCGCCGGTCAGTTGTACGCGGATTTGTTCCAGCAAGCCATCGACTGTCGGTGCCGCTTTGCCCATGGTGTAATCGAGCATATTGACGTTGATGGTAATCGTGCCGATATTCGGCACAGGAATACTCAGCGGGTAAAAGATGATCGTTGCCAGACCTGTAGAACCTGCACCATCTTTCATATAAGTGAAGAAAGAGTCGGAACTGATACCAGCGCTGACCAGATCCACCATTGCTGGTGTGCCGCCGCCAGCCGCATCGAAATCATCGTTGACGGTACCGGCAAAGAAGCCGTGAATATCACCTGTTACAGAGACGACGTTACTGATTTTATTCGTCAGCAAATGTTGCATCAGCGCTTTGCGTTCGCTGTTATAACCATCCCACTGATCGCAGTTCAGCAAGAACTTAGTGAAGAACGACGACAGCGCTGCTTGCTGACCCGAAGCGATGACGAAGCTGGAGTTTTGCTTGTTGGTCTGTACATCCGGTTTGATATAACCAAACGCGATGGTTTGTGCAGCTGCGCCGATCTGTGTCGCTGTTCCCGCTGCTGCAGCAGCTTTCGCGGCGTTGAACGTTGCTACGGCGATACCTGCCTGTGCAGCGGTTAAGCCTGCGCTTGTTGCGGCAGTGGCAAGATTGCCGCCAGTCGCAGCAGCCGTGGCGATGGCTGCTGCGCCAGCACTGGCAATAGCTTGCGAGGCATCGGCAGTCATTGCTGCCACCAGCGTTGCTGCGACCAGCACATTGCCGCCGAGTGCAGGATTACTCAGTGCGGTGGTGATATTTGTTGCCAGTGTGGAGATGGAATTGAGCGCAAGTAATGTCGCAATAGCATCCGTACCATTGAGACCCATGCGCATCAGGCAGACTTCATTGCCCCAGATTTTCCAGGTATTGGTCGATGTCTGCATTTTATTTTTCCACCAGTCGCGCTGGGTTTTACCCAGCATACTGACATCCGACAATGGATCGCCGGTCATGGCAGTGGCCGCAGTGATTTTTTGTGCTTCCACCAGATTGAATACATCTTGCGGCACCACGTAACGCGTTCCCATGCTGCTGTTCAGCGCTTTACCTGTTGCAGGGTTGAACAGGCTTTCCGGCACGACGTGATCTGAACGATACAAGCGTTCATCGGTCATGACCAGTTGCATCAGCTTACCGAACTGGAAGTCACGATAAATCTGGATATTCTGGAAGCCGGTATTTGCTGCATCCAGGCTGACATCGGCTGGCATAAATTCAAACCATGCCTGATTCGCTGTGCGGCGGCGGCTGGTCTGGTGAATATTATTGCCGCTTGAATCGAGGCTGTTGTTTTCATAGGTGACGGCGTCTTTCCAGGCGTCATCAGAAAATTCATGATCGTCCCAGATCGCGATATACGCGAAACGTTCGTGTATTGCTTGCTGACGCGGGTCGCTGCGATACATTTTGTAGAGGTAACGGTAATCGGCAAGCGTGGTCGCATATTTAGCTTTACCGGTAGTGCCGTCGGCATTCAGCAATGCAGTGCCATCAGGCAATTGCAATGCGGTGTGGCGCGCTTCAGCATTACCTGTCTGGAATGCTGCACCAACGGTTTCGTAAATATAGTCGCCGAGGTGAATGATGAAATCGAGATTTTCATTTTTAGCGATGTAGTCCATCGCACCCCAGTGATTGACACTCCAGTCCTGGCAAGTCAGATAGGCGAACTGTAATTGTGCGACATCTGCGTTGCTTGCTGGCGCTGTTTTGAAACGTCCGACATTCGAGCGCACATCACCGGCGACGAACTGATAGAAATAAGTCTGACCAGCCTGCAAGCCAGTCACTTTATTGCGAACTGTGTTATCGAAGCTGGCGAGTACAGACAAACGTGTATCGACGACGGTCGTGCCAGTCAGTGCGGCATTGCTGCCGAGCAGAGCCGTGTTATCTGTTGCGGTTACGATCAGGCGTATTGCGACATCGTTGCCAGTTGGCGCTACCGCTGCGACTCCCAGCGATGCCGGAGTCACACGTGTCCACAGGATAACGCTGTCAGGACGAGGGTCACCGGAAGCGACACTTTGCGGGAATTTCCAGCTTGCGCCCGTGGCCAGCGGTAATTCAGATTGGTCGCTGGCGACGCTGCTGCTACCGCCGCAGGCACTCAGACTGCCAGTGGCTACTGATACTGATAAAAAGCCGCTGTATTTCAAAAACTGTCGTCTATCCAATTTCATCTCCCTGGAGTTGGCGGTTGAGCAGACTGCTGTTGACGTATCGCATGGGCATACAGGAGCCGGATGTCATGCGTTGATGCGACAGACGATTCTGCATCAGACCATATTGCTGGCGTACGCGAAAAGCAGTACGCAACAACAAGCTAAAAACCAGAAAGACTAGGGGGTGGATATGTCATCGTGATGACATTGATACTAGGGTGTTTACTCTATTCGTCAGCTGAAATATCTGTGCTTCCGATACCCCGGGAAAAGAAGAAAGAGATGGTCGGTAGTATTTTTTGCGTTTGTAAAACCGCTGCCATCTCTTAGAATTTTGCGCTGAAGCAGATCTTAGAATTTTGCGCTGAAGCAGATTGCTAGACAGGCAGTTTTGTTACTGTAAACTCAGTTACTGTAAAAACAGCGGCCGCAGACATGGTGATAACGTTCATTACCGCCGATATCGATCTGTTCGCCGCTGCGGGTGCGTTTGCCTTGTTCGTCCACGCGGATATTCATTGTCGCTTTCTTACCGCAGCTGCAGATGTTTTTGAGTTCTTCTATCGTGTCTGACAGTGCCAGTAAATACGTGGAGCCAGTAAATGGTTCACCCAGAAAATCGCTGCGCAAGCCGTAACAAATAACAGGCACACCGCGCACATGCGCGAGCTGATGCAATTGCCTTACCTGATCGGCAGATAAAAACTGTGCCTCATCGACCAGCACGCAACTGACTTGCGGCGCTTCTTTAAAAAAATCGAAACCGGCATCAAATACGGCGGCTTCACGTTGCGGTCCAAGACGCGAAGTAACTTTGCCCTGCCCGTAGCGATGGTCGATGGCGGCCGTGTACAGACAGACTTGCTGACCCTGTTCTTCGTAATTGTGTGCGACTTGCAAAAGGGCGGTCGATTTTCCTGCATTCATGGCGGAATATCTGAAATAAAGCTTTGCCACGGTGTTCCTTAAAAATGAGGTCGAGGTAAATAGTGACGGTCTGGGGTGATTTCAAGAGCGTCGAAACCGCTATTGTAGAGAATCATCACGCCCCGGGTCACGAAAAAAATGTATACAAATTTTTCTCTTGAAAAGCTTTTGACGCACCCTATCTTTGACTCAGCAGATGCTCACCTGAGGTCTGCGGAAATTATTTATATCGCTTCAATTTAAAAGGATATCACCATGCGTAATTTTGACTTTGCTCCGTTGTATCGTTCTGCAATTGGCTTTGACCGTCTTGCACAATTGTTTGATGACGCGCAGCGTAATGATGCAACACCAAGCTACCCGCCATACAACATCGAACTGATTGCGGAAGATAAATATGCGATCACGATGGCCGTTGCCGGATTTGATCGCAGCGAACTCGATATCGAAAGCGAACGCGATACATTGAAAATCGTTGGTCGTAAGCAAAAAGATGAAACACAGAAAAACTATCTGCATCGCGGCATCGCCTCACGCGATTTTGAACACCGTTTCCGCCTTGCCGATCATGTGAAAGTGGTCAGCGCACGTCTGGACAATGGTTTGCTGAGCATAGAGCTGGTGCGCGAAGTGCCGGAAGCCTATAAACCACGCCGCATCCTGATTGATGGCGACAACCTGCAACTGGTGCAGTCACAAGCAGCATAAGCACTACGTTTGTTCTGATACGCAAACAAAAAAAGCATGGAATTTTTCCATGCTTTTTTTATGACGTTTGATTAGTTTTATTTGCGGATGATATTACTCAGATTCACTTCGCGGATATCTTTGGTACCGGTCAGTGCCATGCTGACATCCAGTTCTTTTTGTAAAATTTCCAGCATTGTGGTGACGCCTTTTTCACCCATCGCCCCCAGTCCGTACAGAAACGCGCGGCCTATCATGCTGCCTTTTGCGCCGAGTGCAGTCGCTTTCAGAATATCCTGACCAGTGCGGACACCGCCATCGAACCAGACTTCGGTCTGATGACCGACTGCGTCCACGATTGCCGGTAAAGCTTCAATCGACGACATTGCGCCATCGAGCTGGCGGCCGCCATGGTTGCTGACGACAATCGCATCCGCGCCAGCAGCGACGGCCAGTTTGGCATCTTCCACATCCAGTATGCCTTTCAGGATCAGCTTGCCGCCCCATTCTTTTTTGATCCAGGCCACGTCGTCCCAGTTCAGCGTAGGATCGAACTGGCTGGCCGTCCATTGGCTCAGGGTCAGTATGCCGTCGCCGCCTTTGACGTGGCCGACCAGATTACCGAAGGTTTTACGCCCGGCCAGTGCGCGCAGTGCCCATGATGGTTTGGTTGCCAGATCAAGAATATTGGCGAGCGTCAGTTTCGGCGGTACCGACATGCCATTTTTTAAATCCTTGTGACGCTGCCCGAGAATTTGCAGATCCAGCGTCAATACCAGTGCTGAGCATTTGCAGGCTTTGGCGCGCTGTATCATTTCTTTGACGAAGCCACGGTCGCGCATCACATAGAGCTGAAACCAGAATGGCTTGGTGGTCACGCTGGCAACATCTTCAATCGAGCAGATACTCATGGTGGACAGCGTGAACGGAATGCCGAATTTTTCTGCCGCAATCGCGCCCAGCATTTCGCCATTCGCCCACTGCATACCGGTCAGGCCGGTCGGTGCAATGGCGACCGGCATCGTGACATCCTGACCTATCATCGTGGTGCGGGTATTGCGCTGATCCACATTAATAGCGACACGTTGGCGCAGTTTGATTGCGGCCAGATCGCTGCTATTCGCTTTATATGTGCTTTCCGTGTACGAACCGCTGTCCGCGTAGTCATAGAATGCTTTCGGTACACGCTTTTTGGCGAGTAAGCGTAAATCTTCTACACAGGTAATAACGGGCATGCTGATT
Source organism: Undibacterium sp. FT79W (assembly GCF_014284215.1). Lineage (NCBI taxonomy): Bacteria > Pseudomonadati > Pseudomonadota > Betaproteobacteria > Burkholderiales > Oxalobacteraceae > Undibacterium > Undibacterium sp. FT79W. Next base: position 20,368 of record NZ_JACOGB010000003.1, on the reverse strand, counting down.
CTCCGGTGGACTAATGAATAGGCAAAAGTGTAGGGGATAACGGTGATTTGATGGGGGAAAACGTTTCAGTTTTGCGGTGAAGTATTTTCAACTGAGCGTTTCTGTTTCGACAAAACGTTCGCAAATAAACTGCCGTAGCCATTGATTACCGGCATCCTGGTGATAGCGGCGGTGCCAGAACAAATTCGTTTGCAGCGCTGGCAAACGCAGCGGTGGCTTGACATACGTCAAACCAAAAGGCGCTGCCGCCCGCTCCGCCAGCTTACGCGGCACGGTGACCAGTAAATCATTACTGCTGACGATATACGGAACAGCAACGAAATGCGGCACTTTAAAGTGGGCGTGGGGATGGATGCCCGCTTTTTCCAGACGTTGATTGATACTGATATACGGTTCCTCTTGCGAAGCGACGATCAGATGGCGTGCGGCAACAAATTCCTTCAGTTCCAGCGGCTTGCCCGCCAACGGATGTGTCTGCCGCAACATGCAGACATAATTTTGCCGGAATAAACGACGTTGATACCAGGCATCGGATAAATCATCAAACGCACCAATCGCCAGATCGACACGGCCAGATTCCATTTCTGTTTTCAGATCGATGCTGCCAGCGCGTACCGTCGATATTTTTATCTGCGGTGCTTGCCGCAGCAATTCCTCCACCAGCAAAGGCATGAAATAGACTTCCCCGACATCCGTCATGGCGATGGTGAAGTGGCGTTTCGAGCTTGCCGCATCAAAGCTGTCTTCGCTGTTTAGTGCCTGCGTGATATGGCTGAGTGCGAGTGCAACGGAATCCGCCAGTTGTGCGGCGCGTGGCGTCGGCTGCATGCCGTTGGCGGTGCGCACAAACAGTTCATCATCAAAACTGCGTCGCAGCCTTGCCAGCGCATTACTGACCGCCGGTTGCGACAGGCCAAGCTGACGCGCCACCAGCGAAATTTGTCTGCTTTCAAAAATATGCTGAAACACCACCAGCAGATTCAGGTCGATATCTTTGGCTTCTATCATGCGCGTCTCTAATTATTGATTTGATGAATGGTCTGTATTTCTGTATTTATATCGTAAAAAACACCAGGCTGCAGTAGAGTTCCAGAAATTCTCCTATTTCCTGACAGGATGGCCCTATGAGCATGCAAGATATCCTTCGTTATCAGACTGGTTTTGCAAACGAATTTGCCAGCGAAACATTAGCTGGTGCGTTGCCGCAACACCAGAATTCTCCGCAACAATGCGCGTACGGTTTGTATGCCGAACAGGTGTCCGGTACGGCGTTTACTGCACCACGCCATGCGAACCGGCGTTCATGGTTGTACCGCATACGTCCGGCGGCAATGCATCAGCCGTTTCAGCAAGTCAGCAATGGCAATATGACGAATGATTTCAGTCAGATGCCATCGACACCGAATCAACTACGCTGGGACCCGCAACCTATGCCGCTGACGCCGACCGATTTCATTGATGGCTGGCTGACGATGGCAGGCAACGGTTCTGCTGATGCGCAGAGCGGTTGCGCGATTCATTTGTATGCGGCAAACCGCGACATGAGCACGCGTTTCTATTACAACGCCGATGCCGAATTACTGATCATTCCGCAGCAAGGGCGCCTGCATATACTCACCGAGCTGGGCCGCATGAATATTGAGCCGCAAGAGATTGCCGTGATTCCGCGCGGCATCCGTTTTCAGGTGCAGTTGCCGGATGGCGAGGCGCGTGGTTACGTTTGTGAAAACTTTGGCAGCATGTTTCGCTTGCCCGATCTGGGTGTGATCGGCTCGAATGGTCTTGCCAATCCGCGCGATTTTCAGACGCCCATCGCGTGGTATGAAGATAAGGAAGGCGATTTTGAATTGCTGGCCAAATTCAGTGGCAATCTGTGGTCGGCAAACATCGGCCATTCGCCGCTCGATGTGGTCGCCTGGCATGGCAATTTCGCGCCGTACAAATACGATTTGCGTCATTTCAACACCATAGGCTCTATCAGTTACGATCATCCGGACCCGTCGATTTTTCTGGTATTGCAATCGCCCAGCGATACGCCGGGTGTCGATACCATTGATTTCGTGATTTTCCCGCCGCGCTGGCTGGCTGCGGAAAATACCTTCCGCCCGCCCTGGTTCCATCGCAATATCGCGAGTGAATTTATGGGGCTGATTCATGGACAGTACGATGCAAAATCCACCGGTTTCCGTCCGGGCGGTGCGAGTTTGCATAACTGCATGAGCGGCCATGGCCCCGATGCGTCCACGTTTGAAAAAGCCAGCAGCATTGATACCAGCACGCCGCACAAAGTCGCAGACACCATGGCGTTCATGATAGAGACACGCAATATTATTAAGCCGACCCGCGCCGCAATGACATCGCCGCAATTACAGGCCGATTACTATCAATGCTGGCAAGGCATCAGAAAAAATTTCAATCCGCAACAAGCGTGAAAACAAGTGTGAAAGACAGCATCACCATGACGATACAATTGAATGAAACCCACAATCCCGAGCTGCGCAGTTGGGTTGCATCGGCGAATCAGCCTGACAGCGATTTCCCTATACAAAATCTGCCTTTCGGCGTATTTCGTCGCCACGGCAGCCATCAGGCTTTCCGCATCGGTGTGGCGATCGGCGATCAGATTCTTGATCTGGCTGCAGCCCATGCGATACACGCATTTGCAGGCTATACCGAATTGCAGGGCGGGCACTTTACGGCAGCGGTCAATGCACAACATCTGAATGCGCTGATGGCACTCGGCGCGCCAGTCTGGTCGGCATTGCGTCTGGCTTTATCGCGCGTATTGCGGGCCGATGCGAAACATCTGGCCGCATTGCAAAACTGCCTGCTGCCGCAGAGCGCGGCTGAATATGCCTTACCTGCGCAGATCGGCGATTACACCGATTTCTACACCTCGCTGCATCACGCAACGGCGGTCGGAAAACTATTCCGTCCCGATAATCCGCTGCTGCCGAATTACAAATGGGTGCCTATCGGTTATCACGGACGCGCATCATCGATAGGTGTGTCCGGCCAGCAATTCCGCCGCCCGGTGGCACAAACCAAACCGCCGACAGCAGAGACACCGGTATTCGGCCCGGCCAAGCGCATGGATTACGAACTCGAAATCGGCATTTTCATCGGTCAGGGCAATGCACTGGGCGATGTGATTAGCATGGATCAGGCCGAATCACATGTGTTTGGCTTGTGCCTGCTGAACGACTGGTCGGCACGCGATGTGCAGGCCTGGGAATACCAGCCGCTCGGCCCTTTCCTCGCAAAGAATTTTGCCTCGACAATTTCACCCTGGATCGTCACGCTGGAAGCGCTGGCGCCGTATCGTCAGGCGTGGCAGCGCGATGCGGCTGACCCGCAACCATTGCCATATCTGGATGCGCCGGATCTACGCGACAGCGGAGCGTTTGATATTCAGCTCGAAGTCTTGCTGCAAACCGAAAAAATGCGGGCTGACAGCATCGCGCCACAACGCTTGTCCACATCGAATTTCCGTGATTCTTATTGGACGGTCGCGCAACTCGTCACGCATCACACGGTCAATGGTTGCAACCTCAATCCCGGCGATCTGCTCGGTTCCGGCACCCAATCCGGCCCGGCGCCGGAAGAAGCCGGTTCCTTACTGGAACTGACCGAAGGCGGCAAAAAGCCGATTGCACTGAGCAATGGTGAACAAAGGCTGTTTCTGGAGGATGGCGATACCGTCATCCTGCGCGGCTGGACGCAAAAACAAGGCCTGCCGCGCATAGGTTTCGGCGAAGTCGCCGGTACTTTGTTGCCTGCCAGAAGCTGAGGTCTGGCGTTTGAAATGCGCATGATGACGCGGTAAAAAAAGGAAGCTCGCGGCTTCCTTTTTTTTATGCCGTATGATATTCAGCGCGAATTGAGTCTTGTTTGTTTAACCTTGTGATTCATTCTTCCTTCAGGAAATAGGAGCTATGCTGAAAATTGTCGGTAACACTATCATTCAGGAAAAACATAAAGCGACTTGCCATTGCGGTGCCGTGGAATTAGAGCTGGATCTACCCAATGGCATAGTCGATGCACGTCGCTGTGATTGTTCTATGTGCCGGCGACGTGGCGCTATCGTTGCTTCTGCTCCCTTATCTGGAATCAGGATAGTCAAAGGGATGGAATTTCTGAAGTTATATCAATTCAATACCTTCACCGCTAAACACTATTTTTGCGCAAACTGTGGGATTTACACGCACCATCAACGCCGCTCAAATCCTGAGCAATACGGTTATAACGTCGCTTGCCTGGAAGGCGTGAATCCATTTGATCTTCGTGATGTGCCGACCAATGACGGCGTCAATCATCCGGCAGATCGACAACGGGCTGCCTCGGAAAAATGATTCCTTGTACGCAGTGAATGAATTCTTTGAGAACAGTGCAGGGCAACGATTTTCTGAAACCAATTGCTGCTCATTTGGCTGATCTGTGCTTATACTAAGCAAGCCAATCTGGTCAGATCCTGAATGTAGGGACATTCAGGCGTTCAGTAGCTTAGTTGAGGAGATGATGATGGGATTATTCGATTCAATTGCAGGACAGGTGTTGGGCTCGTTGACGCAGTCCGGTCAGGCAGGCGCAACGCAGCATGCGGGGTTGTTGGAAGCGATAGGCGGTTTGATGAATAATCCGCAGATCGGCGGCCTGAGCGGTTTGATCACCATATTTCAGGAAAAAGGGCTGGGTGGCGTGGTTTCCTCATGGGTCGCAACCGGCGAAAATCTGCCGATATCTGCTGAGCAGTTACAGTCGGTACTCGGCAGTGAACAGGTGCAGGCGATCGCTGAAAAATTTGGATTTTCCGCTGAGGAAGTGTCGGGTCATCTGGCAGAACTGTTGCCTCAGGTCGTCGACAAGTTAACGCCGGACGGCACTGTGCCTGAAGGCAATGCGATGGGCGATACCCTGGGCAGTGTGTTGGGGATGTTAAAGGGCATGAGCCGCTGATCGCAGCGTTTTGTTGATAACGGAATTTTGTACAATATGAGCCTGTGAATCGTTGATCGTTTCACGGGCTCAGTTTTTTGTGCTTGTATGGATAGCGTGCAGCAGTGAAGACGACAATTGAGCGAACTGAAATCATGCCCAAAAAATCTTATCCCTTGGCCAAAGTCTATGGCTTGCTGGAACCGGGGCCGGTGGTGTTGCTGACGACGGCGGCTGCGGGGCGGGCGAATGTGATGACGATGTCGTGGCATGCGATGCTGGAATTCGAGCCGCCGCTGCTGAGCTGCGTTGTCAGCAACCGCAATTACTCTTTCGATTTGCTGATGGCGATGCGGGAATGTGTGATCAATATTCCGACCGCAGAGATTGCGGAACAAGTCGTGCAATGCGGTAATGTCAGCGGTGCGACGGTCGATAAATTTCTGCAATCCGGGCTGACGCCGGTCGCCGCAAAAATGGTGGGTGCGCCGCTGATCGCTGAATGTTATGCGAGTCTGGAATGCCGGGTGGTGGACATTAGCAGGGTCAAAAAATATGGTCAGTTTGTACTGGAAGTCGTCAAGGCGTGGCGTGATCCGGCGGTGACGGCGCCACGCACCTTGCATCATCTGGGTTACGGCAAATTCATGGTTGCTGGCGACATCATTCAGTTGAAATCGACCATGCGTTAATGGCTGCGGCTGCCATTTTTCAGCTATTTCCGGCCCCAGAAGCGGAAAATATACTGGGGGGAGTATATTTTAAAGCCCTTTGTTTATAAGGAGATAAAGGCAAAATCGCCATATACTCCCATAAAAACATCAATTTCTGAGGTTTTTTCTGGCTTTTCAGGCTGATTGTTTCGACGTGCAGGTCGATTCAAATTGCTGCTGCAAGGCATCGAGAAATACTCTGGTGCGCGCCGGCATCAGACGACGGCCGGGAAAGACTGCCCAAAGTTTGATATCCGGCGATTGCCAGTCGCCGAGGATGCGTATCAGTTCGCCCGATTTCACATAGCATTCGGCAAAATTATCCGGCAGCATGATGATGCCATCGCCGTTGCGCGCGAGGCGCGTCAGCAATTCCGGCGAATTGGCGCTGGCGCGTCCGGGTGGAATGCCTTCCCATTTTTCTTCATTGCGACTCAGTTTCCACGGCGTTGCTTCGCCATTGCGCGCCAACAGCAGCAAAGCATCATGCTCCATCAGCGCTTCCGGCTCGCTGGGTAAGCCGTGCCGCGCGATGTAGGCGGGCGACGCGTATAAACCCACCGTGAATACGGCCAGCCGACGTGCGGCGAGCGAGGCATCGTCCGGCAGATCGCCGGTGCGGATCGCGACATCGAAATTCTCACCGATCAGATCAACACGGCGCGGTGACAAATCAATTTCAAACGCAATCGCCGGATGTGCGGCGATCAGCGCAGATAAAAACTGGCTCATTTCCTGATTCGCAAAATCGGCGGGCATCGAGACCCGCAGGCGTCCCGATGGTTCGGCCTGGCGATGCTGGGTCAGCGCCAGAGTGGCATCCACTTCTTCCTGCACATGCTGCGCGTGCTGCAAGACATGCTGCCCGAATTCGGTGACGCTGAGTTTGCGGGTCGTGCGCAGCAGCAGCCGTTCACCGAGTTGCGATTCGAGTGCCGTGATGCGGCGCGACAAAGTCGATTTCGGTACCGCTAAACGGGCAGCCGCCTTGCTGAAGCTGCCTTCAGCCACAATGCGGGCAAACAGTAAAAGATCATTCGCTTCCAGTTGCATCGTCGTTCTCTTTTCGCCTGATTTTTTTGTGGGAGTTTGGGGAAACTGACTGATAAACAAGCCATTGTTCCATATTTGGGATAATGATATCCAATTTATGGTCTTCTGGAATATGATTGGAACATATAAAGTACGTTCATGGTCATCTGATCCTTAACCACTTTATCGAAGGCAAGAAAATGAAACTCTTACAAATCAATTCCAGCGTCCGTTCCGAAGGTTCCCATTCCAACCGTTTGTCTAAAGTGCTGGTCGAGCGTTTGCTGACAGCAAATCCGGGCGCAGCGCTGACGGTGCGTGATCTCGGGCATACGCCACATCCGGCACTCGACGAAGCGGCCTTGCAAGCCTTGTTCACACCAGCCGATCAGCGCAATGCGGCGCAGCAGGCGCGTGTGGCACAAGATGATGCGCTGATCGCAGAAATTCAGGCAGCAGACGTGGTCGTGCTCGGCGCACCGATGTATAACTTCGGTATTTCGTCCCAGCTGAAAAACTGGATCGATGCGATTTCCCGTGCTCAGGTCACTTTCCGTTATACCGCGAATGGCCCTGAAGGTTTGTTGACCGGCAAAAAAGTGTATGTGGTGCTGACCCGTGGTGGCTTGTATCGCAACACAGGGAATGACACACAAATGCCTTACCTGAAGACTTTCTTCGGCTTCCTCGGCATGACCGATGTGGAATTCATTTATGCCGAAGGTCTGGCAATGGGGCCGGACGCCGAAGCGGCAGCGATTGCTTCAGCGACGCAACAAATTGAAGATGCACTGAAAGCCTGATTGCCATCTGGCGCAATCAGTTACAAGGAGAATCAGGATGAGCACTGTACATACAGATCTGCAGACAGAAAACGTCAGCCAGTCACGGGTGGTGGAGCAACTGGTTGCCGGTCAGGCGACCTCCGATGGCGCCGGCGTCAAACTGACGCGGGTACTGACCCAGCCGTTCCAGTATCGTCTTGATCCTTACCTGATGCTGGATGCGTTTGGCAGCGACGAGGCGGATGATTACATCGGCGGCTTTCCCGACCATCCGCATCGCGGCTTTGAAACCATCACCTATATGCTGACCGGGCGCATGCGTCATCGCGACAGCGCCGGGAACGAAGGTTTGCTGCAAAACGGTGGCGTGCAATGGATGACCGCCGGGCGAGGCGTGATTCACTCAGAAATGCCGGAACAGGAAGAAGGCCGTATGGCAGGTTTTCAGTTATGGCTGAATCTGCCTGCCAAAGACAAGATGATCGCGCCGTGGTATCGCGATATTCAGAGTGAAGCGATTCCTGAATTGCTGACCGCAGAAGGCGTGAAAGCACGCGTGATTGCCGGGCATAGTCATGGCGTTGCCGGTGCGATGCAGCGTGAAGTAACGCAGCCTTTGTATCTCGATATTCACCTGCCTGCCGGTACACAATTCCGCCAGCATCTGAGTGCGACGGCCAATGCGTTTTTGTATGTGTATGAAGGCGAGCTGGACGTTGCTGGCAAAGCCGTACCACAGCAAAGAATGGCGATCCTGAAAAAAGCAGCAGAGGCGGATGGCGTTATCATCAGCGCCGCTACAGCTACCCGGGCCTTGTTAATTGCCGGTGAGCCGCTGGGTGAACCGATAGTGCAGTACGGGCCGTTTGTGATGAATAGTCAGCAAGAGATCTTCAAGGCGATCAGCGATTTCCGCGAAGGGAAACTGGCCTGAAACGAACGCAGCAAAGAAAATAAAAAAGCGGACATGAACTGACTTCATGCCCGCTTTTTTTATGTCAGTGAAAAAGACTTAATCGTCCTGATCCAGATGCAGTTGAATCACGCCGCTGGTTGGCGTGGCGCATGGCTCTTCGTCAAATGCGATATCGCCATCGGGATTGACTTCGCCGTTTAGTTGCAGATCGGTGAAGTTGAACAGGTTTTTATCCATCAGATGGGAAGGCACCACGGTCGATAAGGATGAGAAAATATTCTCTACGCGACCCGGATATTTCTTATCCCATTCACGCATCAGATTTTTGATCTGTTTGCGTTGCAGATTTTCCTGCGAACCGCACAGATCGCAAGGAATGATAGGGAAATTTTTGACCTGTGCATAACGCTCGGTATCGGCTTCTTTGACATACGCCATCGGGCGAATGACGATGTGCTTGCCATCATCGGATTGCAATTTCGCTGGCATACCTTTGATTTTTCCGCCGAAAAACATATTCAGGAAAAAGGTTTCCAGAATGTCGTCACGGTGATGGCCGAGTGCGATTTTATTTGCGCCCAGTTCATCGGCAACGCGGTACAGAATACCGCGGCGCAGGCGCGAACACAGCGAGCAGGTGGTTTTGCCTTCCGGGATCAGGCGCTTAACGATGCTGTAGGTATCCTGGTTTTCGATGTGATACGGAATACCGATTTTTTCCAGATACGCTGGCAAGACATCGGCCGGAAAGTTGGGTTGCTTCTGATCGAGATTGACCGCGACGATATCAAAATGGATAGGTGCGCGTTCACGCAGCGTCATCAGGATATCGAGCAGCGCATAGCTGTCTTTGCCGCCCGAAAGACAGACCATGACTTTGTCACCGTCTTCTATCATATTGAAATCACCAATCGCCTGGCCGACCTGACGGCACAGACGTTTGTGCAGTTTATTGTTTTCGTAGGTGATTTTTTCCTGCGATTTAGTCACAGCACTATCTGCCGCTTGCTTGCTGTCGGCAGCCTGCTCATTGAAAGAGACGTTAGTTACTTGCATGGGGTGACTCAAATTTCTGTTTTGATCTGGAATACTTCAACACCGACGCCTTCGCAATCGGGATACACATCCGGCTTCATGGTCGATACACGCACAGCGCGCACGCGCGGATGTGCCAGCATGATACGGGCAACGTCGTCACACAGGGTTTCCTGCAAATGCACATGACCCTGCGCAACGCGGGCGGCAATCGTGCCGCGCATGAAATCGTAATCGACGACTTCATCGAGCTGATCGTCTTTCGGCGTCGAGAGTGCCAGCGGGATATACAGATCGACATTGATCAAGACGCGCTGTTCGCCTTTTTTCTCGAACTCGTGCACACCGATGTTGATCGATATTTCGTAGTTCCGTAAAAACAAGCGGCGGCAGTCAGCGAGTTGTGGGTGGTGCAAAATGGATAGCATAAGTAGCCTGATAAAGTAAAAACGTGATTCTGGGTAGCGTATCAGCGGGTAAGCTGTGGCAAGCTTATCGCCAGGCCGACGTATTATTCGTATTAATCTTAGTTCGTATTATTCGCAGTGGCGACAAACATCACATCGCGCTGCAAAGGAATTAAATGCTGGCCACCATCAACCAGCAGGGTCGTACCTGTCATGGCCGGGCTGTCAGCCACAAAACAGACTGTGCGCGCGATATCTTCCGGTGTACTGGAGCGACCCAGCGGCGTAACCTGATGCGCCTGCTGAAAATCGGCCTCGCTCTGATGACCAGACACCATCGTAATGCCGGGCGCGATACCAACCACCCGTACTTTCGGTGCCAGCGCCTGTGCCAGTGTCGTGGTCGCGCATTGTAGTGCAGCTTTGGACAGGGTATACGATAAAAAATCGGGATTCAGATTAAATAATTTCTGATCGAGCAAATTAATCACGCAGGCTTGCTGGCCCGCAGCGGTGGCGGCATGCAGCACCTGCGCAAGGATCAGCGGTGCGCCCAGATTGGCGTGCATGTGGCGGTCGAGCGCGGCATAGGTAAAGCTGCTGGCGCTGTCTTCGGCAAACAGGGACGCATTATTCACCACGCAATGCACGGCACCCATCGCGGCAATCGCCTGCGGTAACAAAGCGCGTGTCGCGGTTTCATCGGCCAGGTCGCACTGCAAAGCGACTGCGCGTCGCCCCAGCGCCTGAATTTCCTGTACCACGCTGGCGGCATCGGTGGCCGAGGTGCCGAAATGCACGACGATATCCCAGCCTTGTTGCGCCATTGTCAGGGCGATATGCCGCCCTATGCGTTTCGCACCGCCGGTAACGAGGGCAACACGCGCCTCGGTGTTGTTGAGCTTGGTCTGGGTCATGGAAATTCTTTAACGTGACTACGGGGTTTTTACTACAATGCCGGTATGCAAAAATTATCTCTTCCTATTCCTGCGCCGGAGGCGCTCGCAGCTTCACAGGCACTGCAACAGCTCATCATTGACGACATCAGGCAACATCAGGGCTGGATCCCTTTTTCGCGCTACATGGAACTGGCCTTGTATGCGCCGGATCTGGGTTATTACAGCGGCGGTGCCACAAAATTAGGCAAAGACGGCGATTTTACAACAGCCCCGGAAATGTCTGCTTTGTTCGGTGCGACGCTGGCCACGCTGGCGGGCAAATTATTCGCCCAAACCACCGCGCAAGTCATGGAATTCGGCGCCGGTACAGGTAAGCTCGCCAAAGATTTTTTAACGGAGTGTCAATTATCCGGTATCGCGATAGAACGCTATTTTATCGTGGAATTGTCCGGCGAATTGCGCGCCCGTCAGGAAGATTTGCTGAAAGACTTTCCGCAGGTGGTCTGGTTGCAGGAAATGCCAGTCTCATTTTCCGGCATTGTGCTGGGCAATGAAGTGCTCGATGCGATGCCGGTCGATCTGGTGCGCAAGACCGCCGATGGCTGGTGCGAGATAGGCGTGGCGCTGGCGGACGACGGTGACGCAGCGCCTCTGCAATACCGCGAACGCACCTGCGACGCTGCAACATGCGCGCAGATTCCCGATGCCGACGAGCTGCCGCTTGCTTATCTGACTGAAGTGCATGCGGTGGCCAGCGGTTTTATGCACAGTCTGGCGCAGATGCTGAATGCCGGTTGCGCAGCGACTGGCAAAGGCGGCGCGGCGATCCTGATCGATTACGGTTTTCCGGCGCAAGAGTATTATCATCCGCAGCGCTCGCAGGGCAGCCTGATGTGTCACTATCGCCATCACGCACATCCTGATCCGTTTTATTTGCCAGGCTTGCAAGATATCACCGCCCATGTTGACTTTACTGCCATGGCGCGCGCGGCGCTGGAAGAAAATTTGTCTGTATTGAGCTACACCAGTCAGGCCGGTTTTTTACTCGAATCGGGCATTGCAGACCTGCTCAGCCGTACCTCGCCGGAAGAGGTGATGGCTTATCTGCCGCAGGCGAACGCGTTGCAAAAACTGATCTCTCCGGCGGAAATGGGTGAGTTATTCAAAGTCCTTGTGGTCGGCAGCGGGATTGATCTTCCTGACAATTTACTGCGGCACGACCGCAGTCACCGTCTTTGATCGCGTGCGGACGTGAAAATAGGCGTCCAATATACTGGGGGGAGTATATTTTGAAGCCCAGTGTTTATAAGGACATAAAGGTGTTTTTGATGAAAACAGGGGGGAGTATCTGATGTTTCGTTGGGTATTGACGATATTTCTGGCCGTCGTGGTGTTTTCCAGCCTGCTGCCGTGGCTGGAAAAACTGGGCATAGGACGCTTACCCGGCGACCTTCGTTTTCGCTTATTTGGTCGTGATTTTTCTTTTCCGTTTGCCTCGACGATACTGATTTCGCTGGTCGTGTTGTTGCTCGCGCGCGTCTTCAAGTGAAAGCAATAGCGCAGAAAAAATGCCGATTTTGCACCGATTTTGCAGCGTTGGCCGATTAAAGTTTTTACGCTATTTCGCCGTCACTTTAATATAATGAATCGACAGGCGTGGCAGCAATCAGGAGGTTGCTGAACTTATATCAGCATTGCTATCTGATATGTCTTACTAGCGATTACAAACAAAAAATTACGCTAAAGGTAGAAATGAGCGAACTCAGCGAAATCAGGGCATTGCTCATTGAACCGCATCAGGGAATGCGGGTCAGTTTGCACAATATGCTCAATCTGTGTGGCATTACAAAAATCGAGCACTCGCTGACTGCCGGTACTGCAGTGCGGACCATACAGGCAAAAGTATTCGATCTGATTCTGTGCGAATACGATCTCGGCGTCGGTCAGGACGGTCAGCAATTGCTCGAAGACATGCGCCATCACAAGCTTGCGCCTTTATCGACCATCTTTATTATGGTGACCGCCGAGCGCTCTTACGCCAAAGTCGTCAGCGCCGCTGAACTTGCCCCGTCTGATTACCTGCTCAAGCCATTTACTGCTGACATGCTGCTGGAACGTGTGGTTCGCGCGCTGGAAAAACGCAAAGCTTTTGTCGATGTGTATAACCTGATGGAACAGGGCCAAGTGAGCGAGGCGATTACCGCCACCTACCACGGCGAACGTGAATTTCCGCGCTACGTGATTGATTTCATGCGCCTGCGCGCCGAACTGCATGTGGTACTGGGCGAAGCCGCAGAAGCCGAAGCGCTGTACACCCAGCTGTTTGAAATGAAAGCCGTCGCCTGGGCTCGTCTGGGGCTGGCGAAAACGCTGTACATGCAGGGAAAATATCAGGAAGCGGAAAGCATCCTGAAAAATCTGGTCGCGGAAAACAGCAAGTACATGGATGCGTATGACTGGCTTGCCAAAACACATGAAATGGTTGGCCAGCTCCCCGAAGCGAAAGAAGTGCTGGATACGGCGGTCGCCGTTTCGCCGCACGGTGTACGCCGCTTACGTAATCTGGGCCGGATTGCGATGGAAACCGGTGACATCGAAACCGCAGAAAACGTGTTTAAAAAAGTCGTCAGCAAGGCAAAATTTTCTGAATTCCGTGATCCTGAAGATCACATGAATCTGGTCGATGCACTGGTCAAAAAAGGCGATACCGATCAGGCTAAATCGGTGATCCGAGACATGGACAGAAGTATGGTCGGTCTGAAAAAGACCGCGGCCTGCCGCGCGATTTCAAATGCGATGGTGCATGCCAAAACCGGTGACGCGAGGTTGACCGAAGAACTCGGTGCCGCCGTCGAAGCCTCGCGCGAAGACATCGGTTTATCGACCGGTGCCAAGATCGGTCTGGCGAAGAGTTGCCTTGATAACGACAATGAAGACGCGGCTTCCGAAATTATTCTCGACGTGATGAAAAATGCGGCGAGTAACCAGCAGGTCATGAACAAGGCGATGGGCGTGTTTGAAAGCGCCGGCAAAGGGCATCTGGCGAAAGAGCTGGCACAGCGCAGCAAGAAGGAAGTTATGGATCTGGTGGCGCTGGGTGTGCAAAAAGCGAAGCAGGGTGATTTCCGCGGCTCGGTTGAGCTGATGACGGCCGCTGCCCGTAAATCGCCGGACAATTCACAAGTGGTGATGAATGCTGCGCTGGCGGCATTGAAATGTCTGGAAAATCTTGGCTGGGACAATACTATCGGTGAGCAGGCGAAGGCGCTGATCGAATCTGCGCGTCATCTTGATCCTATGAATCCGCGTCTGAAGGCGATTCGGGGTTTATATGATGAGCTGCAGAAAAAGTATGGTTTGAGTATCAGTCGTTTTACAAAAAATTAGATCGATTGCCATATCTGCCAGCCGTATCGGCGATTGATCGAACGGCAGGCAGGAGTCGCACAGTATCTTGTCGAATTCATTGGCTGCACACGCAGGAACTATGGCAACTTATCCAACAGCAGGTTTTTCTCAGATTCCCCTCGAGTCGCATCGCGAGCGCTTATTAAAAAAAATCCGAGACGAAAACGATTTACCGACACTGGGTGTCGCGATCGCTAAAGTCGTTGAAATTACTTCGTCCGGCGAAGACTCGGTTTCCCGTCTCGCGCATTTTGTCTTGTCGGATGTCGGCCTGACGCAAAAAATATTGCGGCTGGCAAATACGGTGCAATACCGGACTGCGGCTGGCGCTGCGGTGACTACCATTTCACGCTCGATATTTCTGCTCGGATTCAATACCGTTAAAACCAGCGCTCTGGCGATGCTGCTGGTCGATTTTTTCAAAGATCAGGCGCAGGCGATCAGTGTACGTAAAGAGCTGATTCATTCTTTGTGCGCCAGTATTATCGGCCGCGAAATTGCACAGCGTGGGCGTTTTCAGGATGGCGAAGAAGCGGCGGTTGCTTCCTTGTTCAAGAATGTCGGCAAGGTTCTGATTGCCTCGTTTGACCACGGATTATTTTCTCGTATCCAGAATGTTGCCGCCACCGGAGAAACCAGTGAGGATGCGGCATCGGTCTTGTTGCTCGGCTGTAGCTTCGAGCGTTTTGGCGAGCTGGCGTTGCAAGGCTGGAAAATTCCGGATGCGATTATTCAGGCGATGGCGCCGTTGCCTTCCGGCGAGCTGCGCAAGAGCACGCAACGTAATGAATGGCTGAAACAAGTGGCAAGCTTCAGCGATGCGCTGGCCGGTATTCTGATTTCGGGTGTCGGCGATAAATCAGCCCGTTATGAAAAATTGCTGAAGCGCTTCGGTAAAGTGCTGGAGCTGGATCAGGCGATGCTGGACGATTTGTTGCTCAAAGTTGAAGCTGAGACCCGCCAGATGGCAAAGAGCATGGATATTGCCTTGCCAGAGGCGAATGCAGAAGCGCCGGAATTATTGAAAACGCTGGGCGTTCCCAGTGAATTTTTGCTGAAGACCGCCGAAGTCACTCCCGCGCAGGAAGCGATTCGTTACCCCAGCGGAAAACCGCACAACGCGCGTGATCTGTTGCTGACCGGCGTGCAGGATGTGACGCAGATGCTGACCTCCGATGACTATAAATTGAATGATCTGATCTTGCTGGTGCTCGAAACCTTGTACACCAGCATGGGATTTCGTTTTGCCACAGTCTGCCTGCGCGATATCAGCAGCGGGCGTTATGTCGCGCGGCTGGCGGTTGGTGAACATTATGCCGAACGGCAAAAGAGCTTTTTCTTCGGCGGCAAATCCGAGTCTGATTTATTTGCGCTGGCCTTAAGCAATAATGCTGACGTGATGATTTCGGATGCGATGGTGCCAAAAATCCGCAGTTTATTGCCAGCCTGGCATCAGGAATTATTACCGGACGCCCGTAGTTTTATTATTTTGCCGCTGGTCATACAAAAGAAGCCTCTAGGCTTGTTTTATGCGGATCGCGCGACCACCGCGGATGAAGGCGTGCCGCCGGATGAAACCGCTTTGATCAAGACCTTGAAAAGTCAGTTACTCGCCGCGATGATGCGAGGCTGATTTTTTATTCTACGATCTGCGGCTGCCTGCGGTGCAGCGGCTACAATAGTTTTTTTTTGCAGTTTAATTTCAGCGCTCGTCGCTATTGATGATTATGACTTTTTCTACCTGGTTTGCCTTTCTGATTGCCGCTTGTGTAATCGCTATTTCCCCTGGTTCTGGTGCAGTGTTATCAATGTCGCATGGGCTGAATTACGGCGTCAAAAAAGCCAGTACAACGATACTGGGCTTGCAGGCTGGCTTGTTGTTGATTCTGGCGATTGCCGGGGCAGGGGTGGGTTCGATTCTGTTAGCGTCAGAATTCGCGTTTAATATCGTTAAAATCGTTGGTGCGCTGTATTTGATTTATCTTGGATTTAATCAATGGCGTGCGCGGGTAGAAGTGGTGAAGGAAGAAGAAAAAAACGTCACGCTGACACAGTTGCCCACTGCGCGCCGACGTTTCCTGATCGGATTTTTTACAAATACAACGAATCCTAAAGGCATCATTTTTATGGTGGCGGTGTTACCACAATTTATTTCGCATGATGCGCCGTTGTTGCCGCAGCTTTGCATACTCGGGGCGACTATGTGCGGCGTTGATCTGATCGTGATGCATAGCTATGCGTATGCCGCCTCGACCATGCAGAGATATTTCAGTGATCCACGCTGGTTAAAAAGCCAGAATCGCTTCTTCGGCGGGATACTGATGGCGATTGGGGCTGCGCTGTTTTTCGTCAAACGCAGTCCGTCCAACTGATTTGCTTTAGTTCAGCTCAATACCTTGTTTCTTGGCGAGAGAATCAATGTCTTGCCAGATGGTCATTTGATTTAACAAGCGGGTTGCCGGGTCCAGCATGGCATTCAGATTGAAGAAGCGCTCCAGCGATGTTTCATCAAATTGACTGCGCTGAGAAAAATTAATGCGACCGTATTGCTTATTGAAGGCATTCAGTAAATCTGCCGGTGTGTCTTTGTGCCACGATTGCATCAGGCCACCGACCATCAACGCTGTATCGGTGGTTTGTTCCAGACTGCGTGGATTTCTGGCAACGCTGATATCGCGGTAATCGAGCAGGCGCGGGAAATAGAATTGTTTGATCCAACTCGCCGGAATTCCGCCTTCTCTTTGCAAAGAACCACTGCGCCAGAGTTTCCAGCTTTTCTCGGCTTCACCTTCACTGACGAAATGCGTGTCTGCCAGTACGACGCAATCTTCCCCGAGCACGATTTCCAGCACGACCGGTAAGCCGGTTTCACTGGCAATGCTTTCCAGCTCCGGCATTTGCGGTTTTTCGCCGCGATTATTCTGCAGCGCCTGCACGAAAGCTGCCATGATGTCCTGATGTGCGTGATGGACCGCGCCGGTGTTATTGCAGAAATCTGCACACGCAGCGAAGTAAGCCATCAACTCGCCTATCATGATTCCTGGTATTGATGCGCCAGCGGCATCTTGCAAACCCTGGCGCACACTACTCATCGCGATACCATTTCTTAAAATCGGATAAAGCTGGGTTGTTGTGCAACCGAATTTGACGATACTGCCAGCGGCAAGTTTAAATTCACTCATGTGATGACACTTTCTTAAATAGATGCAGCACTTGCTCCGGCGGACGTCCTATGACCGCTGTTCCATTGAATGTAGCGATAGGACGTTGCAGTAATTTGGGACAATCAGCGATGGCCTGAAGCGCGCGGGAATCGTCGGCTTCCGCTAAATTTTTCTCGGCATATTCCGCTTCGTTATTGCGCAACATTTGTTGTACATCGCCGCCCAGTTGTTCCAGCAGTGTCGTTAATTGTCCGACCGAGAGCGGTGTTTTCTGGTAGTCGATGACCTTTAACTCCTGCGCGTGTTCGGCGCAGGCAGATTCGAGTATCGCCAGTGCTTCACGGGATTTGGAGCAACGCGGATTATGATAAATCGTCAGCATTTCTTTCTCTTTATAAAAAACGATCGCCGATACCCATCAGCACCAAGACGCCAAGAATAGCGAATACGCCAGCAGCAATCCAGCGGACTATTTTGAATGGAAAATTCGGCGCTGCGATTTTTCCTAAAAAGACTGCAGGAATATCAGCAATCAACATACCCAGCGTTGTACCGGCGATAACCAGGTAGAGATTCGAGTATTTTGCTGCCAGTGCGACCGTTGCCAGCTGTGTTTTATCGCCGATTTCGGCAATAAAGAAAGTGATGCAGGTCAGCGCGAAGACGCCGTATTTTCCTTCACTCAGACCTTCATCTTCCATTTCATCAGGTTTCAGTGTCCAGGCTGCAATGGCCAGAAAAGATAATCCTAGCGCCCAGCGCAACAACGTGGAGGGAATATTAGTGGCAACCCATTGGCCCAGTAATCCGGCCAGAGCATGATTGGCTAAGGTGGCAATCAATATGCCGAGAATGATAGGGATTGGTTTTTTATAGCGCGCTGCCAGTAATAAGGCGAGCAATTGTGTTTTGTCACCAATTTCGCCAACGGTGACGGCCAGAGCAGAGACGAGGAAAGCTTCCATGATTTTTATTGAGATCGGGCGCTGATAACCAATGACAGCAACACTCCGCCCGATCTCCGGTAACAGAAGTGCAACTATCAAAGGTCTTGCCAAATCCCGCGCAGATCATCGCTGATCCATTGCTGATCACAGGATCAACCGCACCATGACTGTTGAGTCAAGTATGTTGATGCGATTTCTTCAGCAAGGCTGAAGCAGGCTACTCCCCAATGAATGTGAGCGCGGATTATACTGCATAGTCGCTTGCGGACGATAGGTTTAAAAAAACGGGAACTGATTTTTATCCGGATATCTTACGCAGGTAGCGTAAATTGCTTTCCGCCGCAGACTGATAGTTGATAAACTAAAAAACGATTTACATCATTTATGGGGCGTTATGGGAAGTTACCTGAGTCATTTCATGAGTTTCTGGTCGGCCGCCGAGCTGAACGCCAACATAATCATATTCTTGAATCTGGCTGGCGCAATGTTGCTGGGCTTTGTCGTCGGCTACGAGCGCTCTTATCACGGACGTGCCGCAGGCATGCGGACCTACGGGCTGGTATGTATGGCTTCTGCAGCGTTGGTCGTGATTGCCGGCTACCCTGACTTCTGGTACGGCGGTCGCGCGATAGCGCCGGTGGCGCTTGATCCGACCAGAATTATTCAGGGAATCGTCACCGGTATTGGCTTTCTCGGTGCCGGTGTGATCATGAAGGAAGGATTTACGATCAGCGGTTTGACGACGGCTGCTTCGGTGTGGGCATCATCTGCGATCGGTGTTTTGGTCGGAGTAGGTTTTTATGCCGCGGCAATTCTGTTGGCGCTTTTGTCGGCCGCCTGCATGGTATGGGTGCATCGCCTTGAGTCTTGGTTACCTTCACAAGCGGCAATTGTGATCACGATACGTTTTAAAAAGGGATTTTTGCCGGATGAGAAAACAATGGGCGAAATGGCTTTGAGACGCGGTTATGAAATGGCCAGTGGTACGTTGGCGATTGCACAGAGTAATGGTGCTCTGGAGTGGCGTTTTGTTGCAGTCGCAATGGATAAAAAGCTTGCGCTGCCAATCAGTGTTTTATCTCAGGACTTCGAAAAATTTGACGGCGTTGATTCCTTCCAGCTGTCGCATGCACGAAATTGACTCTTTTCGACAATTTTTTTAAATAGCTCTTGACATCAGTGCTTCGGATCTCTATAGTTCTGAGTTCCCTATGGAGGGGTGGCCGAGTGGTTAAAGGCGACAGACTGTAAATCTGTTCTCTCTGAGTACGCTGGTTCGAATCCAGCCCCCTCCACCATAGGAAAGAATTTGTATTGCGGCTGAAGTGGTAGCCCCTGCGGGTGTAGCTCAATGGTAGAGCTGAAGCCTTCCAAGCTTATGACGAGGGTTCGATTCCCTTCACCCGCTCCAGTTATTTTGCATGGCTTTGTGCAGACTAAGCTGCCCTTGTAGCTCAGTGGTAGAGCACTCCCTTGGTAAGGGAGAGGCCACGTGTTCAATCCACGTCAAGGGCACCATGTAAGCTGGTGTTTCAAGTCTGAAGTCGTCGGGCGCGTGCCTGAGTATCTCATAAAATCGTTAGGAGTCCAAAATGGCAAAAGGTAAGTTCGAACGCACCAAGCCGCACGTCAACGTAGGTACAATTGGTCACGTTGATCACGGTAAAACAACATTGACAGCAGCGATTGCAACAGTATTGTCTGCAAAATTCGGTGGCGAAGCGAAGAAATACGACGAAATCGACGCAGCACCAGAAGAAAAAGCACGCGGTATTACAATTAATACTGCCCACGTTGAATACGAAACAGCAACACGCCACTACGCTCACGTTGACTGCCCAGGCCATGCTGACTATGTTAAAAACATGATCACTGGTGCGGCTCAGATGGACGGCGCGATCCTGGTTTGCTCCGCAGCAGACGGCCCAATGCCACAAACGCGTGAGCACATCCTGTTGGCTCGCCAGGTTGGTGTTCCATACATCATCGTTTTCCTGAACAAATGCGACATGGTTGATGACGCTGAATTGCTGGAACTCGTTGAAATGGAAGTGCGTGAATTACTGTCCAAATATGAATTCCCAGGCGACGATCTGCCTATCATCCAAGGTTCCGCAAAACTGGCGC